>JANMGP010000225.1:0-15729 GCA_031374705.1 Verrucomicrobiaceae bacterium | reverse complement strand
GAGATCGTTGCTGTCGTCATTCGCGCCCGCGCCGGTCCACATACTGAGCTTCGCGCTGATGATCGTAGCGTTCGCGGGGACCTGGCCGGGGGAAGCGCCGACGAGATTGTCGAAGCGCACGAGAATCTGCTCGGTCCGTGTCGCCAGCGCATCCGTGTCTGCCGAGAGGAGCGCCGTAGTGGAACTCACTGTCGTCGGCGCGGAAAGACGCACCATCGTATCCGTGCAGCCAGCGTAGCCATTGAGCCCCTGCCGAAACCGTGTCGAGAGCACTGGCGGATCGTTTGGAAATACGCCTGTGATAGGCCGCAACTGCGCCGCGCGCCCCGAGTGCGTTGTGGCGTACATGTCTTCCATCGTGCGGAGCAAATTGTGCAGTGTCCAGCGTGTCGCATTCACCGTGCCCGGCGTGAGGCCTGCGCCGTAGAACACTGTCGGAATCTTGTTCGGGCCGGAGAGGTTGTCTTCATCGAAGGTGACGATAAGCAGGCTGTTGTGCGTCTTTGCCCACTGCGCATACGCCGAGAGATTCGCCCGCAACCAGTCGTCGCCCATGCGCACGGTGCCGTCGTGCATGTCGTTCTGCTGATTCGGCACGACGATGGCGACATCCGGCAATTGCATGAAGTCCGACGGAAAATCAAGAAAGCGCGCGTTTGTGGCAAATGAGAGTTGGTTCGCCGGAATCGGGTCTGTTCCTTCCGGCACCTGCCAGTTTGCCCAAGGATTGTGTTTGCGCCGGTAAAGGGTGAGGCCGCCCGCTGTATCCGTCCCGGTCGTTTCACTGTCACCGATGAAAGGCAGGTCCTCGCTGTAACCGCGAAAAGTCCTGCCTGCCGCGAACAATGCCGCGCCAAGATTCTGCGTCGTCCAAGGACTTCCGGGCGGGCGGAGATTGTCGATTACACCATGATTGTCGCCGGAAAAAAGCTGGATGTAGTTCGGCTGGCTCGGATGCGTGATCGCGTAGAACTCCGTGAAGTTCACGCCGCCATCCGCAAGCTCATTGATGAACGGCGCATTCACCCGGTCTCCGAGCACTTGCGCGTAGTCGGTGTTCTCCTCGATGACGATGACGACGTGGTCGTAGCGATACGGAGCGGCAGTCGCATCGGAGGGAAGAACAAGCAGAACGCCCGCAGCGAGAAAGGTAAGTGGCTTCTTCATATTTTCAGGTAAGGACAGGGTGCGGATTGTTACATGTTTTTAATACTCATCTACTATCCCTGCGTTACGGATTCGCAGGATCAATCAACTCGGCGGATCGCCGAAAGCACGGAGTGGTTGGATATCAGGAACTGCGCAGATCGTAGAATCTGCCAAGCTCCTCGCTGTCATGAATATTGATGGCTTTCCCCAGTTTCAGGCAGATTCGGTGAATCTCGACGGCGACCGCGCTCCGATTGCGACCCTCCGATGCGGCGATGGCTTCGCTCGATTCGCCGGCAAAGTAACGTCGCTCGATGAGGCTCCGCTGATTCTCCGACAATCCCGCGAGGCCGCGTGCCAGTGCGTCGTCGCACCCTTCCGATCCGCGCCGCTGGCCCGCGAGAGTCTCGCTTTCGACAAACAACCGCTCCCGTTCTGCTCGGCGGGTGTCGCGACGGATGGCATCGATCGCCTCGCGAAAGGCGAGCGTCTTCAGCCACGGGAGCAGCGCCCGCTCGCCGTGAAACGCCGCGTGTTGTGCGAACGCGGTGGCGAGTGCATCGTGCGCGGCATCCGCGGCAACCTCCGACGGGAACCGCCAGCGCAACCACGCTGCGAGCAGCGGCTGGCACTGCGCGTAGAGTTGCGCGGCGGCTTGTTCGTCTCCGTTTGCACGGACAAACAGCGTTGTGAATTCATCGACTCCGGCGGCCAGCGGAGCGTCATCGGGTGCGAGGTTTTTCATGGCGTATTACGGGCGTTTGAGACGGAAGTACGTGTTCGCGCCGGCGGTCGGAACGACGACGCTCTTCTGCCCCGCCTCCGTCGTGATTGCACGGCTGGACGGGGTCCACGTGACAAGGTCTGTGCTTTCTTCCAGCGCGTAGCCGACGGCGTTTTCGGGCCATGCAACGACGAGATGCGCAGCATCACCGGCCGGGGCGGGAATCATCTTCGGAATCTCGCTGAAGTTTGCGACAAGCGAGCGCCCGCCATTTGCGACAGAGAAACTGAAGTCTCTCGCAGTGCTCGCGAGCGCGCCGCCCACGGTCCAGCCATCGAACGCGAAGCCGGGAGCCGGCGTAGCAGAGACTGTGACGACGGAGCCGCTCATGAACATACCACCGCCGTCGGAACTGCCGCCTCCCTCTGGCCATACGGTTGCGAAGACAGCAAACGTCGGCGCGAAGTTCGCGATGACCGTGCGTGCTGCATTCACAGTGAATGTGTAGGTCTCCGATGTGCTGACGATGTTGCCGCCTTCGGTCCAGTAGCGGAACTCAAAGTCCGCATTCGGCACGGCTTCCAGCATCGCAGTCTGTCCGCTCGGATACTCGCCTGCTCCGTAAACATTCCCGCCCGCAGCCGGTGAGCCGTTCGACGCAATGGCGACTGCCGGCGCGAAGTGCGCTACTAGTGCACGATGCGCAGCGGCGTTGAACGTGTAGTCGGCATCGGTGCTCACGATTGCCCCGCCGACCGTCCAGTTTGCGAATGCGAAGCCGGGGTTCGCGATTGCGGAAACGGTGACGCTGTCTCCTGCGACGTAAGTGTCATCGCCGCTGACCGACCCTGCCGCAGCCGGAGCGGCCGTCGCAGTGATCGTTACGCCGGTATCCGATACGAAGTTCGCGACAATCGTGCGGTTGCCGGTGACATTGAAATCGTAAGCGGCTGAGGTGCTGACAATGACGCCGTTCTCCGTCCAGTTGAGGAAGCTGTAACCGGCCTCGGGGAATGCCTTCGCTTTCGCATTCTCGCCCGTCTTGTAAGTCAGACTGTCCATCTCCGTGGTCCCGCCAACCGCCGGCGAAGAACTCGTGGAAATCTCAAATGCCTCGATGAATTTCGCCACAAGTGTGCGATTCCCACCGACGGTAAATGTGTAGCTCGGCAAAGTGCTCACGGTCGTGCCGCCTTCCTGCCACTTGGAGAATTTGCGGTACGGACTCGCCGCAGCAACGACCGTCGCGGTGTCGCCACTGAGGTAGTTGCCGCCGCCGCTTGTCGTTCCGTATGTGACGGGGCTCGCGCTGGTCGAGATGACCGCCTGAGTTCCCGCGACCACGAAGTTTGCGATGAGCGTTTTGTTCGCTGTGACGTTGAACGTGTAGCTCGACTGCGTGCTCACTTGTGCGCCGCCGACGGTCCATTTGATGAACACGTAGCCTGCATTCGGCGTCGCGGTGACCGTCGTGCTTGTGCCGCTCGAAAAGGTGCCGCCGCCTGTGGCTGTGCCACCTGCCGTTGCACTGGTCGCCACGGTGTAGGTCGGGATGACGCTGAAGTTCGCGACGAGCGTGCGATTTCCAGTCACGTTGAACGAATAGCTCGCGGCCGTGCTCACGACTGCGGCCCCTTCCGTCCAATTTGTGAACGTGTAGCCGAGATTTGGCGTCGCGACGAGCGTGGCGCTTGTGCCTTCGTCGAGCAGGCCGCCGCCTGTAACCGTTCCTCCGGCAAGCGGCGCGGCGTTTGCGGCGATGGTCCATTGCGGGACGTCGATGGCGAAGTGCGCGACGAGCGAATGATTCACGTCGATGACAAACGAATAGCTCGCTGTCGTGCTCGCGACTTCAGCGTTGTCGGTCCAGTTCACAAAATGGAATCCCGGAGCAGCGACCGCGTTTACATTCACGTTGGCGCCTGATGCGAACGACCCGTCGCCTGTGGTTGTGCCGCCGTCGATTGGCGACGCTGTCGTGTCCAAAAGGCTCTTCGCCCCGAGTTCGCCACCAGCCGGCGCAATGCGCAGCGTGTAGTTTTTCGCGACGTCGGGATTCACGCCATCGGTCGCAGTCACCTTGAACGCGAAGTCGCCGCTCACGGTCGGCGTGCCCGACAAAATCGAAGTGTTCTCGTTAAAAGTCATGCCGGCGGGAAGCGCGCCGTCGATCACGCACGCAAAGCCCCAGGTGCCTTCCACGACCAATCTGCGCGCTGTGTAGGGCGCTCCGACTTTGCCCTCGCTGACATGATCGATGAGACCCACCGCTGCATCGACATCCACCGCGGCCATCTGCGATCCGGTGAATTCACCGACCACTTCCACCGTGGAAAGATCGGTCGTCACATCGACCCATTCGCCCGTCGCGTTATTGAAATGGTCCGCATACGTGACGCTTCCCGAGCCGTGAATGCCATCAGCACCAACGAGGTCGCCCATCGCCTCGCCGGTCTCGGCGTCGAGCGGGCCCACGTATTTGAAAAACTCGTAACGCCGCGTGACGACTTCGTTGCCGTCCGGCAGATCTTCCGCAGCGGCAGGCACCTCGTTGTTCACGCCGCCATCGGCAGCGCTGTATTTCTTTTGAAGGATGCGCCATTCGACTTCCACTTCGTCGGGCTCGCCGTTCTTCCAGTTCTTCTTTTCCGGATGGTCCGGATCTTCCGAGAGCAGCTCGCGCAACTTCACTTTGTTGGCGTTGTGCGTGGTCGTTTTGATTTCCTTCATCCACACTGCCTTGCCGAATTCCTTCGGCTCAGGCACAGGCGGCGGCGGCGGCGCAATCACGGCCTGCACTTGTGCCGGCGCGGCGACTCCCACGACTTGCGGGTAGTAGGTAAAGGTCGGAGTCGAGACCTGCACGGCGGGACCTTGCGTCAGCACACCGGCGCGATCCACGAGCCAGAAATAGCGCACCGCGCCGACTTGCGCGCGGAATCCTGTGCCGAAATGCTCGCCGCCAAAATTCACCGCCGGGTTTGTGAATTGATGTCCATTCGTCGGAGAAATCGGTCCGGTCGGAACGATCGTCTTTGCGGCCCAGGAGCCGTCCGGATTCTTTTTGCTCTCCCAGCGGATGTGCGTCTTCGGGTGCCCCGGAATCGAGTCATCCTGCGTGATGTGCGCGGTGCCGTAGTGGTTGTAGTCGAACGTGTAGGTCACGTCGGTGCTGTGGCAGTCTTCGACTTCGATTTCGAAGCCGTGGGTCTCCTCGCCGGTGTCGTTCACCGTGTCGAAGTTGTTGATGCTGCCGTATGCAACGCTCGCGTCGGATGACGTCGGGCTGAGCGCCAGAGCACCAAGCGCGAGCACGAGGTGCGATAGTTTGTGGAGTCGATTTGCAGAATTTGTTTTCATTGGAGTGGATTGACTGACGAATGTTGGATTTTTGGGTTTCACGAAGTTGTTGATTGATTTGGACACAAGCCGGCCAACTCAGATCCACGCGAGGTGCGATGGATGCAGGCACGGGCCGACGTTTACGTGCCTGGCACGCTCCGGCTTCCGCGAAGCCCGCACATGGCGAAATGCCTGTGCGCCCTGGCTCCGCAGTCTAGGGGACTATCAAATCAACAACACCACAGGCCGCATCGGACGAATGTCCGGCGGCGCAAAACTCTCAAAGCCGACCGCACCCGTAACCACAGGTGCATGACTGTTTGCGACAAGCGGCAGCCAATCAGACGGAGGCATCTCGCTGACGGGGCACTTCACATCAATCCCTTCTGAACTTGATGAGACTCCGGTCTCTGTCGCCGAGAAATCAGCCACATGGTCCGAACTGCCGGAAACCTCGGGCCCCACTAGAATCAGCGCAGGCCACTGGTGGGTATGACCGTGACGCGTCGCGCAATTTCCGAAAAGCCCATCACTATGAACAAGCGTCACTTGAACGCCTGTCTTAGTCATTTGCACCCGAACCTCATGCTGGCGGTCCATGGATGCGCCGATTGCTGCGAACATCAAAGGTGCAATTTGCACCGCGGTGAAAAAATAGGCCAGCGCGGCAAGTGCCATGCCCATCCGCGCGATCAGCATCCGCCGTTTTTGCGGTGCTTTTCCTGAGCGCTGGATGTGGGTTTTTGAGTTCACGGTTTTCAGCTGACGATCGGTTTTTATCTATCTCCGCGCTCGCTGCATAATGTTTTGCCGTAACAATGTAGAAGGCTGTGCCTATGCGCTTGGAACCGAGGATGAAATCGCCACGCACCGTAATCCCGCGGACATCGACGTGGTCTGTAGCTCGACATTCAAATGTCGAACTCGGGCGTTCGGAGTCGCGGCACGGTCTTTCTCCCTGGAACGCTGCATCTCGACTTTGGAAAGTCGGGCTACGTCGGTTATGGGTTGAGCAGCCTCAGGCCAGACAGCCGTCGAGTTGTTTGCGGATTTTCGCTTCGTCGAGGTTTTTGCCGATGAAGACGAGCTGGCTCTCGCGTTTTTCGCCTTTTTCCCAGAGCCGGTCCCACAGCAGGGTGAAGCGGTTGTTTACTCCGTGGAAGATGGCGCGGCGCGGGTTGCCGGCGATGTTGAGGAAGCCTTTGCTGCGGTAGATTTGCTCTTTTTCCGACATCGATTGGACGAAGAACTCGAGCTTTTCGATGACGAATGGCTTTTCGTAGGTGTAGGAAAAGGAGTTGATGTCGTGGTGATGCCGGTTGCGCATCTCGTTGAGGAAGTCGGGGTCCACGGCGAGTTTCCGGTCCAGGTCGAACGCGTGCATGTCGAGCAATTGCTTGATGTTCGTCTGCGACTGGCTCGTCCGGATAATCTGGCAATGCTCGTTGAGGCCTTTGATGATGCCCTCCACTTTGGCCAGTTGGGCTTCATCGACGAGGTCCACTTTGTTGAGGAGGACGTAGTCGGCATTCACGATTTGTTCCTTCGCAGTGTCCTGCGCCTGGATGTGTTTCTCGATCTGTTCGGCGTCCACGACGGTGATGATGGAATCGAGCATCACGTGCTGCTGGAGCTGGGGGATGTTCAGAAAAGTCTGCGCCACGGGCTGCGGGTCGGCGGCACCGGTGGTCTCGATGAGGATGTAGTCAAAGCCGCCGCGCTTGAGGAGTTTCTTCACGCCTTCGACGAGGTCCTTGCGCACGGAGCAGCAGAGGCAGCCGTTGCTGAGCTCGAGGATGTCGTCGCTGGTCTTTTCGACGAGTGCGCCATCGACGCCGATCTTGCCCATTTCATTGATGATGACGGCGAACTTGTATCCGTGCTCCTGCTTGAGGATGTAGTTAAGCAGCGTGGTCTTGCCGACCCCGAGGAAGCCGGTGAGAATGGTGACGGGAATGCGTTTTTGGCTCATGGATAATCTGGATTGTGTCTTCTAAAAACGAAACTGGCGGCTGGGAGACAAGCTCCGAGCCGCCAGTATGAAAGATTCGTTTTCGAATTACTTCTTCTTGCGAAGCATCGGGAGGCCGGTGCGCTCGTTCTCGATGACTTCCATGTTGGCTGGAACCGCATCAAGACCGCCCTCGGGCTTCACTTCGCCGGCGAAGAAGTAGAGTGTGACTTCCTGACCGCCCTTGAGCTTCTGAAGGCGGCTGTGGAGGAAGTAAGTTTTTTTGGATTTTTTGGAAACAACGGAGAATGCCATGTTTGTTCGTTAAGTAGTGGTTAAATGAGTGCGGGTTTGAAAAATCCGGGTTGTTTAGGAAACAATCCCTGCCTTTTTCAAAGTCGCGTATGCGCCGTTCTTGTTGATCGTCTTTACCGCACGGGCCGTGAGTTTTACGGTTACAAAACGCTTGAGTTCAGGAACCCAGATGCGCTTGGTGCGAAGGTTGGGCAGGAAATAGCGAGGCGTCACTGCGGTGACGTGTTGACCGATACCGCCTTTCTTCTTGGCCAGACCGCGGCGGTGAATTTTGTTACCCCGGATGGGCTTGGCTCCTGTGATGTCGCAAATACGGCTCATAAATTATCGTGAAAAAGTCAGATTATGGTTTTGAAAAGGGGCGTGGAAGATGGGGAGGATGTCCGCCTTGGTCAAGGGGATTCTCCGGGATTTTTTGAGGAACCGGCCCCTTGGGGAACTCAGGCCTTTTCCGCCGTCTCGCGAACAAGTTGCACGGTCGCGTCCCAATCGATGCACTGATCGGTGATGCTTTTGCCGTATTCGAGGGCGTCGCGGCCATCGTCCAGCGATTGGGCTCCGGCAAGGAGATTACTCTCGAGCATGGCACCGATGATGCCTTTTTCCTTCACCCGCTGATCGAGGATGCTGCGGTAGGTGGCGGGCATGAGCGCCTGTTTCTTTGAGCAGTTTGCGTGGCTTGCATCGACCATGACCACTCGGGGAAGGCTGTGCTTTTGTAAAAGCGACAGCGTCTCGGAGATGGATTTCTCGTCGTGGTTCGGGCCTTCGTCTCCCCCGCGGAGGATGACGTGGCAGTCCGGGTTTCCCTCGGTGGCGACGACGCTTGCGCGGCCGTCCTGATCGATCCCGAGGAAAACCTGCGGCTGCATGGCGGCCTTGATGGCGTTAATCGCCGGGAGAATCGCTCCGCTGGTCGCGTTCTTGAACCCGACGGGTGTGGAAAGCCCGCTGGCCATCTGGCGATGCGTCTGGCTCTCGGTGGTGCGGGCACCAATGGCGCTCCAGCAGAGGAGGTCGGCGATATACTGCGGGGTGATCGGATCGAGCATCTCGGTGGCGGTGGGCAGGCCGAGATCGAGGACATCAATGAGAAACCGCCGGGCCTGATGGAAGCCCTCGGGGATGTCGTTGGTGCCGTCGAGATGAGGGTCCATGATGAGGCCCTTCCAGCCGATGGTGGTACGGGGCTTTTCAAAATACACGCGCATCACAATGAGGACGCGGTCTTTTACCTCGGCGGCAAGTTTGGCGAGGCGCTCGGCGTACTCGCGACCCGCTTTTAGGTCGTGGATACTGCACGGCCCGACGACGAGAATGAAGCGATCATCTTCTCCGCTCAGGATGCGCGATATGTCGCCACGAGCCTGCGAGACGAGCGAGGCATGGCGCTCAAGGCGCGGGTTGGCGGTAAACATTTCGCGCGGCGTAGGCAGCGCGGTATTGGCGATAATATGGACGTCCGAAACTCGTGGCATTGGACGCGGAAGATGCGCAGCAGGCGGCTCGGCGGCAAGCGCCGCGTTTCGCGAAGGCACGATTATCCGTTCCCGCGCGCAACTTGGCGGTTGAATTGCTCAGTATTCTTTTCGGAGTTCCACAGGTGCCGTCTTTTTGCCGCGCATCCGGATATTCAGCGCTTCGACCACGAACGAGAACGCCATTGCGAAGTAGATGTAGCCTTTCGGGACGTGGTGGTCGAGACCGTCCGCCACGAGGACGAAGCCGACGAGGATAAGGAACGACAACGCGAGCATCTTGACGGTCGGGTGCTCGTTCACGAAGTCGCTGATGGTTTTGGCCGCCGCGAGCATCACCAGCATCGATAGAATGATCGCGATGATCATAATGACGATGCTGCCGTTGCCGTGACCCGCAGGCGCATGTGCCGCGGTAAACGCCTGCACTCCGGCGAATGCCTCGGCAACGGAGGGAGTCGGTGCCCCGCCTGCGTGGAGCGCCGTTCCGAGCGCGGCCACGGCGGCATCCAGCGAACCGGCTTTCGGCCCGCTCTCGCCGCCGACCAGCCCGACTGCGGTGATGACGGAATCGAGCGAAAACAGGATGTCCACAACGATGATTGTTCCTATAACGGAAGCCATGGTCGGAACGACGCCCGAGCTTTTTTCATGATCCGCGCCCTCCATTGCATGATGGATCTCCTTGATGCTCTTCCAGATCAAAAACAGGCCGCCCGCGAGCATCACAAGGTCCTTGCCCGAGAGCGAGAAACCGAACACGACGAAGAGAGGTGTCGTCAGTTTCGTGAGCAAAAAGATGAAGCTCAGCAATAGGATGCGAGTCACGAGCGCGAGCATCAGCCCGAGCGTCCGCGCCTTGCCCTGCTGCTCGGCTGGCAGCTTGCCGGCAAGGATGGAAATGAAGATGATGTTGTCCACGCCGAGGACAATCTCGAGGACGGTGAGCGTTAATAAGCTCACCCACGCGTTAGGATCGGAAAACCAGTCGAACATGCGCGCGATAAACAGCAAACAGCTCCCGTCTGTAAAGCACAACACAACCCGCTGATGCCGGCAACCTCAACGCCCGAGCGTCCGAAGATACGCGTAAAGATCAGCAAGGTCGGAAGACAGGAGTCCCGAAAGCAACGCGGGAGGCATGAGCGAGACCTTGCTCTCCGTCCGCCGGACAATGTCGCCCTCCGCCAGCCTCTGCGTGCCGGCGACCGTCTGGACGATGACGCCGTCCGCCGACAGAAATGCAACGAACCCGGCAACCTCCGATCCGTCCTTCATCGAAAACAGCGTGGCGCGAAAAGCCTCGGCGATATTGCGCGACGGGAATTGAATGTCCGTCATCAAGTCGCTCGCCGAAAGCCGCGCCACCGGGCCGCTGAGCTCCGGGCCGATCGGAGACGTGCCGGTGTGACAGGTCGAGCAGGCACGCTCATTGAAGAGCTTCGCCCCTCGCTCGGTGTCGCCTTTGTCCCACGCGATCGCTTTCAGAGAATCAACAAACGGCTGCAGATCGCCGGGCGGAGCGGGCTCGGGCTCTTTAGCATTGAGCATCGCAAGTTCCTCGGAAGACGCGCCTTTTTCGAGAAATGGACGAAGCGCTTTGCGGAGCGAAGCGTTTTTCCAGAGCCGCAGGAGCGCGGGCCTTGCATCGTCGAGGGGGCCGGTGAGTTTGATCATTTCTGCGTTCCACGGCCACGCGGGCTCCGCGTTTGCCGCTGCGAGAAATTGCCGCGCGGCGATGCCCCGATGTTTCGCATCGAATACATCCGTCATCGGAAGCCTGCCGGGCGTGGCAAAGCCGGGCGATTCGAGCAGCGCCGCGGCGAGAGTGGGATGCTTTTGAATGAGTCGGGCGACGACTTCATTGAGCCGGACGGCCCAGTTTTGCTTGGGCCGATTGTCGGCACCGGCGAGCTTGGCATCGAGCTGCAAAATCGCACGCGCAAGCTGTGGCGCGACATCCGGCGCGGACTTGAGCCGTGCGTAACAGGCGAGGTAGTGAAAGTCGGCTGTCGGCGCACTTTTCTCCGAAATCGCCGCCAGAATCCGCTGCGCGGAAATCTCCGAGTCGTCCTCCAGCATCGCAAGCAGCCGTGCGGCTTCCGCCTGGGTTGGCTCATCGAGCGAAAGAAGCGCGCCCTGTGCGTAAGCAAGCGCGCGGCTGCGCTGCTCGTCGTTGAGTCCATTCGGAATCGCAGGTTCGTAGGCCACGAACGACTCCGCTGTTGCGCCGGACAGACGCCATCCGCCGAGCTTTTCCTGCACCGCCTCCAGCACGGCCAGGGTGGTGCGCGCGATGCGGGGGACGGATACCACGGACGGCGTCGCATCATTCGGCGCGGCGGGGACGATTCGATACACAGCGCCGCGTGTTTTTCGCCCGCCGATGCAGACAAAAAGCGCGCCGTCCTTTGCCTGTTCGATGTCCGTCGGCGCAAAACCGTGCGAGCCCATCGGCTCGATGAATACCTCGGGCTGCGTGATGTAGCCCGGTGCGCGCAACTCGGAAAGCATCCGCCCTTCATACGCGGCCGACGCGCCGAGGATCTCCTTTACCTCCCGATCCAACACAGCCGCCGCTTCGCCGATTTCCGCTTCCGGACGTTGCACCAGCGGGAGAAAATGGACGCGTCCGAAGGTCCAGTCGCACACAAACAAACCGCCGCGGTAATACGCAGGAAACGCATCGCCTTTGCAGACGAGCACGCCGGTCGGAGAGCCGCGCCCGAGGTCCGCGAGCGCCGGCACCGTCGCGGGCATGTAGTCAGGAATGCGGAAGCTGCGTTGATATCCATTCAGCCGCCAG
The DNA here is from genome assembly GCA_031374705.1 of Verrucomicrobiaceae bacterium. Lineage (GTDB taxonomy): Bacteria > Verrucomicrobiota > Verrucomicrobiia > Chthoniobacterales > Chthoniobacteraceae > SXWH01. The sequence continues at coordinate 3,964 of JANMGP010000225.1, read as the reverse complement.
CCGTGACTCCGCCCGAGCGAGACTTGATAGACCCGCGTCCCCGAATACCACGGCAGGAAATAGTCGCGCTCGCAGTCGCTGTCATAAGTGAAAACGTCGCCGCGTTCGTTGAAATCAAAATCGTACGGATTTCGAAAACCATCTGCCACAACTTCGCTCGTCCGGAAGTCCGGCGAAACGCGGAGGAGCGCGCCGGCGAGCGCACGCCGGTGCCTGTCGTGCCTTTCGTCAATTCCCGCATCATTTCCGCCGATGACCCACCACCAACCGTCCGGACCTTTGCGAATCGCGTGACCGCCATGCTCGCCGGCCGAAAACGGCAGGATCTTTCGCGGCGCGCCGTCCGCCACGCGGTCGAGGTTTTCGTCGCGATACTCCCACAGCCAGCCGTCCTGCATCACGAGCAACTGACGCCCTTCCTCGCCAAAACAAAGGCCCATCGCGCCTTTCACCTTCGCAAACTCCACTGCGCGGTCCGCCTTTCCTTCGTGATCGTCGTCGAGCAGCGTGGCGATGTAGCCGGCACCGGACACGACGACTTCGCCCCGCGGAGAAATCGTCATGCTCCAGATATCGTTCGCCAGTTTCTCATCCGAAAAAACAGACACTCGAAATCCCGGCTGCACCCGCAGGCCGAGCTCCGGCAGATCCACCAGTCCCGCGCTGCAAAAGGCCGGGAGTCCGAATAGCAAAAGAAACGTTTTCATCGTAGGGAGTATGGACAGGAAATCCCGCGCTTCACGACAAGAACGCCGTTGCCAACGAAGCATCCGGCGAGGTCGGACAAAATGATTTTCCGCGGCTGTGTCATAGCGAGTGCTGCGGCGCATGTGTGAGCGGGTCGCTGCGCGAGGCGGCGACGGCGGCGACGGGGCACGCCACTGTTCGCGGCAGCCGATGGATCTTTGTCTGTATCATCATGCTGTTTCGACTTCTACGGAGGGAACGAGGTCCGATTAACACTTCGGCGACTTGCGCTTCTTGCCGATCGCGTTGCGGGCTTCGACTTTTTTGATGCGCTCGGGCGCGAACGGAATCGTGCTGCACTTCCCGTCCTTAGCGACGGCGATCTCGCCGATGCTGTGGGCTGTTTCGACTGCGAGCGGGTGGAGCGGCTTGATGTAGCAGGCGATTGCGATGACGAAGTTGTTCATCGCGTTTTTAAGCCGATCAGGCTGCTGGTGGATCGACTTGGCCGCGCGCTGTAGGAGCGATTTGATCTCGGCAACGTCAAGGTCCGCGTCCTGTTTGATGGCGACCAAGCTGCTGTAAGTCTGCCAGCCGGCGGAGGCGATGGTTTCATCTTTCGATTCCATCCACTTCAAGGCCATCTCCCGGCCATGCAGGCTCGCTGAGGCCACCCATGGCACCATAAAATCGGCGACCCAGTACGAAGTCGCGGCTTCGATCCACTTTTGCAGGTCCTTCCTCGTCATCCTCATGTCGTCGGCGATCAGTCCGGCGAGGTACATCGCGTCGGCGATGCCGGTGTCGTAGAGGTCAAGGGCGAGCTGATAATCCATCTTCACGCGTTTCTGGATTTTCTTCATATCCTCGACCTTCACGCCGAGGCACGGCTCTTTGGCACCGCCGTTGTTCATCCAGTTTTTTTTGGCCGGGGCATTGGCGAGTTCTGTGAGTTCGGCGATAATGTCTTTGGCTGTCATTTGCGTTCTCCTTCAAGTTGCGGTGCGGCAAACCACCCGGACTCGTGGCTCGTGCGAGAGACGTGAGTCGCTTCGACGCGACAACCGTGATGGTTTCGCGCCGATGCCATCAAAAAAGTTGGGCGCTCTCAAGTTGCCACTCGGCCTCACGTCCTGGAGTTGGGTGTTCATGGCTTTTATACATAGAGTGCGCCGGCGACTGTGGACTCTGTAGCCCGGCGAGGGAGCGGGGGGCGCGGCACGCAACGAAGCGGGCCGGGCACCAAGTAGATCGCTCACAACATCGACGACACTCATGAGCGGGAAGACACCACAGCCGAAGGCGGCGGGCAACGCAAATGTCGCCCGCACCACGGCAACCGGGTGTGATCAACCCGAACGCCGCGATTGAGGGCCGAAGGCCCGGTAATGTAATATCGGCCCCAAGGAGGGGGAACGTCTCGTTCCCCTGAACCACGAAGTGGTTCCCGGCTGCTCGCAGTTTCAGAGCGGCGCTTCGCGCCTCAGGGGAACGGGACGTTCCCCCTCCTTGAGGGCTTTCGCCCTTTTGGTGCCGTTCCTGTTGCATTCCACCTTTAATCACACCCTACAGGGCTTGGCGTTCTTTCTATCTCCTACCCTGGGCTGGGCGTGACCGCAGCGTGATGTAAATCGGAGCGGGGATTTCCTAATCCCCGTCCTGCCACGCGCGCAGCGCCCAATCTGTTTCGCAGGGCTCAGAGGGGCACACGGTTCTCTATTTGCGCGCTGCGCGCTACTAGGGGACGGGGATTAGGAAATCCCCGCTCCGAAGGCGGCGTTCGTTTCGGTCGTTTTTTTCTCGACAAAATGCCCGCCGTTATGCACATCGGAAAACTATGCGGCTTGAAAGAGCGACTCTCCACCACTCCGTTGCAATAGGGAATCATGGAATTGCAAGTGTGGCTCGTCGTCTTTTAATGACCTTGCCGATTGTTGGCAGATACGCACAAGGCTGGGCGCAATCGACACTTCAGCTTCCTGATAACGCAGTTTCTCTTTTCAGCCCTACAGACAATCGGGCGGTGTTCGATAGCAATAGTTTTAGACCTACACACTGTCCAGCGTTACCCGTCTGCAGAATTTTGTTAAAAAAGGCGCGTCTTTTGAAAGATGTAGCGGCTCTTTTCACAAAAACAGCGCGTCTTTTGTGGGTCAAAGTGCGTCTTTTCATCCTGACATTGCGCCTTTTGGCATTTCATCGCCGTTTCAACACCAAAAGCAGCGATGGGTGCGTGAAAAGATTTGCTGCTGGTGTTGGAAGATACGCTGGCGATGTCAAAAGACATGCTGTCAGACACAAAAGACGCACTGTCGGTGTCAAAAGACGTACTCTTTTTGCCAGACTTGTGACAGAACCTGACAAACGTCTCGCTGCTTCCATCAACTTTTTGACTGCCAACAGAGTAAAACCCGCGCCCCGGCCCGGAAAAACGGGATTTCCGGGGTTGAGCCGCCGTTTTCCCCATCGCTTTCCGTACACAAACCAATACACACCTAATCATCATTATGGCCATCACAAACCTGGATAGTTACATCAGCACCGCAGACGATTTCCTCGCGCATTGGCTGGATGCCAATGCTGCACTTGGCGTCGCCAAGGCAATCACCATAGCCGTCGGCGACACCGGTTATGATCGCGGCGCGTTTCAGAGTCTGCGCTCGGGACTTCTCAATCTCCAATTTGACCTTCAGAGCAAGGATAACGATGTGGAGATTGCGCGCTCGGACATCGAGCTCAAGAAAGTGCAGTTGCTAGGCTGGATCAACGAGTTCAACGGGCTCATCGATGCCTATTATACCACCACCCACTTTTTCGCCGCCCGCCCCCGGGTGCCCACGCTCTCGGACGGTCGCGATACATTTTCCCGCCCGCTCATGGATATGGCCACCCTGTGGACAAAGCTCAACGCCGCGCCCGCGCGCCCCGGTCTCGCGTTGCCTATTAAGATGGTGGATAACACCACGCAACTGCAGTTTGTCGCCGCGATTACAGCGCTCGACCTCGCCTACCAGACCGCCCAGCAGGCCGACCAGGCGCTCACTCTTTCGCGCCGCAATCGCGACCTCCAAAACGCCCTCGTGTATGACATTATGAAGAACTACCGGCAGGCCGTGCCCAGCCTGTGCAGAGCGTTCCCGGCCATCGTGGACTCGCTGCCGCGCCTCACGCCCGAGCCCGGCTCGACGCCCGATGCGCTCACGGCCACCGGCATTTTTCAGGCCCCCGACATCGCGCACATCGAGCACAGCCCCGTCACGCAAGGCGGCATCAAGCG
>JANMGP010000223.1:0-1555 GCA_031374705.1 Verrucomicrobiaceae bacterium | reverse complement strand
CGCTTCGTGGCGACGAGGGCTTGCAGCGCGCGGTCGCGCTGGGCGGCATCGGCCTTGGCATCCTTGACGACGTTGGTGAAGTGGCCAAACGCCGCGTCGCTGCCCTGCACGAGCGAGATCCGCTGCGTGAGGTCTCGCACGGTCGCGTCGCTGCTCATGGCGAGTCGCACTGCGATCTGATTCCAGCCAGCATCGGGCTTCACATCGCGCCGGCCTTCGAGAGCGGTGTGCAGGCCGGTGACCACATCGCGCTGCGCGGCCACGTCCTCACCCAGCTCTTCGATCCAGCGCAGAATCGGGAAGAATCGCGGCGAGCTTCCCGTGGCGAGATGCCTCGCGATGAACTGCCGCAGCTTGGGAATCTTCGTCGCCAGCGCGAGTGGCAGCACGTCGTCATCGCCCTGCGCTACGAGCGGCTCGATCCCGTACCACATCATCAGGACGAGGTTGTTATCCGCAGCATCCTCGGCGTGCGAGACCAGTCCCCGCGCGATCTCCTTCCGATCCGCCAGCGGCAGCCGCGGCAAGCCACTCGCCAGTTGCAGCCGCACATACGGCGAGGGGTCGGACTTCGCCATCTCCGCCAGCTTGGCCAGCATCTCCGGCGACGCGGCCTTGTCTTCGAGTTCCAACCGGACGGCCCATCCACGAATCGTGTCATCAACTGATAGAAGTAATCCTGCACGATCCTTTTCGGTGAGTAGTCCTGTCCGATGCGCCAACCAAACGCCTTGAAGAACAGGCTCATTTGTTTTGTCCGGGTTCGTCATGGATTCACGGATGAGTTTCTTGTCATCCTTGCTGAGTGCTCCTATTGCCGAAGCATGCTGCAATATGCGAGGCACCGCTCGATGCAATCGCTCTGAAAAAGTGCGAATAAATTTCCCAACGGTATCGGCTGGCTGTACGCGATCACCATACGTCACCTTGTAAATCCGGCCGTTCTCGCGGTGGATCGTGGCGTCGTCGTAGTTGTGGCATTCGCCGGTGTCGGACCAGTCGCTGATGTAGACGCTGCCGTCCGGTCCCTCCTTCACGCAGACGCCTCGAAACCACGGGTCTCCCGAGGGAGCAAAGTCGGGCATGTGTTTGGCCACGTAGCCGGAACCGATTCGTTCGAGCTTGTCTCGATTCAGGCGCTGGCCGTGGATGTTGAGCGTGAACAGGTTGTTGCGGTACTCGGCGGGAAACTGATCGCCGAGATAGATCATCGCGCCCGAGTGCGCGTGGCCGCCGCCCGCCTCGCCGTGCTTGCCCGTCGCATCGCGAGAGCCCTCCCACGTGCCGCCCGCCCAGTGAATGTGGTCCGCGCAGGTCTGCATCAGCTCGAACGTGCGCGGGTTGAAGTCCTGACCGAACATCCGCTTGAAGCGTGCTCCGGGGACGACGTGGAAGGCGTGCTCGATCACGCAGTTGGTCAGGAACGCCTCGCCCCGTTCGTCGAAGGCCAGGCCCCACGGGTTCGTCGTGCCGTGTGCGACGACCTCGAACTCGTGCCGCACCGGATGGAACCGCCAGATGCCGCAGTTCATCGGGACGCGCTGGTCGTCGGGCG
>JANMGP010000319.1:0-63785 GCA_031374705.1 Verrucomicrobiaceae bacterium | reverse complement strand
CGGGCTGGTGCCGGCAGGATGCCGGCACCGGCACGCTGGAAGCGCGCGCTACCCCGCGCACCGTCATTCGCAATAGGGTCGTCTCCCGTGATTCGTGCGGCTTCGTTTTCGAAGAGGGCGATCCCTTTATCCAGCGTCTTATTAAAACTCTCCTCCTCCCGCTTGAGCGTATCTTTCACGAGCTGCTGTTTTTCGCGGAGGTTGGGGAAGACGTCGCCCATGTGCTGCGCGAGGACGTCCACGAGTTTGTAGAAGAAAGGCTCGTGGAATCCGAGCGTGCGGCCGTATTTCACGGCGCGGCGGAGGATGCGGCGCAGGACGTAGTTTCGGTCGTTATTGCCGGGCGAAATGCCATCGGCGATTGCGAAGCTGAGCGTGCGGATGTGGTCGGCGATGACTCGGAAGGCGATGTCCTCTTTCTCCTGCGCGGTGTCGCCGGTGCTGCCTGCGGCGGGGAGCGTGCAGCCGTATTTTTTCCCGCACATCTTTTCGATCTCGTCGAAGATTGGGCGGAAAACGTCGGTGTCGTAGTTGGAAATGCGGGCGTTTTCGAAGTCGGTGAAGTTTTTCGTGCCGTGGATGATGGAGACGACGCGCTCGAAGCCCATGCCGGTATCGACGTGTTGGGCGGGGAGCGGCGAGAAGGTGCCGTCGGGGTTGGCGTTGTATTGGATGAAGACGTTGTTCCAAATCTCGATGCAGCGGGCGTCGGGGCCGTTGACGAGTTTTGCGCCTTCGCGCTGGCGCTCGATGCTGGTGTGGACGGGGCCGGGGGTGAGGTCGATGTGGATTTCCGTGCACGGGCCGCAGGGGCCGGTGTCGCCCATCATCCAGAAGTTGTCCTTTTTGTTGCCGTTGACGATGTGGATGTCGGGGTCGAGGCCGACGGAGCGGTAATGCGCGGCCCACAGTTCCCAGGCTTCCTGGTCGCGGTCGGCGGGGTCGCCCTTGGATTTGTCGGGCTGGTAAATGGTGGCATAGACGCGCTCGGCGGGGAATTTCCAGCGGTTGATGATGAGCTCCCACGCCCAGCCGATGGCTTCCTTTTTGAAGTAGTCGCCAAACGACCAGTTGCCGAGCATCTCGAAAAAGGTGTGGTGGTAGGTGTCGAGGCCGACGTCATCGAGGTCGTTGTGCTTGCCGCCGGCGCGGATGCACTTCTGCGTGTCGGCGGCCCGGGTGTCGCTGCCGGGGACTGCGCCCGCCCATTTGCTCACGTCCGCGCTGCGCTCGCCGAGGAAGATGGGGACGAACTGGTTCATGCCCGCATTGGTGAAAAGGAGGTTCGGCGAATCCGGCATGAGCGAGCTGCTCGGCACGATGGTGTGCTGCTGCTGACGGAAGAAATCGAGGAAGCTTTGGCGGATTTGCGCGCTGGTCATCATATAGAAAAAGAGTCGCGGAAACTACATGCCCGCGCCCAAAGGTAAAGCCCGCTGCGAGGAACGGGGCTTTTGCTATTTGGCGAGGGTGTGTTATAGGGCGCGGCGAATGAAGACGCCTGTGGAGTTTTTGGCCGACTGCCCGATCCCAAATGTGATCATCGGGGGACATGCTGTGCGAGCTTACGGCTATGCACGGCAGACGGTGGACTTTGATTGCATGATTGCCGTGAAGTCGGTGGATGAACTGAGCGAGTTTTTGAGGCAATACGGCTACACTGAGGCAGGGCGCACCGGGGCGTTTGTGCGGTATGTCTTTCGCGATCGAACGCAGGGAGATTTGGACGTTTTGCCAGTCGATGCAGAGACGTTCGCAAAGATATACGGCGAGAGTAGAGTGATTGATGCCGGTCTTCTGGCAATGCGTGTTCCGAAGCCGATCCATCTCATTGCGCTGAAGCTGCACGCGATAAAGAACAACGGAAAACGGGAGCTGAAAGATGGTGCCGACATTGTTGAAATCATGCGACTCCATGGCGGGGAGATTTCCGATGATGAACTGAAGGCGGTATGCAACCGTTACGCCCCACGGGGATTTTTTGAGAAGCTGCAAGCGATCTTAAAACCATGACACTACCATCCGACCTTGATTTGAATCTGCCCACCGACATCCCGGACTGGCGTCCGAACGAAGTTCCTGCGGAAGTGTGGCTCGCCGAGCAGCGGCAAGTCATGGCCGAGCACGCCGCCCGCTACACGCCCGAGGAACAGCTGGAGCGCTGGAAGCGCGACCACGCGAATGATACGCCGTTTGTGATGTAGCCGCTATTCGCGGATGCCGCGGTAGCGTAACGGGATGAAGCCGCGTCCGGTGAGTTCGTCGATGTCGTGCTCGACGGCGCGCGTTTTGGAGAAAGGGGCGGCTTCGTAAAAGAGGGCGCGCTTTTTCTCGGAGTCGAGCCAGCGGACGAAGAGGATGACGTGGCCGCCGGCGGTGTTCATGACGTCGGCGGGCTTGAGTTCGGCGGGCGAGGCGAGGCGTTTGCTGATGCCGCCGAGTGTGGAGGTGGACTCGCGGTTTTTCAGCGCCCAGCAGCGGGAGACAAAGCCGGAGCAATCAATGCCGACGCAATCGCCGCTCACCGCCGCGCCGCCTTTTTTGCGCTTTTCCGCAGTATAGACGTCGCCTGCCGCGCGGCCTTTGTTGAGCCCGGCGTCAAACGTTTCCGGGGTATCCCAGCCGCCCCATTTGTAGGCGACGCCGATGTTTTGCGCTCCGAGCGTCCAGGAGTCGGATTCCGGATTCGCATGACCGCCGGCGCGGTCCGGCGTATGAATCTCGATGCCCGAGGAATCCTTGCCGTGCCGGACGTGGCGGGACTCTGCGGTCCAGCGATGATTGACGAATCGCTCGGCAATTTTGAGGGCATCGGTGCGAGTGACATCGGCAAACGCGGCGCTGGCGAAGGCGAGGATGAGGGTGAGCAGAAGTTTCATAGTGTAGTTGTCGGAGCATTTTGGCGAAAGCGCCCGAAAATGGAAAGCGCGACATCACCGCACTTCCCGCTTCACCTTCTCTGGAAAACACGGCATGAAGCGCGGCGTGTCACTTCTTGAAGTCCGCAATCTTAAAACTTGGTTCCCGATTCGCACCGGTTTGCTCCGGAGCGTGACGGGGTATGTGAAGGCGGTGGATGATGTGAGTTTTACGGTGGAGGAGGGGACGACGGTCGGCCTTGTGGGTGAGAGCGGGAGCGGGAAGACGACGATAGGGCGCACCATTCTGAAGCTCAATCCCGCGACCGAGGGGCAGGTGCTTTTCGAGGGCAATAATATTTTGCCGATGACGGAGAACGAGTTTCGCCCGTATCGACGGCAGATGCAGATGATTTTTCAGGATCCGTTTGGGTCGCTCAATCCGCGGCTGTCGATTTTGCAAATCGTGGGCGAGGCGCTGGAGATTCATTTTCCGGAAATGAACCGCGAAGATCGGCGTCAACGCGTGGCGGAGCTGATGAAGCAGGTGGGGCTGAAAGTGGATATGATGGAGCGATATCCGCACGAGTTTAGCGGCGGGCAGCGTCAGCGCATCGGTATCGCGCGGGCTCTGGCGGTGAAGCCGAAGTTTATCGTCTGCGACGAGCCGGTGAGCGCTCTGGATGTCAGCGTGCAGGCGCAAATTGTGAATCTTTTGCAGGACCTTCAGGACGAACTGGGGCTGACGTATCTTTTCATCGCGCACGATTTGGCTGTGGTGCAGCATATCAGCCACAAGGTGCTCGTGATGTATCACGGCAAAATCGTGGAAAGCGCGAGCGCGGAGGAGATTTACGAAAACCCGCAGCACGAATACACGCGCAAGCTTCTGGCGGCGGTGCCGGTGATCGCGTGATTCGGTGCAAGATTCTGCGAGTTTGCGCGTAATAAGAACATGACACCTTTTCTGCGGAAACTGATCGGGATGAACTGGCTGCTCGTCGCTGCTGTGGTGGTGATTTCGCTCGCAGGGGTGTTTTTTATCCACGGAGCAACCGAGCATATCCCGTCGGAAAAAACTTACTGGCAGGACCACGCGCGGTTTGTCGGGTTCGGGATGATTCTTTTTCTAGCGGTGACCCTCACCGACTACCGCTGGGTGAAATGGATCTGCGTGCCGATGTATGTGACGACACTTCTGTTGCTGGGACTGACGGTATTTACGAGCCTCGGAAAGAAGAAGCTGGGCGCGACCTGCTGGCTGAAACTTCCAGGGCTGCCGGAATTTCAGCCTTCGCAGATCGCCATCATTGCAGGCATCCTTGTTCTTGCTCTTTTCCTCAGCCAGTTTCAGGGGCTCCATCCCTGGTGGAAGCTGTGTGGAACGGGACTCATCACGGCACCGCCGATGGTGCTCGTGCTTTTGGAAAATGACTACGGGATGACCATTGTGTGGGTGCCGGTGGTGCTCGCGATGTTATGGCTGGGCGGGATCCCGAAACGATGGCTGGCGGCCTGCATTCTCGTAGGATTAACAGTGCTGCCGATCGTCATTTGTTTTGGCTTAAAACCGCACGCGCGGGCGCGAATTGTCGCGTTCACAGATCCCGATATCGACCCTCAAAACGCGGGCTATGCGATCAACCAGTCGCTGATCGCGATTGGCTCGGCGGGGTTGAACGGGAAGCGGATGGCTCCCGAAGTTCCCGGCGTCGATCCGGTTTCCACGCAACTGGAGCTTGGCTTGATCCCCGCGAACGTCGCGCACACAGACTACATTTTTACGACCATCGCGGAGCAGTGGGGATTTCTAGGAGGAGCGACGGTGATAGCGGCGTTTGGGACGCTCTTTCTTGCCTGCGTCCTGACGGCACATCAGGCCCGTGATCCGTTCGGGCTCTTGGTCGTGGCGGGAATCACGGGGCAGGTGTTCTTTCACACGTATCAGAATATCGGCATGACGATCGGACTGATGCCAATTACCGGTCTTCCGCTGCCGCTTGTCAGTTCCGGTGGCACGTTTGTACTGATGCTGATGTTTGCGTTCGGGTTGATCAACAGCGTATGGGTTCACCGGAACCAGCAACCGGCTGCCACCGAAAAAGAATTCTCCCTCGCTTAGTCTATTGCCCGATCCAACCGAAACCAATCCGAAGCCAAAGCGGAATCGTGATCAACCCGAGAGCCGTCGTGCCTAGAACGATTCGCAGAGAGAGGCCAGAATCGCCGTTGTAGAGCCGCGCGAGTACGACCGGGACCATCGCCGTGGGCATCGCGGCTTGCACGACCATCACGCGTTTTAGATCGATGGAGCACGGAAGCCAGCGGGCAATGATGATAAACAACGGAGGCAGGATGACGAGCTTTACGGCGATGCCGGCAAAGGTGGCAGACCACTTCGAGGGCGCATCTTTTTCCCGCAACTGATCGGCAAGCGTCGCACCCGTGAGCAGCAACGAGAGCGGCATCGCGGCCTGGCCGAGGAGGTGCAGCGATTCGAGCGCGAAACGCGGGAGCCACTCGGAAGCGCGCATGAGGCTGAGGACCAGTGAGCCGAGGATGGCGAAGAACGGGATATTAAATGCACGCCGCCATGAACGCTCTCCTGCGAGCAGCCAGACGCCGAGCGACCACAACGTGAGTTCCAGTCCGATATTGTGGACGAATAATACGCCCAGCGTGTCCTTGTTCCCCGCAGGAAAAAGGCTCTGCAAAACCGGAATTGCGAGGTAGCCCCAGTTCGGGATCGCGGCCGTGAACGCAAACGTGCGCGCCGGTTGCGGGCGGTTCATTCGCATCGCTACGGCCACTCCAAACGCGATCGCAAATCCGATGATCAATGTTGCGCTTCCAACGGCCGGTGCGAGGAGCACATTGCGCGGATCGCGCAAAGCGTTGCTGCTGATCACGACGTCCGCGATGAAGCACGGATAAAGAAAATTAACCGCCACGGAGAGCAGACTGGAGTCGGCTTCGTGTTTGAGTTTTCCGAGCAACCGCAGGCCGGCGCCGCATGCGAGCACGACGAAAACTGGCACCACGGCGGCAAGCAAAGTGAGATAAGCGGTATTCAATCGCGTGCAGGCTGCAATGCGGGCGCGTCGATGAACACAGAAAAGTTTCGCACCAAGTCTTGCCGCCGTCGCCGCCTTGCGTAGCCTCCGCAACGAATGAACAACGTGAAGGACACACTGCGCGCGCTGGTTCGCATCGGCTACGATGGACGGGTCCACAAAACGTTTCGCGGGCCGCAGGCGAAGGAACGGTTTGAGAACGAGGTGCGCGTGCTCCGCTACCTCGAAGAGCGTGGCTGTCCGTTCGTTCCGCGTGTTTTAGAAACGGAGCCCGAAAACCTGAAAATGGTCACGACGAACTGCGGAGGGCGCGTCGAGCATCTTGATGACGCCCGTGTAGCCGAGCTTTTCGCCGAGCTGCTTCCCTACGGAGTGCGCCACGAAGATCCGTTCATGCGAAATGTGACCTACCGGATTTCCGACGGGCGCTTTTGTCTGATCGATTTTGAGTTTGCGACGATTCTCCCAACCTCGGAAAACCCACACGATGGAGCAGCGAAATAACGTATCGAAAATCACCGGTCTTCGCTGGTTCGGGCTTTCCGACGTCGGGCGGGTGCGCAAGAACAACGAGGACTCGTTCCTCGGATTGCGGTTCGATGCTCACGAGCTGCATCGGCTCGGTAAGTTCGGCGAGGCGTCCATTGAAGACGCAGATTTCGCTTTCGCAGTCAGCGACGGAATGGGCGGCGCGAAGTCCGGGGAATTCGCGAGTCAGATCACGGTCGATAAAATCACGAGACTCCTTCCGAAATCGTTCAAGCTCGCAGCGGCCGGACTCGAAGCGGGAGTGGATGATGTGCTCACCGAGCTCGTCCACCAAATCCACGGCGCACTCGTGGCGCTCGGAAAGAGCTACGAGGAATGCGCAGGCATGGGTGCGACGCTGAGCCTGTGCTGGTTTTCGCCGGAGTGGGTCTATTTCGCGCATATTGGCGACAGTCGTATTTATTACCTCCCCGCTGCCGGCGGGATGAAGCAAGTCACAGAGGACGACACATTTGTCGGATGGCTTTTTCGCAACGGAAAAGTGAATGAGCGCGAGGCTCGGAATCATCCGGGGCGTCACTCGCTGCAAAAGGCGCTGGGTGCCGGAAATCAATTCGTGGACCCGCAACTCGGCGCCGTCAGCTACGAGCCCGGCGATCGCTTTCTCCTTTGCACGGACGGCCTCATCGATGGTCTATTCGATAACCAACTGGAGGAATTCCTCCGCAACCCCTCCCCTGCCGAAGCTGAATTAAATCCTGCGCAGCGAATTGTGGCTGCCGCACTCGAAAGGTCGGGTCGGGATAACACCACAGCATTGGTCGTTGAGGCATTTTAAACTCGGAAAAGCCGCCGGCCAACAGAGGCGGTAAAACTTTTTTACCAAAAAGCGAAAATAGTTCTTGCAGATATTACGAACACGTAGCATTCTGACAACGTTCTGGGGGGAACAGCGGCCTTCTGGTGACTTTCGTCACCGGGGGGCCGCACTTTTTTTGTCCGAACATCTCGGGCACGACGGGGCCTGCTCTGGTTTCCGAGATTCGCCCTTGGCTGTTCCACCCGCAGAAGAGCGAAGCATGTCATCCTTCGGCTTGTCGCGTCCCTCCCCGCGCTTTCGGGTTTGAGGAGCTCCGTTTCAACAACCGATCACCTCGGGTTCGCCGGGAGCACTAAGCGGACACTGAAAAAATAGTGCAGAAAGTTCTTGCAGATACTACGAACACGTAGCATTCTGGCAGCGTTCTGGGGGGAACAGCGGCCTTCTGGTGACTTTCGTCACCGGGGGGCCGCACTTTTTTTTGTACTGCGGCAATGCCCGCCGGAGCCCTCGTTATTGGCCCAAGTGCTCGTCCAACTCGCGGCGCTCTTTTTTCGTGGGCCGCCCGCTCCCGCGATCCCGCAACATGATTGGGATGAAGTTTGGCTCCCGCCGCTTCGAGTATTCCTCGGGCGGGGTGAGGTCTTCGGTAAATTGCGCGACGAGCTTCGCGGCGACTCGCGATGGCGGAGCGGCGACGAATCGCAGGGTTCGGGTGATCTCGCCGGCTCTTGCGACAACGAGGTCGCCAGCTTTCATCTCCCGCGCCGGCTTGCACGGTTGGCCGTTGATTTGCACGTGACCGCCCTTCACCGCGTCGGCAGCATTGGTGCGGGTCTTGTAAATCCGCACGGCCCAGAGCCATTGATCCAGCCTCATTCCATCCCGAGCTGTTCCTTTCCGGCGGCGGAGATCATCGTAGGGTTCCATTGTGGATCCCAGACGACTTCCACGCGAGCCGAGGCGACGCCGGGAAGGGTGAGGATGCGCTGCTCGGCGTCGGCGGCAATCGTGGGGCCCATGCCGCATCCTGGTGCGGTGAGCGTCATTTTCACAGCGATGCGTTTGCCATTTCCAGAGTCGTCTTCATCAATGTCAACATCGTAGATAAGGCCGAGGTCCACGATGTTCACAGGGATCTCCGGGTCGTAGCATTGCCGGAGTTTGCCCCAGACCTGTTCCACATCAAAAGGCCCCGTAGCCTCTGTCTGGACGACCGCCGTGCGACCAAGGGCGTCGGCATCTTTTCCCTGAATGCGAAACAGCCCGCCGTGGCTTGGTGCGAGGACCGTGAAAACGCCGCCGAGGTCCTGCGTGAGGTGAACTTGCGTGCCTTCAGGCAGCGTGCACGGCGTGCCAACAGGGATTTGCACGGCGTCCACGTCGCGCGTCAGGGATAGATAATTCTCGTCGCTCATTCCATGAAGGTATCCACGAGCGCGCCGGGGGCGAGCGTTTTTCGGCTCGCAATACGCCATCAGCGTGTTATAAATACCACAACTACATGAAATCAAGCATCCTGCTCACAATTGCTGCAACCTTTCTCTTCGCGAGTTGCGCTGGCTCAGGTCATCTTTCCAAATCGGTCCAGTCGTTGAATATAGGGCGCGATCCAGCCACGCCGGTGGTGGTCATCTCGCCGATGCGCTCCTCTGATTTTGCGGGCTTTGCCTCCGCCGAGTCTGCATTCGTCGAGACGGAAATTCGTAACGCCGCGTCCGACGCAATCGGCCAGTTCGAGCGCTTTCAGCGAAAATCCGACGGCGCGGACGCGACACTGCTCTTTGACTCGATTCGCCATGGCGTGACTCACGTGGGTGACGGCCTGTATGCACCGATCGTCGAGGCCCGCGTCCGGGTTGTGGATGCCCGCGGAAAAACGCTTCTTCGACGCTCCAATTCGGCCACCTCCGGCGAGGTCCATGATCTGGATACTTTCATGAGAACTCCGGGACTCTATCGCGATGCGGTGAGCGTCTCCGCGAGAAAACTCGCCCTCGAACTGGCGGGCGGTCTGTAGCCTAGGCGGGCTCGGAAGGGGGCTGTTCTGCGAACTCGCGCTCGGCCGCTTCTTGTTCTGCGGCGAGCCGGTTTAGCGTTTCCTCGGTGAACAGCACATCCAGATCGCGCGATCCGGCTGCGATCAGTTCACGCTGGCGTTCCCGCGCTAAATTATAATCGCTGCAAAGTCCGTAAAGCGCATCGTTTGCCTCCTTAAACCTTCCGAGTTGCCGAAGCGCCTCGGCGCGAAAAAGCACCAGTTCGTGGTCTCCGTGCTCGGTCAGCTCGATAAGCCGCTCGGCGTTCGCGATGGACTCCGCCGATGTCGGATAGCGACCGGGCTCCTTCGAGTTTCGATGCTTATCGTTCCCTCGCCACCAGGCAAAGACGCGGAGCTCAAGTTCCTGCTCGGGAAAAGCGGCCAGGCCTTCCCTGAGCGCTTCAAGGTACCCGGCTTCGTCCGTGGAAATCACCGCAGGCAGCCCGTTCCACCCTGCCCTCTCTCCTTCTCCGAATTCGCCCGGCATCAAAAAGCCGAGCTGCGCCGCGACAGCGAGCCAGTAAACTTTGGAGCACGCGTGGCAGCGGATGATGTTTGGCTGCCGCGGGACGCCGGGGAGCTCCTGATAGCCGTCGGTCCACGAAAGCGCGCCGGTAGGGTCGATGGCGTCGAAGGTCGGCAGCTTGGCAAGCGCGTTGCAATTTGGGCATGCAAGAATGATGTCGGGTCCGGGTATCATGCAAAAATAGTCGCACGGACCATCGGGAAAGGCACGCTACTTCTGGACGGTGCGCGGCAATACTTCGCCCACGCCGAGACCGAGCGCCTCCTCGGCGACGCGTAGAAAAGGCGTGCTCGGATCGGTCAGCGCGACCTGGAGCTTCGCCGGGTGCTTCGAGCGAGGAGCGGCGATTCTGTGCTGCTTGAGTGCCTTTTGCACGGCGATCGCAGTGTTTTGCGCGGAGTCCACGAGTGCGACATCCGGGCCGACGAACCTCTGAATCGCACTGCGCAAGAGCGGATAGTGAGTGCAGCCCAGAACGATCGTATCCACGCCAGCGCGCAGCAGTTTTTCCAGATAACGCGCAATGACCCGGTTGGTGACTTCGTCGTCGATCCATCCTTCCTCGATGAGCGGCACAAAAAGCGGGCACGGCTCTGCAATCACTTCGATGTCTTCATCCAGCGCCTCGATTGCTCGCTCGTAGGCTTTTGAAAAAACGGTCGCCCTCGTGCCGATGACGCCTACTCTTCCATTCCGCGTTGCCTTTACCGCGGCCTCCGCACCGGGCCGGATGACGCCCGTGACTGGCACCCGCAGCGTCTCCTCCAGCGAATGAACGGCTAGCGCACTTGCGGTGTTGCATGCGACGACGATCAGTTTTGCGCGCTCCGCGAGCAGCAGCCCTGCGAGTTCCTGGCTGTAGCGCTCGATCGTGGCCTGGCTCTTTCCGCCGTAGGGAACACGGGCGGTGTCGCCGATATAAAAAATACTCTCGTTGGGCAGCAGCTTGCGCAATTCCGCCACGACGGTAAGCCCGCCGATTCCGGAATCGAATACACCGATCGGGCGTGGCGGTTCTTCTTTGGCAGCGGCAGCAGTTTTCCTAGGCATCGAGTGCCCGCCAATGAGCCGCAGTTCGTCCTCCGGAAAAAGCAAAAACTCTCGACATCAGAGCGTGCGCCACTCGACAGACGCAAATCGCATAGTAGTCCGCGCAGCAGGGAATCATGGGTTTGAGCAGCTCATTATTCAGCCGCCCCCTCTGAAAGAACGACCTTCTGCGTACTTTTTCCATCAGACGAACAGACACCGAGCGCGAGTGCGACTTGTAAAGCCTGCGGACCCGGCAGCGTGCACGGATTCGACGGCTCCTCAGTAATTGACTTTCTTTGGAAGCACCTTGGCGGATTCGATCCAGGTCGCCACGACCTTCTCGCTTGGAGCCTGTCCCGAGAGCTTTTTCTCGTCGTTCACTTCCTTGAGTTTCGCGGCGAGATTTGTCGCGTTGCGTTTTGCAAGTTCGGCGACGGTGTCAACGCCCGCGGCTTCGAGCAGCTCTGCGTTTTGGCCGGCGACTCCCTTGATTCGAAAGAGGTCCGCGAAGTTTACGAATTTGAGGATTTGTGCGGCCGTGAGCCCGCTCTTCGCGGCGATTTCCTCGCGACCTTTTGGCGTTCCTCCCTTTTCCAGAAGGTCATCAGTGCTGGCGATGCCGGCATCCGTCAGCTTCTTTTCCGTGGCCTCGCCGACGCCCTGAATGGCGGACAGTTTGTTTTTGGCGGCCTTGGGCTTGTCGGCGGCGAAGAGGCTGGTGGCGAGGGCGATGACGAGAATGATTGGCGCTTTCATGGTGCACTTATGGTGGCAGCAGGAACGGGATCCGCCAGTGGAAAAAAGCCGCGCTTTTTTGACTGTTCGCTTGCAGGACGGGCCGAGTGCGGTAAAGGTGCAGGCGCTGGAGGGATGGCAGAGTGGTCTATTGCACTGGTCTTGAAAACCGGCGGGCCGAAAGGCCCCGTGGGTTCGAATCCTACTCCCTCCGCCACTTCCGTTCATGCCCGAAAAACCGCAAACCGCGCCCGAAAAACTCTCCATCTCCCGGAAAGTGATCATTGGTGCCGGGTTCACCCTTTTCATGCTGGGCCTGATTGCGGTGACGAGCTTCATGACGACCCGGCGGTTGCTCGCGACATCGAGCAAGGTCGAGGAAAAGCGCGAGGTGCTACTCACCAGCGAGCGCCTGTTGCGACATCTTTTGGAGATGGAGAACGGCGTGCGCGGTTTCCTCCTTTCCGGAAAAGATGAACTGCTGACGCCCTACACCGTCGGTCTGTCGTTCATCACCCAGGATATCAACGACCTCAAGCGCTCCACCCTCGATAACCCCGACCAACAGCTCCGCCTTTCCCGGCTCGGCGGGCGTGTCGGCAGCGCATCGGACTTTTATGGCACGCTCATCGCGCAGCGCCGCGACAAAGGAATCGCCGGCGTCGAGAGCGACTTTAACAACCCCGCCACGCAAGCCCGGGCGGCTGAGATTTTCACGCAGATGTCGGACGACATGGTGGAGTTTGATCAAGTGGAAAAACGGCAACTCCGCGACCTGGAGGAGAGTCTCGATGAAATCGGGCGCGTCCACATGTCGTTCGTCGGAGGCGGCACGTCACTGACCTATATCGCCCTGCTGCTCGCGTGCCTCACACTCCTGCGGGATATCCGCGAGCGCCGGCTTACCGATGAAGAACTGGAGCTCGAGCGGAATCTTCTTCGGCGGGTGATGGACACCATCCCGGATCAGATTTTCGTGAAGGATATCGACGGCCGGTATCTCCGCTCCAACACGGCCCATGCGCAGTATGTCGGTCGTGAGACCGCGGAACAAGTGGAAGGCCTCACCGACAAGGACTTTTATCCGCCTGAACTCGCTGAGCAGTACCGGGACGACGACATCGCGGTGCTCGCGTCAAGGAAGGCACAGCTCGACAAGGAGGAGCCCAGCCGCGATTTCGGCGGGCAGGCAGTGTGGCTGGAGACTTCGAAAGTGCCGCTCCTGTCTTCGGTAGGAAAACTCATCGGCCTTGTCGGAATCAGCTCCGACATCACGAAGCGACGGGAGGACGAGGAGAAGCTCGTGCATTACGCGGACGCGCTGCGGAAATCGAACGAGGAGCTTCAAAACTTCGCCAGCGTGGCCTCGCACGATTTGCAGGAGCCGCTGCGGAAAATCCAGGCCTTCGGAGACCGGCTGCGTTCCCGGTGCGCGGATAAGCTCGATGACAGCGGGCGCGACTACCTGAACCGCATGCTGAACGCCGCCGAGCGGATGCAGAAGCTCATTCAGGATCTCCTTCAGCTTTCGCGGATCGTCACGCGTGCGCAGCCGTTCGAGCGGTGCGACCTCGCCGAGGTGATCAAAGGCGTCCTCGCCGATCTGGAGGAGCGGATCGCGTCACTCCATGCGACCGTGGTCGTGGAGAACCTGCCGTTTCTCGATGCCGATCCGACGCAGATGCGGCAACTGCTCCAGAATCTTGTTTCCAACGCGCTCAAATTTCACCGCCCCGGTGTCAGGCCTGAAATCCGGGTGACTGGCGCGGTGATCTTGAATCTCCGCGGCCAGTTGCCCACCTCCGCGCACTCGGCGCCGCTCGCAGAGATTCGGGTGCAGGACAACGGGATCGGCTTTGAACAGAAGTTCGCCGAGCAAATCTTCGGCCCTTTCAAACGGCTCCACACACGCGAGGAATTCGAGGGCTCCGGGATCGGCCTCAGCGTTTGCCGCAAAATTACGGATCGCCACCAGGGCAAGATCGTGGCAGTAAGTGAAGAAGGGCAGGGAACGACGTTCATCGTCACCCTGCCGATTCATCAACCGCAGACATCATGAAAGCACAGACACAGCCCATCACCATCCTTATGGCCGACGACGATCCGGACGATCGCCTGCTCACTGCTGATGCGCTGAAGGAGGCCCGCCTCATCAATGATATTCGCTTCGTCGAGAACGGCGAAGAGCTGCTGGAATACCTCCGCAAACAGGGAAAATACGCGACCGCAGAGGCACCGCGACCAGGCCTCATTCTGCTCGACTTGAACATGCCGCGAAAAGACGGGCGCACCGTTTTAAAGGAAATCAAGCAGGACCCCGATTTGCGCTCCATCCCCGTCGTCGTCCTCACCACGTCGAAGGACGACGAGGACGTTTATCGCAGCTACGACCTCGGCGTGAACAGCTACATCGTCAAGCCCGTCACATTCGAAGCGCTGGTGGACATCCTCCAGACGCTCGAGAAATACTGGTTTGAAATCGTGGAATTGCCGCCGCAACGCGACTAATCCCCGTTTTGCATCGCCCCGTGCAAGGTCGGAACGCCGGACGTTGCATTCTGGAATAAATCATCCGCAGCATTGTAGCCGCCGGAGAATTCAGGCATTCATGCCATTCGTGGGAGCGAATTGCTGACACGAAATCCATTTGTAACCATGTTTGTTGACCACATTAAAATCCACGCGACCGCAGGAAAAGGCGGGCGCGGCTGCGTAGCCTTTCGAAGAGAAAAATTCATCCCTCGCGGCGGCCCGAGCGGCGGCGATGGCGGACGTGGAGGCGACATCGTCCTCGTCACGGATGCAAACGTGGACAACCTCGTCGACTTTTACTACCAGTCCAATCTCCGCGCAAAACCCGGCGAACCGGGCGGCGGGAAAAACTGCCACGGACGCTCTGCGGAGGACACCATCTACAAAGTACCGATCGGCACGGTCATCTACCGCCTCCCGTTCGAGGCGGCGAGCGATGAACCCGCACCGCGCGACACCAGCACCTACGTCGATCTCACTTCCCTTACCGACAACGAAGCCGCCGCGTTCGAAGGCAAAAAGCACCGCCCGAGAGTCGATCTCGCCGAACTGGAACTGGTCGCCGACCTCACCGAGCCGGGGCAGTCATTCGTCCTCTGCAAAGGCGGCGATGGCGGAAACGGAAACGTCCATTTTAAGAGCAGCAAAAACCGTGTGCCCACCCAATACACCGATGGTGAGGACGGCGAGGAAGGCGAGTTCTACGTGGAGCTGCGCAAAATCGCGGACGCCGGGCTCGTGGGCTACCCGAACGCTGGAAAGAGCACGCTGCTTTCCCGAATCTCAAACGCGCATCCCCGCATCGCGCCGTATCCATTCACCACGCTTACGCCTCACATTGGCGTCGTCGATTTGCCGGAGTTCCAGCGCATCACCGTCGCCGACATCCCGGGACTTATCGAAGGTGCGCACAGCAACGTCGGCCTCGGGCACGACTTCCTGCGCCACATCGTCCGCTGCAAGCTCCTCATCTTCGTCATCGACATGGCCGGCAGCGAAGGCCGCGAGCCGCTGGAAGACCTGCAAAAGCTCCGCAAAGAACTCGATCTCTACGACCCCACGCTGAGCGAGCGCCAATGGATCGTCGTTGCCAACAAGATGGATCTTCCCGAGGCCGGGGAAAAGCTGGAGCACTTCCGCGGGCGCTACAAGAAGCTCGAGATTTTTCCAATCAGCGCCACCAGCGACGACGGCATTGCACCATTGATCAAGCGACTCGGGGAACTGATTCTCCCGCTGCCGCCGGCTGTCGTGGAGTAGCTTTAGTAGCGGGGCCATCCCGGCCCCTGAGGCGGAAGAGACGCCGGGAGCAGACTACGCGAAGTTTCAAAAAGGGAATCGAAAGCAAGCCTCACCTTGGTGCCGCGTAATCCGATTTTCGCGGTCAGCCGCCAAGAAAGCGGCTTGGGCGTCCCGCCCATTGAGTGCCGCGCATTCATGGGCGGTACGTCCAAAGGCACCACAACTTTCTTCTCCATTACCGTCCGCCACGCTGCTACTACTCGGCGCGTATGGCTGGCGCTGACTTTCAACCGACTCGATGGAGTCTCATCGCGTCGCTCCGCTCGGGTGACTCCGACGCGCAGCGAAAGGCGAGGGAAGCCTTGTGCACAGCTTACTGGTATCCGCTCTACGCCTACGTGCGGCGGAGCGGAAACGATGCGGAGGAAGCGCGGGATCTCACGCAGGGATTTTTTGCACACCTGTTGGCAAAAAATGCATTCGCCCTCGCCGATCGCGAGCGGGGAAAGTTGCGGACTTTTCTGCTCACATCACTGCGGTTCTTCCTCCGGGATGAGTGGCGCAAGGAGCGGCAGCTTAAGCGCGGCGGCGGTGTGCCGCTGTTTTCAATTGATGAAATCTCCGCCGAACAGCGGTACGCTTGCGAACCCGCCGACCCTGCAACGCCCGAGGCGATTTACGAACGGCGTTGGGCTTTGCAGATGCTTGAATGCACACTGACCGGCCTGCGCGACGAATACGTGGCTGCCGGAAAGGCGGAGGTTTTCGACACCCTCAAGGCGCACCTTGCGCCCGACGGGAACGAGCCTTCCGCCGAAGAAGCAGGTGCGCGGCTTGGCATCTCGGCGGGTGCGGCACGAGTGGCGGCCACGCGGTTGCGCCAGCGCTACCGGGAGCGACTGCTCCGCGAGGTGGCAACAAGTATGGACACGCACTCGGAGGCGGAGGTGGACGAGGAAATTGACGCGCTCTTTCGCGCACTCGCATGAGCGACGACAAGCCACCCGTGGTGCCCGAGCGCGTGCTCGGTCTCGACCCTCGCGCACTGCTCGCAGGCATTCGGGAACGGGTGCAACGAGTGGGCGACTACGAACTGTTGGAGAGGATCGCGGAGGGCGGGATGGGCGTTGTCTGGCGTGCGCGTCAGGTCTCGCTCGGGCGTACGGTCGCGTTGAAAATGATCCGCTCGGGGCTGCTCGCATCGCCTGCGGAGGTGCTTCGGTTTCGCCACGAAGCGGAATCGGCGGCGGGGCTCGACCATCCGAACATCGTGCCTATCTATGACGTTGGAGAGGACGACGGACGGCATTTTTTCAGCATGAAGCTCATCGAGGGAGGGAATCTCGCGGAACTGAGCGCACAGTGCGACGGGATGCAGCGACGCGGAGCGGCATGGGCGCGGCGCGTGGCGGGGATCATGGCGACGATGGCGCGCGCGGTGCATCATGCACATCAGCGCGGTCTGCTGCACCGCGACGTGAAGCCGACGAATGTGCTGCTCGATGAGCACGGCGAACCGCATCTGACCGACTTCGGCCTCGCAAAGCTCGCGGAAGGCGCGGCAGCAATGACGCAGACACTCGCGGTAATGGGCACGCCAAGCTACATGGCACCCGAGCAGGCGGCTGGCAACAACCGCCAGCTCACGCTCGCTGCGGACATCTACAGCCTCGGCGCGGTGCTCTACGAATTACTGAGCGGGCACCCGCCGTTCGAAGGAGGCTCGACACTGGAACTGCTGCGGCAGGTGCAGGAACGCGAAGCGACACCGGTGCGGAAATCGAACCCCGGCATCAACCGCGACCTCGACACCATATGCCTGAAGTGCCTGCAAAAAGATCCGCAGCGCCGATACGCCTCGGCGGAGGAACTCGCCGCCGATCTCGACCGCTGGCTCGCGGGAAAACCGATCCACGCACGGCCTGTCGCGCCACTGGAAAAGTTGTGGCTTTGGTCGAGGCGGAATCCCGCCGCCGCCGCCGCCCTCGCGCTGCTACTCGTGCTCGCCGTTGTCTCGACAGTCGCAGCGGTGCGGCTGCGCGGGCAGCGCGATGAGAGCAACGCGAACCTCGCGCGCTCGTATCTCTCGCAGGCATATGCGCAGCGTATCGGCACCGCGCCGGAGCGCCGGATGCAAAACCTCACACTCATCGAAGATGCAGCGCGCATCCATCCTTCGATGAAGGCGCGCAACGAGGCCATCGCCGCTCTGGCACTTCCCGCGCTCGGCCCACCGCAGACGTGGTACGCCGCGAAGCCGCTTCCGCAGGTGCATCAACGCATGGTCGACGCGGACTGCTCACGCTTCGCAATTTTCGGCCAGGAAAAGGGCATCACTGTTTATCGCCGCAACGACGGCTCGGTGCTGGCGGAACTGGCCACTCCGCCCGGCCTTCTTTTCGCAGGGAGGCTGAGCCCGGATGGACGCTGGCTCGCAGGTGTTAACAGGGCCGGCACCGCTTTTGTCTGGGATCTCGAATCGACCGCCGCCAGTCCACGCCAGCCCGCCTATTCCATCGAGGGAAAATTCAATCCGCACCCGGATTATTCGCCCGACAATAGAGTGCTTGCGCTTGCCGGGCAGGATAAGCGCGTGCGGTTTTTTAACACTGCAGACGGCTCGGAGACCGGGAGCATCGCCCTCCTTTTTCAGACATCAAAAATAGGGTTTTCACCATCGCAAGACCGGCTTGCGTACTATAACGCTGGGCGCGTGGCGGTCGCAGCCGTGAGTGACGGAGCAACGGTCTTTGAATTCGTTCACTCTTCCGTCGTCACAGCTTTTGCGTGGCACCCTGCCGGGAGGCACCTCGCGGTCGGCTACAGAAGCGGCGAGCTCATCCTGCTGGACACTGTTACTCTCAAACACCGCTGGTTCGCGCGGCACCGGCAGGATGTGAACCGCGTTGCCTTCGACGCTCTCGGGGAGATGCTGGTTTCTTCAGCTTTCGATAGCAGGCAGCATTACTTTTGCACGGCGACGGGCAGTGTACTCTTTGAAACGACCGGGGCGGGAGAAGTCATCTGGACTCGCGACGGGCGGCGGGCCGTGATGCTTGACGACGATGGTGGAATCCGCGCGCGGGAAAACGTGAAAAGTCCTGTTTTTCGAAGCTTCACGAGTCCACAAACGAACTATGACGGGCTCTCGGGAGTGGATTTTAGCCCGGACGGCCGCTGGTTGCTTTCGGGTGAGGTGGCAGGCCTTCATGTCTGGGACACCGCGCACGGTGGAGATGAAATACTTGTGGAGTCAGCCTCGGCAAGCCGCCCTCGCTTTCATCCCGGGGGAAACTACGTGGTGACGTGCGGCGGCGCAGAGTTGATGCGGTGGCCGTTCGTTATAAGGGAGGATGGTGCGGCATCGCTGGGGGTGCCGGAGCGCATCGGCTTCGAGCCGGGGACGCAGTTCTCGAACGTGGACTTTTCCGCCGATGGCGAATGGATGGCCGCAGCGGTTCGCGCCGGCTCGTTCGTGGCAAAATGGAGTGATCCATCGCTGCACATCGAGCTAAACCGTAGCCAGCCCCGTGCATCTCACCACCAGATTGTAATCAGTGCGGATGCGAGCTGGCTCGTCGGAGCCGGGTTTGGCGGGCCGGGAGTGAACGTGTGGAATGCTCGTGATGGAACGAAGCTGCGCGACTTGATCCCCATTGAAAACGCAGGCCTTGCGCTCAGCCCGGATGGAACCATGCTCGCTACAGCGACCGCTTCGGAATTGGTGGTGTGGGATACTGCCACATGGCAGCCGCGACACCGGAGCGCAACCGGCATCACGGGAACCATCCAACTACCCGTAACGTTCAGCCCGGATGGCCGCCTGCTCGCCGTCGCCAGCACGCGTCAGGAGATCGTCCTCCACGACGCGCATACTTTTGCGCCGCTCGCCACGCTCACCGCGCCCGTGCCGCTGAATCTTGTCACTCTGCGCTTCAGCCGGGACAGTCGCCAGCTCGCCGCGCAAACGCTCGGACCGGCAATCCACCTGTGGGATCTGCACGCGCTGAGGCGCGAGCTGCGAGCGCTGGGGCTGGACTGGTGAACGTGCCACAGTCCATCCCGGCGGTGGTTGGGAATGCAGCGCTGCGGGCGGAAACCGGCCTTACCGCACGACCTTGAAGCGGAGGAAGCGCGCGGGTGCGTCAGCAATATTCACGGTGTCGCGAATTTCGACGGTCTTCACGCCCGGTGCCGCGCTGTCGCCGCCGACGTAGCCGTCGCCGGTGAACTGTGCGCCACCTTCACACGCGGCGATGATCTCCCACGGAACGACGGCTTCGACCTCGAAGGTCACGTCGTTGCGCGAAAGTATCGGCTTACGTCTCGCTTCTCACGGCGGCGCCGTCACGGCATGCTGACTTTGCCGCGGATGAATCCTTTCTCCGCAGTGAGGTTTGCGGCGTCGAAGGGGACGTTGACTTTCACGCGCTCGGTCACGCCGTTGTTTGCGAGGATTTCCTCGGTGTAGTTCGTGGTGTCGAACCAGTTCACGGCATCGGGCGATGTCTGCACGCCATAGGTGACATCATTGGCGGCGACGGCGCGCTGGTAGGTGAAACTGACCGCCGCGCCCTCGAAGGCCACGCCGATTGGCGGGCGTCCGTCGTGGTGTCGCGGGTCGGTGCCGTTGGCGTACTCGATGAGGTTGACGGAGCCGTCGGCGTCGGGGTCGGCAAGATTGCCGGCGATGGCGGGGTTGGTGGCGTCGGCACCGAAATTATCCTGCCGCCACAAATCAACGGGCGCCGCGAGTACGCGCGTCTGCGCGATGAAGTGGGAATTGCCAGGTTGCGCGCCGACGCGGCCAGTGGCGCGGAGAATGCCGCTGGCGGGAAGGGCGAGGCCGGTGATGTCCCAGCCGGTGCCGGTGCGGATGCCGGGGCCGAGATCCGTCCAGCCGCCGCCGGTGTTCACTTCGAAGCGGACGTTCGCGAGTTCGGGTGCGGAGCCGCCGAGATACCAATGGGCGCCATATTGCCCGCTGATCGAGAGCGAGGAGGTCGCGGTGTCGTTGATGAGGCGCGCGAGGTGTGTGCAGGCGCCGCCGCCGAAGCTCGTGAAATTTCCACCGACGAGAATTTTCCCATCGAGCTGGAGGGCGACCGAGTTCACGGAAGCCGAGGCCGCTCCGTTCGCCGCGCCGGGGCCGGTGTTGAAAGTGGCGGTGGATTCGAGCGTGCCGTCGGCGTGCAGCCGCGCGATGCCGCCGCGCGGCTGCCCGGCGGCGGAGGTGAATTCGCCGGCAATGATGATTTTTCCGTCGGCTTGCAGCGCGATGTCCTGGATGGACGAGAAAGCGCCGTTGGGCTCGAAAGCGGGAACGGGATCGAGCGAGCCATCGGCGCGGAGGCGGGCGAGACCCTTTGCGTTGAACGACGTATCGAGTAGGTAGCCGGCGACGAGGATTTTTCCATCGGGCTGGATGGCGAGGACGCCGGGGTAGCAAAAAGCGAAGGGCGCGACGAAGCCGGTGTCGAGCGTGCCGTCGGCGTTGAGTCGCGCGACGCCGTTGCGGGGCTGTCCGTTCACATTGTTGAAGACGCCGCCGAGGACGATTTTCCCATCGGGCTGCAAGGCGAGGCAGAGAATCGGCCCGTCCACGCTGGGCTGCCAGGCGGGGTCGAGCGTGCCGTCGGGGTTGAGCCGCGCGAGGGACGCGCGGGGCTGGCCGTTGAAGGTGGAAAACTGGCCGCCGATGATGATTTTTCCGTCCGGTCGCAGGATGGCCGCGTTGATCACGGAGTTTGCGCCCGTGCCGATATTGAATGTCGCATTGCTCTCGACGGCGCCGTTTTCGTGCAGGCGCGCGATGCGCAGGCGCTGCTGGCTGTTAAAGGCGGTGAAGGCTCCGCAGATGACGATTTTTCCGTCGGGCTGAACGAGCATCGCATTGATGAAGTTGAGTGCACCGTCGCCGATGTCGAAGGTCGCGCTGCTTTCGAGCGCGCCGCCGGGCAGGAAGCGCGCGAGGTAGCGCCGAAACTCGCCCTCGACGGTCGAGAATGATCCCGCGGCGAGGATTTTTCCATCGGGCTGCACGGCGAGACGCTGGACGTTGCCGCCGCTGATGAATGGCGGCGCAGCGGCGTGGACGAAAGTTGGATCCATCGCGCCGGGGACGGGCGTGCCGATGTCCACGACCCATGTGCGCGTGGCGGGATTGGGATCGTCGTTGCCGGCGAAGTCGGTGGCGAAAACGCGAAGCTCGTGGAAGCCCTGCGTGAGCGGGCCGAGCGTGATCGTGTCCGTGGCGCTCTGCACGGGAGGTGCGCCGTCGAGCGAGTAGTTGAACCGCAGCGCCGGCTCGGTGCATGCGAAGCCGAATGTCGCGATGTTGCTTTGCACCGCTCCCAGGGGGCCGGCGACAATGGAGGTGTCGGGAGCGAGCGCATCGGCGGGAAAGCGCGCGACGTGCTCAATAAGGCCGGTGCTGATGCCGTTCGCGGTGCGCCCGGTGGCGCGGAGCCAGCCGGCAGGCGGCAGGCTGATGCCCGTGAGCCGCCACTGATTCACGCTGTCGGCGACGCGAGCGGCAGTGCCGAGTGGCGTCTAGGTAGAGTTATCCGAGGAGAATTCAAAATGCACTTCTGTGAAAAACGGTGCGCCGCCGGAGGCGAGAAGCTCGGCTTGGGAAGATGCGGGGCTTGTCAGGATGTAGCTCGCGGGTTCGTTGCTGAGCCAGCCAAGCCCGGAGAGCGCACTGCTGAACGCGAAATCCCGCTTGCCCGCCAACACCTCGCCATTCTTCGCGAGCGCCACGGCCCCGATCGGCGGCAGCGATGCCGGTGCGACGAAGGCGAGGTCGCGGCTCCCATCGGGATGCAGGCGCACGACGTTCGAGCGGTCGGTGTTCAAGATCGAAAACTTTCCGCCGATGATGATTTTCCCATCGGACTGCACGGCGATGTCGCTGATGGATGGATTGGGGTCGAACGTCTGCGAAAACGCCGATGCGAGGAGCGCACCGGTGGGCGTGAGCCGGGCGAATGCCTGCTGCGGCTGGCCGCCCACAGTGTGAAAACTCCCGCCGATGAGAATCTCGCCGCCTTTGGTGAAAGCGATGCAGTCCACTCTCTCGTTCGGCGTGCCATCCAGCCCGGCGTCGAACGTGGCATCGAGGGAGCCGTCGGCTTCGAGACGAGCGATGTTGTGGCGCGTCGCTGCTCCGCTCGTGGAAAAATCACCGCCGACGAGAATTTTTCCGTCCTGCTGCACGGCAGTGCAACCCGCGTTGCTGACAGCCGAAGTGAAGGTGGGATCGAGCGACCCGTTAGTGTGGAGGCGAACTGGAGCGCCGGTTACGAGCGCGACCAGGATTTTTCCATCCGTCTGAATGGCGATGGCCGTGACCGTGCTCGCGAAGGGCGGCAGGCTGGAATTGAACGCAGTGTCCGGCGAACCATTTGCGTTTAGCCGCCCAAAATAGGGGCGAGGAATCCCAGCAATGTGACCGAAATTACCGCCGATGAGAATTTTTCCGTCCCGCTGCACGGCAATGGCGAACACGGTGTTTGGATACCCGCCGGCGCCGGCGCCGACTTGAAAAAGAGCGTCGCTTTCGGCCTCCACGCCCACGAGCCGCGCGACGTTGAACACGCTCCGCATGGCGATGCTGGGAAATTCGCCGCCGACTAGAATTTTTTCGTCGGGCTGCAGGGCGATGGTCGCCACCGAGCCCGATACGCTCGCCTGATGCTCCAATGTGCCGGGCGGCTGCGGCGGCGGGCAGGCGGTGAGCAGGAGCGAAGCGAGCAGCCCGCAGGCGATGCGGAAAAGCGCGCGGTGTTTTTGGCGGGGCGAGGATGGGATTGTGGTGTGCATGGCTGGTGTTTGTTACGCTGGGCGTGGTTGAATTTGCTATCGCTGGATGCGCACGCGCAGGAAGCGCACGGGTACGTCAGCGATATTCACGGTGTCGCGAATTTCGACGGTCTTCACGCCCGACGCTGCACTATCGCCGCCGACGTAGCCGTCGCCGGTGAACGGTGCGCCACGCTCGCTCCTAGCGATAACTTCCCACGGGCCTGCGATGTTATCGGCAGCCTCGACTTCGATGGTAACGTCGTTACGTGCGGGATCGCGTTGGAGGAAAAGACGAAGCCGTTCGCCATCTGCGTACTTGAAGCGCGTTGCTGCGAATGGTGCGGCGTCTGGCGTTTGCGGTGCGAGGTTCAGCGCGTATTCGACGAGGTTCGCGATCCCGTCGCTGTCAGGATCGCCGAGTTCGGAGGCGTCCGCTCCGTCGAGGTGCGTCTGCGTCCATTGCATGAAGGCGGGCACATAGGTCGGACCCGGGAAACTGAATGTGATGCTTTGTCCGACGAGGCCTGCGCTGCCGTTGCCCTGTCCGCCGTTGGTGCGGCCACGGGCGCGGATCGAGCCGGTGAGCGGGAGGCTCATGCCGGTGCGATCCCACCCGCCGGGGATGAGCCTGCCAGCGCCGAGCGGCGTCCAATTTGAGCCGCCGTCGGTGGATAGCTCAAAGCTCACGTCGCTGACTTCCGGTGTCGCGCCGTTGCGGAGCCACGTGGCGTACGTGGTGTTGAGCACTACGAGGTTCTGCGTGACGGGGTCGTTTTTCAACCGGGCAATTGCGCCGCGCGGCAGACCGGCCACGTTGGCGAACTGGCCACCGAGCAAAATCCTTCCGTCCGCCTGCAACGCGACGGCATTGATAAAGTCGTCCGCGCCACCGAGAGGATCGAAACTGCCCGCAGTTTCTCCCACACCGTTAGGGAGCAGGCGGGCGATGTTCCCGACGGGATGGCCATCCGCAGTGTTAAATGCGCCGCCGATTACGATGCGCCCGTCCGCCTGCACCGCCATACTCGCGATGTAGCTGCCACTGTTCGTGCCGGTGGGATCGAAGCCGGCATCGAGGACGCCATTTGCGTTGAGGCGCGCGATATTTCCGCGTGGCTGGCCGCCGACAGAACTGAATTGCCCCGCGATCAAAATTTTCCCGTCCCGCTGTAATACGACAGAATTGACATCGCCGCTCACGCCGACGCCAACGTTGAAGGTAGCAGGGCTTTCGATGCCGCCGTTGGCGTTGAGACGCGCGATGTTGTTTCGCGGTTGGCCGTCCACTTTTGTGAAACCGCCGCCGACCAGGATTTTTACATCCGGCTGCACGGCGATGGAATATACGCGGCCCGCGTAATCGTTAGGACCGATGGGGAAGGTCACGCCCGCGCCGGGATTGAACGATGTGTCGAGCGTGCCGTCCGCGTTGAGCCGGGCGATTCCGTTGCGCGACTGGCCTCCGACTGCGGAGAAGTCGCCGCCGATCAGAATTTTCCCATCCGGCTGAATCGCGATGCAGTTCACCTGGCCGGGCGCTCCGATGATGTCGGCGAAAGTGGCGGTGCTTTCGACGCTGCCGTCCGCGTTCAGGCGCGCGAGGCGGTAGCGCGGAGTGCCGCCGATTTCGTTGAATTGCCCACCTATCACGATCTTCCCGTCGGTCTGCACGGCGGCGCAGAAAATCGGACTGTCCTCGCCGGAGCCCGCACCGGTGAACGTTGCGTCCACGGTGCCATCGGGATTGAAGCGCGTGATCGAGCCGCACGGCGTGCCGTTCACGGAGTTGAACTGCCCGGTCACGATAGCTTTTCCATCCGGCTGCATGGCGATGCCGTTTACGATGCCGGGGTTGGTACTGCGGATGATCGCTCCGGGATCAAACGCCGGTGCGATTTCCGGCACGCCCGTCGTGCCCAGCCGTGCGAGCTTGCCGGGCTTGCGGCCGTTCACGCTTGTGAACTCGCCGCCCAGCAGGATTTTTCCGTCGCCCTGCAACGCCACGCCAAACACGGCTCCGTTTCCAAAGGCGCCGGCCGTGCCCGTGCCCGCGTCAAATGTCGCGGTGCTCTCGACGCTGCCGTCCGAATTCAGACGCGCGATGTTGTTTCGCGGCTGCCCGTCCACCGAGACGAATTTCCCGCCGAGCACGATTTTCCCATCTCCCTGCACGGCGAGGCTGAGCACCTGTCCGGTGCCGAATTCGCCGCCGACGCCCGTTCCGACGTTGAACGCCGCCGTGCTCTCGAGCGCGCCGGTGCCGAGCAGGCGCGCGATCGCGTTGCGCGGCTGGCCGTTCACACTCGTGAAATCGCCGCCGATTATAATTCGTCCGTCGCCCTGCACCGAGACGCTTTTGATCGATTGGAAAAAGCCCAGACCGCTGCCGGGATCGAACGTGCTCGCATCCTCGACGCTGCCGTCGGTGAGCAGGCGCGCGATGCCGCCGCGCGGCTGGCCGTTCACGCTCATGAGGCTGCCATAGAGCAGGATTTTCCCGTCGGGCTGAAGCGTCGCGCCAGAGACGCCGACGGAACCGAATGGTCCCGATGGCCCGGTGCCGGGGTTGAACGTCGCTGTGCTTTCGAGCGTGCCATCGGGCAGCAGCCGCACGATGCCGCGCCGCGCCTCGCCGCTGAAGCTGGTGAAGTTTCCGGCGACGACGATCTTGTTGTCCGCCTGGGCAATGACGCTCAGCACTTTCGCGGCGGGATTGACGCCCGATCCGGGGTTGAATGTGAGCGTGCTTTCGAGCGTGCCGTCCACGTTGAGCCGCGCGATGCCACCGCGCGGCTCCCCGGCAAACGAGAGGAAGTCGCCGCCGATCACGATCTTTCCATTCGGCTGCACGGCCATGCAGTAAATCTGCTCGAAGGTGCTCGCCGGCAACCCGGCACCGGGATCGAACGTGGTGTCGAGCGACCCATCCGCGTTGAAGCGCGCGATCCCATTCCGCGTCTGCCCGCGAATGAAGAAGAATTGTCCCGCCGCGAGGATCTTTCCGTTCGGCTGCACCGCGACGCAATTGACCACGCCACCGGAAAGCTGCGCGAGCGTCGGCGCAAATGCCGTGTCAGGCCGCGCCGCAGGCGGCACGAGCGGGTTCGTGCCGGCGAGCACTTCGGAGCCATCGTTCACGCCATCGGCGTCGGTGTCGGCGACGTTCGGGTCGGTGCCGAGTGCGGCTTCATCATCGGTGGTGAGTCCGTCGTTGTCGGCGTCATCGCCGAGGACGAGGAAGCGTGGCGTATTGCCCAGCGGATCGAAGGAGCTGAAGCCCGTTTCACGCACGATGTTGAATCCGGGGTAGAGCAGCACATCCGCCTCAAATCGCTCGGTGGCCGGATTGAAAACCGGCACGATGGTACGCATTTGTGCGCCGCTTTGGACGGTGATCGTCGGATGCGAAAGTTCTGACGCCAGCCCGGAGACGACGTGCAGCATCGCGCGGCCACGCACCTGTGCGGCAAACGTGCCGGCTGGGAAAAAGGGCCGGTGGAATGTCGTCGCGCGGAAGGTTTCGCCGTTCCCCGCCGGACTGTATTCGTAGGCCGATCGGATGCGGTCGTTTTCCATGTCGTAATCCACAACGCCGCCGCGCCCGCCGTTTCCGCCACCAGTGCGCAGACGGGCTTCCTCGGAATCAACGAAGAAACCTTCCGCAGCGGTGATCGAAATTGTCCCCGAACGGCCACCACCACCGCCCCCGCCGCTGAACGCAGGCACATCCTCGTCTTCATAGATGTCCACCCCCAGCGGCCCTTCGATCAAAAGTCCGCTGCGTTTTGAGCCGTTCCCGCCATTGCCTCCGCGCACATCCACCATCGGCGAACTCCCGCCGCCGCCGCTGATGACGCGGGCGGAGCGCAGTTCCACGCTTGCGCCGCCCACGCCGCCGGAGCCGCCGCTGCCGCCATAGACGGTCACGCCGCCGAGCAGCGGAATCGAAACCTCGAATCGTCCGGCACCGCCGCCGCCGCCGCCGCCGGGTCGCGGCATAGCGGAAAACGCGGGAGCGCCGAGGCCGGGGTTTCCGGTCAGGCCGCCATCGGCGATGGTGATGACGTCGTCAACCTGGGCTGCCAATTGCGCGACCGCCGCCGGGCACGCGATGCCGATGGTCAGGACGCACTCCGCGATCGTTCCGATCACGGCGCCCAGATCAATTCCGGCATTATCCGCGGGGATGCCGCCCAAGCCGCGCGGCGCGCGAGTCTGCGCATCGAGTGCGCGGGTCATGCCTTGATAGGGAGCCGGGAATCCTTCGCCGACTGGATCATTACCGTGCTGTCCGAAATTCTCCGGCTTCGGAAAACGAAATACACCACCACCGGAGGAGTAAACATCATCCTCAAACCGTCCCTTTCCTCCCGCGCCGCCCGTCGCACTCGCCGCCCCCGGGGTGAGGTGATCGCCATCCGCGCCACGCTCGCCCGTGGCGTCAATCGTGCCGAGCACCCGCACCGGGCCTAGCGAATCGAGGCGCAACTGACCGGAAGCGACGCGCACATGCGCGCCCGCCCCGATGTCCACGCGGGAGACACGCATCGTCGGCGGGTTGACCAGCGCCGGCGGATTCGCACCTGCGGCAACAACGAACTCCGGCAGCCCGCGCACATTGAACGGAATCTCTGCGAACAGCGACGCATCGTGCGCGCGCACGAGCCGCACGCGGTATTCGCGCGTCCCGGAGTCGAAAGGGGGAAGGCCCATCGGTTCGTTTTCATTGATGATCGTGGGATCGATGATGAAGCCCGCGCTGCCGCCGCTGGTGACGAGCGTGCCGGTGCTCATGTCGGGCACCAGCGAGCCGTCGGCCCTGCGGATTTCCACGCGCAAATCTCCGCTCAGCCCGGTGCCCGTCACACGCAATGGCACACGCGCGCCTTCCTCGACTTCGCCGGGCGAAATGCCGATGAGCGTCGGCGCAGTCACGGGCGGAAAAGCGGGCATCGGTTCGTCCGGGATGATTATCGAGAAATGGCTGATGGAGGCGACCGCGCTGGTGCCGCTCGAATTGACCGTGGCGACCGTTCCCTCATCAACAAACGTGCCACTTGCTGGGATGTAGAAGCGGCAGCGCAGCGCCGTCCCCGGCGCGCGGGCGACTGTGAGCGGAATCGTAATCGTGACCGGCGAGGAAAACACCGTTCCCGACGGGCCGAACTCGACGCCGCCGAGCGTGCGACGCCCCAGCCCAGAGTTGGGCAGTTCGGATGGCGCGAGCGGGCGGGCTGTGATCGTGGCGTTCGCCGCCAGAGCGCCGGGCGGAATGCTCACCTGCGTGAGCAAGTCTTCCGAAACCACCGTGCCGCCGCGCGATGCGAGCACCAGCGCCGCGCCGGGCGTGGCCGGTGGCGGCAGGATCGTGACGGGCGTGTCCGGCGAAACCACCGTGGCCTCCGCCACCAGCGATGCGGTGATCTGCACCGTCGCACTCGCGGGGATGGCCGCGGGCGCGGTGTACACACCAGCCGCCGAGATCGTGCCGACCGTGGCATTGCCGCCAGCGATGTCGTTCACGCGCCATGTCACCGAAAGGTCTTCGCGTGCGCTGCCCACCACCGCGGAGAACGACGCTGTCCCGCCGACTGAAACCTCCAGCGGGTCATCCGCCGATGGCGTGAGTGCGATGTGCTCGGGAACGATGAAGTTCTCGAAGCTGATCGTGCGCCGCCCGTCCGGATTCCGCGCGATCAATGCGCCTGTGCGCGCGCCAGCGGGGATGAGCACGTGGATTTCCGTCGGCGTAATCGAAACCGGAGCGCACGGGATTTCACCGAGATACACCGTCGTCTGCGATCCCTCCGCGTTCGAGAATCCGGTGCCGTAGAGCGCCACCTCCGTGCCCGGCTCGCCGCTGCCGAGCGAGGTCGCATTGATCCGCAGCCGCGGCACCGCGCCGCCGAAACTCGTCAGCGCGATCGTGGCCGACGCCGGCACACCTGCGTGCCCGTTGCGATCAAATGGCGTGACCGTGAACGTGTAGTTGCCCGTGTAGTGAGTGTTTCGGAACTCGAAGAACGGGTGCGTCACCGAGCCGCCAGCGCCAGTCAGGCTGAATGTCTCCACGGGGATTTCCGACACGGTTTCAAACCCCGCCGGCCCGGTCACGCGCAGGCGCAGCAGCATGAGATCGCCGTCGGCATCGGCGACTTGCAGCGCGCAGCGCGCGGGCACCCGGTCGTAGCCGAGCGCTGGCACATCGTAGGACGCCGCCGCTGCGGTGAACGACACAATGCCCGGCGCCACGCCCGTCGCCGCCTGTCCCACCACATTCACTGTCGCCGTTAGTGTATTGCTCAGCAGCCCTTCGTTGTCGCGGAGATGCACGGCGATTTGCACCGGGCCAAATGGCAGTCTGGCTGACTTGCAAGTCAGCGTCGCGTGTCCCGACTCGCCGGTGATTTGCGCCACTGC
The DNA here is from genome assembly GCA_031374705.1 of Verrucomicrobiaceae bacterium. GTDB lineage: Bacteria > Verrucomicrobiota > Verrucomicrobiia > Chthoniobacterales > Chthoniobacteraceae > SXWH01. The sequence continues at coordinate 34,210 of JANMGP010000319.1, read as the reverse complement.
GGTTCCAATTTCGCCGGGTTCGTCCGCTATTAGCGCATGGCTCTGCGTGAAAACCACCCGCGCGATGTCGGCGTCGAGGTCCTCGTAATCGAACTCCAGCGTGAACTCCTCCCCGCGCACCACGCTGGCAGGCACGGTCAAACCCGCAATCACTGGCGGCACGGGCGGCGCGACTGAAAAGGCAAAGGACAGCGAAGCCGGGTCGAAAGGCAGCGTGCGATCCAGGCGGAACGAAAACGAGTCCCCGCTGATCGGGCTGATGCCGGAATTAATGGTGCCGAACGTGACGGCGTCATCCACCATGGTGATCCCCGGAGCGGTCGGCGTGATGATCGCGCCGACTTCGCGATGCCGGACCAGGCCGTTGTTCTTAGCGCGGGCGCGGTAGGTGTATTCAAAGACCGTGCGAGTGACCCGCTGCTCGCTCACTTTCTCGATTTCCACGAGCGAAATATCCGCCGCGCCCTGCGCGAAAACGGACGGCCCGCCCCAAAAGAACGCCAGCATCAGCATGAGCGCGCACGCGCGCCGGCGCATCGCCAGCATGACAACAAAGGCACTTGCGATGCAAACAAAGCTCGAAGGCTCGGGCACGGTGAATCCCGACTCCAGCTTGCTGACGAAATTGCCTGCGCCGTCGAACTCATTGACCTCGAAAAGTTGCGACCCCGGTTGGGTGCCCGGATTCCCCAACCACACGAACCGGACCGTGAAAGGATCCAAAAGCGATGGCGTGGCGCTGAGAGAAAGCGCGTCGTATATCCCACTGGCAGGGATGCCCGGGAGGGGCTGGAGCGTGAGCACGTCCCAGTCCGCGTTCACGACCGGCGGCGGGCTTTCGAGGTTGCGGTAAAGTGCTGCTGGAAAGTAAATCGAAAACCCGACATTCTCGGCGAACGCCGCACCCGGATCGCTCACGGTGTATTGGTATTCCCAGAGGTCACCGCCCGGCCCGAGATTATTGTCGAGATCCGTCCGGCTGAAGCTGACTACTGCAGACTGTGCGCACTCCGGCGCGACGAGCGAGAAAAAGGCTGTCACCAACGCGAGGACGGTGGAGACCATGAGAGAGCGGTGAGTGTTCATCGGCGTCGTTGAGTATGGGCTGGGTAAGTTCGAGTTGACAAAGCGTGCTACGCCGCCGCGCGCGAAACGTTACAGGCACACGTGAATAACCTTTCCCACGTCCGCCCGCGCTTCGTGCCCCGCTATAATGGAGCACACCGTCCGACTATAAGGCGGCCAGGCGGCCCGCGCGGCTCCTGTATCCCGAGTGCCCTATGAGCCGCTAAGCGCCTCGGGAAGGAAACCCCTTCTTGACACTTCCTCCCTCAAAACGCTAACTTGCCCTTAACAACTCCGGCAAAACAACCGAGGTGGACCTTCAAATTCTTTGGAGGACCACTTTTTTTGTTCTCTGGATGAAGCACCATATAACTACCACGCCATGAACGCAGAATTCATCGCAATGCTCGAGCACTTCGAGAAGGACAAAGGGATCAAACGCGAGGTCCTGATTGATGCTGTACAGACGGCGCTCCTATCCGCCGCCAAGAAATCGGTGGAGGCCGGACGCAATCTGGAGCTTACGATGGATCCCAAGACGGGCCAGGTAGTTGCGCGCGCCCATCTGATCGTGGTGGACCGCGTGCAGAACAAGCACGACGAAATTCAGCTCGCGAAGGCGCAGGCCATCAAGGCCGATGCCGTATTGGGCGAGGAAGTCTGGGTGGACGTGACCCCGAAGGACCTTGGCCGCATCGGTGCGCAGACTGCACGCCAGGCGATTATGCAGCGCATCCGCCAGGCGGAAAAGCAGATGATTTATGATGAGTTCCGCGACCGCGCTGGCGAGATTGTCTCCGGCGTTGTGCGTGGCTTTGAGCGGCAGGATGTGAAGGTGGATCTCGGGAAATTCGAGGCCATCATGCCGAACCGCGAACGCGTCCAGTCGGAGGACTACGCGATCGGCGACCGGATTCGCGCCTATGTCGTGGCTGTGGATAACAGCTCCCGCGGGCCGGAGATTATCCTTTCCCGTTCGCACCCGAATTTCGTGCGCCGCCTGTTCGAGACGGAAGTCGCGGAAATCGCGGACAAGACGGTGGAAATCAAGGCCATCGCCCGAGAGGCCGGTTTCCGCACGAAAGTGGCAGTCTATTCCGCCAACGAAAAAGTGGACCCAGTCGGCGCATGCGTCGGCATGAAGGGTGCCCGCGTCAAGAATATCGTCCGGGAGTTGAACAACGAGAAGGTGGACATCATCCGCTGGTCCTCAGACGTGAAAGACCTCGTCTCTGAAGCCTTGAAGCCTGCGAAGCTCAAAGACCTTTGGCTCGACGAAAAGAAGAAGGCAGTGGAAGTCCGCGTGGACAACGATCAGCTCTCGCTGGCGATTGGAAAACGCGGGCAAAACGCGCGCCTCACCGCCCGCCTCACCGGCTGGGAAATCAACATCCAGGAAGATACCTCGGTGAAGCAAAAATTTGAAGCCCGCCTCACCGGAGCTGCTGCCGTCCTCGCTGAAAAGCTGGGCGTCAGCGCCGAGGTCGCAGAAAAACTCGTCACCGAAGGAATGAATGCGATCGAAATTATCGCAGACTGCTCCGCGGATGACATCGTAGGAGCGATCGGAATCGACGCGGCACTTGCCGAAGAGATCGTCGCCAAGGCGAAAAACGCGGCTTCCCAATAGCGGAGCCATGAGTACGAACCATTTCCATTTTCATGCCGAACAAGAAGACCAATTCCGACAGCGACAAGCCCGCAGCGGCTAAACGAACGCTGATCAAACCCATCACCGGCAAGAAGGCCGCTCCTGCCGAGGAACCAAAGAAGCCTGCAAAGGAAGAGGAAAAGCCGGCTAAGAAAAAAGTCATTAAACCGAAGGGCGAGGTGCTCTCGCTCATCGACGAAGACGGAAAGACGAAGCCCCAACCGCGCCTCGAGCGAAAGCCCATCACTGCGATGAGCCGCTCGGTCCTCCCGACCATCTCGCGTATTGTCTCCCCTGAAGTCGCGCCGCAACCAGAGGCTCCGGCCGTCGTCGCCGCGCCGATGCCCGTGAATGCGAGCACCGAAGTGAGCGACCTTGGAGAGAAAGTGCTCCACGTGAAGCCGCCGATTTCCGTGAAAGACCTCGCCGCCGCGATGGGACTGAAGCCGTTCCAGATCATCAAGGATCTCATGGGCATGGGCATTTTTGCCAATCAGACACAGAACGTCGATGTGGACGTCATCCTGAAGGTTTGCGATGCCCACGGCTGGAAATACGAACGTGAGAAGCGAGAAAAAGGCGCGGGCGTTCACAAAGAGGAGAAGAAAATCGAGCCCGCTCCGACACCGAAGGAGAAGGAGATCATCAAATCCATATCGCCCGATGAGCTTGTCTCGCGGCCACCGGTCGTCGTTTTCATGGGTCACGTCGATCACGGCAAAACGACGCTGATGGATGCGGTGCGCAAGACACGCGTAGCAGCGGGCGAAGCCGGCGGCATCACCCAGCACATCGGTGCGTATTGCGTGAAGCGCAAGACCGCGGATGGCAAGGAACACACCATCACTTTCCTCGACACTCCCGGCCATGCGGCGTTCACGCAGATGCGTGCCCGTGGTGCAAGTGTCACGGACATCGTCGTACTCGTTGTGGATGCGACAGACGGACCGATGCCGCAGACAATGGAAGCGCTAAGCCATGCCAGGGCGGCAAAGGTGAAGATCATCGTGGCAATCACGAAGATCGACATGAATTCGGCCAACGTGGACAAGGTGAAAGGCCAGCTCCAGGAGAAGGGACTCGCTCCGGAAGACTGGGGCGGCGACACCATCATGTGCCCCGTATCCGCCATCAAAGGCACCGGCATGGATCACCTGCTGGAATCGATCGTTCTCGAAGCAGAAATGCTCGAACTCAAAGCCAGCCAGAAAGTGCCCGCGAGGGCATCCGTGGTCGAGGCTCAGATCGAGCAGGGCCGCGGCCCGACGGCGACTTGCATCGTAAAGATGGGCACGCTGAAAGTCGGCGATCCATTCATCTGCGGCGACTTCTCCGGCAAGGTAAAAGCGCTCGTCGATGAATACGGGAAGAACATGAAGGAAGCGGGTCCGGCGACGCCGGCGAAGGTCATCGGATTTAGCGGCATGCCGAACGCAGGCGACGAGCTCATCGTGATGAAAAATGAGAAGGAAGCGCAGCAACTCGGCGCGGAGCGTCAGGAGAAAAAGCGTCTTGGAAAGCTCACGAGCCCGAAGCGCGCGACGCTCGAAAGTCTTTTCGACACGATCGCGGAAGGGCAAAAGCCCGTGCTCAACATCGTCTGCAAAGGCGACGTCCAAGGCTCGATGGAAGCCATCATCAATTCGCTGAATCAAATCGAGAGCCGGAAAGTGGACGTCAATTTCGTCCACGCCGCAGTCGGACCGATTTCGGAAAACGACGTGCTTCTCGCAGCAGCCAGCAACGCGATCGTCATCGGCTTCTGCACCAAGGTGGAAAACAATGCATCCAACGCCGCCAAGCGCGAAGGTGTCCAAATCAAGTTGTTCTCCATCATTTACGAACTCATCGATCAGGTGAAGGAAGCGATGGCAGGAATGCTCGCCCCGGAGAGCCGCGAACAAGTCATCGGCCATGCGCAGGTGAAACAAGTGTTCGACCTCACCAAAGGCGTCGTCGCAGGCTGCTACGTCAACGACGGTCGCATTCAGCGCACCGCGCGCGCCCGTGTGCTCCGCAATCGCCAGCCGATTTACGACGGCGGGATTGCGACGCTGCGCCGTTTCCAGGACGATGTGAAGGAAGTCCGCAGCGGCGTGGAGTGCGGTATCAAACTCGGCGATTACGACGAATACGAACCCGGCGACATCATCGAGTGCTACATCCTCGAGAAGTTCGCGCAGACTCTCTGATTTCTTTGAAAAACCGAATCGACCGAGTCAACGAACTCATCAAGCGTGAACTGAGCGACCTCGTGCTCAAGGAGTTCACTTTCGACGCAAAGCTGGTCACCATCCAGGAAGTGGATGTGACGCCCGATTTGAAGCAGGCCCACGCCTTTGTCGGCGTCATCGGCACCGATGCCGAGGCTCACAAGGCCGTGCGCCAGTTAAACGCGGAAGCGCGTCGATTGCAGTCGGAAATCGGGAAGCGCGTGACGATGAAATTCACGCCGAACATTCATTTCAAGCTCGATACCGCCGGTCCGCGAGGCGACCGCGTCATGCAGATTCTCGACGAACTCGGCATGGCAGATGCCCCGAAAACGGACGAGACAAAGGAGCAGTAACGCAAGGCATTCAGCCGGAGTTGAGTGACAACTCTCATCTCATCCATCGGGCCGCACACACCATGAATACTGAAAACTGCACACTTTCACAAATCGCGGAATTGCTGCGTACGAAGCAGCGCTTTGTCGTGATGTCACACATCCGGCCCGATGGCGATGCGCTCGGCTGCACGCTCGCGATGGGGCTTTGCCTCCAGCAACTCGGCAAGGATGTGACCATGTGGAACGAGGACGGCTGCCTGGAGAAATTCGCCTTCCTGCCCGGCAACGAGCATGTCCAAAAACCGAGCGCCGAGCCACAGAGCTTCGACGTTGCGCTCGTGCTCGACACCGCCGTGAAGGATCGCGTGGGGAATTGCCTCGCCTCCGTCGCGCACGCCGATGTGTGGGTGAACATCGATCACCACATCAGTAATCCGCGCTACGCCGACCTCAACTACATCGACTCCACGTCGCCCGCGACGGGGCAGATTTTGTTCGAGCTTTTCCGCCACTGCGGACTGCCGCTCACCTACGGGATGGCCGACAATCTGTACGTCGCGATCAGCACGGACACCGGCAGCTTCCAGTATCCCAGCACGACCGCCCGCACCTACGAAATCGGCGCGGAACTTGTGAAGCTCGGGGTAAAAGTCGGGGAGCTTTCCCAGCGCCTCTACGAGAGCTATCCACGCCGCCGGATCGAGCTGCTCAAGTCGCTGTTGAACAACCTCGATTTCACCAGCAACGACCGCGTCGCCAGCTTCTCGCTCACGCAGGCCGTGAGCACGGGACTTGGCGTGCTGCCCGAGGATAACGAAGGTCTCATTGACACGATTCGTGCAGTCCAAGGCGTGGTCGTCGCCGCATTTTTCGAGGAACTGGAAGACGGACGCGTCCGTGTCTCCCTCCGCTCAAAAGACGCAGCTCTTACCGACGTCTGCAAAGTCGCCCAGCAATTTGGCGGCGGCGGTCACACACTCGCAGCGGGCATCCGCATGCGCGGCCCCCTCGATGAAGCAAAACAAAAAGTCCTGAAAGCAATTGATGAACAACTCGCGGCAAATTGACGGTGTCCTTCTCGTAGATAAAGCCCCCGACATGACGTCGCACGACGTCGTCGCCATCGCCCGGCGCGCACTGCGCAGTATGGGCGTGGACAAAGTCGGGCACTGCGGCACGCTCGACCCGCTCGCCACCGGGTTGCTCATTCTCACCATCGGCAAAGGAACGAAAATCCAGGACCTTATCATGGCGGAGGACAAGGAATACGTCGGCACCATGAAGCTCGGCGAAGTCACCGACAGTCAGGATGCCGACGGCGAAGTCACCGAAACCAAGCCCGTACCCGAACTCACGCGTGAGCAACTCGACGCCGCGTTTGCAAAATACCACGGGGATTTCTACCAGACCCCGCCGATGGTTTCCGCGATCAAAATGAACGGCGTCCCGCTCTACAAGCTCGCCCGAAAAGGACAGGTCGTCGAACGCGAGCCGCGCTTTGTGCATGTGTACGCGCACGAAATCAACGAAGTACGGATGCCCGAGATCGACTTCCGCGTGGTGTGCTCGAAGGGCTTCTACGTCCGTACCTACGCCCACGACATCGGCCAGGAGCTCGGCTGCGGCGCACACCTTCGCGCACTGCGGCGCACAAAGAGCGGCAAGTTCAGCGTGGATGGCGCGGTGAGTGTCGATGCGCTGAAAAACGGCGACGTGGACGAAGTGCTTAAAAAGATTTTGACCCTCCCGCAAGTGAGCATTCTCCGCGGGGCGTGAGAGAGGACACACCAAACGGCCGGGCGAAGCCTTTGGAGTGCGGCAGCCCTCTGCCGTTTCTCGGAGCCAGCCTGCTGGCACGTGCGTCCGACTTTCCGGCAGCAGGCTGCCGCACTCCAGGGCCGTTGGCGTCGTGAACACTCTGACCGCCATCTCCGAACTCGCCACCCTTCGCGGCCCTGTCGCGTTTGCCGCCGGCGTTTTCGATGCTGTGCATCTAGGACATCGCGCGGTGATCGCGCAGGCGCTCGACTTTGCCAAATCGAATGGCGGAACAGGGGTCGCTCTCACGTTCGACCCGCATCCCACCAGCGTTCTGCGGCCGGGGAACGGCGCACCGTTACTCACATCCACGCGTCATAAGCTGCGCATCTTCGCGGCACTCGGTGTGGATCACACCCTCGTTATCCATTTCAACAACGACTTCGCCGCAACGCCGCCCGCGGCATTTATCGAGCAACTCGCCGCCGCCTGTGACCTTCGCTATTTCTGCGTCGGGCACGACTGGGCGTTTGGCAAGGGCCGTGCGGGCAACCTCGCGCTGCTGACCACGCTCGGAGCGAGCCTCGGCTTTGAAGCGTGCGGCATCCCAAGCGTGACAATCGATGGACAACCGGTGAGCAGCACGGCGATTCGGGCCGCTATCCAGCTCGGCGATCTTCCCGCCGCCCGGCGCCTGCTCGGCCGCGAGTTCAGCATCTTCGGCACCGTGATCGCCGGCAATAAACTCGGCCGCACTATTGGCTTTCCCACCGCAAATATCCGCCCGGAAAACGAGCAACTCCCGCCCGACGGCGTGTATGCGGTCACAGCCGCGCTGGAGGAAACAAACGTCCGCGGCGTGGCAAACATCGGCCTCCGCCCCACGGTGGAAGCCGCTGCGAAAGAACGCCTGCTCGAAGTTCACCTGTTCGACTTCGACGGAGACCTCTATGGTCAGGACATCGAAGTCCACTTCCACCGATTTATCCGCCCTGAACAAAAGTTCCCGTCCCTCGATGCGCTGAAGGAACAAATCGCCGCCGACGCAGCCATCGCCCGCGCCTGAACTTCGTCAGTCTGACACTTTCACTTCATCCTCACGTCCCGTGCGGAGGCAGCGTGACGCGCTGGAGAAAACCTTGTTGAGGCTCTCCTTGCTACTCACGCGGTATTCCACCGTCCGGGCGTGCGTCGTAGTGGGATAAGTTTTGCGGACGTTCTTCCACATCTCGGCCGCACCGGTCCGTTCTCCCGCTTCGTTCACGAGGCTCTTCACTTTGTCGAAGGTCGCCGCTCCGACTCCTCCGGGAGGCGCCATGACTGCGGGCTCCATGTAGTAAAAGCGAACGCTGAGCTGGCCGGTCGTGTCCACATTCACCTCGGTAACACGCGTAGTGCCGGGCTCGACGACATACTCGTGGCTGCTCACGGAGACCATCGCACCGACGATGAGTTCATACGTTCCACCGGGAAGATTCACGCGCCAGATGGGCTTGTTTGCAGGCACTTTCTGCGGGTTCACTTTTGTATCGTCGCCCCCTCCTGCAGGTGGCGCGACAGGACTTTGCGCAGTGGCGATTGCAACAACGGCGGCGAGAATGGCGAAAGGAAGGATGCGTCTCATGCGAACTCTTGTACGCCCGAAAAGCCGAACGTAAAACATCAAATGTGCGGGCACCCGGGGCACCCGGATTAATCCCCGTAGCCGCCCGGATGCTTCACATGCCAGGCCCACGCGCTGGCGATGATCTTTTCTACGTCCTGGAATTGCGGCTTCCAGCCAAGTTCGGCGCGCACTTTTTCCGAGCCGGCGATGAGGCGTGGTGGATCTCCCGGACGGCGCGGTTTCTCGATAACGGCGATTTTTTTGCCCGTGACTTTTTCGCACGTGGCGATGATTTCGCGCACGCTCGTGCCGCCGCCGGTGCCGAGATTGTACTTCGCGCTCTGCGGTGCGTTGAGCGCAAGCATGTGCGCCTGCGCAAGGTCGAGGATGTGAATGTAGTCGCGAATGCACGTCCCGTCAGGCGTCGGGTAATCGGTGCCGTAGATCTCGACGTGGTCCTTTTGCCCGAGCGCAACTTTGAGCACGTTCGGGATCAGGTGCGTCTCGATACGGTGGTCTTCGCCGTAGGTTTCGCTTGCGCCTGCGGCGTTGAAGTAGCGAAGGGCGACGTACTTCAAATCGTGAATCTCGCTGTACCAACGTAGGACCTGCTCAAACATGAGCTTGCTCTCGCCGTACGGATTGATGGGGCGTTGCGGCAGCGTCTCGTCGATGGGCATGCGCTCCGGCACGCCGAAGGTCGCGCACGTGCTGGAGAAAACGAAGCGTTTGCAGCCAACGGCGTGCATGGCGTCGAGGAGATTGATTCCGCCATAGACGTTGTTGCGGAAGTATTTGGAGGGGTTCGTCATGCTCTCGCCGACGAGCGCGTTTGCGGCGAAGTGCATCACGGCTTCAGGCCGCGCGGCCTCCATCGCGTCCTCGATGTCGCAGCGCGTTTGAAGGTCGCCGGTGATGAGCTTTGCGCGGGGATCGACCGCCGAGCGATGGCCCTCGGTGAGGTTGTCGAAGACGGTGACCGTGTGGCCTGCGTTGAGCAGTTGCTCGACGCAAATGCTACCGATGTATCCGGCGCCGCCGGTGACGAGAATGTTCATGCAGGCGGCGGTGTAGCGGACGGCGCGCCGGAGGCAAGCGGAGTTCGCACCATCCTACGGTGTCCTGGAGATCTCGATGCGCATAAATCGCTTCGAACCCGGGGTGATCGCGGCCGGACTTCGGACCGTCACGGTCTCAGTGCCGTCTCCGTTGGCTGCTGGCGATCCGACGGGCACTGTGTCGGCGGTCCACGTTCCGGGAAGCGCGATGGTGGACTTCGGCGCGTACGAAAGATCGAGTGAGGGTGTGCGGCGGCGGAACGTGAGAGTAAGGTAGTTGCTGCCAGAGATGTTCACGACTCCCGCAGTCGGGCTTCCCGATGCATCAGGAGTTTTCGGAGCGAGACCCAGCGCGAACTCCATCAGGTTATTCCGCCCGTCGCCATCGGGATCGGCGTGGTCGCCGCTGATGTTCGTGTCGGTAAGTTCCACCGTCGTGAAATTCGCCGCCTGCCATGCTCCGAATGCTGTGAAGATCGTCACGCTGGTTTGCTGCGCCCCGCCGAGAATCGTCGTTCCGATGAGCGGTTCGCCGAGATTCAACGCGAACGTCTCGCCGCTGTCGGCAAGAGCGTCCGCGGCGATGGGGATGGTGATATTCTTTGGTGAGCCATCGCCATCAGCCCATGAAAAGTTTCCGCCCGCGGCCGTAAAGTCAGCGGCGCTTGCACTGCCGGACACAGTCGAATAGCCGATGCTGATCGCTCCGGCGGTGCCACCGGTACGAGTAGCGCTGATAGTCAGGCTGGTGCCTTCCACGCCCGTATTTGTTACCGCGGAAAGTTGGACGGTGCCGGGAAGCGCGGGAAGCCCTGCATAGAATCGCCAGAGTGGAGACGTGTCTGCGCTGCCCTGGAAATGTCCGTGATCGCCGCCGAGCACGACGCGGCCATCGGGTTGAAGCGCAAAATCTTTCACCGTCCCGTCCAAGCCCCCGGATGCGATGAAGCCGGCGTCATTCGCACCGGCTGCGTTGATGCGGGCGAAGTGGTTGGCAGTCGCTCCGTTGAAAGTCGTGAAGGCGCCGCCAATGATGATTTTTCCATCCGGTTGGAGCCGGAGCGCATTGACGCTGCCGTTGCTGGTCGGCGCAAACGCAGCGTCGAGTCCGCCGATGCTCGTGAGCTTCGCGATGCCGCCGCGTGCGGTGTTGTTGAAAGCCGTGAAGTCGCCGGAAATGATCAGCTTTCCGTCGCCAAGGATGATGATGTCCGTGACCGAACGAATGCTGCCTGTATTGCCCGCGACATGCGCGCCGTTGGTCACTCCGTTAAAGCTCGCATCGAGCGCGCCGGTCGTTCCCAGGACGCGACAGAGGCTCGCTTTCGACGGCGAACCGCTGAAAAAGAAACTACCGCCCACAATGATGTTTCCATCGGGCTGCCGTGCCAGCGACTCCACGCGCCAGCCGGTGCCCGCTCCAAACGTCGGCGGTGTGAAGGAGGAATCGACACTGCCGTCCGCATTCAGCCGTGCAAGCAACCGCCGGACTCCGCCGTTGATCGTCGTGAAGAATCCTCCGATGACGATCTTCCCGTCGGGTTGGAGCAGAACGGCACTCACGATATCGTTCGCGCCGGTCCCGGGGTTGAACGTCGCGTCGTTCGATCCGTCGGCATTGACGCGTGCGATGTTTGCGCGCGCGGCCCCGTCCACTGTCGTAAAATTCCCGCCGATGATGATTTTTCCATCCGGCTGCCTCGCTATAGCAAGCACCCGCGCATTCGATGCGGCCGTCACTCCGCCGCCGATCGCAAATGATGGATCGACCGTTCCATCCGCATTGAAACGCGCAATCCCGCGGCGCGTATAGCTTGTGAACGCCGCATCCTGAAGCGACGAAAACCATCCCGCAATCAGGATCCCGCCATCTGGCAGAACGAGCACTTTCTCGACGGTGCTGTTGATAAAATCCGGTGCAAACTGCGGGTCGCTTGCGCCGGGATCGACGATGGTGACGGTGCTCACGGTGCCGTTCAGAATTCCGCCGGTGATTCCGCTCAAGGTCACGGCAAAGTTTTCGGGGCTCTCGACATTGGCATCCGGGACGATCGGGACCGTGATCGTCTTTGGAGCGAGGTCACCATTTGCCCATGACAACGTGCCGCTCGTGGATGTGAAATCCGCCGGTGATGTCGCGGAGCCTGCGGACGTCGCGAAGTTCACCGAGACCGCGCCGGTGCCGCTGTTTGCCCGGTTAACGGTCAGTGTCACCGAGCCCGCCTGTTCGTTCACGACGACTGCCGCCGACGCAAATTGGATGCGCGGCTGGAGTGTCACCTGCACGTCGATCCATTCGTCATTTCCGCTCCCGCCACGCGCTGTCGTGGTCAACGCGATACCCGCGACGGAGTCGTTAAATGAAGCGCCGACCTGAAGCGCGGAATCCGCAATGCTCGTGCCGGGAGTGGCCATATCGAGGAGGTCGCCCTCCAATAGCTGATTATAGCCCCACAGAATCGACGCGCCGTTGTCGAGCGCTGCATTACTGGTCGCGCGGCGGTGGCCGATCCAGTAATCCTGCGTGCCGTTACGGACGATTTTCAGAGCGAGCGGATTGGCCAGATTCGCGCCTTGTGCGTCGAAGCGAAAAACCCGGTATGTTCCACTCGTCGTGATCGTGGTCACCGCGGAGTCGGGTATCCATTGCAGGATGCTTTTGTTCCACTGGCTGAAGTGGTGGTCGATCGAACTCCCATCGCCCATGATGTCGAACTCGTCGCCGTATTCCACCGACGTCCCTGCGGGAGAGACGGGGTTGCCGTCCGAGACCTGCCAGAGATTCGCGTGAAGGAGTCCGTATGTGTGACCGAGTTCGTGGGCGACGACGGTAAAGCTGAAGTGGCCGTTGATCCAAAAGTTCGCGCCGTTGATGTTTCCGAGGCCCGCGTATGTGATTTGAGATCCCGCGATGCCGCCGAGATCGGCAAACACCACGCCGATGCGATCATAGTTGGCGAGATTGAATCCCGCATTCATAGCGAGAGTCCGTGCATCGTTGTGAAGCCCCGTATTGTTCCCCGCAGTGGCGTAGCTCGCCGCAGTGGCTGGCATCCTGAGCACGGAGGTGACGTCCGGCGAATCCCCGGCAACCGCAGGCCCGACGGATATCGTGGTTTTGCCAAAGCTATTTTGCTCGTAGAAATCCCGCACTCCTCCCGCGACGTTGAACACGTTCACTACGTAAGTCTCTGTGATCGGCTGACTATCCGTGGGATTCACCGGTGTGCCCGTGCGGTCGGAAAAATCGACACGGATGAGCAGCACTTTCTTTGCGCCGTGGGTCCACGCCTGCGCAGGCCGGGATGCGACACCACTGGTGCCGGACCCGCCATCTGCCGCGTTGTAAGCGAGCTCTTTTGCGGCGAGGCGTGCGGCGAATTCCGCGACGTGGGATGGCTGGCACTCGACGCAGATTTTGTCGCCCGCGTCGAAGGCGATCGGGCCGGTCAGATTAAGAGGTGTGCCGTCTTCGATCAGTGAAGCCAGCCTCGACTTTTCGCAGATTATCTCCACGGGTTTTCCGTCCGCGGTTTCGCCGGACTCCAGCACGCGGATGGGCGAATCGGAAACAGCGATGGCACCATCGAGCGCGATGCCGTGGATGCCGACTTCATTCAGATTTCTCACCCGCTCCCGCAGGCCAAATGTGAACGCGCGATACTCGCGACCGTTCACGGATGCGGAGAGATAGACCGGCTCGGCCACGCGGTTACCTCGCGCCGGCATGGCGGCGAGCAGCGCGAAATCTCCCACGCCGCTGACACGATCTTCAATGAGCGCCAGAAGCTCCTGCGGCAGTTCACGGCGAACCATCATCGGCACAGCAGCCGCGAGCGCGCGTTCCGGCTCCGTGCGGATGAGCTTCGCGAGAACCGCGCGGCGCTCAGCGGCGGTCTTCATGCCCGCCGGAAGCATCGAGAGGCGCTCTTTCAACGGCGCCGAGTGATATTGCGCAAGCCAGTCCTTGAACGCGATGATCTCGCGTTCCTCCACGCGGTGTTCCCGGGAGCGTGCCGCTGGTTTCGCGGGCGATGGAATAGGTTCGGGTAATCCAGGTTGTGCGTTTTCCGCGAAATCCGACACCTCTTGAACATGCGGAATCGGTTGCTCACGATCTATGAGCCGGAGGTAGCGAGCCGCTGCCAATGATACGAGTAGTGCGAGAAAAAGCCGGATGTACGGGGATTTATGCATCCGCTTAATAGAGCAATAACTGTGACACCGTCACGCATTTGTGAGTTTTGGCACCGGCGCTGTTTGACAATGCGAAGCCTCCCGCTAGGATTATCGATTGTGAGCACTATCTCGTTCGCAATTCCAACCGCGCTTCTCGTCGCGGTTAAAGTCCCATTCATTTTGATCGGCACGCCCGTCGCGCTCTGATCCTTCGCTTTTCCAGGCGCCGATGCCTGGATCAACGCTCCGCATCCGCGGTGCGTGCGCATGCTTGCATTCAGGCATGCGCGATCGTCGGTCACTGAAAAAAGAACATGACTACAACACAACTCATCACCTGGGGATGCGCGACGGCAGGCACTATCGCATTCCTGATTTTCCTGCCACGGCTCCTCGGCATCGTGTACATTCCGCACAGCGCGGTGGGCATCATAGAGAAGTTCTGGAGCGCAGGCGGATCACTCGCAGAGGGACGCATCATCGCTCAGAATGGCGAGGCGGGCATCCAGAGCAGACTGCTCCGCGGCGGCCTTCATTTCGGGCTCTTCCCGTGGCAGTACCGCATCCATAAAGTCCCGCTCGTAACGGTCGCTGAAGGCCGCATCGGCTACGTGTACGCGAAAGACGGCAATCCGCTCGAAGCCACGCAGACTCTTGGCACCACCGTGGCGTGCAACCACTTTCAGGAAGCGGAGACTTTCCTGAACAACAGCGGCCAGCGTGGTCGGCAGCGCGCAATTTTGCGCGAAGGTGTTTATGCGATCAATACCGCGCTCTTCGTCGTGCTGACGGAAACCGCCGTGTATTCGATGGAGGAAAACGGCACGTATCGCCAGTGGCAGCAGGAACTCGCCGGAAATGACGGGTATCGGCCCGTCATCATCGGCACCGCAGTCGCACAGGACGGCACGCCGGTGGACATGATCGGCGTCGTCTCCGTGCATGATGGACCGACGATTCCCGCCGGCGACATCATCGCGCCGGAGGTTCGCTCGAATCACAACTACTTCCAGGATCCGGAGACCTTCCTCGCGAGCGGCGGCTGCCGCGGTCGGCAGCTCCAGGTGCTCACAGACGGCACGTTCTTCATCAATCGTTGGTTCGCCACCATCGAGCCCGGCAACAAGACGCTGATCCCTATCGGCTATGTCGGCGTGGTGGTGTCGTACTACGGCGCGGCCGGCACCGACACGACCGGCGACGCATTCCGGTACGGCGAGCAGGTGAGCCATGGCGAGAAGGGTGTCTGGAAGCAGGCGCTCACGCCCGGCAAGTATCCGCTCAATCCTTACGCGGTGAAAATCGAGCTCGTACCCACGGTGAACTTTGTTCTTCGCTGGATCACCGGCCAGACGGAAAATCATCGCTACGACGACCAGCTCGCTACGATCGAGATCATCACCGCCGACGGTTATGAACCGCTCCTGCCGCTCAGCCTTGTACTGCACATTGACTATCAGAAAGCGCCGTCCGTTGTGCAGCGGTTTGGCGATGTAAAAAGGCTCATCACACAGACGCTTGACCCGATCCTTACCGCTTACTTCCGCGACGTCGCGCAGAGCTCGCGGATGCTCGATTTGCTCACGCATCGTGAGGAGATCCAAAAGAACGCGACCACTGCGCTTGGCCGCCGTTTCCAGGAGTTTGACATAAACTGCGTAGCCGTGCTGATTGGCCGCCCGGAGACCCGTGCGAAGGATCTGCAGAACGACCCAATCGAAAAACTGTTCGACCAGTTGCGCATCCGCCGTCTCGCGGAAGAACAACGTGAAACCTACTCCAAGCAGCAGGAAGCTGCCGTCCACTTGAAGGCGCTCGAGGAAGCCAAAGCGGTCGCTGGAAAACAGGCCGAGCTCACACAGTCGAAAATCGAGATCGAGGTCTCCGCGAACCGCGCCGAGGCCCTGCTCGCGGAAGCGCACCGCAACGCGAAACGCGACATCGCAATCGCCGAGGGCCGCGCGCAGGCGCAGAAGCTCGAAGGCGAGGGCGAGGCCGCAAAAGTCACGCAAGTCGGTATGGCGGAAGCCGCCGTCTTCATGGAGAAAATCAAAGCATACGGCGACCCGCGCCTGTTCGCGATGCGCGACCTTTCGGAACGCCTCGCGAACTCGAAGCAACCGCTCGTGCCAGAACGCATGTTCATCACCGGTGGCAACGGCACCAGCGGCCAGTCGGGCCTCCTGCAGACGCTACTCGGTCTGCTCGTTTCCGAAAAGAGCGGCGTGCAAATCACCGGCCCGATCCAGCCGGAGCCGGAGCCGGAGCCCGAGCCGGAGCGTCCCGCCGCGTAATGTGAAACGTTCGCAAGCCCGGAGCGTCCCCAGCGCTCCGGGCACGCCGCCTTGCTTGCACCCGGAAAAGAACCCATAATCCGGATATTTTGGATGTGATCGCGTAGGCCAAAACCAGCCCCGAAATTCCCTGCCGTCGATCGCTTTTACAGAAGACTAGCGTCCCGCAGACTTTTGCGGTACGACATCAGGCGCAATGTCATCTGCCCTATACGTTTTGATCCTCGCGGGCGGCAGCGGAGAGCGGTTTTGGCCGCTCAGCCGCAAGTCGCGCCCGAAGCAATTGTTGTCACTCTTTGGCGAGGAAACCCTGCTTGAAGCGACGATGCGCCGACTCGACGGCCTTGTCCCCTTGAAGAACATCCTCATTTTGACGAATGCCGATCAGGAGCCCGGCGTGCGCGCTCTCGTGACCAATCTGCCGCCGGAGAATATAGTGGCCGAGCCCGCAAAACGCGACACCGCGGCGGCGATTGCGCTCGGCGTGGCGTGGGTGGCGGCACGGGATGCGCAGGCGACCATGATCGTTCTGCCGGCTGACCATCTCATTCGCGACGTTGCGGGATTTCAGAAGACACTTCGCACGGCTGCCGCTGCGGCGCGGCAATCCGGCGAGCTCATTACCATCGGCATCCAGCCCACTTGGGCATGTCCTGGATTCGGCTACATTGAGATGGGAGCGGCGCTGATCGTTAAGGAAGCGAAGGACGGTCCGGCAGTGCACGACGTCACGCGCTTTCGCGAGAAGCCGAATGTAGAACTCGCCGAGCAGTTCCTGCGACAGGGCAATTTCCGTTGGAACGCCGGGATGTTCATTTGGACCATCCCCGCCATCCTCTCCGCGCTGCGCCGCCATGCGCCCGAATTGGGCGCCTTTGTATCGCGTGTCCATGCCGGTGAAAATTTCCAGAAACTTCTCGCGGAAGTGTTCCCGACGCTGCCGAAAATCTCCGTCGATTACGCGGTCATGGAAAAAGCCGGCCGCGTCCTCGTCGTTGAGAGCGCGTTTGATTGGGACGACGTCGGGAGCTGGACGGCCCTTGCAAAGTATCTGCCGGATCATGGTCAGGGAAACGTCGGGAACGCAGAAATCACCGCGCTTGAGGCCGACAACAATCTCGTTTTCTCCGCCCTCAAGCGGCGCGTGACACTACTGGGTGTGAGCGATTTAATCGTGGTGGAAACAGCCGATGCCATCCTCGTTTGTAACCGGCACGAGGCTGAGAAAATCAAGCATCTCGTCGCGAAAGTGCCGATCGAGTTGCAGTAAATCCACCCGGCGGAAGACAGCGTTCAAATTCCTTTCGCCGCCTGCTCGACCTTGATTTCCCGTGTCGCGGCCCATTGCGCGATGTCGCGGCGCTGGAGCGCGTGCGCCATCATTTCCGGGAACAGATCGGGCGTGCATGCAAAACACGGGATCCCGAACGACGCGAAGACTCCAGCCATGTCATGGTCGTAGCACGGCGCGCCGGAATCATCGAGGGCAAGCAGTGTGATGCATTGCGCACCGGACGCCACAACGCTGGCCATCCGCTTGTAGAGCTCCGTGTGATTCCCACCTTCGATCAGATCGCTGATGAGGATAAAAATGGTCTCGGTCGGCCGGGTGATGAGGCTCTGGCAGTAGCTGACGGCTTTGGTAATGTCCGTGCCGCCGCCGAGTTGAACGCCAAACAGCACGTCCACCGGGTCTGCGAGTTGCGGGGTGAGATCCACGACCGCAGTGTCGAATACGACGAGCGATGTGCGGACGGATTTCATCGAAGCCATGACCGCACCCATGACGCTGGAATAGACCACGGAGCATGCCATGGAGCCGCTCTGATCGATGCAGAGGATGATATCGCGCAGTGCCTGTGTTCTTCTGCCAAAGCCGACAAGCCGCTCCGGAATCACGACACGGCGCTCGGGCTGATAGTGCTTGAGGTTCGCGCGGATCGTGCGGTTCCAGTCGATCTCTGAATGACGCGGGCGATTGTTGCGAACGGAGCGATTCAGGCTGCCCGTGATGGCCTGTCGCAGCGGCGCAGCGAGGCGGCGCTCGAGATCTTCGACGACTTTGCGAACGATGATACGCGCGGTCGCCTTCGTCTTTTCCGGCATGACGCCTTTCAGTGATAGCAAAGTGCCGACGAGGTTCACATCGGGCTCGACCGCCCGGAGCATTTCGGGCTCGAGGAGCAGTTGCTGCAACCCGAGACGCTCGATGGCATCTTTTTGCATCACCTGCACAACAGAGCTTGGAAAATACTTCCGGATGTCGCCCAGCCACCGCGCCACAGTCGGCGATGAACTACCGAGTCCGGCGGTGCGCTTCTTCGCCTTGCCATCCCCATCGCGCCCGTAGAGTTCCCCGAGCGCGGCGTCCATCGCGAGGTCGTCCTTCGTGAGCCCGCACATCTCCGCAGTGCACTCCGGCGCGTCGGTTCCGAGGACCATTCTCCAGCGTTTCAGACGTTCGATTTCGGTGCTCATATTGTTCGTTCGATGCCCAGAATACGCGCCACCGTCGGTAAAACCAGCCGCGCACGCTCAACGATTACCGACTCAGCCCCGGCCGATGCGGATTGCGTGGTGACAGCGCCCGCGCCGGCTTTTGCGCGTTCGAGGAGCTGGACTCGCTCGGGGCGCTGAAATGCTCCGAACGTCCTGCGCAGGAGCGGAAGCATCTCCTGGAAATGCTCTCCCGTGAGGCTGGCGAGCCAGTTGTCGATGAGCGACCAGAGCGCGCTCTGATGGAGCAAAAGCATTCCGCTCCCGCTCAGAAAACCTTCTATCCACGCCGCGGCTTCAACCGGGTTGTTTGCGCGAGAGAGGGCGAGGGAAAGGTGCCGCGCGACTTCTTCTGCGGGCAGTTTTCCATCGTCGAAAAGCAGCCGCGTCGCGCGTCCGGTGACGAGCCCGTGGATGTTCGGGAGCGTAGTGAGTCGCGCCAGCGCGGACGTCCAGTCGGCGAGATGACTTTCATGTTGCACAAGCCGAATCGCGGCGTCGGTCGATTCGATGCGGCCCTTCATCTCGGTCGCGGCGTCTTCGCCGAGCGATGCGCATGCGGCGGAAACGCCCACGCAAATGCGCGCAACGAGTCCTTCCATGACTGTGCTAATCAGCGCGGTGTCGCTCTGGCGGACATTGCCGTAGCGCGAGACATTCGCGAGAGGCGGGAGTGCGTCCATAAGGAGCCCCGTGTCGCTGCTGACTGCGGCGCGCTCGTTCAGCGCGTGCATCACGGCGTAGAGTGCATCCGGCAGATCGGCGAGCAGCGCTTTTTCCACCAGCGAGCTCAATTCGGGCAATCCGCCATCGAGCGAGGCAGCGATTGCCTTTCCCGACGCGGCTCCGGAGACCGAGTTTCCCCACACTGCGGACTCGATCAGTTTCACTTCAAACTCCGGCTCCCAGCGCAACCGCCACGCCTCTTTGAATGTGCCCTTCCCCGCTGCGTGAGCGGCTTTTCCCCATGCGATGCCGAGCATCGCCAGTCGGTGGAGCAACCGGCTGCGATCGAGGTCGTTTGGTTTTCGCAGATCGAGCTCGAGCATCCTTTCATCGGCCTCCGGCGGCAGGCGGAGGCGCTTCTGTTCGCGTCGCAGATCGGACTGCAAAGGAACCATCGGCGTGGCGTCCGGCACTTCGCCCAAACGCTCGCCGACAATGAGCCGGCGCTCGATCAAGCGCAGCGGCAGATCGTCGCCAAAGCAGAACACCGAGCGCGCTGCTTCGTTAAACTCAACGAGCCCCGGCACAGGACGTCCGCGAATCGCGGCAAGCGTATCGGCGAGCCGCACAGCCTCGATAATGCTCGCGGTGGAACCTTCGAGCTGCTCCGCGCGCATGAGATGGGCTACTCGCGTGAGCCAGCGCAGGCCGCGTTCGCCGGGCTTCTGCGTACGCCAGAGTTCTTCATAGTAGCCGGGAGACTCGATGCCTGCGCCGTAGCCGGTCCAAAACGACAGACGCCCGTGGGTCCACGGCACCCAGGTCGCCGCGACCTTCACTTTGTCGCGTCCTTTCAAAATATCGGCGTCGTGTTTCGCAGCCGGCATCACCGCGAGCGCCGGCGCATGCCATGCTCCGACGACAACTGCGATGCGTGCGAATCCCTCTTTCTGTGCGGCGCGGATCATCTGGCGCATGTGGGCCTCGCGAGCCATTTCCAGCGGATTTGACGGCTGCTCATTTTCCGCTTCGGCGCGAAGCGCGGTCATCAATTCGAGCACCGCGGCAAATGCCTCGTTAGCATCCCCGCGTTCCTCAAACTGATGCTCCCACCAACGTTCGCTGTCACTATATCCCGCCGCCTCGGCGATCCAGCGGAGCGGGTCCTGACGCACGTTCGTTTCCGGCGGCGGATCATCGAGTGGTTTCGGTGCGGGCTCGTCGGGCGTTGCGTCAGGCTCATCATCAACCTTCTTTTCTTCTGCGAGCCGGATCGCCTGCGGCAAATCGATGAAACGAACCGGAGTGCCGGCAGCGACGCCGAACCGAATCGCCTGCCACTCCGGCGAAAACTCCGCGAACGGGTAATACACCGCGTCATTCGGGACATCCGGGCGATAGACAAGAATCGCCACCGGCGGCTTCATCTCTTCGTGAATCGCAAACGGGATGACCTCCTGCGCATCCGGCGGACCTTCGACGAGGATGCAGTCGGGCTGGAGTGTTTCCAGCGCGCGCAGCAAACTCCGCGCTGAGCCGGGACCGTGATGCCGTATGCCGAAGATGTGGACTTGTTCCGCCATTTACAAAAGTTCGCGGCACGCCCGGTAAAGGTCCTTCCAGCCGTCGCGCTCCTTCACCACCGTCTCCAGATACTCCTGCCACACGAGCCTGTCCTGCACCGGATCCTTAATCACAGCGCCGCACAATCCCGCGGCGAGATCCGCCGCGCGCATGCTGCCATCGCCAAAGTGCGCGGCGAGCGAGAGGCCTTGATTGATGACAGAGATTGCTTCGGCGGTGCTCAGCGATGCACTTGGGGACTTCAACTTCGATTTCCCATCCTCGGTCTGGCCGGAGCGGAGTTCGCGGAAGATCGTCACGAGCCGCCGAATCTCTGCGAGCGCCGGAGGCTCGGCGGGAAGTTCGAGGGTCTTGCTGATGCTCGCGACCCGGCTTCGCACGATTTCCACTTCTTCGTCCATCGAGTCGGGGAGCGGCAGCACGACTGTATTAAAGCGGCGCTTCAGCGCGCTGCTGAGATCGTTCACGCCTTTGTCGCGATCGTTGGCAGTGGCGATGACGTTGAAGCCTTTCGATGCCTGCACCTCCGCGTCGAGCTCGGGAATCGGAAGCGTCTTTTCCGAGAGCATCGTGATCAGCGTATCCTGCACATCGGCGGGGATGCGCGTCAGTTCCTCCACGCGGGCAATCCGGCCTTCGCGCATGGCCCGCATCATCGGACTCGCGACGA
The DNA here is from genome assembly GCA_031374705.1 of Verrucomicrobiaceae bacterium. Taxonomy (GTDB): domain Bacteria; phylum Verrucomicrobiota; class Verrucomicrobiia; order Chthoniobacterales; family Chthoniobacteraceae; genus SXWH01. The sequence continues at coordinate 12,632 of JANMGP010000319.1, read as the reverse complement.
GAGCGTTCAATGACGGGCCGTGCGCGAGCAATTGCGCGTAGTTCCAGCCGTAGCGCATCGACTCCTCGCTCGTGCCCGCCGTGCCTTGCACGAGAAGTGTGGAGTCGCCGCTGATGGCTGCCGAAAGATGCTCGCTCACCCAGGACTTCGCAGTGCCCGGGACACCGAGCAGCAGAAGCGCGCGGTCCGTCGCAAGCGTGGCCACGGCGATCTCGACGAGGCGCTTTTGGCCGATGTATTTCGGCACGATTTTCAGACCGCCGACTTCGCCGCCGAGCAAGTAGGTCTGCACCGCCCACGGTGAAAGTTTCCAGTTCGGCGGACGCGGTTTCTCGTCGTGCTTGGCGAGCACGGAAAGTTCCTCGGCAAATTGTTGTTCGGCGTGGGCACGGATGACGTTGATACTCATTATGGTGGATCGGTGTTTGGGTGTTTAAGGTTTTGAAATTGCGTCCTTCATCTCGATGCGGAATCGCAGACGATCAATGAGCGGGACCAGCGTGTTCCGCCATTCGCCATCCTCCGGCCATCCGAGCGCCGCAGATTCCGCGGACGAAAGCGGAATGCGGTCGAAGCAGGCACGCATCGCGTAGGCGAGATGATATTGATAGGCGCCTTTCGCGGCCTTTCGCAGTCGCCCGAGTACTGTTTCGGCAAGGGACGGCGGCCAGAAACGTTCGAAGCATTCGAGCAATCCCATCATATCCACGACCGCATCAGCATGTGAACCGGAGCGATCTCGGACCAGTGCATCGACGACGCTTGCGCGCTGCGGCTCGGCGAGCGCCGCGGCAAGTTCATGCAACGGGAACGGCAACGGACGAACGTGGGCTCCCCGTTCGAAAAGTGCCGCTGTCCACGCCGCGTCACCGGAGCGGGCCGCGGCCCACGCGATTCCCAGCACGGAGGCGTCGGCCCATTCCGACTTCGCGATGAGATCGAGAAAATCGGGTGGCTTCATCTCAAATCGCGCCGTCCATCGAGCCGGCGGAATCGCCGCGAGAATGTGAAGCAGCGCGAGCGCCTTGTCGCCGAACTTTAGCTGGCCGACGTTCACTTTTGCGTCGGCACCATCGCGCAACAAGTCCGCGCCGACCGTTTCCGGTGTATTTAGTGTGAGCTTTGCCTTGCGGAGCAATCCTCCCTTTTCGACAGCGATAAGCTTTTCGCCCCGCTCGATCATGCGCGCCACAAAACGAGATTCCGGCAATCGTGCGAGGAGTTCCACGGATGCAGCGCGGACTTCCTTGCTGCGGTCGTCCAACGCGGTTTCGAGAAACGGCTCGTCGGCCATGCCGAGTCCCGTCCTTAACTGCGCAAGCATCTCTGCGCGGATATTTGCGGGCTCGCTCTCCCACGTCGTTTCGAGCATCCCGCGGGCACGCGCGGCGTCCGCGGAGCGAAGAGCCATCAGCAGCGTGACACGCTCTTTGCGCGCCGCAGTTTCCCACGCGTCCCACTCCGCCGCGGTGCTTGCGGCAAGCCATGCCGGGTTTTGTGCGATGAGCCACGCCGCGCGGTTTCCACCGACCGCGCTCGCGAGCGGGGAATGCGCGGGTTTTCGCACCGAGAAATCGAGCAATGCCGGCAGCGTCTCGGGGGCCGCGATTTTCTTCGCGGCGGCGCATAGCTCCATCCATTCCGCGACCAGCGCTTCATCGCGACTGGCGAGCGACGCGGCGAGCAGCGAAGCGGCGGTCGCATTGACGACGGGTAGTGCTTCGACACCCGCGGGTTCGATGTTCGTCTCGCGCTGCGGCGCCGGAAAACCAGCGCGGCTCCAAAGGTCGAGCGTCCCGGCGGCCGCGAGCAATGCGCTCTCCGCATCCGCCGGAACGTATCCGGCAAGCGCGGTGCCGACCTCGCCGCCGGGAGCGACCGGCTTTGTCCTGGCAGTGCCGACGAGCGCCGCTGAGATGATTGATTCCGCGGTGTTCATGTCGTGATGGCCGGGCGGAGGTTCAAAAAGCGCGCGTCTCCCGCGAATGCACTCAGCGGAGAAAGCTCGCGTCCGTCCCACTCTCCGAAAATGGTTACGGGAATGCCGCCGCTAAACGCCATGAGTTCCCAGCCTTTCGCAAATCGAGTTGCGAGCGGCAGTCGCTCGCCGTCGGAGTCCGCCGCCCACCAGCGCCCGCCTTCGTAAACCGGCAACGCCGAGGAAAGGGAAAACGGGAACTGATCGAGCCATGGATTCAGCGCGAGCGCTCCGGCAGCGGCACTGAGTCCTGCGGCAACCGATGGGAAACCGAGCGCCGATCGGATTTCGTGATTCGCCTCCCGTTTTTTCAGGACCGCCCGCAACGGTGCGCCGGACGGGAAAAATGCGAGTTCGCCCACGAACTCCGTTCCGAGTGCGGCGCTCAAATCAAACGCCCGGCCACCGGCCGCAAAGCTCAGCAAAAGTGCGGCCCGGCCCGTGTCCCGGCCGCGCAACCACACGCGCCGGACCCGGAGCTTTTCCTCCTCCTCGATCACCTCGCCCTGAACCTGCCACGCATCGCGAACCACCGGACCGGCGAGCACGTCCTCCTCGCGGGTCGTGAAGCCGAGCGCGGCCCGCGCGTCTTCTGCAAGAGCGGCGGGGAGGGATTCCAGACGCGTTGCCGCCTGCGTGAGCAAAAACAGCGAGCCCATCTGCGCGAGCAATCGGGGTGCCCATCCATCGCCGGAAGAGGCCGTCGATCCACACTCCCGCACCCGGCGGGCGAACCCGGGTGCCTGCGCATCCACCATCCTGCGCGCGGTGTTTTCCCAATACGAGACAGGCTGCTGCTTCACCGCGCCGAGTCCCTGGCGGACAATATCGCGCAGCCAGAGCTCCAGTTCCGCTGCGCCGGCGCGGACATTATCCTCTCGACCCGCGACCCGCTTTTCCCGCGCAGCAGCACGTTTCGCCTCGGTCTCCGGGTCCGCCGGGGCTTCCGCAGCCTCAGCCTTCGCAATCTTTTTCTCCGCGGTCGCCGACCTTTTCTCCAGCCATTCCGCGACCCATCCCGGGGGCTCAGCAGTCTTAAAAGACTCGGGCTTTTGCGCGAAGATGAGCAGTAATCCGATGCCGTGCTTGCAGGGAAATTTCCGGCTCGGGCAAGTGCATTTGAACGCCGGCTCGGACAGGTCGCACTCCACGCGATACGGATCTTTTCCGCTGCCCTGGCACTCACCCCACACGACCGCGTCGTTCTGTGCGAGCATCCCCCACTTCGCCGGGGACGCCAATCCCCGTCCTGCCTTTGCGGAGGACTCGTCGGGAGCGAGAGCGAGGACCTGGTCTGCGGAGTATTTCAACTTCTGAACGTGAGGAATGGCGTTGCCGCCTGTGCGCGGGAAGTTGCGCAATCCTGCCGAGGGCGGTCAAACAATTTACGGCACGAACTTTCCCTGCGTCTGGAGTAAAGCGAGGACCGCACGTAGCATTCAAGATGGACCTCGCGACTCGTCCCGCATTAAAAGCAGGAAATGAGAACGCTTCTATTCCTCCTCCTTGCCATCACTCTGCGCGCCGCCGACCGCCCGAACATCGTCTGGATCGTCGGCGAGGACATGGGGCCGGAACTCGGCAGCTACGGCGATGCGCAGGCAATCACCCCGGCGATGGATCGGCTCGCAAAGGAAGGCGTGCGCTTTACCAAATGCTTCACGCACTGCGCGGTGTGCGCGCCGAGCCGGAGCGGGTTGATCACCGGTCGCTATCCGATTTCGATTGGCACGCAGCATATGCGCTCAAGATTGATCCAGCCGCCGGTGACTCTCACCAAGCGCTTGCAGGATGCGGGCTATCACGTGAGCTGGCCGGGGAAGACGGATTTCAATTTCGAGGATCCTGCGGACTTCGCGACTTCGCGCAAGCCATGGCACAAGGGCGAGCCGCTGAAGGAGCCGTTCTTTGCGTATGTGAATTTCACGCAGAGCCACGAAAGCCAGGTTCGAAATGACGGCGATAAATACGCTGCAAACACCAGGCGCCTCACCGCTGCGCAACGGCACGATCCGGCAAAGATGGCGCTTCCGCCGTTCTGGCCGGATGCACCGATCGTCCGCGAAGAGCTGGCCCGCTACTATGACTTGGTGACGAGTGTGGACTACGACATGGGCGACGTGCTGAAGTGGCTGGACGATAACAAGCTCGCGGAGAACACAGTGGTCATTGTCTTCGGCGATCACGGACTGGGAATGCCACGCTACAAGCGCTGGGTATATGACACCGGCACACACGTCCCGCTCATCGTCCGCTGGCCGGGGAAAATAAAGCCCGGCACGGTGCGCGACGACCTCGTGGAGTTCCTGGATCTTCCTGCGACGGCACTTGCGCTGGCGACCGGCGCCGTGCCCGCCGATTTCGAAGGCCGGGCGATGTTGACGGCTGATGGACAGGCACCCGCAGAGCCGCGTAAATACGTCCACGCGCACCGCGATTTCATGGACGAAACGCTGGACCGAATCCGGAGCGTTCGGGACGGAAAATTCCGCTACGTCCGCAACTTCATGCCCGAACTTCCCTACGCCCAGCGCATCAGCTACATGGAGATCGGCGGGACGATGAAGGTGTGGCGCGAATGGAATGCCGCAGGGAAACTGAACGATGTGCAGAAGCTTTTTTTCGCCGCCAAAAAGCCAACCGAGGAACTTTACGACTCGGAATCCGATCCTTATGAAACCAAGAACCTCGCCAGCGATCCTGCGCACGCGGAGAAACTCGCCGAGCTTCGCACGGAGATGGATCGCTGGCTGAAGGCGACGAACGATTTCGCCGGACGGATGACTGCAGACGAGATGGTGGCGAAAGGAGTCATCAAGCCACGGGATGAGAAGTATGAGAAACGCCGGCAGGGCGAGCCCGCCAGGTAGCTGCTATTCGCGGAGGGCGCCGATGTAAGGAACGTAGGAAAAGGACGGGCTCAGGTTCTTCGTGTCCGTCGGGCCTGGATTGCCTGATGGCTGCGGGAAGCGCGTGTCAAACACCTCGCGCTTTACGAGCTCCACGCGACCGTCAACGAACAGAAAGTGGGCGGCGTTTTCCTTGCTCTCGACTGCGCTCCCGGGGCCAAAATACGCGCGGAGTTTCTCGGGCTGAAGGGCCGATTTGTCGTCGCCTTCCTCGCCCATGAGCACGGTGGAAGTGGCGGCCTCGATCCGCAGGCGTGGGAGCGTGGGCTCGGTGGCATTCGAGAGCCAGCCGTTCATCGCGTAAGAAAACAGCCATTGCTCGGGAAGTTTCATGTAGCGCTCCTGTTCGTCGATTGGGATGGCCGGATTGATCCAGACGGATTTCTGGCCGGGCTTCGGAGCCGATGCCGAGGCATGCGCATCGGAGAGCGAGGTCTCTTTGATGTAGCGCGGCAGACGGTTAAACCACGCGTCTTTATCGGAAAGATCAACCTTCTCCCCTACCATTCCAGACGAGGGCAGATGGTTGTCGAAATCCATGAGGGACGCTGTGAACGCGACACCCCACTGCCGGAGATTGTTGGCGGAGGCTGTCTGGTTTGCGCGCGCCCTTGCTTTGCCGAGTCCGGTGAGTACCAGTCCGGCAAGGATCGCGATGATCGCAATGACCACCAAGAGCTCAATCAATGTGAACCCTTCTGCTTTTTTGTGAGTTTTCATTCTAAGGTTATGATTCGGGATCTTCCATGGCCGATCGCGCTTAGACAAGAACGGAATAGTAAAGATCCCGTCGCGAATGGGTGATTTTCCAGAAACGCCCGATTAAGGCACGGGCGGGGTGAGTGAGACGAAACCCGTGCGGTTACCCCGGATGAAAACGCCGCCCGCAGTGCCCGACTGCGCATTCGCCTTTTGCGTCGCGGCTCCGGAAAATGAGAAGGTTTTGCGAAGGGCGGGGTCGAAGAATTTTCCCGAGAAGAGTCCTGTTGCGGTTGAGAACTTCAGGGCGAGTTTTTGCACCGAAGGCGAATCCGCGACCGGCGCGAGACTATTGTCGGCCTGCAAATTTGCAGCGGCAGAGAGGAACGCGGTTGCGCCGGTGGTCGGAGTCGTGAACGACGGCCCCCGGAGCCTCACGGAGCCGTCGCCGGAAGCAGCGAGCATGACCCGCGAGCCGTTTGCCGGGCGAATATACCTTGAGCCGTGCAGCGCAATCTCGCCGTCGATCTCCTCCGGTTCCAGCTTTGTTGTAGCCGGCTTGTACCACGTGAGAGTCCCGGTAAGGTCGCTATTCGGCTGGCTGGAGTCGTACACCACAGTGCCTGCGATGTTACCGAGCTTCTTTTCCACTGCAAAAAAGAACGGAAACACGACTTCTGTTTCAGAGCGCTTATAAAGAAAGGTGCTGAATGACATCGGCGTAGCGTTGCCGGTTTTCCCGACGAACTTCACTTTGCCGAGCTTGGAGATGTTGACGCGACCGTAGCCGATTCCCTCGGGAATCGAGCCTGTGGCCGGAAGCAGGACGTTGTAGTAGCCCTCGTAGGCGGTCGCTTCGTTGACCCGCTTTTTCCAGATTGAAAGGTCCGAGATAATCGATGACTCGATGCCTTCACTGGAGACCGTGCCGGTGATTTGCTGGGCTGCACCCGGCACCACGGCGGCATTGAGCGTGATTGTGTAAGTCTTGCCTTTCTTGACGGTCGTCCCCGTCCACAAACCACTTCCGAGGAATTTCCCTTTTACAGGAAGAGTGAGGGCTCCGATCATCAGTTTGCCGCTGAAAGTTCCGGTCTTTGTAATTTTCCCCTGAAAGACCCCGCGCTCTCCAGCAGACGCACCGCCGATGACGCCAAAGTACGTTCCGACGCCGGACTGCAGAAAGGGATTGGGGGCGAAGTTGCCGATGATCACGAGCTTTGGCCGGGTGAAAAACATCATCTTTTCCTTCACCGCCTCCTGCGGATTCAGTGCGAACGGTGCGCCATCGAAAGTCGCCGTCCATCCATTGAAGATCGCACTCGCTCCCGGCTTTGCCGTCGCGATTCCAATATTTCCAGCCTCTACATTGTTGCGAGTGTCGGAGAGCGGCGTCGGGGATGCATTGACTTTGACGGAGATCGTTTTTGGTTTTGGAAAGACGCTGCCCGAGCCGCTGACTGTCCCGACAATCTTGCCCGCATCTCCGGCCGGAAAACCGGACGAAGCACCGGTGATCGAGAGGACTCCTTTCGTCGAATACTGAAACTGACGGTAGATTGGCTGCGAGACGTTGCCCTCGCTGTCGGTGATTTTCGTAAACAGGTAATTGACGCCCGGATTGAGGTCCACGGGAACAGGACTTTGCCACGTCCAGTTTCCGTTTGGGTCGGTTGTGTCGCTGACGGACGCATCCGTCCAATCCGGATCGGCGGGAAGAACCTTCGAGTCGCTCAAAAAGAACTGCACTTCCGGTGGTTCGAGGCTCGGATAGGTCGTGGAGCCGACACGAAAGGTGTCTTTTGTCGTGCCCTCGAAAATGGACGGCGAAGCAACCAGCGTGGCCGTCGGAGCAGGGGCAAGAATCGTTGAAGTCGGGCTGACGGAATCAGTCCCGCCGGACAGGGCGACGCGAATCAGGGAGTCGTCACCGGTGACCGTCGAGTTTCCTTTCACAAAGAAAGTCAGGAGAGGCTGGGTGTAAGGACCGAACGTGAATTCAGCAAAGCCCGTGTCGTTGATGTCGGGATTCGGGGCGTTCGCGATCAAATCCGTGTATGCCCAGAGCCAGTAGTCGGGCTCGATCCCGGGCTCGAGGTAGTAGCGAACCGCCGGAGATCCCACCATCGTGTTGAACGCAACTCTCACCGTCAGCGTATCCAGAGCCGTCCAGTCCACGGTTACGACGCCAAAGGCGAAAGTATCGCTATTGATATCGAAGGTTTCGAACGAGAACTTTGCACTCCGGTTTTTTCCCGGAACCGTCGAATCGAAATCGGCGTCCATTCCGAGCGTCAGAGGCTCGATCTCGCCGAGCGAGAAACTCCCGACGCTGATTTTGAACGGCGTGTCTTCGTTGAACAGGAGCGCCTCCTCTGAGGAAATGTTCGCGGTGATATCGACGGTGAATCGGTATTCCGCGACCAGCGTCGGATCGTCGCCTGCAACGAAGACCTTTGTGGATTCCTGATAGACCTCCGTGGAGGAAATCTGAATGTTTTTTAGGAACGGTTGCTGAGCCACTGCCTCTCGTCCGAGGAGTGAAACCGCCAACGCAATGAAGAGCCAGAATCGCATGAAAAATGTGCGGCACGATAGTGGAGAACACGGCGTTTGCAAGTGACCTTCCAGTCACCTTTCCTGACTAAAGCTGCTGGTAAATAATACTCAGCGTCATCGTGCAGTAGGCAGAGACGAGCACTGGGTTGGCCTCTTTCCAGCGCGGCTCCGGGTTGGCCCATGAGCCGTCCGGTTTCTGAAGCTTCATCAGCCGGAGTCCGAGCTCGCGGCGCCAGTCCACTTGCTTGCCGTTGATGTCGAGTGTCGTGATGCCTGCGGCGGCCAGACCCTTGGCCATGAGGTGCAGGTAGTAATAGTAGCCCTGCATCTCCAGCCCCGGATTCTCGTCGAGGGTGTAGTTCTTCTTCAGCCACTCCAGCGCGGCTAATACACGTGGGTCGTCCTTGGACAGTTCGGCATAGATGAAACTCATCAGCCCGGCGTAGCTCATCGAGCCGTAGCTGCGGAGCGCGACTTTTCCGCCTTCGAGGTCCGTTTTTCCGGCGTTGCTGTAGCCGGGGTAATACACGAAACCGCCTTTATTGGCGGGGTCACCGCTGGCCCATTCCATTTTGTTTGCACCCGGGAGATTCTGGCAGCGGGTCACGAAATCGATCGCGGCCTGCCAGTTCAGGTCTTTAGCGTCGGGCTTGTCGGAATTCAGGCTTTTGGTGAGTTTCAGCGCTTCCAGCGCGATGAGTGTGTTGTCGAGGTCGGGGTGTCCGCGTTTCGGGCTGGCACCGACGGTGCCGTAGCCGATTCCGCCATCCGTGCCGGGCTGCGCGAGGCCGCTGGCCTGCTGGCCGACGACGTAGGCACGCGCGTCTCGGAGGGTCTTTTCGTCTTTCGGTTCGCTCGCTCCGAAAAGCGCGAGGAGGCTCACCGAAGAGTTGTAGTTCGCGAGGCCGTTCTGCGGGTTGTAAATTCCGCCGTCCGGCTGCACGAACCCGCGGAGATACTGGTAGCCTTTTTGCATGACTTCCGGCTGCGGCGATTTCGTGAAGCGGCCCGTGGGTTCGCGTTGCAGGGCGATCAGCGGGAGTGCCGAGAGCGCGGGATGCGTGACGTCCATACCGAAGCTGCCGTCGGCATTCTGCTGCTTCACGAGGTAATCCAGTCCGCGGGTAAGCACGTCGCGGATCTCGTTGCGAAAGGAGACGTTCTGTTCGTTTTTCGCGAGCGGCTCCACGGCGGGCAGCGTTCGCGGAAACGAGTAAAATGCGGCGATGGTTGCGACTGCGGCCGATGCGGCCAGGATGAGTTTACGGCGTTTCATTTTTTCGGTTGGGTTTCTTTGTTCTTTGCGGGCTCCAGTTTGATGCTCACTTCCACAGGGGTTCCGGGTTCCGGCATGGCGTCGGTTTTTGCGAACCACATGTGGTCGTCGTTCGCTCCCTTACGGGGATTATTAATCAGCGCACCGGGAAAAGTCACGACGGAGCCAAAAACACCCTGCACGTCCGCATTGAACCGTCCTTCGTAAACGAACGAGCCCGTGTAAAGCCATGGCCCGTCCTCCGCCGGGATCTCCTTCGGTTTCTTCCGCGCAACTTCCTCGCGGCGGATGAGCCATCGCTCCAGCGGAACGCTCTTTTCCTTGCCGTCCGCTTCCTTCCATTTGCAGGTGATGAAAATCTGGTCGCCCTCGAGTTTCGGAGCCTTCGCGAGGTACTCGGCGTCGATGCGCTCCGGCGGCGGCGCGTTCTTCCCGACGGACATTCCTTTTGCGCCGAGCAGCAGCATGGCCATATGGACGTTTTGCGGAGAGACGTCGGAGACGAGCAAGCTCTCGTGGGTCGGGCCTTTCGAAGTCACGATCGTATATTCGATCAGCCCGTCCGTCATATTCACCTTCGTCGGAAATGTCACCGTGGAGGTATTCCGATCGAGCCGGATCGCCCCGATTTCAAAAACCCCGGGCGCGACTTCCTTGGGTGCTTGAAAGCCCGGCGCTGCGACCGGGCCTTGGGCGAATGTCGAAGCGGCGATTCCGGCGAAAATGAATGTTGCGAAGTTGCGCATGAGTGGATGATGCCAGCAGTTACCCGCGCCGTCTAGCCGCTGTCGTGCCACTTCGAAAATGACAGTCGTTCCCCCTGTTGAGCGCAAAAACTGTCATCTGAGGCCGGTTAGTTTCTATCCCCTTCAGGCTGCGCACGGGATAATGCATGGCCAAGGCCGCAGCACCGGGCCTGCTGCCGCATCGGGTGGATAATTCAAACGCAAGAGTCGCTCCGGCGAGTTTCCTCCCTAAGAACGCCCCGCCTTTCGGGCCTTCCCAACTTGCCATGCGTCACTTCGTTTTCCTCATCGCCATCTTCGCCTCACTCATCGCGGACCTCCGCGCCGCCGAACCGTTTTTCAAGCCCAACGATGTCGTCGCGCTGGTTGGCGGGGAGGACATGGTGGTCGCTGCGGAGCTCGGGTATTTGGAGACGCTCATCCAGCTCGCGCTGCCGGACCATCATTTGAAATTCCGCAGCCTTGCGAGGGAAGGCGACACCGTCTTTGAGCAACGCCGCGACCTCAACTACCCAAAGCTCGAAGACCAGCTCGACAAGATGGGCGCGACGGTGGTGATTTGTCAGTTTGGGCAGATGGAGAGTCTCGCGGCGGCTGCTGCGGTGGACGGCATGGACAGGGTGGACGCGCTGGACAAAGTGGACACCGCGAACGGAGCCGGCACCGTCCAAGAAGTCCATAAAGTCCAAGCCGTCCATGAAAGAGCCGACGCCGCGCGGAAGGCCAAAGTCGCGGAGTTTGTGGCGACTTATGAGAAGTTGATTGGGCGGTTGAAGGGAAAGGATGGGGCGAGGAGGATCGCGATAGTTCAGCCGGCCTACCGCAACCAATGGTGGGAAGTTCCGGAAGGCCACAACGACGAACGAGCCAAAGCATGCTCCGACTTTGCCGCCGCGATTTCAGATCTCGCGACGAAATGCGCGGCCTTGTACATCGACAACAACGCCAACGAACTCAGCGTCAAAGCTGCACGCTCCGTCTCGGGAGTTGGCGCGCTCACTAATCTCGGACATCGTGCGTTTGCCGAAGGAGTTTCGGGGGAATTGGTTGATAACACGCTCCCGACACCGTTTGGCGCGCTCGGTGTCCCGATGCCGGAACACAATGAAGCATTTGCCGCCCTCATCGCCGCGAAAAACCGCCTCTGGTATTACTACTACCGCCCGCAAAACTGGGCGTTCCTTGCGGGGGACCGCACCAACCAGCCGAGCAGTCGCGACCACCTCGACCCGAGCAAGCGTTGGTTCCCGGAGGAGCTGGAAAAGTTCGTCCCGCTCATCGACGCCAAGGATGCGGAAATCTGGGCGCTCGCCAAGAAGCTCAAATGAGACGGCCTTTTTCGTCCGCAGATTGCGCAGATTTACGCAGATTTCTGGGGCATCGACTCAAGGAAGGTCCGAGCCTCCAATACTCGAATCACGGTCATATCACGAAACCTCAATCTGCGAAAATCTGCGTAATCTGCGGACAAAACCATGTCCCAACCGCCGCAGGCCCGCTTGCGAAAGTAGTCGGCGGCTTTAGCCGTAGCGATTTCGCAGGCACGGGCGATGTGGAGCTTCGGGGGCGTGGCGTTTCTGCGAAGCGTGCCCGTCTTCTCTGTTCGGAAGGTGTGTCGGCTAAAGCCGCGGACTACTTTCGCAAGCGCCACCGCCACATTCGCTTACAAGGCACAGCCTCGCGGGCAGTTGCCAGTTGGCCCGCCGGATCTTTTTGACCACCTATCTCGACACAAATTGGCTATTTTTAGCCACCAAACACCCGTTTTCTCATAAATGAACACTTCACCGAACTCCACCAACGACACCGTCCAAGAGACAAAAGGGACAAAAAGGACCCAAGGGACTAAAGGGACGCCGTCCTTTAAGTCGCTTATGTCCTTTGCGTCCCTTTGGTCCCTCAAAAACGCCTGCCACCTCGCCGCGATCCTCGCCAGCGCCGCCACCGCCGCCGAAGTCACCCCCTCGCAAATCAACCTCAACTCCACACCCGTCGTGGACGCTTCGCCGGAGAAGGAACTCGCCTCTTTCACCATCGCCGAGGGCTTTGAAGTCTCCCTTTTCGCGTCGGAAAAAGACGGCATCGCCAAGCCGATTGCGCATCGCTTTGACAGACTAGGCAGGCTGTGGGTCATCGGGAGCACGACCTATCCGCAGGTTAAGCCGGGCGAGGATCCGAATGACTATGTCAAAATCGTCGAGGACACGGATGGCGATGGCAAGGCCGACAAAGTCACCACTTTTGCCGAAGGCTTATATATACCGACCGGCCTCGAAGTGGATGCCGATGGGCGCGGCGCCTGGGTCGGCGAAGGCTCCAAACTCTGGCACATGCGCGATGAGGATGGCGACGGCAAGGCGGACAAAAAGGAGGTCGTGCTGCGGGGTTTTGGCACCGGCGACAATCATCAAAACATCAACAGCTTCCGGTGGTCGCCCGGCGGGGAGCTCTACATGTCGCAGGGG
>JANMGP010000150.1:0-22395 GCA_031374705.1 Verrucomicrobiaceae bacterium | reverse complement strand
TCCGCATCGAACTCGAATGCGGCGAAATCCACCTTCTGCCGTACAATCACCTCATTTCCGCCCGCCTCACTCTCGGCACCGGCGGCACCGAGTCATTGCAAATCACCTTCTCCGCCCACGAAGTCCAAATCGAAGGACACAGCCTCCGCGACCTCCTCCTCGGTATCCAAGACTTCGCCATCAAATGGCTCCGCGCTATTCCCGAGCGATACCAGTCGCTTGTCCCAAGTCGAGATGGGGTCATCGTGTCAGTTCGGATCACGGCGGTGGAGTAGTTGGGATCACTTACTGCGCCAAGCTGAGCGCATTTGATGAGCAGAGTTCAAACACACTCGCGGCGAATGAAAGCGAGCAAATCCGATCTATCCGAAGCGCCATCAGAGCCCGAGCTTATCGACAAAGAGGAACTTCGTCGTCGGCTCAACTTACCATCCGTGCGCATGGTCGAAGAACTCATGCGGAAGCGGAAGATTCCGTTCATTCGCCTTGGTCATCGAACCGTTCGCTTTTCGTGGGTAAAGGTCCTCGCCGCGCTCAAGGCGCTCGAATATAGGGCGGTGGGGATGTGAAATCATGCAGCCATGTTCACGACGTTGTGCGGTTCAATTGGTGCGATTGCCCAATATTTCTCTGCTTCCTTGGGCCTGACGAGTTCGCGGTAGTGGGCAAACACCATCGCGGGCGAGTTACCCATCTCCAAAGACACTCGCGCGGCGTCTGCGCAAATCGCAAGCCGGTATGAGCCGAACGAGTGCCGCATCGCGTTTTGCGGCCAGTCCTTAAATCCCGCTCGCTTTTTGGCAGCATCAAACCGCTTTCGGAGTCCGTTGGGTGTGATTGGCCCATCGTCAAGAGCAAGAGGCTGGAGCCATTTGGCGAGGTTGTCGGGAATCGGGACGAGGCGACGTTTCTTTGTTTTCGATTTTGCCGCAGTGACTTCGATATGACCTCCGGCAAGGTCCACCTCGGCCCAGCTCAACCTCTCGACTTCGGCAGCACGGAGGCCGGCGAAAAGGGAGATTGCGACATAGGGAATGAGATCATCCCCGCTCGCGTTGAGCAATGCGCTGCACTGGGCGGGAGTCAGAATGCCGGGCGGCTTGTCAATGTCCTCCGTTCGCTCGGTGCATTTCACCGGATTGTCCGACCGGTACCCGCGCTTTGCGCAGAACGAAAAAAGTGTCCCGAGGTCGCGCCGGAAGGTGTTCCGCGTTCCAGGAGCCACGGGCAGCCCGGTCAGCCATTCGTCGAGTTCTTTAGACGTGATGCTGGCGACAGATTTATCCGCGTAGTTCTGTGCGAATCTCCCGAGTCGGAGTCGGAGATCGTTAAGATAACGCTCGGACTTTCGGGCGGCTCGCTTGAGATCGATGAGTTCGGCGATCGCGGCGGAAACCGGAACGGATTTCTCCTGCTGGCGGAGGTGGGCGAGGTAAAAAGTAATCGCGTCATGAACGGTTTTTCCGAACCTGTCCAACTCAGCATTTCCGAATGCGGAAATGCCGGAATTTTCGCGCGCCACTCGGCACTGTTGCGCGAACGTCTGAGCTTCGATTTTTGTGGCAAAAAATCGTCGTGAACCGCCATCCTTTGTACGGGCGTCCACCATCCATTTCTGCTCCGATTTTGCGAATCGGATAAAGGGCCAATCTTGAGTGTTCGATTTCATAGGATGCTCTATTTTATACCGTTCAATTGGCAGTATATTGGCAGTAAAGTCAATACTCATCTGTAGAACGTCGCCCTTTTAAGGCGTTGGTTGCGGGTTCGAGTCCCGCCCAACCCACTTTTACACTCGCAAAAAAGAAGGTTCCCGTTTTATCAGCATCTTACCCATATGGTTTCCCTGTTCCGCGCTGTGTTCTGTATCCTGACCATCGCAGTTTTCGCGTCGTGCGAACTGTCCAAACACAAGGAGGTCGCCTTCCAGTCGGTGGAAGCCTTCCGTCGCCAAATCAGCGAGGGGAAGCTGTCGGACATCTATTTCGCCGCCGCCCCGGCCATGAAAACCGCCGTTACGGAAGCGGATTTTGTGAAGCTTCTGGGTGCCGTACGCGGGAGGCTCGGTGCGTTCAAAAGTGCGGATCTGACGGGTTGGCGGGCTGATTCGGGAGCCGGCCGCTCATTCGTGGTGCTCACCTATAAATCCGATTTTGAGCGCGGATCCGCGGCTGAAGAATTCACATTCACTCTCTCAGGCAACGGCGCACAACTCCAAGATTACAAAATCGATTCCCCGGTGCTTATAACCAACTGAGATCCTTCACACCATCATGCGTTGGGAATGGCGGGAATCGGATTTCAATCTGCAACGTTGACGTTCACTCCGCCGAGTTTCCACGCTCTCGATTCATCGATAAACTTGAGCGTGAAATAGACCTTCTTCGGGGTTGTGGGATAATGCCCTTCAAGGACTAGCAGGCCGTCGGCATTTACAGCGGGTGGCGACTTGAAAACAGGGCTGAGAGCCTTAATCGGAGCGATGTCGATTTCCGCATCAATGAATGGCTGGAATATCTCAAGTAATTTCGCCGGAGTGATCTGCTCCCGCCACATTCTGGATATGCCGCCGTGGAATTTGGCGAACGATTTCGTCTGAACGGCCTCATTAAACGAGAGCAATGCCTCCAAAGCCAGTCGAGCGGATTCGTCGGGGCCCGGTACCGCTGCGGATGATTCCTTTTCGATGATCGCCCCACTGCTGGCCCCGGTTTTCGGTCCCTTGATCGAAAGCACCTTCCATGTGTCACCTTCCTTAATCATTTCGATCGTCAGCGGCACGGAGCCTCCCGCCTTCGTCCGGACCGTGCCTTCGAGCACTCCGCGGTCATTCACAATGCTGCGATTTGACCATGAAGCCGACTCAAACCCGTCGAGACCGAACGTTTTCACGGTGTCGGCAAAGTCTTTTTCGGTCTGCCCGGAGCGCAGGGCCGCAGAGGTCATTCCGTAGGCAGTCCCAATCGGCCCGGAAGCGACCGCGGCGAGGAACTTCTCCCCATCTTCGGTCATCGGCCCGATGAGGCGGAAGAGCAGGAAAAAAATGCCGCCCACAATCGATATCAAGATCAGCCCGATAACTCCCGCGATGGTGCATCCCTTTTTCATAGGGTTATCGGCTATACCACGCCGCGCGCGTTGCAAGCGTGATGTTCACGCACTCGCAATAACCGCTCGCGTCCCTGCGGCGGTATGAAGCGGATTTCGGGGGTGAAGCGCCGCCACTGCTTACCTACCTTTGGCGGTTCGATGAGCACATTCGGAAAAAGCCCGCGCAGGATCGCGACCGTCGGGGGATTTGGCCTTGCAGCCTTCCTTTCATCTTCGCACGGTCTCCGCAGTGAGCGCGCCCCTGCGAATTATCGTCTTTCTTTTCCTTATCTCCGGCATTTCTGCCGTTGCGGAGTCGTCGCTCCAGGTCACCGTCTTGAACACAAACGCGCGGTTTCGCAGCGGAGCGCCGGGGAATTTGCAGGTGCAGATCGACAATGCTGCGTCGGGCATCCGCGAAGGAATTTTGGAGGCGACGGTGCTCTCAAACGACGTGGTCATACTGTCGCACGAGACGCCCTTGACCCTTGCGCCGGGCAGGAGCAGACGGTCGCTTTTCATCCCGCTGCTCAATGCGCGGACGGCGGATGTGCGTGTGAACTTCCGTTTTCTCGCCGAAGGGAAATCGCTTGATGCAGGCACCCATCTTTTTCCGAGCGGGCTGGTGAGCCATGACTTTCTCGTGCTTCAAGCCATCCCGGGAAAGCCCGATGAAAATCACCAGTTTCTTGCGCGCACCCTGCGTCTCGAACGTATTGCTCCCGGCAAAACTTCGTGGTCGAACTACTCGACGAATACCGAGTGGCTGCCGCCGGAAGAGCTGCCCCAAAACCCGCTCGCGTACATGGCCTACGATTTGGTCGTGCTCGATCAACGGGCGCTCGCTTCGGCGAAGGAGAAGTCGCTCGCGGCGCTGAATCGCTGGGTGGATGCGGGCGGCAGTGCGCTCGTGATTCCCGGGACAGGCGTTCCGTTAACGGATGCCGCTGAGAAATTTCTGGCCAGACTCGCAGTCGATGACCCTGCTGCCGACGGTACTCGCTGGCTCGCTCCGGGACTCGGACGCGCGGTGATTTGGCACGACGTGTTGCCGGGCGACGGCAAGACGAATCCTTCGTGGGACCGCGCAACTGCCTGGCTTTGGAAGCATCAACGAGAACAACAAACCGGGAATGGGAGGGAGTATTCGTCGGACGATTTACCAGGCCAGATTACGCGAACGATTGTTTCACACCTCGGACGCGACGTCCGACCGCTCGCGTTCCACACCGTGACGATCTGCTTCGTTTTGTTCATTCTGCTCACCGCAGCATTCGATTACTTTGTACTGGGCCGCCGATTTCGAAAGTACACCTGGGTCGTCTTCCCAATCCAGTGCGCAGCTTTTGCGTGGGTGATGATGCGCGTGGCGAACGACCGCCTCGGCAATATGCAGCGGACCGCGTCGGTGATCGTCACTGACGTCGGAATCGACGGGCGCATTCTCCGCGAAACGAAGTTCGTGGGATTCCTGCCAGGGAAGACAGCGCCCGCAGACTATCGCATGGAAAGCGCAGTCGTTTTTCCTGTGAGCGACTGGTCCTCGAATCGCGGGTCGGTGGGTACACCGCATTTCTTTGGTTCCTCGGTCATGCGGGTTGTGCGGGAAAAGTGGACGCCGTGTTTCGTGAGTGAAACTTCGATGCCCGGTGTGCCGGATATGTCGGCGCTTCGCTGGGAAAACTGGAGCCCGACTCAGCCGGAGAAAGAAGCGTCGCTCGTCGTTGGTGTGCTGGGCGATGTAACATTCGCGGCAGGATTTCCCGAGCGGCGGGCCGGCTCTCCCCGGAATTACGAGGATTCCAAGTTTACTGCTGGTGCGTTCATCACGGAGAGCAACGTCCGGGGTCGCCTGCCCGTTTCTCAACTGGCACCGCAGGGCAGCGGAGAAAACAGGGATCTCATTTTCCCTGTCCTAGGGTCGAAGCGAGCCGTCCTTGTCGCGATGAAAACCAAAGGCGACACGATTCACGTTTACCGCAAGCTCTACAGCACGGAGGTGAAAGAACCATGAATCAGCGCGTGCGTAATTTCTTCGCATTTCCGCTGCTCGCGAAGGACCTCACCGAGCGCGCCGCACGACCGCGGACGTTTGTTCTTCGCGTCGTGTTCGGACTGATGTTCATCGGCGTGTTCTGGATTTTCATGAATCGCACAGCGGGTCGCTGGTCGGATAGTGATGACCCGGACCAGTCGCTCATGGCCTTGCTCGGCATGGGAAGAACGATGTTCGATCAGCTCGTGGTGATCCTGCTGGGTGCGGTCCTGCTGTTTCAGCCTGCGCTGATGGCGGGAGTCATCACGCACGAAAAAGAGCGCGAGACGCTGTCTCTTCTTTTCCTCGCGGACATGAAGCCGTGGCGTCTGCTCATTCAGAAGTTCATCGGCGGTCTGCTGCCCATGGCTTCGCTGTTGCTCTACGGACTGCCGCTCGCGGGAATCGCCTACACGTACGGTGGAGTGACGCCGGGGAAAATGCTCGCTGCCTTCCTCGTGGTGACCGGTGCATGGCTGCAAATCGGCGCGTTCTCCCTGCTATGCAGCGCATGGTTCCGCACGACGACGAGCGCTACTGTGGCCGCCTATTTGTTCGGCATCGTCGGGATTTTTGCGGCTGACTATTCGCTCTTCGCGATACAGAGCTCGATGGGGGATGAATCCCGGCAATCAATGGCGCTGGACTGGAGGACCTATCGGGTCTCGCCTGCAGGAGCTCACGCGTGGATCTATCGGTTCCAAGGCTACGATGGCGGCTACGAAGGCGAGACTTGGAACGATGTCCAGTTCGGTTCTGCGAACATTCCGGGGCGAATTGTCAGCATGACCTTCGCTGCCGCGCCGCTGTTCATCACTTCCGGCGTCTTTCTTTTGCTTGCGCGCTGTTTCCTTGTTCGCCGCGCATTCAGTGCGCCCCGCCATATCGGGCGGCGGCTTTTTCGCCGGTTGGACCGATGGTTTGAAAAACTGAACGGCCACTTCGGTGGACGCTCCATCAAGAGCGGAAAAGACCATTCATTCCCGGACACGCAGCCTGTGCTGTGGCGCGAAACGAGTCGTGGAATTCTCGGTCGTGCCCAACACCTTGTTCGGCTCGGGCTGGCCCTTCATATTCTCATCTGGCTGGTGTTGATGTGGACGTTTTTTGACGGACGATGGGACGAAGTGCAGGGACGCGCAGAGTTTTGCGCCGAGGTTCTCCTCCTGCTCGGCATTCTGGCTGTCGCAGCAGTTTCAGTTCAATCCATCGGTGCCGAACGCACCCGGCAGACGCTCGATATCCTCCTCACCACACCCGTCACCGCGCGTGAAATCGTCCTGCAAAAAACAGCCGCAGCGCGCAGGCTCGGATGGATATTCACTGGCAATCTCGTGTTCCTCGGAGCATGGAACGTGTGGATTCGCGGTGGGCAGATTAATGAAAGTTGGATGCGCGTTCGCGGGTTCGATGCCAGCCTGCTTGGCGAAGGATATGTCTGGTTTCACCTCGCGTGCATCCTCGTCGGACTGCCGGTGCTTTTTGCCCTCGTGAGATGGTTTGCGATGTGGATTGGCGTTCGTTTTCGCAACCGCCACCGCGCGTTTCAGACATGCCTTGCGTTGCTCGCGCTGTGGTGCGCCATGCCGTTGATCGGCCGCTTCCTCATGCCGCGCAGCGATTCGGTGCGGATGTGGTCTGCCGCCCTCAGCCCGCAGGGACTGCTCTACGTCAATAAAATGGCCGCTTTCCAAGTGCTGACGGACGTCACAGCGAGCGGCGGGGTGGATGAACTGCGAGAGGCGATGATCCGGTCCAACTCGCAGAAGGTCCCCGTGCCAAAGCCGACGCCCTCCAGCCCTATCACCGGCGCGCTCATGGTGCTCCTCATCCAATGCAGCTTCGTCGCCATCTTCAGGACGCTCAGCCTCCGCGCCGCGGAGAAAAAACTGCGCGGTGCGCAATGAGCCGCCTCACTGGACACTGCGCTCGTAGTTCGTTTCGATCTGCGGGCAAACAGGATGACGAAGTGCAGGAACTGTGCGACAACTGCGCTCCATGATTCGCCGTCTTCCCGTCCTTTTAACACTTTCCCTCCTGCTCACGCTCATCCCCGGCTGCGTGACAAAGCCGCACGCCGAGACCGATGTGACTGCGGAGACGGACGACCAACGCTCCACCCGCCGCGTCTTCCAGGACGACTGGCTCCGGCCCTCAGTGACAAAAGAGGACTACGATTTCTTTTACAAAAACTTCTTCTGGGGCGGCCGGTAGCAGCCCCGGAAACGCCGGCGGGAAAATGTTTCTTCCGTCAGCCGCGAATGGACAGCTTGCCAGCGGGAGCGGGCGCGCATAGTCCAGAGTCATGAAGAACGCCGCTGTCTCCCGTTTGATTCTCTCGCAGTATTCCGAGGACCTCGTGACCGAGACGGCGCGCGGTGCTCTGGAGGAAATCGGCGGGCGTGTTTCGCTCGGAGTGGTCTTTTGTTCGACCGACTATCGCGAGCATCTGGAGGATTTCCTGGAGGTTCTTCAAGTGCATGCGCACATCCCGCTTCTGGTCGGATGCAGCGCTTCAGGCCTCATCGGGACAAGCGCGGAGGCAGAGCGTGCGAGCGGTTTTTCGCTCCTCCTCCTTCATCTTCCAGCGACGAAGCTGCATCCGTTTGCATGCACGGAAGCGACCGCTCCGGATTGGGAGGACGCAGAGGCCTGGCGCGCTGCTGCGGGCGTCGCCGAGGTGGATGCGTGGCTGATGATTTCCGACCCGGTGGGCGTTCCGATCGAGCCATGGCTCGGCGCATGGAGCCGTGCATTTCCCGGTGTGCCGTGCATCGGCGGACTCGCGAGCGGCGGGAGAGCGGGAACGGATACGTTCGTTTTCAAAAACCGTGAAGTGATCGAGGGCGGCGCGCTCGCCGTGGGATTGCAGGGCGGCGTGAAGATTCACACGCTTGTGAGCCAGGGATGCCGGCCGATTGGCGATGCGCTTCCGGTGACCGGCGTGGAGCATAATTTGATCGAAACACTCGGCTCGCGCCCTGCGTATCAAGTGCTCGACGAGGCGTACCAGGCGCTGTCGGAAAAAGAGCGCGAACATGCGCGCGGCAATCTTTTTGCCGGGCTGGCGATGCGCGAGGATCGCGACGAATTCCAACGCGGAGATTTTCTCATCCGCAACATCCTCGGTGCAGACGAAGGCAGCGGCGTCGTCGCGGTGGGCGCGTTTCCGAGAGTGGGCCAGACCATCCAGTATCAGCTCCGCGATGCAAAGACGGCCGACGAAGACCTGCGCCATCTCGCCGGGCTGCTGGCGGCGGACGGGATGAAGCCGTTTGCCTCGCTCGTCTTTTCGTGCGGAGGCCGCGGGCGCAATCTGTTCAACGTCGCAAATCACGACGCAGCAATCCTTGCGGAATACTTCACCCCGCACGCGAGCACGGGCTTTTTCTGCAATGGCGAAGTCGGCCCGGTCGGCGGCCGGAACTTTATCCATGGCTACACGGCGAGCATCGCGCTGCTGGAGTAGCTCGACTCCCCGCCCCGCGCCGATTAAATGCCGGCGATGAATTTGCAAAGCCACATCCTTCTTGCCGACCGCTGGAAGGACTACGAACTGCTCGATACCGGGGATGGGATGAAGCTGGAGCGGTGGGGCGATTTCACCCTCGTCCGCCCGGACCCGCAAGTCGTATGGCCGCACCGGAGCGGCGCGCAGTGGAAGGGATGGGACGGCTTTTATCATCGCAGTGAGACGGGTGGCGGGCGATGGGAATTCCGGCGTCCCCTGCCCGATTCTTGGATGATCCGCTACGGCGAGCTGACATTCCGGATTCGGCCAACAGACTTCAAGCACACCGGCCTGTTCCCCGAGCAGGCTGCGAACTGGGACTGGTGCTCCGCGCGTATCCGGGCGGCCCGCGCGGCGGGACGTGAAGTGCATGTGCTGAATCTTTTTGGCTACACGGGCGCAGCGTCCGTGGCCTGCGCGGCTGCGGGCGCGACGGTGTGCCACGTGGATGCATCCAAAGGCGTGGTGCAGTGGTGCCGCGACAATGCGACCCTCTCCGGCCTCGGTGAAGCGCCCATCCGCTATATCGCGGACGACTGCCTGAAGTTCGTCGCGCGGGAAGCACGGCGCGAACGCCGCTACGACGCGATCATCATGGACCCTCCCGCCTACGGCCGCGGGTCCGGCGGCGAAGTGTGGAAGCTCGAGCAGCACCTTTGGAAACTCCTCGCCGAATGCCGCGCCATCCTGAGCGAGCAGCCGCTCTTTTTCCTGATGAACGGCTACGCATCATCGCTCTCACCGGTCGTCCTGGGGAATCTGCTCGGGGAACTGATGTCGGGAAAACCGGGCAGTATTTCTGTCGGCGAACTCGGGCTCCCGGAGACGCGTCATCAGCGGATCCTACCGTGCGGCATCTATGGGCGTTGGGAGGCGTAGCAGCGCAAAACCACTCACTCGTTGTCGTCGTTCAGTTCGTCATCGGGCTCGATGTGCACCAGGACATCCGCGATCTCATGGCGGTTCCTTCGGACTGCGTCGCGGACGGCGTGGGCGATGCGGTGGCCTTCGCGAACGCTGAGTTCGGGCGACACTCCCACGTGGATGTCCACGTAGAAATCGAGCCCCATTTTGCGGATGCGGCAAACGTCGAGCGCGTTCACTCCGGGCACTGCTAAAGCGACGCCGCGGATCTCGTCCTCCATCGCTTTCGACGGCGCGGTGTCCATCGCTTCATGCATCGCGGCCCGGAAAAACTGGATGCCGTTCCACCCGATGATCCCGCTCCCAATCAGCGCCGCCCAGTCGTCTGCCGCGGGGTAATTGAACCAAAGGGCGATCGCGATGCCGACGAAAGCGAGCCCGCTCGTGATCGCATCGGCGCGGTGGTGCCATGCATCAGTTTTCACTGCTCCGGAGCCGATCTCCACGCCCGCGCTCGACACTTTGCGAAACAGTGTTTCCTTCACGAGGACCACCACGACGAGCACAACGAGCGTGAATGGCGCCGGCATCTGATGCGGCGTGCGAATCTCCCGGATGCTCTGGTAAGCGAGACCCAATGCCGCCGCGAGGATCACCAGTGCCACGACGATCGCGGCTACCACCTCGGCCTTTCCGTGCCCGTACGGATGATCGTCATCGGGCGGTTCGGCGGCGACGCGGAGGCCGAACCACACCACGAGTGAACCAAAGATATCGAGCAGCGATTCCACGCCGTCCGCGATGAGCGCGTAGGTGTTGCCGATGAGACCGGCCATGATTTTTATGATCGCGAGGCCCGCATTCACCATGACTCCGAGCACCGCCAGACGCGCTCCGGACAGATACCCGGCGCGGGACTTTGAATCAGTTGTAAGCTTGGCAGGTTCCCCCATCTCCGTGCAGCGTATGAAGACCATGGAAAAAGTCACCGCCATACTCATCTCCGAATTCGGCGAGCCCGCGGCCGTTGCTCGGTGCACGGAGGTCGAGCTCCCCTCGCCCGCCGCCGGCGAGGTTCGCGTGCGGGTGCTGCTTGCTCCGATCAATCCCGCCGACGTGAACGTCCTCGAAGGCAAGTATCCCGTGCGGCCGGACCTGCCCGGCGTTCCCGGCGTGGAGGGCGTCGGCGTGGTCGAGCAATCCGCGGAGGGCTTTGAAAAAGGGACGCGTGTGCTGCTTCCGCATCGCTTCGGGACATGGCGCGCGGCGGGCAATGCGCGGGCTTCGGAGCTTGTCGCGGTGCCGGAGGATGTTTCCGTCGAGCAGGCCGCGATGATGCGCATCAATCCGGCGACTGCGCTCTGCATGCTGCGCGAATTCGTCACGCTCGCGCCGGGCGAGTGGGTGCTTCAAAACGCGGCGAACTCCGCCGTGGGCCGCTGCGTGACTCGCATGTGCCGCCATTATGGATGGAAGTCTCTCAACGTCGTGCGGCGTCCCGAATTGATCGCGGATCTTACCAAAGAGGGCGCGGACCTTGTGCTGATGAGCGATGCCGACATTCCCGCGACGGGCGCACGGCTCGCACTGAACGCCGTCGGCGGTGAAAGCGCAGTCCGTCTTGCTGCGAAGCTCGCGGATGGAGGCACCATCGCCACCTATGGCGCGATGGCGCGACAGCCGCTCAAAATCCCGAACGGCCAGCTCATTTTCAACGACATTGCGTGGCGTGGATTTTGGGTCACGCGCTGGTATCAGAAAGCCACGGCGTCCGCGCGGGATGCGCTGTTCCGCGAATTGTTCGACCTCGCGCGCGCCGGGGTCGTCGCGACTCCCGTCGAGGCCGTCTATCCGCTCGGCGAGATTGCGCAGGCGCTCACCCATGCTCAAAAGTCGATGCGGTCCGGAAAAGTTTTGCTTCGATGCTCCGAGTGAACGCGTAAAGATTTCCCGCAATGTCCACAATCGATCCGACACAGCTTCACCGGCCCGCGCAAAAGTCGCTCCGCATCACACTCGCGATCATTTTTTTGACGATCGCCGGCAGCATCACGTTTGGCTGGCTCCGCTGGAAACGATGGGACGCAGAGTGGAAAGCCATCGGCCCCTGCGAAGCGAGCGGCGGGCTTTACCAACAGCCGCGACTCGAGCTGAAAGTCCCCATCTTCCGCCAGAGCGACGCGCGCTGGGGCAAGGACAAGCTCGGCAACACCGAGGCCTCGCTCAGCGCCGAAGGGTGCGCCGTGGCCAGCGCCGCGATGGTGCTTTCTGCATTCGGATTCGACACCGATCCGGGACGGCTGAA
Organism: Verrucomicrobiaceae bacterium; assembly: GCA_031374705.1. Lineage (GTDB taxonomy): Bacteria > Verrucomicrobiota > Verrucomicrobiia > Chthoniobacterales > Chthoniobacteraceae > SXWH01. Next base: position 10,590 of record JANMGP010000150.1, on the reverse strand, counting down.
CCAGTTCCTCACGGAAAAAGACGGGTACGAGGGCAAGGGCTGGATCAAGTGGGAGAAGGCCGCGGAAATCACCGAAGGAAAGTTCGAGAAAGCCTATGAAGATTTGCCTAGCTTCTGGCTAATCGACAACAATCTGCGGGGAGGAAACCCAGTCATCGCCAAACTGAAGTCGCCCGACGGAACCCACTTCGTCGTCATCTGCGGCAAGGAAGGCTATGACTACCTAGTCTGCGACCCCGGCACCGCCGAAGGCCGCGGCGTCTATCCACTCAAGCAATACGGCAGCAAGATCGAGGGCCTCCGGTTTTACCGCCGGGTGGCAAATTAACGGGCGAAAGGAGCGCGGGCTACGATCTCAAGGGCTTTTTGGCAGGCGGGTTGTTTGGCCAGAGGTGCGCCCGACCCGCCGGTGGAGAAGGTAGGGCAAGCCCGAAAACGCAGGGACAACGTAAGTTCACGCGACGTTGACGATGCTCGCCTTGCCGGTCTTTTGGCAGTGCATCACTTCGTCGTAGATCCACGCGTAAGTCTTCTCCAGGCCGGCGCGCAGCTTGATGTTTGGCTCCCAGCCGAATGCTTTTTGAATGAGCGTGTTGTCGGAGTTGCGGCCATTTACGCCTTTGGGGGCGTCGAGTTTGTAGCGGCGGTTGAGCGTGATTCCTGCGATGCTTTCAACCGTATCGACGAGCTGGTTGATGCTCACTTTTTCCGAGCTGCCGATGTTGATCGGCTCGATGAAATCCGAACGTGTGAGCATCTGCGTGCCGTGCAGGCAGTCGTCGATATACATGAACGAACGCGTTTGCGAGCCGTCGCCCCAAATCTCGATGTCGAGGTTCCCGCTGAGTTTGGCGTTGATGACTTTGCGACAGATCGCCGCCGGAGCCTTCTCGCGTCCCCCATCGTACGTGCCGTTGGGCCCATACACATTGTGGTAACGCGCCACGCGGCACTGAATGCCGAAGTCTTCGCGGAAGTGGCGGCACATGCGCTCGCTGAAAAGTTTCTCCCATCCATAACCATCCTCCGGCAGCGCGGGGTAGGCGTCGCCCTCGGCCAGCGCGGTGATGTTTGGGTCTTTTTGCAGGTCACCATTATAGACGCACGCTGACGATGCGTAAAAAAAGCGTTCCACTCCACCGTGCTTGCGTGCTGCCATGAGCAGGTGCGTGTTGATGAGCACGCTGAGCATGCAGAGGCCTTTGTTCAGCTCGATAAAGCCCATGCCGCCCATGTCTGCGGCGAGGTTGTAAACCCAGTCGCACCCTTCCACGGCGCGTTCGCACGCTTCCTTTTCGCCGAGGTCGAGGTGGAAGTTCTCGACGTCGTCGAACTTCTGATACCACTGGTCGAATGGCTTGATATCAACCGCGCGGATGTTCTTCACGCCTTGACGGCGGAGGTCGGCTACGAGGTGTCCGCCGATAAAACCACCGGCACCACAGACGAGGACTTTGTTCATATTGTATTGGAGTAAAATCTCGGGGGTTCGAAAAGGGCGGGAACTGTCTTCACCGCACCGAAGTTTGCAAGTTGAGAATTGCCGCGAACGCGAAAATGCCGGCCGCAGAAAGGGAAACAGGCTCTGGACTGCGGCAACCCGTGCCGCATTGAACGCCGTTGAAAGCGGTGATGCTCACCGCATTCGAAATGCCTTCGGCGATTAGGCAATCACCGTTCATCTTGGACGAACGCCGTGCGGGCCGGGATTCGGAATTGCCACGCGACGCTGCCGTCGATGGGAAGCAGCCAGAAATCTGTGCCCTTACCGGTGACGGTGTTATTTACGATCCATTCAGGGGCGTTGATGAGGCGCGTGGTGACGGTGTTTTTCTGCGCGTCGCCAACGAGTTCCCATCGAGTGGATGGAAGGACGATGGAATCGCGCGATTCCACCGGTAGCCCGGCAGCAAGGCGCTCTCGGGCGAGGCGGATGAGTTCGGTCTGTTCGCGGAGGAGCAAGGTGGCGTGCAGGCGCATCGCCGACCGGGTAAAGTTTAACTCGGCGGACGTGGGATTCCTCGCTGAAATTGCTTCGTGCTTTGCACTCCCGAAATCAGCCAAGTCGAGAGTCTCGGGCGCTCTATGGATCGCGGCGTGCTCGGCGAGATTGAGCGCTGCGGCCATCGTATCTCTCCGCCAGTTGTGAGTATTTGCGATGCGCTGAGCCCATTTCGGGAGAATCTCAAACTCGCGGCACGTGGGCTTGTCCGGGTCACTGAATTGTTCCGGTTGGCGCAGACGAACCCATGCTTCGATCTCGAGGCAACGCAGAAACTTTTCGCGCTTCGCGGCGACATCCTTCGCGAGAGACGCTAGGCCAGCTGCCGTTGCGGGAAGGCGCACAGTTTTCGGAGTGAACAACGCATCCGTCGCGACACGAATCATCAACGCCACAAGCGTGGGGTGTTCGGGAAGTTTTTCCGTGAAGTGCATTCCGGCGGCGAGAGCGCGGGCCGCTCCGTCGCTGTCTCCTAGCGAGAAGCGACGCACCGCATCGGTCCCGCAAAGCTGGCAGAACTTTCGGATGCCGAGAAAGTTTGGGACATCGATAGCGTAGCCGTCTGCGGGGTTCGCAGCCCACACCGGAGCCTCGGCGGCGAGGATGCGGCGGTAAGCTTCATCAAGCGCGGGCGCGATCTGCGCGATTCTGGTGGCGGGCCCATACTGCGCGAGTAGGTCTTCGGGATATTCGAAATCATCGGACCGCCCGCCGTTAAAGGACACCCATTTGGCTGCTTCCGACATCCGCACTTCGTCCTCTCCAGAATAATCAACCGGCGGCTCCCGGTCTGCAGCTGCGGTGCCTTCTTTGTAAAAGCGGGTTCGCACAAACTCGCGGAGCGTCTGGCGCACGACCTCGGAGCCCGCGCTCTCGTATCTGGGGATGAGCGTTTTCTCAAATTCCGCCATCGGCAGGCCAATTTCGGTCCAGCGAGCCTCTGCTTGCGCGGCGAGTGCGCGCGTCTTTGCGTCGTAACTCCACACAAAGATGCTTCCCGCGATGCCGAGGACAACCACGCTCGCTGTCACATCGCGGAGCGTCGGCCATTTGGGAAATGTGCGCTTTTTTACCCCGAGCCAAACTGCTGCGACGAGCGCCAATCCAAAGCCAAAGACGAAATTCTGACGTTCGTCGCTCTCGATGGTTTCCCAGCGGCCTTGCGCGAAGAGGGCCACTGTGAGCCACGCTGCGGCGGTCACTACCCAAAAGCCGACCCGCAAAAACCATGTTCGATTTTGCGATGGAGCCGCCAGCGTGGTCAGAATTAAGCACAGCGCGGGCAAAACGAGCAGCCCGCTCGCGGTAAGGATTTGCAGCAGATCGAGCCGTGTGCCGGTCATAAGAATCCACGAAAGTCCCGCGAGCGCGGTCCATAGCGCGACAGTCTGAAAGAGCGATTTCATCGCCCGCCAAACGAGCAGCTTCTAAGCCTGAGCCGTTTGCGTGACGCCCTCTTTCTTCCGCAGCTTCTCAAACGCCCCCGAATCGTTGGCGTAAAATGGATACGCTTTTTCCACGCCGCGCGGGCGGAAGCGGAAGTGTTTGTAAGGCCACATCCAAAGGCCCGGATCACGGCGGAGCCATGGCTCGAAGTGATCCCAGCAACGCTGCGCAATTTCCCGAGCGGTGAGTCCGGTCGGCATCTCGATGACGCTCGCATAGACATCGCACGAGCCATCGGCCTGCGGAATAGCCTGCATCGCAACGAGGAGCGCGCCGCCAATATCCGCCAGCGCTGCGTGCAGTATGCTCGCGCTGATTTCCATCCCGAACACCCGCACGATTGTGGCGGCTTGATTCGGGTGAACGCTGAGATCGCAGAGAAATGCGGAGCACCCGCCGCGTTTTACGGCGCGCACCATTCGGAGCATGGATTTGTCCTGCGGGATGATTTCCTGACCGCTTACCTGGCGGACTTTTGTGATGATCGGGCCAAGTATCGGATTTGCGAATTCTTCGGCGACCGCAATCGAACCGCCCGCGACAAAGCCGCACGCAAGGCTCGCCCATTCCCAAATGCCGGCGTGCGGTGAGATGAAAAGGATGCCGCGCTTCTCGCGGTCCACGCGTTCTTTGATGACGTCCCAGCCGTGAATCCGGATGTATCCCCTGCCCTGCTCCGTCACGAGCACCGGAGACCAAAAAAGGTCGAGCATCGAGCGGACAAAATTGCGGTAGCTGGCGCGGACGATTTCGTTCCGTTCGCCCGGCGTAAGCGTGTCTCCGAAGGCGCATTCGACATTTGCGCGCGCCACGGCCCGTCCGCGGTGGTCGAAGCGGTAGCCCAGCTCGCCGAATGCGTTTGCGAGGTGAACGCAACTCAGCCGTGACAGCTTTGGGACGCCCCAAGCCAGCAGCCGCATCCCGGCAGCCTCCAGAGTGAATCGAATGTTTTTCCAAAGCGACATTGCCCCTTCTGCATGGCGAATCGCGGGCCGACAGACAAGCGATGAAACGCAGCGCACCGCTTTACGCGCCGCCTTTTCTGCGATGAACGAATTTTTTTGTGCGCCTACGCTAACAGTCACGCTATGAACGGCGCGGCCATGAATCCGCTCGAAAAGCGTCTGAAGTATAAATTTCGCAATCCGCTCCTGCTCGCGGAGGCTATGACGCACCCTTCTCTCGGCCACGAAACCCAGCGGCATCATTTTGACAATCAGCGCCTCGAATTCCTCGGCGACGCTGTGCTCCAGCTCATATTCACCGAGTGGCTATTCGACCATTTCAAGACCTTCAGCGAAGGCCAGCTCACGAAGCTCCGCTCGCGACTCGTCTCACGTGAAGGCCTGACGATGCATGCGATTCGCCTGGAGCTCGGCCAGCATCTTATGATGGGACGCGGCGAGGAAGCCAGCGGCGGTCGCGAACGGAGCTCGGCGCTGGCGGATGCTTACGAGGCCCTCATCGGCGCGATCTACCTCGACTCCGACTACGTCACCGCGCGGCGCATCGTGCTGTCCGAAGCGCGCGAGGATCTCGAGAACCTTGACCTTGATCCTCCCGAGGCGAATCCAAAGGGCCGCCTTCAGGAGATTTTGCAGGCGATTTCTCCCGTGAGCCCTAAATACATTATCCTTGGAGCCAATGGCCCCGAGCATCAAAAGCACTTCGTCGCACGGGTGGTGTGGAACAACTCGGATCTCGGCGAGGGTAATGGGAAGAGCAAAAAAGAAGCGGAAACCGCCGCAGCCCTCGACGCGCTGCGGCAAAAACTCTGGGCTGGTTTCGCTGACGAACAACCTGCGAATAACCCCGGATATCTCGCGAACGGATCCGAATAACCGAGGTGTGTCCCGACTTCCGCGTCCGTTGTTCGCCAAGAATTGCGGGTTCTTCACAGACACGATCGAGTGGGGAACACTGGCGGAGTATATGTGGAACGGGAACTGGCAAAGTTATTCGCACATAGATGAGTATGAAGGATCGGAAGTTAAAATCTGATCCACTCCATACAAGATGTGAACAACGCGGGTTCCGGGTTCCCATCACGAGGGTAACGTCTCTCTTTGAGACCACCAGCGAAAGTATCTGGAAAGAAACGCCGGGTTGGCATTTTTCCCGCTTTCTCATGAGGCATGGCACGTATCGACCAATACTTTAAGTTCATGAAGGAGCAGGGCGCATCCGACTTGCACCTCTCTACAGGAAACCCACCCATTCTGCGAATCCACGGCGAACTCATCCGCATCGACGCGCCGGTTTTTCAAAGCGATGATCTGAAGGCGCTCGTTTACGAAATCGCCCCGGAGCAGAAGATCAAACAGTTTGAGGAAACCGGCGACGTTGACTTCGGCTACGAATATCCCGGATTTGCCCGTTATCGCGCGAACTTCTTCAACCAGAAATATGGCATTGGCGCGGTATTTCGACTCATTCCGAGCAAGGTGCTCACGGCCGACCAGTTGGGACTTCCGCCGGCGATCAAGCAATTCGCCATGCTCAAGAAAGGACTCGTTCTCGTCACCGGCCCCACCGGCTCCGGCAAATCGACGACGCTCGCCGCCGTGGTGGATTACGCAAACCTTCACCGGAAGGACCACATCCTCACCGTGGAAGACCCGATTGAGTTCGTCCACCAGTCGCAACAATCGCTCGTGAACCATCGTGAGGTGGGGATGCATACAAAGTCGTTTGCATCAGCATTGCGAGGAGCGTTGCGTGAAGACCCGGACATCATTCTCGTTGGAGAAATGCGCGACCTGGAGACCATCGAGCTCGCTCTGACGGCGGCGCAGACGGGTCACCTGGTCTTTGGCACGCTCCATACGCCGAGCGCGCCGAAAACCATCGACCGAATCATCGACGTATTTCCGGCGGGCCAGCAGAACCAGATTCGATCCGGTCTCGCAGAGTCGCTTAAAGGCATCGTAGCCCAGAATCTTTTCAAACGCATCGACAAACCAGGCCGGATCGCGGGGCTCGAAGTGCTCGTGGTGGACCCGCCGATTTCCAACCTCATTCGCGAGGGGAAGACGCACCAAATCACCGGCATGATGCAAATCGGCAAGCAGAAGGGCAACCAGCCGCTCGACGACGCCATCATGGAGCTCCTCAAAAAGAGCATCATTGCTCCGGAAGAGGCATACGACAAATGCCTCGATAAGAAAAAATTCCGCGTGTTCCTCAAGACACCGCCAAGCCCATTCGACGAATAACCGATGAAACGCGCCGAACTCGATGCCCTTTTGCAAGCGATGCTCGTGGTGGCTCCCGGCATCTCCGATATTAATTTCAGCGTGGGCCGACCTCCCCAGGTGGAGAGCTTCGGCGCGCTTCGCGAGGCGGATGTCCCGCCGCACGTAAAGAAGCTCACGGCGTTCCAAACCGAGCGAATCGCCCTGAATATCATGAATAACGAGCGGCGGCTCGTACGTGACCTCGCGGAAAAAGGGTCGTGTGACTGTGCGTACACGGCTGGCGAATACGCGCGTTTTCGCGTGAATATTTTCCGCAACCGCGGACACCTCTCGATCGTCATGCGAAAAGCTCAGACCGAAGTGCCGACTATCCAGACGCTCAATCTCCCCAATACACTACGGGATATTTCGAAAGAGAAAACCGGCCTCGTGCTGGTGACCGGTGCCACAGGCAGCGGAAAAACCACCACCCTTGCCGCCATCCTCGACGAGATAAATCGCACGCAATCCGCTCACGTCGTCACCTTGGAGGACCCGATCGAGTATATCCATCAGCACAAGAAATCGACGTTCAACCAACGTGAGCTGGGAGCGGATTTCGATGACTTTCCGAGCGGTCTGCGCGCAGCACTCCGCCAGGCACCCAAGGTTATTCTAGTCGGAGAAATGCGCGACCGGGCGACTGTTGACATCGCGATGACCGCGGCCGAGACGGGACATTTAGTGCTTTCCACCATCCACACCATCAGCGCCGGTCAGTCCATCAACCGTATTCTCGGCATGTTCGATAAAAGCGAGGAAAAGCAACTCCGTGTGCGGCTCTCGGACATGCTCCGGTGGGTCGTCTCACAGCGCCTGTTGCCCCGCGTTGGCGGAGGGCGGCTGCTCGTGCAGGAAATCATGGGTAACAGCATGCGAACCCGCGAAGCGGTCATCCTGGGTGAATCCGAAGAAAAGAACTTTTACGACATTATTGAACAAAGTGAGACCTTTGGATGGTGCACGTTTGATCAGGCGATTGTGAAGGCGTTTGAGGCAGGAAAAATTTCTGATGAAACCGCCGTTGCATACTCATCCAACAAAGGAAAAATGACCCGGTTCCTTGATGACGCAAAGAAACGAATGAATCTCACCCAGATCGACACAAGCGGCCTGAAACTCGACACCATATCTCTCGCAAAATGAGCGCCACTCGCGACAACGATTTCCACCACAGGATCGACCTCTTTGAACCGGGAGATAAAACGGCGCTCGTCTGCGTGGACGTTCCGGAAGTCCAGCGGCTCGTCGTGGAGAATCTCACCGAAATCGATTACAAGATTCACACTGGCTTGTTCCTCGAGGACATCCTGCTCAAATTGCAAACGCACACGTACGATGTCGTCATCGTGGCCGAGCACTTCAACGCCGCAAACAAGGAGAATCACCCAATTCTCGATGCCTCGCGCGCCTGTCCGAGCAGTCAGCGAAGGGCGCAAATGTTCGTGATGGTCGGCTCCGGCGTTCACACTGATAGCGAGATGGAGGCCTGGGCCTCGAGTGTGGATCTCGTGGTTAATCTTGCAGACGTGCCGAACCTCAAACACGTCGTCCGGCGTGCGGTGACGAGACGCGATGCGTTTTACAAGCCGCTCATCGACGCGTTCTCCGCGGCAGGAATCGGGTAGCGAAAGCGGGTGCCTATTTTCGACCGGGAGCCACGGGAGTTTGTACACTGCGAGCGTGCAATCGAAGGGCCATTCCCAGCAGAGCAACAAGTGTGCAGGGCAACCAGACCGTGAGTAGCTCCGACTTCAAAACCACCACTCCTCGCGCGGAGAAAAACGAAGCGCCGATCGGCGAAACTTCGATCCACTCGGCGGGGAAAAAATAGCGGCGTCCCGAGAATGGCGTGAAGAACCCGACGCCAAGCCCGCCATTTGTAAGGGCGTCCAGAAGGCCGTGCGAGATCGTGGCGAAGGTGAGAAAGAGAAACGTAGTCCAGGGACGTTCGCGTCCCACATTTGAGCCGATCCGAAATGCGATCGCCGCAAGAATCGCGAAGACAATCGAGTGACTAAATCCCCGATGTCCGAGCATTGCCTGGTACGGAATGCCGAGTTTGAAAGCGACCACGTCCAAATCAGGCAAAATCGAACACAGGATACCAAACTCCAGCAGCCGCGAGGGGATGACGCCGCGACCCAGGGCGATGCCGACGGCGAGTGGAACGGCGGGATGAGAAATAATGGTGGCCATTGAGTGACCGTTGGATAGCACCGTGATGCGCGGATTTCATTCCTGAATTCAGAAATTGTAGCGACGACGGATTCGAGCGATGACACCCGCCTTCTCCATGAAATCGAATCACTTGCTCAACATCTTTTTCACGTCCGTGCTCGCGGCTCAGGATCCGCCGCTCGAACAGCCAGGCTTGCCCGCGTCCACGGTTCCAAAGTTTACGATCCCCCGCCCCGCTCACACGCCGAAGCCTCCTGCGCTCAACCCGCCGCTCGCGAAGCCCGATGCGTGGACGCAGGCGTTTATCGAAGCCATGCTCGATAACCATCGACCGACGCGACAGGCGCGTTGGACGGAGCTCGTTTACCAGTGCCCCGTGAAGGAGTTCGGCGCAGCGCTTCGTGCATTTGAATATATCGACCGGAATGGATTTCGCGGCGCGTTTGGATGGGAATGGGAAACACTTTGGGAGCGGTGGACGGAGGCCGATGCGGTGGATGCGATGAAGGCGGCGGATATCATGAACAAGAGTGGTAATCTGACAGGATTGCCCCGGATCGTCCTCCGCACTTGGGCCGCGGTTGATCACGCTGCGGCGAAAGCGTGGTTCGACGCCCTGCCTGCGGAGCGGAAGGAAGATGTGGAGCTGCATCAGGCCTTCATGGCGGGCTGGGCGCGGAACGATTTGAAAGGCGCGACGGCTTACATGCTGGACGTCTGCCCGAAAGGCTCGCGCCTCCTCGACGGTGCATTGCAGCGAATCCGCGATGAAGCACATCGCGCCGGTCTTCTACCGGGCGCGGTTGAGTGGTTCAACTCGCTCCCGATGAATACCGAGGAAGGCAGCCCGAAAGTCGTCGCAGCGGGACACGTCGCGTGGCTGATGAATTACGGAAACGTCGAGGACTCCATGCGTTTTCTCACCGGACTAAAAGAGCCCGCGCTCTATCAGGAGAAGATGGTTTATGAAACTGCGAAGAAGCTCGCGGATTCACAGATGTTCAAACGCGGGATCGAATGGGCGGCGGCGCTCCCGATGAATCCAAAGAAGAAGACATTCGACGGAGTCCCTGTGATCAGCGAGGCTTGGGCGGAAAAGGAAGGAAAGCTTTTCGGCGCATGGCTCATCGAGCACCGCGAGCACGCTGCCGTGGATTTCGTGCTGCTCGGCTTCGTCCGCTACCTCGCGAAACAAGACAAAGCCGAAGCGAAGAAATGGGCAGGGCAGATCAAAAACGAAACCGCAAAGGAGCTCGTGGCGAAGGTGGTTGAGGAATAGTTCCGCCCCGCGAATGTCGGCGGCGTGCATCTTTGATAACTACGAAGGACGCGAAGTCCGGCGTGTCCAAATCTTCGCGTCCTTTGCGCCCTTCGTAGTCAGTTTATTTCCAAAGCTGCATCCTACTCCGCCTCGATCCAGAGGCTTTCCGAGTCCGCACCGAATTCCGGCGCGTACATGCACTCGATTGTCGCGAAGCCCGTCTGGTAGCGGCCGCGGTGGACGACGCGCGTGCTGAATTCGAAGACGTGATTTCCCTTCGGCAGACGATCCACATACCAGTGGCTCGCGGCGTCACGTGTGGTTTCGTAGAAGCCGAGACCGTCCTGCCAGCGGTAGCCGGAGAGCACGTTTACCGGCTCGGTGCCGCTACCGCGATGGTCTTTGATGTGGACGTATTCCATGTCGCGGTCGGTGCTGAGAACGAGACGCACGACGAGTTCGTC
>JANMGP010000079.1:0-4112 GCA_031374705.1 Verrucomicrobiaceae bacterium | reverse complement strand
CGTCATTTTTTTCTGACCGCTGCATGGCGGCCACTGGTTTTGTTGGTTATTTACGAATCCCGCCAATCACGGTGTGAATGCGCGGAAGTTCTCGTTTTTATGCTCGGATGGCTGAAATGTCCAGAAAAATAACTAACAAAGGAGAATTAATCACACCCGTGGAAAATCCCAGGCCTTAGAAGCGGCTTTCATTTTCACAGCGCCGACGTATTCAGGAGGAATGGTGTCGATAGCCGGACTAAATTTCGCAACGGGAAAAGCGCTGTTCATTTTCGTGCTTGCGTTGCTCTCCTACGTTTTTCCAGTGCGGGCAGAGCACAAGGTCACGATTGTCGCCACTCCTGACGTTCGGCCAGTCGCCCGCCTTCTTGCGACCGCACTTGCCGGAACTCCGGGGCTCACGATCTCCGAGTGGCCGAATAAGCCGGGAGCAGTGGAAATCCCGGCGGACGCGGAGGTGCTTGCGCTTGGGAAGAAGTCCGGTGCGGATGGAGTCGTCCTGCTCGGTCTGACGAAGGTGGGGGAATACGATGTGATCACCATGCGTTGCGTTGCTGCTGAGCAGGCGGTGGTGGTGGCGACAGGCCGGGGACAATGGCCTTTGGAGAAGCCGGAGGCGTGGGCAAAATCGGCGGCGCGGGAGATTATTGCGGTGCTGCCGAAATTGGGTGCGCGCAACGGTGAGGCGACACCCGTTTCCGTTGTCGGTTTTCGTACATCGCGAACGACTCCCGGTGCGCGCGAGACTGAGGAGGCGTTGCGCTGGCTCTTCGTACACCGCCTTTCGCTGGAGCCCACGGTTTTCGTCATGGAGCGCGAGCAACTCGATACGGTGATCGCGGCATCACCACTCGCGAAGGCATTCTGGAGGGGGCGCTGGCTGCTCGACGGGAGTATCGACGAAGACCCTGCCGATTCCTCCAAGCTGACGCTGCGGATGCGTCTCGTCCCGCCGCTCGGCGGTCAGGTGCTTGAGATGAGTGGCGCTGCGGACCGCGCAAAATTACCCCGTGCGGTGGATGCTCTGGCGAAGCAGATGTTGGTCAAGTTTGGAGCCAAGCCGGGAGGCGTTACGTGGGACCCCGGCAGTGAAGCGGCGCGCTTTCTCAAAGTGGCGCAAGATCGCGGAGTGTTCGGCGAGTGGCCAGAGGCGCTCATGGCAGCGGAGTCGAGCTGGGCGCTGGGGGAGAGAAATGCGGACCTCGTGACCCTGCGCATTCGTGGCGCGATATTCAGTGTGCATCCGAAGCTGCTTCGGAGGATTTCTGGGTATTATGGGGGATTTCATCTGGATCACGATGCGCAATCGCTCGCGCCGCATATGCGCTCGGGTTTTGACAGGCCGGGGGTGCTGACTGCGGCAGAGGCCGAACGAAGCGCGACGTCGATCCTGCGCGGGTTCGATCTGCTCTCGTCCCACTTCGATTCTATTCCGCCAAAGCTGCGTGCGAAACTGACGGGCGAGGCTGTGACAATTGCACTTACCGGGCTTGAACGCGCGGCACGGCAGCCTGCGACAGCGCCGCCCGCAGCGCAACTGGCGGCGCTCCGCACGCAACTCGATGCGGCGGCGGAGCGCGTGTTTCAAACTTCGCATGATGTTGCCGAAACTGCGGACCTCTTCCTCCTCAAGGCATCCCTGCTCCCGGTCTGGCTCGGCGACCCCGATGCGGCGCTCGCCGGTTACCGCGCGCTGCTGTCGGTGAAGCATCCACCGGAGCTTCAGGCGAGTCTGCGGCTCGGGCTACCGATTTCTGCATTCCCAAATTTTCAGGTGCCCGTGGGCGAGGAGACGCCCGACCGGCGGAACAATCGATGGGACGAGATTATCGCGATGCTCGCGGCATCCAAGGCACCCGAAGACCGGCTGGCTGCGGCTTCGGACCCCGAGAAGGTGAAGGAGGCACTTTGGGATATGCGCGATGGGATGGCGCGTGGCGAATATCCGTTCAGCTACTTCAATTGCTTTTCCGGCGGCGCGACCGGCACGAGCAGCGGCGGCGGTCCGGGAGCGAGCGGGCGGCCTTTTGGATTCAAGCCCAAGCTCGCCGAGGATCGCGATTTTATGCGGCGCTATCTGCTGCACCTTTGTCGTGAAGGTCGCGATTTGGAACTGGTCGTTTTCAATGCTCTGCTGTTGCCCGATGATTACACCGAGGAGCAGGCGAGCGAGATGATCGCCGCAATGAAAGAATACCGCGCACGGACGAAAGCCGGATGGATGCGAAAAGGTGTCGATGAGCAAATGCTGCGGCTCGTGAGCCGGTTTCCCGCGTTAGCAGCAAAGCCGACAGCGGAGACTTTGCGGGTGACGCGATTCTGGACGCCCTACGCATTGCCGCAGGTTGTGGAGGGTAAGTGGGGCACGCTCGGCATCGATCCGCGCGTGAGCCCGGTCGTCGGAGATGCACTGTGGACGCATGTGCGATTTGGCACGGACGACAAGCCGCACGATTATCTTCTCACGGTATCGCTTCCGACGCTGGCGACACGAGTTGCAGAAGTGCCGGCCCGGCTTGGTCCGCGGCGCACATCATGGGGCGCGAACTGCCTCGCGGTTTACGACGACTTTGTATTCCTCACGAGCGATGGCTGGCTGCGCGCATTTGAGCGGAAGACGAATTTGTGGCGGGAGTTCCCCGCAGCGGTTGGAGTATATGAGACGCCACTGCGTGCCGGCCCGTGGATTTTTGCTCAGGCTCGAGGCGAAGAGGTGACTTTTTTGCAAACAGATTCGGCGAACTGTATCGCGCGAATATCGAAAGCGGAGCCGTGGAGCTCATCGCCAGCGGTCGGCGCTCGCCTTCGCAATCGCCATTGGACGAAGCAGGGGCGATGAGCCTCGCTTTTCGCAACAAGCTCGATGGAATGGTCCTGATGCGCGGACGCACCCCGGGCGGCGACATAGTCAACCGCTGGTGCTATGAACCGGCGTCGGGCAAATGGAGCGATTGCCCCGCCGCTGAATGGAAGTCGCTCGACCCGGCAAAGCCCTCGCTGGTTTTTCGTCCCGCCAATTTGAAGACCGGCGGTCTGCCATCGATCGAGCATCCCGGCACCGGACGCCGGGTGCTCCTTGATTGCCATCTCGACGAAGCCACGCTGGGCTCGCTCAAACGGCACCACACACTTCACCCCGCGTCGCTCGAACTGCGCGAGCGCGAAGTCATGAGCGGCGAGCCGTCGGCATTCGTCACCCAAGCCGGAGTGCTCATTAGCCCTTACTTCGCTTACACTCCCGGCTATTGGTTTATCCCTCGCGCGGAGATCGAGGCTGCGCTCGGGAGTTTTTAATTCGTCCAGCTCCAACATCGCCTCCATCAAGATCTCGGACGACCGGCGGCGATCGGGACGGTGGCGGTTTTTGCTTTCGGGCTCCAGCGGTAGCCGGTGAGGGCGCCGGTGGCGGGGTCGGCGATGAGGGCCATCACTCCGTGGCCGAGTCCGCTGTGGCGTCCGCTCGGGGCGAGGGGCTGGGCGCGGTCGTCGGTGGGGCGGGTGTCCTCGGCGTGGGGGGAGGCCGTGGAATCATAGACCATAACGAGCCATGAGCCGTCGGGCGCGGCGATGGGGGCGGTGCCGATGATGACGGCGTGGCCGACGGCGGTGGCAGTTTTGAGTTCCCAAGCGACGATGTCGCCGGGGCGAAGGTCGGCGATTTTTGCGACGGCTTCCCAACCGGGCTGGGGTGTGTCGGCGAGGCTGGCGAAGAATGTGCGGTATCGCGGCGGGCTGGGGATGCGGCCTTTGTCGATGCCGGTGGCTTTAAATGCAGAGGCCCAGGCTTGCGGGGCGGCGTGCTTGAGGGCGTAGGAGACGAAGCCGACGCAGTCGTAACGGTAGCTGCCGGTGGTGCGGTCCACCTCGGTCTTGTGCTGGTAGAGCGTGGTGGTCATCGATTTGAACTGCTCCTCTGCCTCGGTAAGCAGCGGTGCTTCGGCGCTATGTAAAGTGGCGGCGGAGTGGCCGAGGAGCGCTACGGCGAGGATGATGGATGCGTGTTTCATGGTTTTCGGAGGAGGGTCGCTCGGTAGGTGAATGCGGTGATGGCGGTGAGTGCGGCGGGGATGAAAAGTGCGGCGTTATGGAGCTGGCGGAAGGCGACGGCGCCG
>JANMGP010000078.1:0-16531 GCA_031374705.1 Verrucomicrobiaceae bacterium | reverse complement strand
GCGTGGACGACGGCTACACCGTCCGCGTTAATCTTCCCAAGTCGCCGAGAATTTATCTGGAGCTCGATGCTTACGCCGAGACGGCCACCGCCGCCAAATAATCCACGCCTCTCATGCAAAAAATCACGCTGCTCTTCGTCGCGCTCCTGTTTGTCGCAACCGCGTGCGCCGCATCACTCGAAGGCGCGCGCGTCCTCACGCCCGAGGTCGGGCAATACGAGCGTGCGGAAGTCGCTCTCGCTGCCGACCCCGGCAGCGCAAATCCCTTCGACCCCACATCGCTCGCACTCGACGCCACGGTCACATTGCCCTCGGGTAAGGAACTGCGCGTCCCCGGATTCTGGTTTCAGGATTACCAGCGCTCGTTGAAGGACCCCGCCGCGAAGGACGATGCCCGCGTCGAACTGCTTGCCACCCTCGGCAAGCCCGAATGGCGCGTGCGTTTTTCCAGCGGAGAAACGGGCGTCCACCGCGTAGTTCTCGCACTCAAAGACGTTGCCGGTGTCCGCCAAAGTCCGCCGCTCTCGGTGAAAGTCGTGAAGGGCACCCATCGAGGCCCCATCCGCGTGAGCCCGCGCAACAAGCGGTATCTCGAAGATGCCGACGGACGTTCCTTCTTTCCGATTGGCCAGAACCTCTGCATGTCACCCGCCCGCGAGGGCACTTATTTCTACGAACGCATCCTGCCGAAGCTCGCCACCAACGGCGCGAATTACGTCCGGCTCTGGCAGGAATACATGATCGTGGGCGACCCGAAAAGAGACCCCGGCGTCGGCAACGGATCAAACGCCGGATTCCCGCTGGAGACTGTGGTCACGGGCCTCGGCAAGTATGACATGGAATGCGCGTGGAAGCTCGACACTGTCTCGGACCTTTGCGACCGACATGGCATTTACTGGCAAATTTGCTTCGAGATGACCACATGGTGGAACCGCAAAATGCCGCACCGCTGGACGCGCAGTCGCTACAACTCGGCCAACGGCGGGCCGGTCACGGAGCCGATTGAATACCTCACCAAACCCGAGTGCCGCGAACTCGCCGCGCGTCGGCACCGCTACTCCGTCGCGCGCTGGGGATGGTGCCCGAATCTCGTTGCGTGGGAAATGTGGAACGAAGTGGACAACCTCGATGGTTTCACGAGCGAGGCGAATGTGGCGTGGCATAAGGATCTTTGCGGACGCCTCCGCGCGCTCGATCCGTTTCACCATCTCATCACGTCAAGCTGGCGCGACGCCGCGATGTTTGCGTTGCCCGAGATTGATCTCGTCCAGGCGCACCAATACTGGCCCAGCGAGATCGACGCAGCGCAGTATTCCGTGCAGGACAGCGACCATCTGATGCGCCCGTTTGGAAAGCCGTTTTTCTTCGGCGAACAGGGCGTGAACGATCGCTTCGAACTCGACCCAGACGGCGAGCAATTTCACGACGCACTCTGGTCCTCATCCTTGAGCGGCGCGGCGGGCGCGGGGCTTTACTGGCATTGGAACGCGCACATTGAAAAGTACGATCTCTACAAGCACTACAAGCCCCTCTCAAAATTCCTCCGCGACGCCGACTGGCCGTCGTACGAATGGAAGACCATGAAGACCACGCGCCCGAGTCTCCCCGTGAGCCTGAACGTCTATGGCCTCGCCGCCCCGGACCGCGCGCTGATCTGGATTCACGATCCGCTCGCCTTCCGCGTAATTCAGGGCAAGCCCGAACGCGGCCCCGCACAAGTTGAAGCCAGCGTCAACGTGGCCGGCTTGGAGCCCGGCAACTACAAGATTGAATTCATCAGCACCACGACCGGCGAAGTGGTCGGCAGCGACTCGCAACCGGTGAAACCCCTGCGGCACTTCGGCTACGGCGTCGAGTTGAAGCCCCCGCAATTCTCGGGCGACATCGCCGCGCGGGTCATCCGCCAGGGGCAGCAGTGGAGCAAATAGTATCTGCCAAAGTCATTGCACTTCGAGCGAATGCGAATCGCGTAGAGTCAGATGGCGAGCACAACGAAACAAAGTAGCCCGCGAGTCCCGGCGCGGCTCTGCATTACTCGCGAAAGCGACCAATCAAATAAGTGCCGCTTCGCGGGAATCGACAAGCCGCGAAGAGACTCGCGGGCTACTTTGTTCTCGCTGCATCGCAGATGCAGAACACTGACCGACAATGGCTGGGTGCCTCACTGGTGCCATTCCCCGGTGAACGGCTTGTAGAACGGTTTCCACTCGCGCTCGAACCACACGGGCGCGGATGGGAAGCCTTCCTGCCCGAGCGCGTCCACGGCGACGACATAGTAGCGGCGCGATGATTTGCCGGCGGTCGCGTCGCTGTAAGTCGTCGTGGTGATCGGATCGGGAGTGAGGCGGGGCAGAGGGTCGCTTCCATAGCGTCCATCCATGCGGTACACCCGGTAGCCCTTGAGTCCCTTTTCCAAATTTGCCGCCCATTTGAGATGACAGCTGTCGCCTTCCTCTTTGCTGAACACCCACTGCGGATTGGCCGGGATCGTTAAGAATGCTGGCGAAGGCCCGCTCTCGATGCCGCCCGCACCGACGGCGCGGATGCGATAGGCGAAGACCGCGAAGCGATACGCGCGGCCCGAATCATCAAGCTGTTCGCGACTGAGTTTCTTTTCATAGAGCGCCTCGCCCGCGATCGGCTGCGGCTTCGAGAGGTCCACATCGGTGTCCGTGAATTCCGTCGCTTTCACGGGAATCGTGGTCAGGCGTGCGAATGCGCCGATGCGCCGGAGCGCGCCGACCGACGGCTCCGCGAGTGGAGCCGTCTGTTTTTTCAATCGCGAAAGCTGGTCCTCACTGAACACCTCGACCGGTGCTCGTTCGACATGGTAGCCTGTGATGCCCGCGGTTTGCGGTGCTTTCCACGCGAGTTCGACGCGCGTCGCGGAAATCACCGACGCCACGCCGTCCTCGACGATGCGCGGTTCGGGGCGCGGTGCCAGTGCGGGCGGCGGATCTGCAAACGGTTTGGTGTTCGCGAGACGCATCGTCCAGATCTGCTGCTCGCGCGGTTTGCTCGGACAGTTTTCCAAAAACGCGAGCCCCAGTTCCGGGGCGAAGAAAAGCTGCCGCGCTCGACTGCCCGAGGGATCCGGCGCCTGCGCGGGATTGAGTTTCGTCCATTGATTCGCCGCGACATCGTAGGTCCATGTTTCGAGCCGGTGCTGCGCGGCCTCGTCCTTGCCGGTCGTCACCTTGATGATCGCGACGACGACGCGGCGGATGGAATCATACGTGAGCACCGCGTCGTTGTTTTCCGTCGGCGGCGAAGTCTCGGGCTTTGCGTCGCGCCATTCGTTTTTCTCCAAATTGTAGAGCCACGTCTGCGCATCATCGTTGAACTGCGAGCCAAACATCACATGCACCTTGTGCGCGGCGTCGTATGCCATCTGTCCGCCGCTGCGCGGTTCGGGTTGCGACTTTGGCTTCATCCATTTCCACTCGTTGCGATGCGGATCGTAGGTGAGCGTTTCGCGCGGTCCGCCTTCTCCGCCGAAGACGACCACCCCCTGCGCATCGCTGTCCCACGACGCGGAGCGCAGTGGCGCGACGTGCGGCGCGGGAAGCGGGCGCATGTTGCGCCAGGTGTTCGCGGCGAGGTCGTAGGTCCAGACCGAGGCGTCGTTGAGATAAATCTCGCGCCACCATTGCCATCCGTGGCTGCCGCTGAACGACGGGAATCGGATGTAGCGCGCGTGGGCCGGGTCGTAGGCATTCTGCGCGTTGCAGCAGACGCCGGGTGGCGAAAGATTGGGTTCCTTGAGCGCCCACTTCGCGGTGAGCGGATCGAACGTCCAAATCTCCGAACCCTGCTCGCCGCCGCCGCCCTGATTGTGCCCGCCGTAGCGGATCACGACGCGATGTTTACTGTCCCAGACGCACGCGCCCTCATAGCCGAGCCGCGGCGAGACGGGCGTTGCGGCCATCGGTGTTTGTTTCACCCATGTGTTTGTCGGCTGCGAAAGAGGGTCAAATTGCGCGGAGGCGGTCGCGCAAAGGGTGATCGTGACGAACGCCAGCGCGAGCCAATCGTTCAAACACCGTGAGTCGGGAAGGACTGACTCAATTTGGAATCGAATCGCGGAAATGTTCATGACACCACCTGTCCGAAATCTCCCCGATTTTCAATGTCTTACGTTGCGTGCCTTGACCCTTCGAATCCCGCATCGTCGGTGCAGCCCATTTTCCGGCATATTCACCGTGACCGCGCCGGGTCGCTTCGCTTTATTCCGCAGCGCAATGAACACTTCACGCACTCTTTCCGGCTCCATCGCCTTCACACTCGCAGCATTCGCTCTGCGTCCATTGACATCCCCGGCAGCCGATTGGCCGACGTGGCGAGGACCGAAACGCGACGGCATCAGCACCGAGAAAAACCTGCTCGGCGAATGGCCGGCAGGAGGACCAGCGCTGGCTTGGAAGGCGATCGGATGCGGCGTCGGATATTCCAGCGTCTCGGTGGCCAAAGGGCGCGTCTTCACGATGGGCGACGGTGCGGATGGTAGCTCTGTTCGTGCGTTTGATGAAAAGACCGGCGCATCGCTGTGGACCTCGCCGATTCTTGGAAAGCCCGGCGGCAACTACGAAGGAACCCGCTGCACGCCGACGGTCGATGGCGATGCGATTTACGCGCTCGGACAATTCGGCGACCTCGTCTGCCTCGACGCGGCGAAAGGCACCGAGCGCTGGCGCAAGAATCTCTCGAAGGATTTCGGCGGCGGCTCGCCGGGCTGGAATTATACGGAATCGCCGTTGATCGACGGCACGAACGTCATGGTCACTCCCGGCGGGAAAAAAGGCGCAATCGTCGCGCTCAACAAGAAGACGGGCGACCTGATCTGGCAGAGCACCGAGTTTACCGACAGCGCCCAATACTCGTCATTGATCGCTGCGGACATCGGCGGCATCCACCAATACATCCAGCTCACCGGCGACAGTGTGGCCGGGGTCGATGCCGTCACCGGCAAACTGCTCTGGCGCGCCGAACGCAAAGGCGCAACCGCCATCATCACCACGCCGATTTACGCGAACAACCAGGTCTATGTGACATCGGGCTATGGCGTTGGTTGCAACGCGTTCAAGATCACCAAGGATGCCGACGGATTCAAAGCGGAGGAGATTTACGCAAACAAGAACATGGCTAACCACCATGGCGGTGTCATCCTCCTCGGCGACTACCTTTACGGACACTCGGACAGTAAAGGCTGGATTTGTCAGGAGTTCAAAACGGGCGACGTCAAATGGACGGACAAAAGCGTCGGCAAAGGAGCCATCGCCTATGCCGACGGTCGCTTCTATTTCCGCAGCGAAGGCGGCAAAGGCACCGTTGCACTCGTCGAAGCGACGCCCGATGGCTACAAGGAAAAAGGCCGCTTCGACCAACCCGACCGCAGCAACAAAAACAGTTGGCCGCACCCGGTGGTCGCAAACGGGCGGCTCTACCTGCGCGATCAGGACGTGCTTCTCAGCTACGAAATCGCGAAAAAATAGCTGACGCTTAGCGGCTTCCAGCGCGAAAAGTAAAAGAATAAAGCGCCAGATCGCTGGGAGCCCGGTGGCGCTGCAGATGGCTGGAGGCGCGATGGAGTTGAGCGGGAATGAAGGCCCGCAATGCGGGCGGACGGTGAAGCTCGTGAACAGGGCGGTGGAGTGGAGAAATAGCTGCCAATGTCTGCGGCGCCATGGGGTTCTACTGCGATGATTTATAACGCCCGAATTCTCCGCGCCGCATGCCTTTCCAGCCTCATCTTGGCAGCGGTCGCAAGCGCCGGGTTCGCGCAGGACGGGGCGGCGACGTTGAACCTCAACGACCGCACTGCGAAGGTCACCAAGCTGGACGCGCTGCCGTATGTGGAGAGCGATTACGCGAAGCGGTTTCGCTTCGATTCCTCCAGCAATCCGAAGCTCAAGGAACTGCGCGAGCGCTACAACCTGGACGAAGTGATCGCGCCGGGAAAAGACGAGTTCGACCGGCAGGTGCTGCTGCTCGACTGGACACACCGGCAGTTCAAAAAGTTCGGTCGCCCATCAAAAAAAGCCAGCGGCGCGCTCGAGGTGCTGCAGGCCATAGACGAGGGGCACAGTTTCTTTTGCACGCAGTATGCGCAGGTGCTCGTATCCGCCGCGGCGAGCCTCGGCTGGGTGGATCGCCCGCTGGCATTGCGTCGGCACAAAGGCGTGAACAAGAACGGCGGATCGACCGAGCACACAACCACGGAAATCTGGTCCAACCAGTACCGCAAGTGGGTGATGCTCGATCCGACGAGCAACATGTATTTGGAAAAGGACGGCGTGCCGCTGAACGCGTGGGAGATTCGGGAGGAGTGGTTCCGCAACGATGGCAAGGGACTCGTCATCGTCGTCGGCAAGGAGCGGAAGCGTTACCGGAAAGCCGACCTGCCGGTCTTCCTCGCGAAATTCGAGGGCTTCGGCGACCTCACCATCGACCCCGACGAACTCGATAAATACGGTTTCATCGGCTACATCACGAACACCGACCTCATGGATGCCGGCTACGACTACGGCGGGATGTTCATCGTGAAAGACGAACTCTGCGACGGCACGCAGTGGCACACGCGCGTCAATCCTGCGCATCCGGCGACGGACCCATATTTTCCCATCGGCCAGTCCGCGCCGAGCCTGAGTGCTGAAGGCGGCAGGCTGGTGGTGGCGCTGAAAACGATGACGCCGAATTTCCTGCGCTTCGAGACGCGCGCCGATGACGGCGAATGGAAGCCGGCCACCGCAAAGTTCGAGTTGCCAGTTCACGCCGGTGCGAACCGGCTGGAGGTGCGAACAGTGAACGCCTTTGGAGTTACCGGTCCGGTTTCGACTGCGGAACTCACCGTGCAAAAGTGAGATCGCCATGAGCTGGAGACACTTCGTTTATGCGGGATTGATACTTTGCCACACGGCGACACGGGCTCACGCTGCCGATTTCAAGGGATTCTTTGAACGCCACTGCATTGAGTGCCACGATGCTGGTACCAAGAAAGGTGACTTCAATATAGAGGCACTGACATGGAAGACCGACGACCGGCAGTCATTAGAGCGCTGGGTCGGGATTTTCGACAAGGTGGACAAGCAGGAAATGCCGCCTCCGAAAGCGAAGGACCGGCCCGACGCTGCAACGCGCGACGCATTCCTTGCCGCGCTGCGACGCGAATTGCATTCCGAGAGCGCGGTCAGGCAGCAGACCGACGGACGCGTGGTTCTCCGCCGCCTTAACCGGGTCGAATATGAAAACACGCTGCACGACCTGCTCGCAATCGACCTGCCGTTGCAACACTACCTGCCGGAGGATGCACCGTCGCACGGGTTCGACAATGTGTCCGAGGGATTGCGGCTTTCGATGCTGCACATGGGGCAGTTCTTGGAAGCTGCCGATGCCGCGATCACGGCGGCGCTCGATCTGCGCCGGCAGCCGGAAGGCGTGAACCGGCGGTTTCGCTATCAGGACGAGGAGAGCGTCACCGACGACCAGAAAAAGCCCGCGGACAAGCCGAAGACATTCCGAATCCTACCGGACGCGGTGGTGATCTTTGACGACAATTCGCCGAGCACGTTGCGCAAGTTTGTATTCAAGACGCGGGGGCAATACCGGATTCGCATTTCCGGCTATTCGTTCCAGGCGGCGGGTCGTCCGACATGGCTGAAGCTTTACGCCACGGATTTCAAAACACGGCGCTTGCTCGGCTACTTTGACATGCCGTCCGACGGAAAGCGCGAGGTGGAAGTAGTCGCGAATATCGAGCAGGGCGAACTGCTCGAGCTCAAGCCCTACGACACGAACTACAACGAGAAGGGCCTCGCGCTTTATGGGCACGACGCTGGGACTTATCCAGGCCGCGGCATCGCCATCGAGTGGATCCACGTCGAGGGCCCGCTGGTCAAAAGCTGGCCTCCGCCGGGCGTCGCGCGGTTATTCGGCGACCTGCCGGTGAAACCGATCGAGAACGGCAAGCCCGGCGACCGGGGCCGGGCGTTCACAATCGCCGTGGACGATCCGCTGGCGGCTGCCGAAAAGACCCTCCAAGGCTTTGCTTCGCGCGCTTTCCGCCGCCCGGTCACGTCGGAAGATGCGGCGCGATACGTGAAGTTGGCGAAGGCGGCAATCGATGGTGGACAGACGTTCGAGGATGCGATGCGCGTCGCTTTCCGCGCGGTGCTGACGTCGCCGCGGTTTCTCTTTCTCGAAGAGCGACCGGGCAAACTCGACGACTGGGCTCTGGCTTCCCGGCTGTCCTATTTCCTGTGGAGCACCTGCCCCGATGATGAACTGCGAAGCCTCGCGGCGCAGGATGTTTTGCGTCATCCCGACACCCTGCACGCGCAGGTCGAGCGGCTGCTGAATTCGCCGAAGGCCGCTGCGTTCGTCGAGAACTTCACCGGTCAGTGGCTGGAGCTCCGGCAGATTGATTTTACCCAGCCGGACAGGAAGCTCTACCCGGAATTCGACGACATCCTGAAAGCCGCGATGCTTGGTGAAACGAAGGCGTTTTTCGCGGAGTTGCTGCGCGACGATTTGCGGCTCAGCAATCTGATCCAATCCGATTTCCTCATGCTGAATCGCTGCATTGCCGAGCATTATGGAATCGAGGGCGTAACGGGCGAAGCCTTTCACCGCATGCCGCTGCCCGCGGCGAGCCATCGCGGCGGCGTGCTGGCGCAGGCGAGCGTGCTCAAGGTGACCGCAAACGGTACGGCCACGTCGCCCGTCATCCGTGGCGCATGGGTGGCGAAGCGATTGCTCGGCGAACCGCTGCCGCCGCCGCCCGCCGATGTTCCCGCATTCGAGCCGGACACGCGTGGCTCCACCACGATCCGGGAGCAACTCGCCAAACATCGCTCGCTGACGGCGTGCGCCCGATGTCACACCCGCATGGATCCGCCGGGCTTTGCGCTGGAAAACTTCGACGCCATCGGCGGCTGGCGCGACCGCTATCGCGGCAAGGAAGGAGATTCGCCGAAGCAGCAGTTTCGCGGTCGCGGGATTTGGGAATACAAGCTCGGTCCCGCAGTTGATTCAACCGGCGAAATGCCCGACGGTCGGGAGTTCGCAAACATTGACGACTTCAAAACCCTGCTCCTTGGACGCGAGGAACAGGTCGTCCGCAACCTCACGCAGAACCTGCTCGTCTACGCCACCGGCGCGGGGATGCAGTTTGCCGATCGCGCGCCGGTGGAGGAAATCCTCGCGCGCCTCAAAACCAAGGGCGGCGGTCTGCGCACCATCGTCCATGAAATTGTCCAAAGCACCGTGTTCCAAAACAAGTAGTCTCAACCGACAAACCTATGAGTCATTTCAACACACCCCTTTTCCCGCGTCGCAGATTCCTTCAGGGTGTCGGCGTCGCACTGGCGCTTCCTCTGCTCGATGCTTTTCTACCGCGGGCCCGGGGTGCCTCTGCCGCGACGCCCGGGAAAAAGATGGTCTGCATCTGCACCTCGCTCGGTCTCCATGCACCGTTCCTTTTTCCAGGCGAAACCGGCCCTGATTACACGCCGACGCCCTATCTCGAACTGCTCAAGGAGCATCGCAAGGACTTCACGCTGTTCTCGGGATTATCGCATCCCGATCAGAACGGCGCGAACGGGCATACCTCGGAAATGACGTGGCTCACGTCCGCGAGATTTCCCGGGTTGGGCGGATTCAAGAACACCGTTTCGTTCGACCAGCTCGCCGCGGAGAAGATCGGATTACAGACGCGATTTCCATCTCTTGTGCTGGGCACCGGCAGCCCCAGCCTCTCCTACAATCGCGGTGGAGTGATGATCCCCGCGGAAAGCCGCCCGTCGCACGTCTTTGCCAAATTGTTCCTCGATGGCACGCCCGCCGAAGTGAAACAGCAGGTCCAAAAACTCCGCGAGGGACGAAGCATCATGGACACCGTGCAGGACGAGGCGCGGAGTTTCGCGAGCCGCGTCGGCACCGCCGACCGGGAAAAGCTGGACGAGTATTTCACGTCGGTGCGCGAACTGGAGCAACGCTTGATGCAGTCCGAGGCGTGGGCGCAAAAGCCAAAAGCGAAGATCGACGCGAAGCCGCCGCGTGACATCACGGACGGGAGCGACCTGATCGGGCGGATGCAGCTCCTGTTCGACCTGATTCCGCTCGCACTGCAAACCGACTCGACGCGTTTGATCACCATCTTCCTGCAAGGCGCCAACGCCGTGCCGCCCGTCAAAGGCGTCACCATCGACCACCACAACCTCTCACACCACGGCCAGCAGCCCGACAAAATCGCACAGCTCCGGCTCATCGAAACCGAGCAATTCCGAGTCTTCAGCAGCCTGCTCGCCAGGCTCAATGCCAAGCGTGAGCAAGGCGCGCCGCTGCTCGACGACACGATGGTCCTTTTCGGCAGCAACCTCGGCAACGCGAACTCCCACGACACTCGCAACCTGCCAATCCTGCTCGCCGGCGGAGGCTTCAAACTCGGCCGGCACGTATCGTTCGATGCCGGCAAAAACATGCGACTCTGCAATCTGTTCGTCTCCATGCTTCAGCAATTGGGCGTGGAAACCGACGCCTTTGGATCCAGCACCGGCACGTTGAGCGGACTGGTTTCTGCGTGACGGCCGCCTCGTGCGAAGCGCCGAGAGCCCAACCTGCTCCCGAGCCGCGGTTTTCAAAGACCCTCGAATCCTCTACGGGCAAGCTCACCGCCGCTGGATACAAGAACGACTCCGCCGTGTGGGAGAGCGGATTTGACCTCACGCACCGATTCGGATTCTGCGGCTCCCTACGCAGGCGGCATTTTCCCCAGGCACTCGATGAGATATGGAAGAAGCTGCTTTTTCCGGGAGACGACACCGTCGAGCTGCCAGATGTGCGAGGTCACTTCCGGATAGTCGATTTGCACGAGAAAACGCTCATCCCCGCGGACCAAAAGCAGCGAGCTCTGTGTCGTGATGTCCGTCACCAAGAGCGCCGCGAAAAGGAAGCCGTCCGACTCACGCCGCGCTCCCAGTGCCTCCAGCAAAGCTTCCTGTTTCTCGGGGAAATGCGCGAACGTCAGTTCCTCGATCTGCGCCACCACGAAGCGCTGCCCGAGCTCGGTGTATGGCTTCGAATCCGCCGACACGGCCTCCTGCGGCGATAGCGTCAAAAGCGGACTTCCCACGCTGAACAGCTCCTTCGCAAACATGTCCGGATCAACGTCCGCGACCTTGCCGAGTTGGTTGAGCACCGTCGCATCCGTCGGCGTCGTCGTCGGCGAAGTGAGGTTCAGCGTATCGCTAATCAGCCCCGCCATCAGTACTCCGGCGATGCTCGGAGACATCGGGATGCCGAGCTGCCGGTAGCAAAGCGCGACGATCGTGGATGTGCTGCCGACCGGATTATTCCAAAAAAGAACCGGCGTGCTGCTTTTGAATCCGCCGAGCCGGTGATGGTCCAGAATCTCCACGATTGGCACATGGTCCGCCCCGCGCACGGCCTGATCCAGCTCGTTGTGGTCCACGAGAATCAACTGCCGCGGGATGTCCTTGATGAAGTCAGACTTCGAAATAATCCCGCACATCACTCCGTGCTCATCCACAATCGGGAATAGAAACGCACTGACTGCTGCGGTCTTGTGCCTCGCATCCGAAAGGCGCGTGTCCTTGTCAAAACTCAGCGGCGCACTCTCCAA
This sequence comes from Verrucomicrobiaceae bacterium, assembly GCA_031374705.1. Taxonomy (GTDB): domain Bacteria; phylum Verrucomicrobiota; class Verrucomicrobiia; order Chthoniobacterales; family Chthoniobacteraceae; genus SXWH01. The sequence continues at coordinate 4,893 of JANMGP010000078.1, read as the reverse complement.
CATCCGGCCCGCGCGAACGCTTCCACGCGACATGAGCACCGTCGTTGCAGTATCCGCTGGCGCGGAAAGAAGCGTCGCCCCCGCAGCCCGCGCCGCGATTTCCACGTCCGGCTCGATGGCGTAACCGCCAGTCACCACCACCGCGCGCGCGCCACCTTCGATGGCAAGGAGCTGGATATGCGGGCGATCGCCGACGAACACGAGGACCTTGCGCCCATCCGAGCGATACTTCGCGAGTCGCGGCCCGAAGCTGTCCTGCCGCATCGCGCCTACGAGCAATAAGAAATCCTCCTCCTCCGAGGTGAGACTTCCGCAAATCAACTGCCCGCCAATCGTCCGCGCCACATCCGCCAGCGAGGCCGTCACCGACCGCGCCGCGTGCGCCTCTTCCCTCGGCGGGAAAAGATGGTGCGTGATTTTGAAAGCATTGAGCAGCCCGAGGCAGCGGCGTTTGTCGTCCACGACCGGAAGCCCGCGCAGGCGGCGGCGATCGATGAGCTGGATGGCATCGTAAACCGGAATGTCCGCATGGACCGAGACCACGCTTGTCTGCATCACGTCGCTCACCCGCGGCGATACATCCGTAAGCAGCGTCGGCGAATCCACGCCAAAGCGATGGAGCACATAATCAATCCGCGCATTCGTCGCTCCGGCGCGCGCCGCCACCACATCCTGCCAGCCGGAGAGCCGCTTAAGTTCCGCGTAGCCAATCGCTGCGCAGATCGAGTCCATGTCGGGATTTTTGTGGCCAATAACAATCGTTTGCACGCGGCGTGGATACTTGCGCCCGCCACGCGATGCAATTGAAAGTCCACCGCCCGACTCGGGAAACATGCAGACAGCGTGCGCGGCGGGAGCTCACGAACGAAGAATGCACCCGCGTGTCCAGATCTACTTGATCCTCTGCCACTCCGGCTTGTTCGCATACACCCAGCGATAGTAATCCGTCTTTTGCAGCTTCGTCGCGGCGGGTTCGTCGATGATGCATTTTGCCACGGGATGCATTTGCAGCACGGTGGCGGGATTCATTGAGGTGATAGGACCTTCGACCGCCTCGGCGATCGCCTTCGCTTTGTTTGCTCCAAACGCCAGAATCAACACCTGCCGGCAGGCCATGATGCTGCCGACGCCCATGGTGATGCAATGGAACGGCACCTTCGCCAAATCGCCCTCGAAGAACCGCGCGTTGTCCGCACGCGTCTGCTCGGTGAGCGTCTTGATGCGTGTTCGCGACGCGAGGGATGACGTCGGTTCGTTAAAGCCGATGTGCCCGTCCGTGCCGATACCGAGAAGCTGGATGTCGATGCCGCCGGCGGCTGCGATGGCCGCCTCGTAGCGCGCGCATTCCGCCGGGATGTCGGCGGCCATTCCGTCGGGGATGTGGATGTTTTCGCGCGCGACATTGATGTGGCGGAACAGGTGCTCGTCCATGAATGCGTGGTAGCTCTGCGGATGTTCGTGTGGAAGGCCCACGTATTCGTCGAGGTTGAACGTCGTCACTTTGGAAAAATCGAGTCCCTCCTTGCGGTGCAGCCGCACGAGTTCGCGGTAGGTGGCTATCGGCGTCGAACCGGTCGCGAGCCCGAGCACGCAATCGGGCTTGGTGCGGACGAGCCTGGCAATGATTCGGGCGGCAATGACGCTGCCATCCGATGGCGTGGGTTGGATGATGATTTCCATGTCGTTGGTAAAAAAAGACGGTCTGCTACTTTCTGGCGTGCGTGAACCTAGCTGGGAAATCAAGCCACGAAGCTCGCCACCGCCATCCCGCGCACGCCTGTCTTCGCCCGGAAAATGCCACCTGCGAGCGACTGGAGCGCGCGTCCGGCGGCGTCGAGGTCCCTGCTGGCTGTCGTGATGAAAAGCTCGTCTCCCTCGCCGAAGCAGCACGACGTCACCGCCTCCACGGGCACCTCGATTTTCCCAATGCGATCCCCCGTCCGCGGGTCGTGACACGCCACGCACCACCCGCCCCACAGCGCGATCCACAGATTCCCCGCAGCGTCCGCGCACATGCCGTCGGGGAAACCGTCTTGGAGCGTGATGACCGTCCTGCGGTTCGCGATTTCGCCGTCGTGAAAATCAAACGCATCCACGCGGCGCGTCGGCGAGTCGATGTAGTACATCGTCGCTCCATCCGGCGACCAAGCCAGCCCGTTCGAAATACTCACATCGCCCACCATTTTCGAAACGCCCCGCGCATCCACCCGATACAGCGCGCCCTGCTCCGGCGCCTCGCTCATCGCCATCGTCCCCGCCCACAAGCGGCCCTGCGGATCGCACTTCGCGTCATTAAATCGATTGCCCGGCTTCGCTTCTTCCGGATGCGCGAGCGCCTCCATTCGCCCGTCGTCCCACACCGAGAGCCCGTGCTCCGTCCCTACGATAAAACCACCCTTCCCGCGCGGAACCGCGAACCCCACTCGCGACGGCAGCGTCCACTTCCGGTCCGCGCCCGTCGCCACATCCAGCGCGTGAATCTCACAGCGCTCGATGTCCACCCACCACAGCCGCCCGTCGTGCCAGACCGGCCCCTCCGCGAGCACCGCGTCCGCCTTCAGGATACACTCCGCCGTCATCCCTCCACGACCTCCCGCATCTTCTCCAAGCCGATGCGTACAACCTCCCGCGGGTCGCGCGCCCACAAATCCTCGCGGAAAAGCTCCAGCGAAAGATACCCGCCATAGCCCGTCCCGCTCAGCAGCTCGCAGTAGCGGCGCAGATCAAACGTCCCATCGCCCGGCATCACGCGATCCCCGTCGCCCTGCTGCTCCCGCGGCACCGAATTCACCACGTCGTTGAAATGCGACACCGCTATTTGCTCAGCGCGTAACTTCGCCACCGACTCCACCGAGCCGCCGCCGCGAAAAATGTGAAACGGATCCAGCACCGTCGTCCCTTCGCCGGCCAGCGCCAGCACCTCCAGCGAGGACTCGATGGTATTATACTGCTCCACAAAACCCAGGAACTCAAACGCCGCCTCCACGCCCATCGACTTCCCCAGCGCCACCAGCTCCGCATAACGCCGCGCGCCCCTCGCCAAATCCGCACGCCCCGCCGGCGGCGAACAAATCAAATGTCTCGCCCCAATCGCCGCAGCCTGCGTCATCCGCCGTTCCGCCTCATCTTTCACGCGCGGCCAATCCTCCTCCGCACACTCAAACCACTCGGCAAAATAAATCATCGTCGGCACCTCCATCCCCAGATCGTCCACCGCGCGGAAAATGTCGATATACCGCCCGCCGCCCGCCACGTACGCATCCGTATCCGCGAACCACAACTCCACCGCATCGTACCCCGCATCCGAGGCGATCTGGATTTGCTCCATCACCGGCGTCCCCCGAATCGTGCTTGTATTAAGACAATAGTGCAGCGCTTTCATGATACCACATTCTGCGGTACCCCCGCCAAAAACGCCCGCACATTTTCCACCGTCGCATCCATGAGCCGCGCCCTCGCCGCCCGCGTCGCCCACGCGATGTGCGGCGTGATGATGCAATTGCGCGTCGTAAGCAGCGGATTGTCGGGCTTCGGCGGCTCCTGCGAAAGCACATCCAGCCCCGCCCCCGCGATGCGCCCCTCGTTCAGCGCCGCAGCCAGCGCCGCCTCATCCACCAGCGGACCCCGCGCTGTATTGATCAAAAAAGCCGACGTCTTCATCGAAGCCAGCCGCTCCGCATTCACCAGGTCCTTCGTCTGCTCCGTCAGCGGACAATGCAGCGTCACCACATCACTCTGCGAAAAAACCTCATCCACCGTCGCCTCCTCCACATACACTGGCTTCGACCGTCGATTCGACTTCGTCGCAATCACCTTCATCCCAAACGCCGCCGCAATTTCCCCCACCGCTGACCCGATCGCCCCATATCCCATGATTCCCAAAATCAGCCCGTTCAGCTCCACCAACGGACTGTTCCAAAAACACCAGTCCTTTGCCGACGCCCAGCCCATCCCGCGCGCCGCATCCGAGTGCGCCCCCACGTGCTGAGTCAGCTCCAGGATCATCGCAAACACATGCTGCGCCACCGACTGCGTCCCATACCCCGGCACATTCGAAACCACCACACCGTGCTTCTTCGCCGAGCCGATGTTCACCACATTAAAACCCGTCGCCGTCACCGCAATCAACCGCAGCCCCTTCAGCGCCGTGATCTCCGCATCGCCCACCACCGCCTTATTCGTAATCACCACATCCGCCCCCGCCGCCCGCGCCACCACATCCGACGCCGGAGTCCGATCAAAAATCTCGCACTTCCCCAACTCCTCCAAAGCATCCCACGAGAGATCACCGGGGTTCAAAGTATAGCCATCCAGAACGCAGATTTTCATGATCAAAGGCCGTAGCTGCTCAACTGCCGCCGCGCAAGCCGGAGAAACCGCCGCGCCATTCCCGCTCAGCGATTGATTCATCCAATTATCATCGAGAATGGGAACCAAAGATCGCAAACAGTACGCAGCGGAGTTCAAAGCCCGGGCCGACGCTCTAGGGAAACGCTGAATAAAGCGAAAAACCCTGTAAAATACCGGGACAGCGGGCGGGCGGGTTGATAGAGAAGCGCATGAAAGAACGCCGCACACTCTCGCTTGATTTAAGAGAACGCATTCTAACCGGCTACGATGAAGGAGAGGGCACCCGTGCGGGGGACTGGGGACGGTCCCCCCTACTTTCCGACAAGGCGTAACAAAGTAGAGTTAATCACACCACATCAGACGGCGAGCAGTGTTCAGCGAGCAGGGGTGTGATTAATTCTACTTTGTTAGTTATTTTTCTGGACATTTCAGCCATCCGAGCATAAAAACGAGAACTTCCGCGCATTCACACCGTGATTGGCGGGATTCGTAAATAACCAACAAAACCAGTGGCCGCCATGCAGCGGTCAGAAAAAAATGACG
>JANMGP010000022.1:0-19406 GCA_031374705.1 Verrucomicrobiaceae bacterium | reverse complement strand
CAATGCGCAGAGCTGGTGGCGTTTGTGAAAAACCATTCAGGCCGCTCGATTATCAGGTGATCCAGCGGTCGTCGGTCGCTCAAGGAACGATGACGATTTCCGGTGAGATTGCAGAGTCTGCGGGGAAGGTCGCGCGATGGGTTGAGAATCAGACGAGGTAAGCGGAGAAACGAACCGCGCCTTATCCGGCAACCTCTATTGCGCGACGGTTGTGCGGATTCGCAGGAACTGCTTCCCCTCCCCCGTAGCCTGTGAAGCGCAGCGCCAGGTCTGCGTGAGTGTGCCGTCCAGATTGTCGGTGCTGCTGACAAGGACGACGCTCGGCGAACTGCCCCAAGCGCTGAGATTGTCGCTCGTTTCCACCACCGTCGTGAGATCCGCCGCCGGGCGATGGCGGAAGGTGATTGCGAGATACGTCTGCCCGCCGTCGGCGATGAGTTGGCCAACGGGGAGCGCGGCGTTGTTGCGCACGAGTGGGTTCAGCGAGAGCGCGTATTCGAGCGCGTTTGGGATGCCGTCGCCATCATCGTCGCCGCCGGCGGAAAGCGTCCCGCCGTAGCCGTTGCGCCACTGGGCGAAGGTCATTTGGGCGGCGGTTTGCGCGGGGCTGCCGCCATTGTCGGCGCTGGCGATCCAGTTGCCTGGGACGTTGTGGTCGGTGTTTGGCGCAGGTGTTTTCAAGACGAGCGAGGGGCCGTTTCCGTCGGGCAAAGTCGGCCAAGGCGCGATGTCGTCGTAGGTCATGCTGAAGAGCGTCGTCGTGATGTTGTTGGTCGTGAGCGTCAGTGAGAGCGTCTCGCCGCCGTTGCTGAGGCCGGTCTGGTTCGTGCCGTCAAATGCAAACGTGCCGACGACCGCGCGCCCTGTGCCATAGCGGGCCTCGAAGGCGGCAACATTTTTCACGATGATGCATCGCGCACCCACCGCAAGAGTGTAACCGCTCGGGAAATCGAACAGCACCCCGTCCGCTAGATGTGCGCCGGTGAAGTCCACGGTCGTCGGGCCCACGTTCATCAGCTCGATGAATTCAAATGCGTCCGGGTCGGTGCTGATGGCGAGCTCGCTCGCGCGGTTCGGCGGTGCCGGATGGTAGTGAAGTTCGCTGAAGACCACGTTCGCCGCGCTGGGCGGCTGCGAGCCGACGGTGAAATACGCGCTGGCCACTCCGCTCCATTCGCCGCCACTGGTGCGGGCGCGGGTCGTGACTGCTCCAGAGTTGTTCAGGGTAATTCCCGCTGCGGCGCTGGACCTCACGAGTTCGACGCGCGCGTCGAAGCTCAGATCATCCTCCGACGGTGAGAACTTGTGGACTTCGACTGCGAGGTAGTTTGTCCCTTCGACAATGTTCGCGAGCGGGATGGCCATCTCGTAAAACTGTGTGCTTTCGTCTGCTCCGGTGACGTTGGTGTTCGCATTGGTGGTGTAACCGATCGATCCCGAAGGAAGGTTGCTGCGGCCAATTTCCGTGCCGTTCACATAGACGGCCGCGCCGTCGTCCCGGAGGACAAACACTTTGGCGGATTGCACGTTTGCCTTGTTCGTCACCGTGAAGGTCTTCCGGAAATACGTCGTCACGTAGCGGGCCGACGTGTTTCCGCCGAAGCTCACGACCGTGGCTTCATCACCGTCGCCGTACCCGAGTTGCGCGGGGCCGGAGAGCCAGCTCGTGTCGTTAAAGCCCGCGTTTTTCCAACTGGAAACCGGAGCATTTGCAGATGCGAGATACTTCCATGTCGAACCGGCGGGGAGCACGGTGTCTGTGGTCAATCCGGCGTTGTAAATCAGCGCGCCGGCCGAAGGTGCCCCGGTCGGGCCCATCGGGTCGCTTCCGTTGAGCGTGTAGTAAATGAGCGGCTCCGAGTTGGTCAGGAATACCTGGAACCCGGTCGGCACGGTGCCGCCGTTCTGATTGAAAGTCGGCTGGTTGATACTCGGATAAAGTTGCACGCTCCGGAAGCGCGCGACGTCGATCGGGAGGATCGAGTCCCAATACCCGGTGCCCGCTGCATTCATGTAGTTCATGTTGTTCAGCCAGGTCGTTTCGCGCTTTTTCGCGCCTTCGCCGTTGGCGTCGCCCCAGCGTGCGCTTTCGGGCACGATGGCTTTGTTGATGAGCGCCTGAATCGCGCCCCAGCGGGCCTTGTTTCCGGTTGGCGAAAGCGGGCCGTTGTTGAACAGGAGTTGGTGAATGCGCTCGCGGAACTGCGTCTTGAACGGCTCGGCGCGCCGGAACTTGTCGTAGATCATCGCGGGTCCGAATGTGTACCCGCCGTCAGCGGCCGGGTCGCCGACCGATGCGAACGGCGCGTTGCTTCCGCGACCGCTGGCGCGGGTGAGAGAGTCGTTCGAGATTTCCTGATCCCACGCAACGAAGTGAAACCCATCGCTGAGCGGTCCGCGACGGCGGCCCACCCAGTAATTGTGATCGGGCCAGTCCTCCGCACCGGCCGCGATGTGCGCGATCATGTAGTCGCGAAACGAAGGCCAGTGGATGTAGATGGGATACGCCGGATTGCGGGTGCCATCGGGATTGTTGCCGAGCAGTTTCTGGCAGCGGACATCGTGGGTGATGCCTGCATCATTCACGATGGCGACCATTTCATTCCAAGCCGTCGCGTTGCCTTCGTTCACTTCCTGAAAGTCTTTCAGCACATCCCACTCCGTCTCATCGCCGCCAAACGTGCTGGCAAAATACGCCGCGTTCGGTCGCTCGGAGAGATTGTAGAGACCCCAGTAGAGCCCGTTGATATACAGATGCGCATAAACGCCGCGGCAGTTTGGATGGCCGAGATTGTTCAGCACGTCGCGCATGTACTGGTCGCGCATGTAGGTCGCCTTGTCGTTGTTCCAGCGCTGCTCACCGTCGGAAATATCCCCGTCTATGACGGGCATTGAGTCGGTGGAGCACGCGCGGAGAAGCAGTTGGTCGAACGACTTCACACCACCGCCAAAGACATCCTCTTTCAAGCGCGGATACCCATAATCGCCGCGGAAAGCCAGCCGCAGCGGGTGTTTCGGCGTGAAGCCGTGGCCGCGGCTCGAGTTTCCGTGCGGCCGCACGCCGGCCTGTGCGTGCCAGCCCGGAGTGCCGTCCGGATTGATCCATTCAATGCTCACTTTTCGCTCGCCGACATCCCCGCGCTGCGAAGTGTCGTAGTAGATGCCGAGCGGCGCAGTGGTGCTGAAAAACGAGGCGATTGGGGCGGTCATACTGATGGTGGGCAGCGACACCAGGCCGTCGGTCACGCTGAAGCCCGGAAGCGTCGTGTTCACCACATTTGGATCCATGCCATAGTCGCCCGCACGACCGGACCAGCTTGCGGGGTAGCCGGCCGGCGCATTGGACTGCGTGAGGACCTGCGCAGTGAAAATGTAAGTGTGTGAATCCACGTTCGTGGGGCGCAGTCCGGAGAAGTTCTTGAACGCCATCGCCCGGATATACTTCGTGCTCGAAACCGGAATCACGACGGACGGCGTCGTCGCTCCATTCGGCGCTGCGACTTGCGTGCCGTTCGTGGGCGAAGGGTCCGACCCATCCATCGTGTAGGCGATGGTTGCGCCCGGTGTCGCGCAGGAGAGTGTGACGTTTTGCGCGGCGGTATAAAGGCCGCGTTTCGGCAGGAATGCGGTGTCCGCGATGAAGCCGAGAAAGCCTGTCGTGTTCGCGGTGCCCGGCGTCGGCGGATCCATGTAAATCGCAGTGCCATACGAAAGCGTCGCGCCACTCAGCTCCGCATTGAGCAGGAACTCCGGACTTCCCGCGGAATCGTTCAGAGCCTGAATCGCCAGGACGTGGCTGCCGTTTGTGAGCAGTCCCACGCTCGCCGTAATATCGATCGTCTCCAGCGTAGTCGCATCGCCCATCGAGCGATCGCTCGTGGCAGCGGAATTCCACGCCGGTGACGCCGGAGCGTTACGGCGCGCGACTTCCACGCCGTCGATGAATGCCACGAACCCATCATCGTAGCGTACTTTCAGCGTGGCCTGATTAAAAGGCGTCGGCCGGCTCACGCTGAATGGGATGCGGAGGTACGCCGAGGCGTTCACATTCCTCATCGCAGACTGAGTGTTTGTGCCGATGAACGGCGTGAAACCGGCCAGTAAATTGGGCTGCGTGCCGCTCGCCAGCGAAGTGATCGCCGCTGCGCTGAGCGTTTCGCTCCACACCGAAACGTCGTCGATCTCACCCTCGTCGTACTGGCCGGCTCCCGCGTCATTGGAGAAGCCGATATGGATTCTGTCCTGCCAGTTGAAGTCCGACGCGGCCTTCGCGCCCGACGCCACCTGCACACCGTCCACGTAGATGCGTTGCCCGCCGATCGATGCGCCGACGGCGTGGACAATGTGATGCCATTGATTGTCGGCGTAGTTTTTTCCTGTCGATCCGATCACTTCATTGTTCCAGGTCCGCGCGAAAATATTTCCGTTGCTGAGATACAGATGCCGGTCGTGGCCGCCCGACCCGAGTTCGCCGGACATCACCGCGAAAAGCCCCGTCGTGGCCTGCGTCGTGCGAATCCAAAACGAGCTCGAAAACGCCGTTTCCGAGACATCTAGATCGGCTGTCACGTAGGTGTTCGAGGCGCGGGTAAAGTGCAGCGACTTCCCCTCGCCGACCGCACCGGGGAATGAAGTATTGTAGGTCGCACCCATCAGCGTCGCTGCGGGGCCTGTCGTGATGCTGTTGGTCGTGGTGTCGTCGAATGTCCAATACGCGATTGGCAGCCCAGCCCCCGTTCCATTTGCCTGATAGCCAATGCGACTTGTCGCCGCCGTCCAGCCCGCATCGTTAAACGCGGTAGCCGTCCACGTCGCGCCGAGCGTTCCGTTGGGAGGGACGAAAAACTTCCCCGCAGTCGTCGAGACCACAAGGTCCTGCGAATCGACCACCGTCCCTTCACCGAAGCTGATGTCTGCACGCTGCGCAGGATAGCTGCTGAAGAGCGACGCATACGTGCCGTCGGGCTTCCGCAGAGCGAGATAGCCGCCCACGGCATTGCTCAGCGAGAAGTTCGTGTGCAGCTCTGCGGCCGGATTCCGCCGGTCTTTCGACGAAGCAAAAATGATCCGTCGCTCGCCGGCATTCAGCGTCATCGCGGGCAGCGGCCACAGAAACGGCTGCTGGTCGTCATCTGAAAGAAACCACCCCGAAAGGTTCACGGGTGCAGCGCCGTTGTTGTGCAGCTCAAGCCAGTCCGAGCTCGAGCCATCCGCATCGAGCAGATGTCCGTCGTTCTCCGCGACGAATTCGGAGATGACGACTTCGGCGTGAAGCAGGGCGGCGCTGGCGAGCAGCGCGGAAACGATGTGTCGGAGGTGAAGCATGATGTGTGGTTTTGAAACCTACTGCTTTGTGCCCTGCGGGCAAGTATATGGTTCGCCCCGGCAAGCGCACTACACCGCGTATGTCGGTAGCCCCCCAAGGAGGAGGAACGTCCCGTTCCCCTGAACCACGAAGTGGTTCCCGAGATATCCTCGCAGTTCAAGGAGACGCTTCGCACCTCAGGGGAACGGCACGTCCCCCAAACCGAAGGCACCCCGCAGGTCGCGAGCGCAGCGAGGGAGAACATAGTCGCCCTTCCCGGCCATCGCTTCTACAGCACGCAGATTCCCGTCCGCCGCTGGTTCCTCCCGAAAACCAAGAACGCCGATGCCAAAGACCCGTTTCGCATCGTGAGAGCGGCATTCGTGGCCGGCAAGCGCACAGGCATGACGTAATTTCCATTGGACGATCCCTGCACCGTACCGTAAACGCCGCCATTGAATTTTCCGCAACCCTGGACACATTCCGCCGCACTCCATGAACCCGACACTCTTGCGCCTTCTCGCCGTAACACTCGCCGCCATCACGCCGCTGTCAGCGCAGGTGACGATCAATGAAATTGCCGCAGCGCCCAATGAACGCGCGCTCCGCTACGATGCGACGGGGCAGCCCCGGCTCGGCTCGGGGCCGGCTTGGTTCGACACGGCTTATGACTCGTCGGCGTGGCTCACGGGTGCGGGGCCGCTGGGCTTTAATGCGGGCAACACGGGGCTGGGCACGAATCTCAAAACCACGCTCGAAGGCAACACGGCGTCGCTTTATGTGCGGAAGGTTTTCACCGTGTCTGCGGGCAATGCGGCATCGACGGAAAACCTGCGGCTGAATGTGAACTACAACGATGGGTTCGTCGCTTTTCTGAACGGCAAGGAAATCGCACGCGCGCGGCTCGGTGCGGCGAGGATGTTTGTGTATGCGGACCAGCCGGCTTTTTCCACGCGGCCTGCGACGCCTGCGGGTGCGCAAGTTTTCAATCTCGGTGCGGCGTCGAGTCTTCTCGTGGCGGGGACGAACGTGCTGGCCATCCAGGTGGCGAATGCGGCTTGGGATGGAAAAGGCGACCTCATCATCGACGCGGGGCTGGAGCTGAACAACGGCATCCTCACCACCACGGAATTTTCCGAGAATTTCAACAACGCGAACGGCTCCTCGCGCAATCACTCGAATGTTGCGGGCTCGATTTCGAATACGACAACGGGAACGCCGCCCGCCGGATGGCTCGCAAATGCCGCCGACCCGACGAGCGCGGCGACGTGGAATTCGATCACGATCAATCAACTGCTCGATACCACGGGCGGCTCCGCAAACGGCGGGAATCTCCGCGTGAATCTCACCGGCACCGGGCCTACGCAATTGGCACGCGTGCTCGGACCGGCAATCAATATGGCGACGCAATGGCCCGCCGGAGCGGTGACTGAGGCAGACCTCGACAACACGACGGTGACATTCAAATACAAGGCTCCCGGCGGTTTTTCTGCGAACGTCAAACTGGAGCCCGTCGGCGGTTCCGCGGCGGATGCGCTGTCGCTCGGCTCGCTCACGGGCTCGTCGGTCACGCCGACGTCCGATGTCACGGGATGGTGGCGGTTTGAAAATCACATCGTCAGCGGTAATCCGGTCGCCGGGACCAATGGCGCGACGATTTCCAATGCGCCGAGCGTCACCAACAACTCGGTCGCGCAGGCGAGTCTCGTGACGGCGAATGCAGCGAAGTATTCCACCGACACGCCGGGGGCGAAGATCCTCGATCCGATTACCGGCGCGGTTTACGACAACACGTTCAGCTTTGATGCGACGCTCGCAAGCGCCCGCTTTTCCGCGCCAAACGACGCGATCTATAACACGCCGAGTTTCACGGTGGAGTTCTTCATCAAGCTGAGCGGCGAGCCGACGGGCTTCGACTCATTCATGCGTCGGATCGCGGACGGCCCGGGTGCTGATTCCGCGACGGTGTCCGACCGGCAGGCCTGGCAGGTGGACTACGACCACGGTGCCGCGAAAACCGGTTTCGGAAAAGTGCGCAGCCGCTGGGACACCGTCGGCACATCGCCTTCGCCGCTCGACAACAACCGCGTCTCCAGCGGCAACTATCTGCTGGTGGACAATCCAGCCGGCGACGGAAATCCGAACAACTACGGTGCGTCGGCGGACGTCTATACCGAAGGCGACCAATACAACGACGCCGCGAGCAATATCTGGCACCACGTCGCAGTCACCTATGACGGCGCGACAAAACGTGTAACCATCTACACGGACTACGTCGCTGGCGGGACGTTCATTTTGAACAACGCATGGACCCACCCAGCTGCTGCACTGGAGTTTGGCAAATTCAGCGCCACTTCGATGCCTGCGCCTGCCAGCACTCCATGGCCGATGAAGATGGACGAGGTTCGCTACTCGGGACGCGTCCTCGCTGCTTCCGAACTGCTCAAGGTCGCCGCGCCCGATGCATCCGGCTACACCGTCTTCACAACCAAACTGAGCGCTGCTGCCGCGCCGAATCGCACGGCATTTCTCGCTGCGCTCAATGGCGTATCCGGTCAGGCGTTCCGTCCGGCGTTTGAGCTCGTGGATGCGTCGTATGCGGCGTCGCCGGGCAAAGACATGCGCATCGATGATTTCAGCGTCACCTACGATAGGCAGACTCCCATCACGCCGTTCTTCGGACTTGGTTCCACGTTCAGCTACAAGCCCGGCCTCAGCGAGCCTTCGAACGGAGTCGCGGAGCCGAATTTGCCGAAGGTTCCGAACAATCCATCCGAGGCCGGCAAGCCTGCGGCGTTTCCGGATTTGCCCGGATTTGCCGACTGGGTGGAGCTGAAAAACAGCGGTGCGAGCGCAGTGAACCTCACGGGCTGGTATCTCACCGACAACGTGAGCAACCCCACAAAATGGGCGTTCCCCGCAGGCACCAGCATCCCCGCGGGCGGGTACTTGCTCGTGCTCTGCGATGAAAACGACACGCTGCCCGGACTCGCGTATCTGCACACGAATTTTAAACTCAGCGAAGGCGGCGAAAAGGTCGCGCTCTTCAACGGTTCCACGCAGGTGGACCTCATCGACTACCCGCGGCAAAACAACTTCGTGACTTACGGTCGCGGAAGCTCCAGCGGCGCGCTCGGATACTTCGATGTCGCCACGCCCGGCGAGGCAAATCTCCCAATGCCGTCCGCGATTGAGCGCTGCAAAACGCCGGACTTTTTCTCGGACATCGCGGGCACTATTCCCGCGGTCGGCGGCTTCTACACAGGCTCGCAGACGCTCGTGATGAACTCGACCACGCCCGGCAGCGAAATCCGTTACACCACCGACGGCACGGAGCCCACTGAGACGAGCACGCTCTACACGGGTCCCATCACCGTCACTGCCGCTGCGAACGACAAGACGGCCCGCGTCTATCGGGCGCGCGCATTCAAGGCGGGCTCCGTTGCTTCGGGCACGAAGAGCGCGACATTCCTCATCGACCAAAACGCCGCGCTAAAAGGCGTGCCCGCGATGGTCTTTACCGGCGACGGCGCACGAACTTTCTACAAAGACTACGGCGTCATGGCCATCAACGGCGGCGTGTATGACGCCAGCGGCGTGTGGTCCGAGCCAAACGCAATCACCGACTACAGCTTCGGCATTATGCATGGCCGCGCATTTGAGCGTCCGCTTTTCCTCGAATGGCTGCGCAACGACGGCCAGCCCGGCTTTTCCGAAGATGCGGGTGTTCGCATTGCCAGCAGCCCGTTCTCGCGCCCGCGGCTGAAGCTCACGCAGACCGCTGCTTCGCCATTGCCGGCGAATGCGACCGAGAAGCCGAGCTTCAATCTTTTCTTCCGCGAGGACTACGGAAACTCCCAACTGAACTACCCGTTCCTCGGGCAGGATTATCCGGTGAATACGTTCGATGAACTCCGACCTCGTGCCGGCAAAAACGACATCAGTAATCCGTTCATCAAGGACGAGCTCGTGCGCCGCATGTTCCGCGACATGGGCCGCGTGAGCGTGCAGGGCAACATCAACACACTCTACATCAACGGCGTTTACAAAGGCTTCTTCAACACCGTGGAGCGGTATCGCGACGGCTTCTTCGACGAACACTATGGTGTCTCCGGTTCGTGGGACATCCGCATCATCGACACCACGGAGGAAGGCGACAACCTCGACTGGAACGCGATGATCGCCGCCGTGCAGCAAGACCTCACCATCAAGGCCAACTACGACGCCGCAATGGCGAAAATCGACCTCGATGAAGTCATCGATTATTACCTGCTCAATATCTACCTCGCGATGTGGGACTGGCCGAACAACAACTGGGTCGGCGCACGTCAGCGCGTGCCCGAAGGACGCTGGCGCCTGCACGTATGGGACGGCGAAGGCAGCTTCGGTCACGGCGGAGTGAAACCGCCGAACTACGACACGATCCTCACCGACCTCCGCGCCACGACTGGTGGCTTTAGTACGAGCGGAATCAACATGCTCTTCCGCGGAATCTATGCTTCTCCCGAAGTAAAACTGCGCGTCGCCGACCGCATCAACAAATGGTATTTCAACGGCCAGACACTCGACGACCGCACGCCCGCGACATCCCGCATCGCCACGCTGAAAAATCAGATGACCACGACGTTTGCGCCGCTGCTGCTCTACACGCACGGCACGACCTACAGCGATGCGTTCTTCAACAACTGGACCACCGCCACCACGGCAAATCCAAACGCCGGAACGTGGACGACCGCGATGAGCAATCGCCGCTCGCACCTTTTCAATACGAGCCCCACGCCCGCATCGAACATCAGCTTCCGCACCCACGGACTGTGGCCCGCCACCGAGCCCGTCACGTTCTCGCAGCACGGCGGTAACATCTCCGCAGGCTACAACCTCACCATCAGCACAAACGGCACCGTCCCCGCCGGCAGCACGATCTACTACACGCTCAACGGCACCGACCCGCGCGTGTGGGGCGGCTCCGTCGCAGCGGGCATTGGCACCTACACCGCGCCCATCACATTGCCCGGCCCGTTCGTCCGCGTATCCGCCCGGGTAAAAAACGGCACCACCGGCGAATGGAGCGCGCTCACCGAAGCGGACTTCCTCACCGACACACAGCCCGCGACAGCGAGCAATCTCGTCGTCTCGCAAATTCACTACCACCCCGCAAACCCAAGCCCCGCCGAAGTCTCCGCCGGATACACCAGCGACGACGAGTTCGAGTTCATCGAACTCATGGCCATCGGCGGCGCGCCCGTGGACCTTACGCAACTACAGATCATCAGCGGCGTCACATTCGACTTTGCCGGAGTTGGCGCGGCCCGCGTCCTCCTGCCCGGCGAACGCGTGCTCATCGTCAAAAACCTCGCCGCTTTTCAAATGCGCTACGGAAACGGATTCAACGCGGACATCGCCGGGACTTTCCTCGGCACGCTCAGCAACTCCGGCGAGCAAATCTCGATCACCGGAGCCGACGGCCCCGACGTGGACACCACGCGCGACGACATCAAAGTCTTCACCTACGCCGACAGCGGCGACTGGCCGAGCACACCGGACGGCAACGGCCCGTCGCTCGTCCTCATGCGCCCCGAGACCAACCCGCTCCACAGCAACGGCCTCAACTGGCGCGCCAGCAGCGCCATCGGCGGCACACCAAACGCGAGCGACGCATTCAGCTACAGCGCATGGGCCACGGCAAATTCCATCACCGACACCGTGGGCAGCGCCGACACAGACGGCGACGGCCTCACGAGCATCATGGAGTATTTCCTCGGCGCAAATCCGAACACCAACTCCGCCGCGTCACTTCCTGTGTCCGGAGTGCAATCCATCAGCGTGCTGGGAGTGCCCGGCAATTACCTCACGCTCACATACACCCGCGCCCTCGGCCGCGACGATGTGACCTTCGAAGCGCAAACCAGCACCGACCTCACAAACGCCGCCGGATGGACACCCGCAGTCCTCGTCACATCCACCTACGCCGCCGGAAACGAGACCCGCACCTGCCGCTTCCCCGCGCCAACCAGCGCAAACACGCAGCAATACATGCGGGTGAAAGTGGTGAAATGACGACGAACCACACCGAAGCGAGGACTCAATCCGCTTTCGTCTGCCTTTCGCTATCTTCGGTTCACGCAGAACGCTGCGTGAGCCGCGACTCCGGCAATCACGCTCCAATCGCGGCATTCGGTTTTACGGAAGTTGCGTCAGAAATGTCTTGAGATCTTCGACGCCGGACTTTTTGTCGGTGGCGATTGTAGTCATCTGAAAACATGACGTCGTAAATGGCGCCGACCGCCACGAGACGTTCTGGCACTGGAAACAGACTGCAACCTCGAGTATGGACTGCCGACCTGCCACGAACCGCATTACGTAACCTGGCTCGTGGCACCCGGCCATGTAGATGTCGGTGAAGCTTACCTGCCCCCAATGCTGAACCAAATCGGATGCCTGCTGGCCGACGAGCGTTTGGCGGGATGCAACGCCACGCCGTGAATCTTGGTAATGGACCAGCACGGAGCCGGCGGGCCCGGTCTCGCCAGTTTCAGTCAGGCGCAGAACCTCGACCGCTGTAATCTGGTGTGAGTGGCGAGCAACGGACTGAAGCGTGGATTCCTCGGCATGCTTTACGTATTGCGGCCAGCCGAACACAGCGACCACACCGACAAGACTCGCGAGGAGAAGGAGAAGCGCGGTTTTGTAGAGCTTCGATTTCATGGGAATGTGGTTGTTCAAAAGGCTCAATGAGCGGTGCGCATGCTCTGATTTCACGGAAGGAGTCGTCCAATATGAAATCAGGGATGCACAAATTGCGACTTTACATCGCGGTAAACGACAATACCAGCTCGGTTGCTAAAGTAATAAACAGTGAATGGACTTCGATACATGGTATTTACTTTGACGAGTTGTCTAGTCTCGACCCCTGTGGTGGCTGGCACCGACATAATTAAAGTAGCCCGCACGCTGAAGGCGAAAAGGCAGCCATGCCTTGCTGTGAATGTTGCTCCATTTAAGGGGAAAACAACCACTGCGGCAATTTACAAATCCCTTCGGGCCAAGTTTGTTTCGGAACCTCGGGTTACCGTTTCAATAATCCGGACCACTCCCTCGTCCGGTGGCACCGTGCATGTAGAGGTACATTCAGACGAACCGGTCAAAGAGGTATATTACTTCTTGCAGGGTCATCAGGCGGCATGGGAAATGACGTGGATGGGTAATGTTTACCCCCTTAAGAAGAATGAGATTGATTTCGACGACGAAAACGCCGTACGAGGTGAAATCCATGCCCTAATCGATTCAGGACTCGGCGCCACACATCCGCGGGTCCGCGCCCTAACTGAAATCCTTAAAAAGTTGGGGCGCGATAAGACGAAGTGACCAAAAAGCGTGTGAGTGACGCGGAAAACAATACAACCAATGGACAAAGGACCACACGGTGGGCGGTCTCGCTGTCGCCGGGCGACTGGAATTAACATGGTTGCCGCCGCGCGGACGACTGCGTAAGAACGCGGCACGATGAATCTCAACAAGTTCAACTGGAACGAACTTTGGCGCCAGCAGGCTGCCATGCAACAGGATGCCTTCTCCACGGAAATGGTGAAGCGCCGCCACGCCTCCGGGAGCAAAAGCCCGATGGGCCTGCTCGATTGCACACTGCTTTACGCACTCACCCGGTGGCGCAGGCCGGTAGTCGTTGTGGAGACCGGCGGGTTTCTCGGGATGTCGTCCGCATTCATCCTCAAAGCGCTCGCCGACGAGCATCTCTCCAATTCCCGCCTGCACAGCATCGAGTGGATGGAGGATTGCCCGCACGGCTCGCTCATCCCCGACGATTTGCGCGCGGGATTTGTCCCCATGCGGGGAAAAGTCGAGGACTTCATGGCGAAGGGTGCGCTGCCTTCGCGGGTGGACATGTTCCTGCACGACAGTTCGCATCGCCGGAACCACATGCTCATGGAATACGAGTATTTCTGGGACCGGATGGAAGACGGCGACCTGCTCGTTTCTCACGACATCCATCTCTCCTCGGCGTTCACAGAGTTTGTCACGAAAACATACGTGCACGACAAAATCGGCCAGACCGATCCCGAAGCGACGACCCATCAATATTGGGGCCGCTGGGGAAACCTCGGCTTTGTCGTAAAGAAGAAGTGATCGCCGGGCAGGGTGCCGGAAGTTGCGGTTCGTGGACATTACGATTGCCGTGCGAGCTCCTGGACGCTTTAAGGAAGCGCCATGAAACGCTCCATCTTTCTCAAGTCACTCCTCGCACTCGCTTGCAGCACTGTCGTCGCACGGGCGCAGGACGAAATCATTGTCGGTGAATTTGCCTCGCTCACGGGAGGCAGCGCCAGTTTTGGCCAAAGTTCACACAAAGGCACGCAGCTCGCGATCGACGAAATCAACGCGGCTGGCGGAATTCTTGGTAAAAAGCTGAAGCTCGTCACCGAGGACGACCAATCGCTCGCGGGCCAGCCGGCGACGATTGTGCGGAAGCTCATCACACAGGATAAAGCGATCGCGATTCTTGGCGAAGTGGCTTCGTCGAAAAGCCTCGAAGCGGCACCGATTTGCCAGCAGAACAAGGTTCCAATGATCTCGCCTGCTTCGACCAATCCGAAGGTCACCGAGACCGGCGACTACATCTTCCGCATCTGCTTTATCGATCCGTTCCAAGGCACGGTGGTTTCAAAATTTGCGCTCTCGAAGGGCTACAAGAATGTCGCGCTTCTGACCGACGTGAAGCAGGACTACAGCGTGGGCCTCGCAGAGTTTTTCGTGAAGCATTTCACCGCCAACGGCGGGACGATCGTGAAGGAGCAGAAATACTCCACGGGCGACAAGGATTTCAAAGCGCAGCTCACTTCGCTCAAAAGCGGGAAGCCCGATGCGATCTTCGTTCCCGGCTACTACGGCGAGGTCGCGCTTCTTGCGCGCCAGGCGAAGCAACTGGGAATCAAGGCCCCGCTGTTGGGCGGCGACGGCTGGGTGGGCGATTCGCTGCTCAAAGTGGCGGGCAATGCGCTCGACGGCAGCTTTTTCTCAAGCCACTTCAGCGCCGAGGACAAGAGCCCGGCAGTGCAGGAATTCGTAAAAAAATATCAGGCGAAATTCGGCGCAGTCCCGGACGACATGGGCGCGCTCGGCTATGACAGCGCCATGATTCTGGCGGACGCCATCAAGCGTGCCGGCACGACGGAATCCGCGAAGCTGCGTGATGCGATTGCTGCGACGAAAGACTTCAAGGCCATCACCGGCAACATCACCATCGACGAAAAGCGCAACGCCTCGAAATCAGCAGTCATGATGACGATCGATAAGGGCGCGTTTAGGTTTATGGAGACCGTCGCGCCGTAAGCGCGGGGCGGGGGCTTCGGCACACCCCGGCGGATTCGGTTCCTTCTTTTCCGCGGCCTTTTGGACGCTCGCGATGCAGTCCGGGTTTTAGTTGGCTGCGAGCATTGAAGGTCCGCCGTGACGTTGGAAAATAATGCCGCGTGCGATTGCCTCCGCGAGCGCTTCGCGTGTCTCGCCATTGTTGCAGCGCAGCCCCTCGGAGGGATTCGTGAGGTAGCCGCACTCGACGAGCACGGCGGGGTAGCGGTTCTTTTTGATCACGCGGAAGTTCGCCGTTCGCACACCACGGTTGCTGAAGCCAGGGATCGACGCGACCTGATTGAGGATGTTGACCGCGATGCGGGATGAACAGCGGCTGAAGTGATAGACCTCGCTGCCGCGGATGCCGGGATTTGGCGAGTAGTTGAAGTGGATCGAGACAAAAATCGTGTTGCTCTGCCGGTTCGAGATCGACACGCGCTTGTCCAGCGGGATGAAGACGTCGCTCTTGCGCGTCATCACCGTGCCGAAGCCCGCAGCCTCCAGTTTGGCGCGAACGCGGAGTGCGACGTCGAGTGCCAGATCCTTCTCGCGGCCCGCATAGCGCGTGGTCGCGCCGCTGTCGTGGCCTCCGTGACCGGCGTCGATCACCACCTTGTTGAAAGTCCGGCTTGTATCGATGACACCGCCAGTGGAACACGCGCCGAAGAAAATTGCGGCGAGCGCTCCGAGAACAGAAAAGATCCGGTCGAGCGAAAGATGCTTCATGGTTTGAAAAAACGAGGCGCTGTTGTCGCGGCGGGTGCGAAGCGATGTCAAGCGGCGGGACACTTCATCGCTGTTCCTGATAAATCTCCGAGACCCGTTCAATCCGCAGCGCCTTTCCCGTCTGCTCGTCGATCTCGATCATCGCACCGCACAGCCTCACGGGACCGCCGGCCACGGGAAACTGAATCGGACGCCCGGTGAGGAAGCGTGAGATAATGGGATCCACTTCGCGTCCGAGGCAACTATTCGCCGGGCCGCACATTCCCGCGTCGCACAGAAACGCGGTGCCGCCGGGGAAAATTTGTTCGTCCGCCGTCTGTGTGTGAGTGTGAGTGCCGACGACGGCGCTCACTTTTCCATCGAGGAAACGCCCCATCGCGATTTTCTCGCTCGTGGTCTCGGCGTGGACGTCCACAAAAATCACCGGGGTCTCCTGCCTCAAACGCTCGACTTCCGCCTGCATCGCGAGGAACGGGTTTTCCAACGGAGGCTGCATGAACGTGCGGCCCTGAACATTGATCACCGCGATTTTGCCCTTCGGCGTATCGAGCACGATGCTCCCGCGGCCCGGCGTCTCCGGCGGATAGTTGAGCGGGCGCAGGAGGCGCGGCTCCATGTCGAGGTGCGGGACGATTTCCTTTTGGTCCCAAATGTGGTCGCCGCTGGTGATGACCGCCACTTTGGCGCGGAGAAGGTCGGTGCAGATTTTCGGCGTGATCCCCCGTCCGTTCGCGGAGTTTTCTCCGTTCACGACGACGAAATCGATGCCGCGTTCCTCTTTCCACCGCGGCACAATGTCGATAACGGCCTTCCGGCCCGGTTCACCCACTATATCCCCTAAAAAAAGCAGTCTTAACATGTGCGCCAATCATTGCGCGTAACGCGGCAGCGGTGCCACAAGAAAGTTTCGCGGCCCCCGCACGCCCGCACGCGGGTCATGGGAAACTGGGGGTCAAGAGACTGGGGGTCAGCCGAGGGTCAGGCGACATGAAAGGAAAAACTATAGGTGATGAAGCGGGAATAGCGGACTACGCTAGCGAAGATTTCCTTTGGATGACGCCGGTAAAGAGTCGGTGAAACTCTCGGGCGGTCGGCTCGGCATGTGGGTAGGGGTGAATGTCGAGCCATCGTTCGCGTTCGCCTTGCCACTGGGCGAGGACTTCTTCGGAGATGGAGTCATCGCGCCGAAAGGTGACGAAGTAGGCGCATCCGTCCTGTCGCCAATGGGGAAGATGGCGCCCCCATGCGCGCCCGGTGGCAAGGCGAGGGTCGAACCAGCGGTAGTGGCCACCGGCTCCGGTGCCGACGGTGGCCCAATGGTGAGAATCGTCACGAGGTTCGGCGCTCATGGACGGACTTTTTATTAGTTGTCGATGTGCACGATTCAAGTTCGTATTCGAGTGGGGGTAGCTTGCAAAACTGTCTTACTTTCGCGCACCCGCGTGTCTTTCACACCCACTCCGTGCAAAGCGACTCCGCTACTCCTGCCCCGCGGCAGTGGCTTGCGCGGCGCAATCCTCGGGGGTGTTGCTTCCTGTCTCACGCGACCCACTTCAAGCCGTGGCTTGCGTAGTCGATCATGAGATCAAAGACCCGGTTGCACTTGTCCGTGAATAGCGCCCGGTCGTAGGTGTCGGGGAGTTGTTGATCCAAAACCTCCTTCACAGTTGAGCGGACTTGTTCCTTGGACTGACTGTCCTTGAACCATTCCTGAACCAGAATACGCGGCGTGCCTTGCTTTAACCGGGCGAGCAGGTTCTTCGCTGCAAGCTTTACTGCTTGTTCTTCAGCCTCCGTCATTTTCTCCTTTTTCAGGAGATCGAATAGCTCAAGCTCGTCCTCGGTGAGGCCCTCGCGGACATGCCGCTCGTCCTCCGCTTTCAGGTCCTTGGTGAACTTAACCAGCTCATCGAAGTAGCTCTCATTTGACGCACCGCCTGCGTTGTAGCGGTTGATGATTTCCTGAATGCGCTGGGCGAAGTCTTTGCGAGTGCTGTTTACCTTCAGCATCTCTGCCATCTTCTTTTCGAGGAAGGCACGCAGGTCGGCGATTTCGATGTTTCGGTAAGGGGCTTGCTTGAACTCGGATTTCAGCTTCTCAAAGTCGATCCTGCTCAGGTCCCAAGTCTTCCCGCGTTGGATGATTGCAAAGGCGGGCTTGGTTTCGCCCTCTGCGACCGTCGGCGCGTGGGACTCATCCACGACCACGCTGGCGTCGAGCAGTTCCCCGATTTTCCGCGATACGGCATCGAGGTCTTGCTGCTCGATGATCGCGTCTATGATTCCGCGCAGATATTGGAAGACCGCCACTTTTCGGACAACGGGATTTCCCAGCACTTCGGGTTTACATGCCTCATAAAGGCTCGTGATGGTATTTTCGTGAATGGCAAACCCCTTTCTCCATTCATCTCTGCTGATAAGCGCGTCGGCGTGTCTTTGGAAATCGGAGAGGTTCTTGAACACGTCCTGCGACTCCAGCAAACCACCGATCAAAATACCCATCGTGGCGCAGAATTCGACGCCCGCCATGATCGCATCATCAAGCAATTTCAGAAGTGCAGTCTTCTCCTGCACAGGAGGTTCCTCGCCCGGACCTTGTGCGTAGTCTTTGAGCGCCTTCTTCATGTTTCGGAAGACCCCGTAGTAGTCTATGATTTCGCCGTTCTTCTTCTCCACGCCATCGATCTTCCATGACGTAACCCGGTTCGCTCGCGCGATAGTCTGCATCAGGGTGTGGTCCTTTTGCGGCTTGTCGAGGTAGAGCGTGGAAACAGTGGGCGCATCGAAGCCCGTCAGCCACATTGCGCATACAAAAACGAGTTGCAGCGGATGCTCCGGGGCCTTGAAGTTGAACTCCACGTCGTGGCCGTTTGCGTCGATCTTGTTCATCCGCTGGCGGTGGCGTGCGATATCCAGCCCAGCTCCGGTGAACTTCTTCTCCTCTTCGGATTCGTCGCTGACCACCACGGCCATCTCGACGCGCTTCATCCATTCCAGCCGCTTCTTCAGGTTGACTTTATGATCGCCCTCCGCCTTTGACACCTGCCCCGTCAGTTCTTTGATTGCGTCTTTCCACAGCCGCTCCACGCGGTCGAACATCCGCACGGCCGTAAACTTATCCAGGCTGATCACCACTGCTTTGCCGAGGTAGCCGCGACGCGGGAAATGGTAAACGATGTGTTCCGCAATTCGATCCAGTCGGTCAGGACGGCGGATCACTTCCAGCTCGGTGGCGAATTGTTTCTCCAGCTTCGCTTGCTGCAAATCATCCAGATTTGCCTCATCGAGCAGTTCGTAAAAGTCGTCTCCCAGTTCCTGATTCTGGTTCACCATCTCCGGCACCCGCTTGTCGTAGAAGAGCGGCACCGTAGCCCCGTCATCCACACTTTGGACGAAGTTGTATTCCGACACATAGCTGCCGAACCACTGCTCGGTTTTCTTGTCGCGGCCCAGCAGCGGCGTTCCGGTAAATGCGAGGTAGTTCGCGTTTTTCAGGCCCTCGCGCATGTTCTCCGCGAGTCCCTTGTATTGAGTGCGGTGCGCTTCATCCACGATCACGATGATGTCGTCTCGGTCGGAGAGTGCGGGATACTTTGCGCCTTTGTCCCATCGGAATTTGTGGATGAGGGTGAAGACCAGTCGCTTGTTTTGGCCCAACATCTTCCGCATCTCATCGCTGTCCTTCGGCTGCGCTGCCTCCGCCTTGGACACCGTGCCCGTATCGAGGAAGTTCTTGTAGATTTGCCGGTCCAAATCGTCGCGATCCGTTATGATGACAAAGGTGTAGTTGATACCCGCCTTGCGGAAAATCTTCCGGGCGTAGAAGATCATCGAGAAGCTCTTTCCCGTTATGCCGTGCTCGGCATAACTGGAATTATGCCGCGTGCCGGATTATGCCGACTCCGGCGGACGCTTGCTCTGAGGGCGGGCTGATCCATGCGGCATAATCCGGCGCGCACGCGGGTATGATTCGCGTGCATGATTACATCATTCGCTCCACTGAGGACGG
>JANMGP010000006.1:0-7085 GCA_031374705.1 Verrucomicrobiaceae bacterium | reverse complement strand
GTCCGGCACCAGGCGGGGAAAGCGGGAGGCTGTCCTCGATGTGAGGCTTTGGGGAATCCGAGGGAACTCGGGTCCGTCAATGCTGCTGGGTGCCAGGCAACGGTGTCCGTTCTGTTTCATGTGTTCGATGTTTTGTTTTTTTTGTTTGGGGCCGGGGTCGTCTCACATCAGGCGGCTCATGCTCCGGGTGTGAGTAATGCATTTCTCAGGCAGGCGAACAAGGAGGAATTGAGGCGGGGATTCGGGCGGATGTGATTAAAAGTGGAAACGCGAGCGATGAACGCCAGAGACTCTGGAGTGCTCGGAGAATCGCAGCTTTGAGCGACTTCACAGAGAGAGGGCGCGTCAAAGAGCGGTGATGCTCACCGCAGTCCAGAGCCTTCGGCTTCCATTGGTCCGCGGCTGTCCGAGATGGACCACTTTAAATTTACGCGTCATCCGATTCGGGCCACATGGGACGGAGTCATAAGCGCGGGCATCCGCACGAACATCCCCCCGCTTCGGATTGGGCGGTCCCCCTCGATCCGAACGACGGAATTGAGAGTGTTCTTCCGCGACGAATCAGGACCGACTCACTATGGCAGGGCCGTCGCCCTCACACGGAAATAGCCCGATGTTCCTGAGGCTGCGGAGACCTTCACTGCACCGCTGATGTCTGTCACGATCACGCTTGGAATGCTCGCCCGGAGCCGACGTTGACATGGAACGGCGTCTATTTCTGTGTCACGCGGAGCCGGTAGAACATGCACGTCGCGCCGGTGGGGATTGGATAAGTGCGTGTCTGCTGGCTTCCGACCAAGGTCACCGGATACGCATCCACTGATGTCCACGTTTGCAGGTCCGCAGAGCATTCGAGGATATAGTCGATGTCGGGGATGAGCGTATTCACGGCGTAGCTGACCGAGCTTTGACCGGTTGCCAGCGAGAGCGAGGGTGATTGGACGAGCGATGGTGCGTTCGGGTTCAAGCCGAGCGCATACTCAAGCAGGTTGCTGATTCCGTCGCCGTCCTGATCGCCGTTTGCGCCGGATACTCCGTTTGTCGTGGCCCATGTCGCGAAGCGGTTGCCGGGCGCAAATCCGCCGGGTGATGCTGTGGCAGCCATCCAGTTGATGTAGTCGTTGCCATAGTCGTGTTCGGAGATTTTTGTGAGCGACGGTCCTTGTCCGTCTGGCGTGAGCGGCCATGGCGCAGTGTCCTCGAAGTTCACGCGGTCTTGTCTGACGTATTGGACGACGTTGAACGCATCGACTGCACCGGGACGGTCGAGCTGGAGGCTTTCGCCGCCATTTGAAAGGCCGCCCGCGCCCCACTCGAAGACTTTGGTGCCGCCGGGCACGAGCGCGCCAAAGCTGCTGTTGAAAAGCGTGAGGTTCTTGGTGATGACGACGCGCTCGCCGGGGGCCATGGTGAGTGGCGAGGCGGCGGGGAATTCGAAGTCGATGCCGTCGCTGATGCGCCAGGCTTTTCCTTTTACTGCGTCGTAGAGCGTGACGGGCGCAGCGCTGACGTTGAGCAGTTCGAGATACTCGGCGTCACCGGCTCCGGCGGGGTTGTACATGATCTCGGAGATGACGATGGGGCCGACGCGCGGGCCGCTGTTTGGCGCGTTGGGCGTGGCGGTTTTCATAGCGACAAAATTATACGAATCGGTGCTCGGTTTGTAGTATGCGCCGAGCGTTTCGCCTTCGGTGCTCGGGCCGATGTCTTCTTTGCTTTGGTAGTCGGTGAGCTGGTCGTTCACTGCGGAACTGATGTAGATCGTTTCGCCGACGTCGCTGAGGGCGAATGCGGTGATCTTGTTCACGTCGATGCTCGCTGCACCGAAGTTCGTGTTTTCGTAGAAGGTGACGTAGCCGCCTGCGGGGATGATCGTGCCGACGGGGATGCGGTACTTTTGAAGGTCCGCGCCGCTGTCGCTGAGGAACCAGCCGCCGATATTGATGGATGCCGTTGTGCGGTTGTGCAGCTCGATCCAGTCGGTCGCTGCGCCGGAGTTTGCAAGGACTTCATTGATTACGACCGTTTCGCCAATGGTGAACGGGTAGTCCGCTGAGCTGTAAATGTACTGCGCACCGATATCGACGCGGGTGCTGTCCGGGTCGAGCGCGTGGGCGGGGTCGCCGGTGTTGATTGCGGGTGACGTGGAACGGAGTTGGAAGTTGTAAACGACCGGATCGACGAACTGTGGATCGATGAGAAGATTGCCGGTGCCGCCGAGCGCTTGCGTGTCGCTGAGGCTGTAGTTCGTGGTCATCACGGAGAATAAATCGGACGACACCGGGAGCGTGGTCGATTTGGAAAAAATCGTGTTGGTGATCGTGGCGGTGCCGCCGCCATCGCCGAAGTTTTTCTCGTATGCGGCGACGCCGGTGCCGCAGTTCACGAATGTGTTTTGATCCACAATGACGTTGGAGCCAGCGTCTTTAATGCCGACGCCGAGCACGCAGCCGACGACAAGATTCTTGCGCAGCGTGACGCTCGATCCTTGGCCGACGGAAAAGCCTTTGTCAGAGTTAAAATAGATGAGGTTCCGCTGGATGAGGATGTTCGAGCACGCTTCGCCGAGGTCGATGCCGTCGCTGTTGCTGCCTTGGAAGCGGTAGATTTTGCAGTCTTCGATCGTGCCGTTGATCACGCCGTCGAAATCGATCGCATCGGTGTCCGGAGCGTTGTTGCCGGGGAAGACGCAGCGTTGCACGAGCGCGGTTCCCTTTTTGATGTGAAGCCCGTCGCCGGTGTACGGAATGTGAAAGCGGCAATCGCGCAGCGTGGCGTTCCCGTTGTAGTTGTAAAAGGTGGAGTCGCACTCGTCGATGTCGAGGAAGTTGGCGACGATCGTGGCATTGCGGCCCATGACGGTGTTGATGTAGAGCGCGGGGTTTGCGCCGTTCGTTCCGTGACGCACGTTGAGGTGCGTGAGGTTCGACGCGCCGCTCGGGAACTCAAAGCTGATACCGCCCCAGCGCTCGCCGTTGCGCCCGAGGATGTTTACTTTCTGCGCGGCTGTGCCGTTGACATTCAGCACGCCGAGAACGCGGATGTGATGGCGTGCGGTCATGCGGATTTCCACGCCTGCTTGCACGGTGAGCGTGATGCCGGCGGGCACGATGAGGTCGCTGCCCACGACGTACGGCGAGCCCGCGAGGGTAAATGTCGTGTTGCTCGCGAGCGTGCCGCCGACAGCGGTCTCTGCGGCAGGGACGAAGTTCGCGGTGATGCTCGCAGCGCCCGTGATCGTCGCTGTGGTGCTCGCTCCGCCGGTCGCGCCGGTCCAACTGCTAAACGCGTATCCGGGCGCGGGCTCGGCTTTGAGCGTGAATGCGATACTGGGAAACATTTTGAAAACTCCCGGTTCCACTGGAACGCCTTGCACGAGCACGCGGCCATGCGCGGCGTCGGCGGTGAGCGTAAGGTTTACCGCGGTGCCGACGCCGAGTTGCGTGGTCACTTCGCCGTAAAAATTTGCCGCGCGCTGCGTGGCGTAATCCTTGATGTTTTGGATGTTGCTGTTGCGCGTGGTGACAGTCGTTCCATTGGGCGCCCAGCGCGTGACGTGGCGCGGCACGGATGCCGAGACCTCCGTGTCCATCGCCGAGATGACGGCCTGCACGCGCGATGGCTTGAAGGTGCCCGCGACGTGCGCAGCGTAGCGTTGCGCGAGGCGTCGTTTAAACGGGACGTTTGTTTTCAGCCGTACGAGGACGTCCTCGTTTGAAAGCATGTCAGCCAGGATGCCGGAGAGCGTGCTGGTGGAAAAGGTGCGGTCCATATCCGTGAGGAACCAGCGGAATTTTCCACCGGGCGTTTTCGGTTTCCAAAACTCGCGATTGTGCGCCCAGCTCGTGTTGTTTCCATACGACTCGGCGACGATGAAATCGATGAAGCTGTCCACGTCCATTTTCGACTCCACGTAGTCCCAATTGGCCTGCACGGTGAGGTCCGCCGTGTTGATGAAAGACATCAGCGCGAGCCAGTCTGTGTTGCTTCCTTTTTCCACGCCGAGCGTGATCGATGCGCTGGTGACGTGGCCGTAAAGGAGATGATCCACTTTGTCGGAAGGCAGATGATACGTCTGCGAAAACCACATGTCATCCCAACGCTGGCGGATGTCGTGCAGGCCGTAATACGCGCCGTTTACAAACACAACGCTAGGGCTGTAATCAGCCGTGTCCACGTTCATGTAGCCGCGCGTGAGCTTGGGATACAAACAGTCGCGCAGCATGTCCTTGTCCCAGTTATCGCCGCCATCGCGCAGCGCAAAGCCCGTGTGCAGCGCTATGCCGCTGCCGGGGAACACATCGTAAGCCACATCATCGTTTCCATACTTCCCGCGAACCGCGATATTCAGAGCCTTCTGCGGATGCACCCAGTTGTTCTCACCGCCAATGCGAATGCCGCAGCCCGCTGCAAATGCCAGCGAACCACCCGGTGCGAAATACTCTATATTTCCAGGGGCGTCCTTGCCTTTATAAACGTCCTTCAGGCCGTAGCTGCCGCTCACCGTCTCGTGCTCGTTTTTGTAAATTCCGATCGTGTTTCCAAACAGGGTCTCCGGGTCGGCGACCACGGAAATGTACGGCAAATTCGCCATCGTCTCGCCACGGAAATACGTGCGCGTGACAATCGGCCCGGGCGCTTTTCCCGTCTCATACACCTGCGCTCGCACGACCGTCGTCGCCGTGATGCTGATCGGTGCGGAGTAAGTCGGCGACGTGAGTTTCGGGTTGCTGCCATCCAGCGTGTAATGAATCGCCCCGCCCGGCGCAGACATCGTCACCGTCTGGTTCGTCGCATAAATCCCGCTCGCCGGAGACACCGTAGCAACAGCGCCATCCACGCGCAGATCATTCACCAGAGCCGTCGAATTTGCCGCGCCCGGAGTCGGAACCGCGAACTGCCGCAGCGCTGCCGGAGTCGTGACATCGCGCCCGAAAGAAACGTCCGTGACCTGCTGGGGATAGCTCAGCGTATCGACGAGCGTCGCGCTCGTGTGCAGCGAGGCGGTCAGCCCGAGGTCGAAGCTGATGTCCGCATTCACCGCTTCGAACTGATGCAGTTCTACCGCGATGACATTATCGCCGGCCACGAGGGCCGATGCAGGAACTTGGAAAACCCAGAACGTCTGCTCCGTCGAAGCCGTGAGATTCGTCAGCGCGAGCGTCTTGTAGTCCACATCGGTGGTCGGTAAATTCCGCCGCGCGACCTCCGTGCCGTTGAGATAAATCACCGCGCCGTCGTCGAGCACCGCGCGAATCGTCAGGCCGTGATACAACGCCGGGTCCGCTACAGTGAAGTGATGCCGGAAATACGTCGTGATGTATTTATTGTTTGCGTCCGGTCCGTAGCTCAGCAGCGTGTTCTGAGTATCACCGTAGCCGAGTTCCGCCGGTCCTGACGCCCACGACGAGTCGTCGAAACTTCGCGCCCGCCACTGCGTGCTCTGGTCTGTGCCGTTATCAAGATACTTCCACACCGCCACTGTCGCCGGCGCGACGGGCGCAGGAATCGACGCATTGACCAGTGTCACCGTACTCAGCCCTGTCGCGTGAGTGAGGGTCAGCGACTCGCCGAGCGAATCGAGGCTGAAGTTTGTGTGATACCGCTCCGTCACGAAATCCTTCCACGGCCAGTAGCCGCGTGGATGCGTCTCGCCAGGCCCTGCATCGTGGCCGTCCGCCATAAAGAGCAGGAATCCATTTGCCGGAATCGTCGCGCCCGCCGGCACCTGCCACTTGAACGGGTTTCCCGAATCGTCGCTGATGAAATACCCGTCGAGACTCACCGCCGCGCCCGTCGTATTCTTCAGCTCGAACCAATCGGGATAATCTTCAAAGTCGGTGATGTCCGGAAAGGAGCGGGTGTTCGAAGCCATCACCTCATTGATGACGACCTGTGCTTCGGACTGCGCGACGCCGAGGAGCAACGCGGCAAATAATGTGCGGGTGAGTTTCATGGAGAAGGTGATAAGATTGTGCTGGAGAAGACGTCGCGAACACGTGGGTGTGCGTTCGAGGAGTTCCTCTATGTGTGCCAAAGGTGCCACGAATGCATGACAATTGCAGTGCATCAAAAATTACGCGCCGTTGATGCTACCGTCCACCGAGCCGATACCCGGTGCGGATTTTCGCAACTCGGCCCCACCGCTTGCATTTGCAGCATCAGCCGGAGTTTAGCGCCCATCTCATTCTGCGAGCCGTCTGACGTCCGAAATAAAGAAATAAGTAACCCCGAAGTTCCGCACGCTGGAGCAGTCGTCATGTGTGCATTCTGTTACAAATCTTCTCCCTGCGGCAGGGTGGCAATGTCCCGCGCTACGGGAGCGCTGTCGCTCTTGCTCGGAAAAATCGAGAAGCCGCTGCTGGTGCGGCGATTTCCACAGCGCCGCCCACCTCCGTGGCCACCACGCCGGGAATGCTCGTCCAGCCGCCCGATTGTGTCCATGTCGCGACGGGCGCGAACGGCGTGGTGATGTCGGCGGTCGCTTCGATTTCGAGAGTGATGTCTGTCGCGTCGAGATTGCGTGTGAACCGCACCATTCCATTCTCCCCAACCGCGAGGTGCTCTGCTTTGGAGAAGAACGCAGGGTTTGCGTTGAGCGCGTATTCAACGAGGTTCGGAGTGCCGTCGCCGTCGGGATCATCCAATGGCAGGCTGCCTGCGGCTCCGGCGGAAGTCGTGAATTTTCCGAGCTGCCATGCTGCGTATCCGGGAGCGACAGGGAGTGTGTAGGCGATTTGCAAAGTGGGGCGCTGCGTGGTCGTCGCGCCCTCGGATGACACAGTGTTCCAGCCGTCCGGGCCGGTGCAATCGAGCAGCCACCCGTGGTTTGCTGCGCCGGCGAGGAATGCCGCCACATCTGCCGTGACATCAAGAATGACGGGTGCATTTTCCAGCTCGGGCATGTGGGTGAAAGTGTTTGAAACCACGGCTTCCACGTCGTCTGCCGAGACGCCGACGACGAGCGAATCCCATGTATCCGTGCCGCTCCACGGGATGAGCATGCGGTGCGCGGAGGCGAGATCGTTGCTGTCATCATCGGCACCCGCACCCGTCCAGAGGCTGAGCTTGGCGGAGATGATCGT
>JANMGP010000300.1:0-31697 GCA_031374705.1 Verrucomicrobiaceae bacterium | reverse complement strand
TGTTTGATATAGCTCCCAATCTTGCATGTTTTTTTCTCCAGTGCGGCCACCCCGGTTGAGCGTAGCTCATCAGGGGTCGCTGTTCCCCTCCTTATTCTCTCCCATCGCTCGTTTTACCACTTTTTTCCCGAAAGAACCAATCGTAAACGGAGGGATTCATGTGAAAATCCTACGCCCCCAGCAACTGCCGCAGCACATACGGCAGGATGCCGCCGTGGCGGACGTATTCTACCTCAATGGCGGTGTCGATTCGGCTCTTGAGCGTCACTTTTTGCTCGGAGCCGTTGGCGCGGTGGATGACTAGCGTGATGTCGCTCATCGGCTTGATGTCGTCGGTGATTCCGACGAGGTCGAAGGTCTCCGTGCCGTCGAGTTTCAGCGTTTGTGCGGTCATGCCGTCGGGGAATTGGAGAGGGATGACGCCCATGCCGCAGAGGTTGCTGCGGTGGATGCGCTCGAAGCTTTGGGCGACGACAGCTTTGACGCCGAGGAGCGCGGTGCCTTTTGCCGCCCAGTCGCGGGAGCTGCCGGTGCCGTATTCCTGACCGGCGAAAATCATCAGCGGCGTCTTCGTTTGCGCGTATAGCATCGCGGCGTCGTAGATGGGCATTTGCACGCCGTTGTGCATCGTCACGCCGCCTTCGGTGCCGGGGCACATGAGGTTTTTGATGCGCACGTTTGCGAATGTTCCGCGCGTCATGATGCGGTCGTTGCCGCGGCGGCTGCCGTAGCTGTTGAAGTCCTCAAATGCCACGCCGGCTTCCGTGAGGAACTTGCCTGCGGGCGACGCTTTCTTGATCGCGCCTGCGGGCGAAATGTGGTCGGTCGTCACGCTGTCGCCGAAGATGCCGAGCGGACGCGCGCCGTGGATTTCGCCGATGGTTCCAGCCGACATGCCGAAGCCCGTGAAGAACGGCGGCTCCTGCACGTAAGTGCTCGCTTTGTTCCACTCGAACACGTCGCCGACGGTGCCGGGGATTTCGTTCCACTTCGGATTGAGCGTCGCGAAGTCGGTGTAGAGCTTACGGAAAACTTCCGGCGAAAGCGCGGTGCTCATCACCTCGCGAACCTCCGCCTGCGAAGGCCAGATGTCGCGCAGATACACGGCCTGTCCGTTTTTTCCGGTGCCGAGCGGCTCGGTGGAAAGGTCGATATCCACACGACCCGCGAGCGCGAATGCGACGACGAGCGGCGGCGACATGAGGAAGTTCGCCTTGATGTTTTGATGCACGCGCGCCTCGAAATTGCGGTTGCCCGAAAGCACCGATGCGGCGACCAAATCGTTTTCCGTCACAGCCTTTTCGATGTCGGGATGAAGCGGTCCGCTGTTGCCGATGCAAGTCGTGCAGCCATAGCCGACGGTCTGGAAACCAAGCGTATCGAGATACTGCGAGAGCCCCGTTTTATCGAGGTAGTCGGTGACGACGCGCGAGCCGGGGCCGAGCGACGACTTCACGGCGGGGTTCACTTTCAGCCCGAGTTCGACTGCCTTTTTCGCCAGCAAACCTGCACCGAGCATCACGCTTGGATTGCTCGTATTCGTGCAAGAAGTGATTGCCGCTATCAGCACGCTGCCGTTGCGAATGGTGGCGTTGCCGACTTGTGTCGGATTTTCGCCAGTGAGTGCGAGTTCGACTTTCTTCGATGCGAGCTCCCCGGCGGGTTTGCCGTAGCCGCCATCGGGGACGGACTTGGAAAAGAGCTCGCTGAATTTGCTGCCGAGTTCGTTGAGATTGATGCGATCCTGCGGGCGCTTCGGCCCAGCCACGCCGGGGACGACGGTCGAGAGATCGAGCTCCAGCTCGACGCTGTAAGTCAGCTCGCCCTTCATCGGCACGCCCCACAGGCCTTGCGCCTTGTAGTAGTTCTCGAAAGCCGAGCACTGCTCCTCCGTGCGACCCGTGCCGCGCAGATACGCGACGGTCTCTTCGTCGATCGGGAAAAAGCCCATCGTCGCGCCGTATTCGGGCGCCATGTTTGCAATCGTCGCACGGTCCACGACGGCGAGCGCCTTCGCACCGGGGCCGTAGAATTCCACGAACTTCCCGACGACCTTCGCCTTTCGCAGCATTTGCGTGATGTGCAGGACCACGTCCGTCGCCGTCACGCCTTCCGCGACAGCGCCCGTGAGATCCACGCCCACGACTTCCGGCGTGAGGAAATACACCGGCTGACCGAGCATTCCCGCTTCCGCTTCGATGCCGCCGACGCCCCAGCCGACGACGCCGAGACCATTGATCATCGTCGTGTGCGAATCCGTTCCGACGAGCGTATCCGGGTAATAAACATCGCCGCTCGAAAGCACACCCTTCGCGAGGTATTCGAGGTTCACCTGATGCACGATGCCGATTCCGGGAGGCACGACGCCGAATGTCTGAAACGCCTGCTGTCCCCATTTCAGCAACTCGTAGCGCTCGCGGTTGCGCTTAAATTCAAGGTCGAGGTTCTTTTGCAACGCATCGCCGCTGCCGAAAAAGTCAACCTGCACCGAGTGGTCCACCACGAGGTCCACCGGCACGAGCGGTTCGATCATTTTCGGGTCGCGACCGAGCCGCGAAACCGTCGAGCGCATCGCCGCCAAATCCACCAGCAGCGGCACGCCGGTGAAATCCTGCAACACCACACGCGCGACCACGAAGGGAATCTCCACCTGCGCCGGAGCCTTCGCGTTCCAGTTTGCGAGCAACTTCACATCCTCCTCGCGCACGCGCTTGCCATCACAATTGCGCAACACCGATTCCAGCACGATGCGGATGGAGACCGGAAGTTTGGAAATCGGTCCGACGCCTGATTTTTCTAATGCAGGCAGCGAGTAGAAATTGCCTTGTTTACCGTTGCCGAGATCGAAGTGAGCGAGAGTCTTAAATGCGTCCATGTGAGTGCAAGAAAAGCAGCCGCAAACGAAGTGTGCAAGCCATCGGTGCGGGCGGGCGTAAAGTAGCCAGCGGCTTGAGCCGTGACGGCGTGTCTATGCGGGGGACGCGCCATTCGGATTACCGTGCATTTCTGCGAAGCGTCCCGTCCCTTTTACGGAGGCTCGACGGCTAAAGCCGCTGACTACTTTGGCCCTTAGCGCGTCGTCCGCGTCGCGGTTCCGGTCTTTCTTTGGACTGTGCCGCGATCTTCGTGGATGTCGCGCGACTGCTTGAAATTCTTATCAAGCGGCTTTTGCTTTGTTGCGGACTCGTTGCGGTCCGGTCCTTTTTTGCGGGTTGTTTTGGCAGGTGCTGCGGCTTTCTTTTTCATGCCGAGAAGATGACACCAAACCAGCAGGCTGCCTGCCCGCAAATTGGCGGAAACCATCCGCTTTCTGGCTGGACGTAGCTCGACATTTCAACGGCCAGTTTATACGCGCCCAGCCTGGAGCGCGTTCAACGCGATGGACCGCCGGGACTCGACATTGGAATGTCGGGCTACCGGTCGCACTCACCCATCACGAAATCGAGCGAGCCAAGGATCGCTACGACGTCGCTCATCATGTTGCCGGGCAAAAGCTTTGGCAGGATGCTGAGATTGATGAACGAGGGGCTGCGAATCTTCAGGCGATAGGGGGTTCCACCGCCTTTGCTGTAAATATAGAAACCAAGTTCGCCCTTCGGATTTTCCGCTCCGAAATACACTTCGCCGGCCGGAGCTTTGACGCCCTCGGTGTGCAGGATGAAATGGTGGATGAGTTCCTCCATTTTCGTCATGACTGAAGTTTTTGGCGGCGGGTAGTTTTTCGGGTCGTTCACGAACCAGCTCCCGCCGGGCATCGTGTCGCAGACCTGACGGATGATTCGCACGCTTTGCTTCACTTCCTCCATGCGCATGAGGTAGCGGTCGTAGCTGTCGCCCACGCTGCCGATTGGCACATCGAAGTCGTACTGCTCGTAGCCGAGATACGTCTGCTTTTTACGAAGGTCGTGGTCCACGCCGCATGCGCGGAGGTTCGGGCCGCTGAGTCCGTAGGAAATCGCGTCTTCCTTCGAGATGATGCCGACGTCTTTGGTCCGGTCCACAAAGATGCGGTTGCGGGTGAGGAGACGATCCGTTTCATCGACGACCGGGAGAAGTTCGTCGCAGAACTTGCGCACGGCATTCAGGAAGCCATCCGGCAAATCGCGGACCATTCCGCCGACGCGCGTCCAGCTCGTGGTGAAGCGAGCACCGGTCATCTGCTCCATGAGATTGTAGATGATTTCGCGCTGCTGAAATGTGTAGAGGAACACGGTCATCGCGCCCGTATCCATGGCGAAACAGCCGAGGCCGAGCATGTGCGCCGAGATGCGCGCGAGCTCGCAGCCGAGGACGCGCATCGCCTGTCCGCGCGCCGGCAATTCCCAGCCCATGAGCTTTTCCACGGCCATTGCGTAGGCCACGTTGTTCGCGACGGGCGCGAGGTAATCCAGCCGGTCCGTATAAGGCACGAACTGGTTGTAGGTCATGTTCTCCGCGATTTTTTCGTCGCCGCGATGCAGGAATCCTACATCGGGCGTCGCCTTCGTGATCACCTCGCCGTCGAGCTCCAGCACAAGCCGGAGGACGCCGTGCGTGGCAGGGTGCGAAGGACCCATGTTAATAATGAGCTTCTCGCCCAAAGCGTCCCCAGTGCCTTCCAGACCCTGCCGGGTCTTGGTCAAAGCATCGGGCATTTCGAACTCAACAGTGCTAGCGGCCATACGTGTTAGACCGGAAAGTGCGGAGATGCGGCGGGTCGGGCAAGTCATTTGTGAAAAGTTTCACAAGCGCCATCCCGGCCATCGCCGCCCTCGGCCCCTACTTTACCGTCTTCAGGAACCGGACGATGTCCGCGACCTGTTGGTCCGTCATTCCGGCACCGAGCGGGAGCATCGTGGATTTTCCCTGCACGTAGCCGGCCGTTTTTATGGTCGCCGTCGGGATGGCTTGCGTGGTGCCGCCCATGAACATGAGTGTGAGGGCTTTGGCATCGACACTCTTTTTGAAGCCCTCGAACTTCCCGCCCTCCTTCGTCTCAACACGATAAAGGCGGAAGACGTTTTCCACCGCGGCGTCCGGGTCGAGGATGGCGGTGATGAGCGCATCGACATCGCGCGCTGCAGAGCCGTCGAGCGGCGGGGCGAGCGACACGCCCTTTCCGGCGATGACGTGGCAGGAAAGGCAGAGCGTCTGGACGAATTGCCTGCCCTCGTCGAGCGAGCGGTCGCCCGCCGCGGCGATGTTCGCTTTCACCGTAAGGATGCGTTTTGCAATAGCCGCGCTCTCGTCTGGTGGGCGCGGCGGTTGAGTGGCGATCACAGCGTCAAATCGGGCGTCGTCCACCGTGGCGGGCTTGCTTCCTTTCGTCGTCACGAGCGTGAAGAGGAAATCCTGGAATGCTCTCTCATACGCACCGCCGAGCGCGAAGTAAGTGCCGTTCCAGCCTTTCACTTTGGTCGTGTCGGCGGGCGCGGCAGTCCATGGTGCGAGCCAGGCGAGATCGGGCGTTCCATCCGTGCGGCGGAGAAAACGGAGCACTTCGTACCTCACCGTCCACGCCGGCTCGCTGACGAGTGGTCGCAGCAAATCGAGCGCGTCTTTTGTCGGCACCTTGAGCGACGACATCGCACGGACTGCTTCGCGGCGGACGTTCGCGTTTTTGCTGGCGAGCAGTTCTTTCCACAGCGTCGCATCAAAGTACCCGCTGTCCTCGAGTGCCCATAGCGCATGCGTCCGAACATCGTCTGCCGTTTCGGTCTTGCGAATCATCGCGACTATCGCGGGTGCGAGCTCCTTTCCACCGCGGGCGCCGATCTCTTTCCACGCGGCGCGCATTTCCCATGTGTTGTCGGCTCCGAGGTGCTGAGGGAGTTGTGCGGCGGGCACCCGTGTCATGTCCGGAATTGCGCGTTCGGGCTGCGATTTGTGACGCACTCGCCAGACCCGGCCGCGTGTTTTGTCGCGGGCGGGATGGTCTCGCGCGATTTCATTGTGGGAGATGATTCGGTTGTACCAGTCAGTGATGTAGAGGCACCCATCGGGACCGAACGTAATCGCCACCGGTCGGAACATCGGGTCTGCGCACGACACGAGGTCGGGCTGTTTCTTGAAAGTGAAGACACCGTTTTCCGCCTGCTCCATTTTCACCGAGTTGATCCGTCCGGTGATCGGATTGGCCACATACATCAGT
This sequence comes from Verrucomicrobiaceae bacterium, assembly GCA_031374705.1. Lineage (GTDB taxonomy): Bacteria > Verrucomicrobiota > Verrucomicrobiia > Chthoniobacterales > Chthoniobacteraceae > SXWH01. Next base: position 25,567 of record JANMGP010000300.1, on the reverse strand, counting down.
CCATGCCACGGCACTGGAAACGAACCGGCGCGATCGTCGCAAATCGCCAGTCCGCTAAAGCCCGTTCCGCCGAGGTTCAGCCCCTCCGCTGTCGGCGGGTGCATCGGAGCGGAGGGGTGCAGCTTCGTCTCGATGAAGCTCGGATAAGTCGAATCCTCCTCGAACGGCACAAGGCTGTAGCCGAGATCGTTTGCTTCGTGGATAAACACCCGACCTTCGCGCGACACGGCCCAGCACCAGATGTTGTTCAGCCCGGCGCTGATGATCTGGTGGCCCGTGCCATCGGGGCGAAAAGTCGCTACGAGCGTCTTGTTGAAATCCACTGTCTGCCCGCCGGCATCCGTCACCCGGCCTTGGTTCAAAACGCCCTGCGAATACACGATGCGCCCGCCCGGCATCCGCGTGAGCTGATGCGGAAGAGTGTGTGTATCCTGTACGCCAAATCCGCTCAGCAACACCTTCCGCGAATCCGCGCGACCGTCTCCGTCCGTGTCCTCCATATACAGAATCTCCGGGCCTTGCGCCACGTAAGCGCCGCGGCCTGACGGCAGCACCGAGAGCGGCATCACCATGCCGTCTGCAAACGTCCGCGGAGTTTGCACGCCGCGCGCGGTCGGATGATCGAAAATCACCACGCGATCTTTTCCGGGTTTCTTCCAGATGGCCGGATCATTGTCGCACGGGTAAGCCGTCGCCGTCACCGACCACATCCGGCCCGCATTGTCGAAAACGGTCATCGCCGGCTTCGGCAGACCCTGCTCTTCGCTTGAAACCAGTTCGATTTCAAAACCATCCGGCACCGTGAAAAGCGCGCGCTGCTCCGCTGGAGACTTCGCGATCGCCGTATCGGCGTTGCCTTCCTTCAATCCCGACGCCGCAGAACCCGGCGGTTTCGGTGCCGCCAGCTTCGGCCCGAGCGTCGCCACATTTGCCGCCTCGCCGCGCGCCAGCACCACGTAATCAAGTCCCATCATGTAGCTCTTGAGCGCAGCCGCATTTGCACCCGTCACCTTTACGGAAAGCGTATGTTCGCCGGCCGCGAGCTTCATCGCTCCGCCGAGCGCGAGCGTTCCCGTATGGACCACGCCGTTGTTGTAAAAATCGAGCGGCCCCGCGATTTTTTGCCCATCCAGCGAGAACTCAAACACGCCGTAATCGATCGCTTTGGTGAATCCCGCACCGATGCGGAATACGCCGTCTATCGCAACTGGCAGCGCTAGTTCCAGCACATCGCCCGGTTTTGCATCGGTCCACCAAAGATGCGCGTTTCCGCTCCACGCACCCTCTCCCCACGGCTTCAGACTCTGCTGCCTCGCATTCCCGGACCGTTTCAGAATCTTCAGCGATTCGCCTTCGAAAACCTGCGCATCGTCCGCAGCTCCAGATGATGCAATGACGGCGAGAACTGCGAGCAGGGAAAGGACGGTGCGTATTCCGGATGCGGCGGGATTGGTGTGTATCATAGCGAGTGAGTGTGCGCGCACCATTGCAGACGCCTGCCCCGCCGTGAAGCCCCGCGACACACGAGTCGCCGGTGATTCTCCACATCGCTTTTGGAGGGATGCCGGGGCGCGACCATGTTCTCGCTACGCCGGAGGAGGGACGCCGAAGAAGTCACGGTATGCAGCCGCGCCCTTCTGCTCCAGTTCCGCGATCATCTCACGCCCAAGCTTTGAGTCGTTTGGTATGAGTAGCTTCCACTTTTGCGGTTTACATTCCGCGGCCTTGAATGCGCGAGCGAGAAACTCAAGCCGATTGCCGGCATCTGCACGGGCGAACGTTTTCAGCAGCGCGGAAACCTCGGCTGCACTCGCGTTTCCCGCGGCGACACGGCCGATTTGATCTTCAGCGCCCGCCCTTTCGTAATCTACGCTGCATCCCGCGAGCACAGCCACACAGACTGCTATTCCAGGCACCAGAAGCCGGGCGAGTCGTCCATGTGCGGCGGGTGTTGTTCTTTCATCACGGTTTCAAATACTTGTGCCCGCATGGGCCATGCAACGCCTTTCGCGGACCGGCTCTAATCAATAAACCAGCCGAAAAAATCGCCCGGATCATTCTGTCCGAAGTAGTAGATCACCGCCGGCGAGATGATGGCGATTCCGATGACCAGCCAGCAAGTCCGGCGCTCCAGCCTCGCGCGAAAAGCAAAAGTCAGGATCAGCGCGAGCGCTGGGGCCACCAAGGCGATGGGAATCCCAAAATAGATAGCGGCCATATGAATACCCACACCGACCCCCATGTCTTTCGGATCGGGCGCATTATACTCCGGCCAATGCCCGAGGAGCAGGCGGGCATGGAGGACAAGCGAGTAAAACAGCACGAGCCACATCAATGGAGCGGCGGCGAGTCCGAGGATGCTTCGGCGAACGGCGGTTGCTGTCATTTTCGCATCACAAATTGCTCCGGAACGTCGGGCCGGCCCGCATCATCATTTCCAGCCTTCGCGGATAAGAGTAGTGGGGGCGGCGTGCGAGGTGGTCGCGGCACTCTTGGTCCGTCCGCCGGTTCCGGCGGGTCATCTGGCGGAGGAAAGTATGGACCAGAATCACCCGGCGGCTTCGAACGACGAAACAGTAAAATGCGCGAGACAGCCCACGCTTGTGCGGCGAAGAAAAGTGCGAGCGATATTAACAAAACGAATGTCCCGAATTCCGAGGCCTCGCGTGCGAGACAAATCATCATTACAGCCAGCCCGCCCGTCGTCGCAAACAAGATGACTCCCAGTCCCAGACGGGCTGTGAGCAAAATCAAACGGACTGGTTGAATCGAAAGCACGATTCTCATTTTAACAGATGATCGGATGGACTCAACGACCTTGGTTCTCGCTGGCAGGTTTACTTTTCCTCTTCAAACGGAACGCTCCCTTTTACGAAGCCGGTTTTCAGCAACTCCTCGGCGCGCCGGATTTGCGTATCCACGCCGCGGGTTATCTCGGCGGGATCGTAAGGAGTGAGTTCGTTTGGAGGGACGCCGACACCCTCGATCCCGCGCCCGTCGTTGAAACGGCCCTTGTTGCTGGCGACTGCAAAATAGACGCTGAAGAGCCCGCTGGGCACCGTGATGGTGGTTTTACTCGACGACATTCCCGCCGTGGGGCTCGGGCCGATCAGGTATGCGCGCCCGTCTTCTTTGAACTGCCCCGCGATCGTCTCGCCGGCGCTGCGGACTCCGGCATCGACGATGACGATCATGCGTCCGGCAAATGGCTTGGTGCCCGTGCTCGGATATTGCCGCCACGGCTTTCCAGCGGGCACGAACCGACCGAAGACATCGGCGTGGTCGCAGCCGCCGCCGCCGTTGGCGCGCATGTCGAGTATGAGTCCGGGCGCATCGCCGACTGCGCCAAGGATGGTGTCGAGCTGCGCCGGGAGATTCGCGGGGATGTCGCGAAGGTGAATGTAGGCGTTTCCTGCGGGAGTCTTTCCGTACGACTGGCGGCCGATTTGCTGGAGCCCGCGCGGCGGATGAATGGGGCCATAAGGGACGTGGCTGTTGCCGCCATCGCGGGGGAGTGTGGCTTTGACCGGGGCGCCGTCGCGGAGAAATTCGATATCGAGCGTGGTGTCGCTCCAATCCGCGAGGCCCCAATGGCCGGCCCAGTACCGCGCTTGTTGGGTCGTCGAGAAGCCGCGATCGTCCGCACCTTTGTCGGCGGTGGAGCGGAGCCATTCGAGCGCCGGCTTTCCGCCGATGCGGCTGATGATGCTGCCCGGCGCGATACCCGCTTTTCCCGCGGAACCCACCGCGACGCTCGCGAAGACGGTGTCGCCCGCGGTGAGGAGTTGAAGGCCGGAGCCACTCCATCGGCGCCCCGCAGAGAGGTCGGGTAGTTTGACTTTCAAATCACGGAGTCCGGCGTGTCCGTCGCGAAGTCGCGCGACGAGGCGGTTGCAGAGTGTGACGTGCTCGGCGTCGTCTTTAACATTCACTGCGGCGGCGGTGAATTCCTTCCGCACAGCGTCCCACTGGATGCCTTTGGTTTTAAAGAAGTGCCCGGCGCGCTTCTCGAGTTCATCGAGGAGAAACGGGATGTCCTTCGAGCGGGCGTCAGCCTGCGCAGGAGCGGGTGGCGGGGTGGTGACAGCGGGAGCTGTGTGTCCGGCGAAGAGCAGTGCGGCGAGAATTCCAGAGCGCATGGGTTTGATAGACATCACGACATCGGAAGATGTTCAAGTTTCGTTAAAAACCCGCGGCTGATTTCTTGTGCCACGGCCACAACCAGATGGCTACCCGCGAACGTCGGACCCGCCCATCCGGATGCATTCGGCGCGTGATTTTAACAAAACTATTTCGGTGTCCGGGCGGGCCGCTGCGGCGTTCTTTCCGCGTCACTCTGAAAGGGTGGCGACAAAATAAACAAAACACACAACAACCAAATGAAACATATTCTGACACTCACCATCGCGGCGCTTCTCATCAGCCCGCTCACATTCAACTCCGTCGCGGCTGAACCGTCGAAGGAAACCGTCGTAGGCATCGCGGCGGGCAACAAGGACTTCTCCACGCTCGTAGCAGCAGTGAAGGCCGCCGGCCTCGCGGACACGCTGGGCGGTGACGGACCTTTCACGGTATTCGCACCGACGAATGAAGCGTTTGCCAAGCTTCCCGCGGGCACCGTGGAGACTTTGCTGAAGCCGGAAAACAAGGCAAAGCTGGCAGCGATTCTCACCTATCACGTCGTCGCCGGCAAGGTGATGGCGGCCGATGTGAAAACCGGCAAGGTCAAGACCGTGCAGGGCGGGGAACTCGACGTGAAGGTCGCCGACGGCGGTGTAACCGTGGACGGCGCAAAGGTCCTGAAGACGGACATCGTCGGCAAGAACGGCGTCATCCATGTAATCGACAGCGTCGTGTTGCCGAAATAACGGGAACAATTTCTGTTGGGGGTAGGAGCAGGCCCGGGGCGAAAGCTCCGGGCTTTGCTTTTTGTGGATGGAAATGGCTGCAATTGAATCTATCCCGCGGCAGTCGCTCATCATAGTGTCACCGGCCATCCATGGAACTCATGCAAAAGGTCAGCCATTCCCGGTCATTCAGGCTCCGGGGTACCGTCGGTGCATTCCTCCTTTTACCTGCCTGCGTCGCGGTGCTTTTCAGCTCGCCCACTGTGCGCGCCGGGAGCTTGCTCGATTGGGCGTGCCATACATGTGGGTGGTTCCTTCTCGCGGTTTACGCGACCTTTCGGATGTGGGCCACGATCTATGTCGGAGGACGAAAAGACCGTATCCTTCAAACCGAGGGAGTTTACTCCGCAACTCGCAATCCACTTTACCTAGGAAGTGCATGTCTGGCGCTGGCGGCCGTCCTTTTTTTCGAGAGCGCGCTTTTGCTGCTGCTCACCGGCGTCCTCGTCGCCTTCTACTTTCGGACCGTCATACGAAGCGAGGAAGATGTTCTGCGCCATCGCTTCGGTGCGGCATTCGACGACTACACTCGCGCAACACCGCGATTTATCCCGAGCTTTTCGAGATACCGCCGGACGACCGAAGTGACGGTCAATTTCGATGCGCTACGGCGGGAGGCCCACCGCCTGTGGGGAGCAGCAGCGCTGCCGATCGTGGCGGAGTTGGTCGCATTACTTCGAAACAACGAGCACTGGCCGCACTGGTTTCAATTGGTGTAAAAAAACCGGCGTCCCTAAAGGCCGAGGGTTGCGTGAAGCTCAGTGTCCATCACCTTCAAATCCCTCAGCAGCAGCCTGGCGGTGGTGGTTTTGAGGTTCTTCGATTTTAGCGTATATACTGGATATTTTTCGAGCTGCTCGCGTCCAAAAACGGATGCAAACGGCAGCACCTTTCCCAGGTGCTCCTCCGGGATTCCGGAGATTTTCAGTTTCTGAAGCTCCGGCTCCGCGAGAAAGAACTGGTCTGTCTCGTCCTTGAACTTCAGCCCGGTGGTCATGATCGCGCTGCCCGTCAATCTTTTCTGAGTGTCGCGAATGGTGATGGTCAATTCGGTGTCGAGTCCCACTTCGATTCGGTTGGCGGCAGGGAGGAGCCGAACCTTCGGGTTGGAATAGGTGATTTGAAAGATGAGCAGGTGTTTTTTGGTCACCGGGAAGCGTGTCCGAAGCGCCTCGTCGATCTGGCTCTGGGTGATGATCACCTCATAGCGTCGCCCGCGAAAATACAGGACTGCGCAAGCGATCGCGAGAAGCAGGAGCGCTACTCCGACCATGATGAAACGTCTGCGGTTGGTGGTCATGGCACGTTGAGCGCGTTCAGTACGCCATGGAGATCCGACATGTCAGCAAGGAGCGCATCCGGCTTGTGCCCGGCGAGGGCATCGACGGTGAACGCGCCTGTCGCTACCGCGAGCGCTTTTGCTCCAAATGCCCTCGCGCAGGCGATGTCGTGGGGTGTGTCGCCGAGCACCCAAACGTCTGACGGCGCGAAGTGGTGTCCGCGTTCCCGAGCGCGCGCCATTGCTATTGGGCCGAGTTCGTTCCGGTCGAAATGATCGTCCGCGTATGCACCAAATCCGAAGTAGTGCCAGACGCCGTAGTGCGTGAGCTTGTGGCGCGCGCCCTCGACGAGATTACCCGTGAGGAGGGCAAGCACGACATCATCGCTCCGGGCGAGTGCCGCGAGGACTTCGCCCACTCCGGGAAGGACACTGCCCAACCTCTGCGGGAGCATGATCGGGAGATGATGCAGATAGCGTCCAAGCAACGCAGCAAGCTCCTCCTCCGTCTCCACGCGTCCATACTTTCGCAGCAGCTGCCGGGCGATGCGCGTATCCGTCCGCCCCGCGATCTCGATATCCTTCAAATCATCATCGCACCCGAAGTGGTCCCGTACCGCCAGCCGCAGCGAAGCCTCCCCGCAGCCTCCGCTGGAGATGATGGTTCCGTCGATGTCCCAGAGCAGAAGTTTTGGCATTCGGCGTCGATGTTTTCGATACCAAACCCGGAGACCGAACAATAAACAAACTCAAACGGCAGACTGCGCGGTAAGCACCGATTTTTCGGCGAGCACAGGCGGGACGAATCCCGAGGGCCTCGTGATTCCGGTAACAGCGCTCTTTTCTCCCCACGAAAACCTCGCCGCACTCCGCCTGATGACATTCGGTCGAAAAGTCGCCAAATGGAAAGTAGTCCGCAGGCGCGACTAATTACAACCGCCGCAGCCGTACCCAACGAAGTATTACCGCTTCGTGGAATTCGCTGAGCCGCGAAAGGATCGCCTTCCAGGCGACTTCTTAGCGCGAGCTACTTTGTGGACCACACTCCGCGTCGCCTACCGAACCAGCGCTAGAACGTGACATCACCAACCCGTGACGCTACGTCTCCCGCATGGCAGCAAAACGCACAGTCGTCATCGGACTTCTCGGCACATCGCTCGACCGCGGGAGCGGCCCGGCGCGGTGGTCTGGATGGCGTCCGAGCGTGAGTGTGTGCCAGCACGAAGAACTGCTCGTGCATCGCTTTGAGCTGCTCCATGACCGCAAACACAAGTCGCTCGCGGAGGTCGTCGCCGCGGATGTTGCGAGCGTTTCGCCGGAAACGGAAGTGCGGCTTACCTGCGTGGAATTCGACGACGCATGGGACTTTGAGGAAGTGTATGGAAAGCTCGCGGACTTCGCGCAGTCGCGGAAATTCGATCCGGCGAAAGAGGATTATTTCGTCCACATCACCACCGGCACACACGTCGCGCAGATCTGCCTCTTTCTCCTCGCGGAATCCCGACGCATCCCGGCGCGAATCTTGCAGACTTCACCGCCGAAGCGAGACGGGCTCGGCGAGTATTCCATCATCGACCTCGACCTCTCACGCTACGACCGACTCGCCATCCGGCATCAGCAGGAGCAGTTGCAAGCGCGGGCTGCACTGAAAAGCGGCATCGCCACGCGCAACGCTTCGTTCAACAAAATGATCGAAGAAATCGAGCACGTTGCCATCGCATCGAAGCACCCGATGCTGCTCATGGGGCCGACCGGCGCGGGAAAGTCGCAGCTCGCGCGTCGGGTGTTTGAGTTGAAGAAGACGCGGCATCAACTTGCGGGAGATTTTGTAGAAGTGAACTGCGCCACATTGCGCGGCGACTCCTCGATGAGCGCGCTCTTCGGCCACATTCGCGGCGCATTTACCGGCGCGCAAAACTCGCGTCCCGGACTGCTCCGCTCGGCGGATGGCGGTCTGCTGTTCCTCGATGAAATCGGCGAACTCGGCCTCGATGAACAAGCCATGTTGCTGCGCGCGCTGGAAGACAAACGCTTCCTGCCCGTCGGCTCCGACACGGAAGTCGCGAGCGATTTTCAGCTCATCGCCGGAACCAACCGCGACCTTTCGGAAGACGTGCGCAAAGGCCGCTTCCGCGAGGACTTGCTCGCACGCATTAATCTCTGGAGCTTCCGTCTGCCCGGACTCGCGCAGCGCAGCGAAGACATCGAGCCCAACCTCGACCACGAGCTCGACGCCGCCTCCGCGCGACTCGGCAAACGCGTGAATATCGCAAAGGACATCCGCGCCGCGTTCATCGCATTCGCGCGCAGCCCCGATGCAAAATGGAGCGCAAACTTTCGCGACCTGAACGCCGCCATCACGCGCATGACCACGCTCGCCCCCGGCGGCCGAATCACCCGCGCCGTGCTCGACGCCGAGATTGCCCGCCTTCGCACCGCATGGGCCGGCGCACCAAGCGACTCGCCCGACGAAGCCATCCTCGCCGAAGTCCTCGGCCCCGAAGCGCTCGCAAAAATCGACCTCTTCGACCGCGCGCAACTCGCCGCCGTAGTCCGCATCTGCCGCACGAGCGAAAGCGCCAGCGACGCCGGCCGCCGCCTCTTCGCCATCTCGCGCGGAAAACGCAAAGTCACCAACGACGCCGACCGCCTGCGCAAATACCTCGCCCGTTTCGGGCTCGATTGGAAAAAGGTGCGCAATCCACCCTCCAACGATTAGCGATACCGGATTCCTTTTCCTCGTATGACCTTCATTGGCCTGGCTTGTTCCCGCATCGCTGGGAACGGGTTATTTTCAATTCGACCGAGGTCGAGCATGGGCGGCGTGTTTTCGTCGATGACGAACTCCACGTCGGTTCCTTCGCAGTCCACTCCGTTGCGGAGGTCAAACTGATGCTCATCCTGTGGCGCTTCCCAAGCCGTGATTTTCCACTTCCGCATATATTCCTCAGTCGAAAGCAACCGCAGCCGATATCGCCCTTTGGGCAGACCTTGAAATAGCGGAGCAGTCGCATCCCAACGATACCCATAAAACAAATCGGCAACGGCTGCGTCGCCTTCAAATAGCGCGTATTCGCGAGCGCCACGAGCGTTTCCTGGGATGGCAACGGTCGCGAAAACCGCGACTCCTTTTTCGAGTTTAACACGGATTGGGTCCATTCCTGCCTTTACCCCGAAGGGCTGCGTTACCCGCCGCGCGGAGCCGAGCGCATCAATGAAAAGCCGGTAGCGCCCAAGGCCAATTGTCGTAAGGATGAGACTGGCAGGCGGGACTAATTCATTGTCGTATTTCAACACAAATCCGGAATCGTCCGCTTCCGACCCGTCCGCCTTGAACAGTCGAATCATCACCGGATAGTCGCTCGGCACGACTGGGGCCGTCGCGTATTCAATTTCGATCGGGAGAGAAGCGGCGGTGATGTTCACATTGATCGTTTCGTCAAATACCTTCGGACTTTCAACCTCGGCCTGAACCCATGCCTCACGATAAAGTTCATCGCTGTACACACTTCGCCCTGAAGGTGAGTGACCAAATCCTAGCTTTTTGCCCTTCTTTGCGGGGTCTAGAAAATCATCGAGTGGAACGGCGGTGAATCCGTCGGCATCAGTCTTCAACTCCCTTCTCCAAGCAATTGACTTTTCGTCGTCCGAAACCACTGAATAAACCAGCCTCGTCGAGCGCCACGGCTTCTCATTGAGGAACACCCGGAATCGCACATCGGGAGCAGGCGGGATATCAGCGACATCCTCTCCGAGCACCCGAAGTAAACGCGCAGCACGCCCGGAAAATGTAGTGGAAGGATGTCCAAGCAATCGACGCATCGTCGCCTTTGTCTCCGGCCTCCGCAATCGCTCTAAAAGCGTCATTAGCGGGTCGAGATATTGAAAGTCAGAATCATCGCTCACGGCTCCGTCCAGAACACGAAACATCTCAGTCTGAGTCTCGACAGAAATGGCTTTGCGCGGGTCCTCATCTTTCCATTCGTTTGGTGAGCCCGGACTGAGATACGCAGCCATTTCGGTCATCCGATAAACATCCAACGCCCGGTCCTTTGACGTCTTGAAAGCCTCGAGCACCTGCTTTGCACCACGCTCCGATCCGTGGGAGGAAAGCAACTTACTTCTGTTAAGCCCCAACATCACTGCCTCCCAATCGAAGCCACAAAACCTAAGCAGATCAACCCGCCACTGATCGAATGGCCGATTCGGCTCTTGTATCAATTCAGGGGAAAGCGGCACCAGGAAGCTCGCACCGAGCGCTTCAGAAATCCGCTTCTCCCGAAGGAGCCCGATGAAAACCATCGTCATCTTGTCTGCTTCAAAACTCTCGAAGCCGTTCCCACAATCACTATCCCACCCGATCTGCAAAAACTCATTTGCAACTTTTCTGTCCGGCCTTTTCCAAAACGAGTCAGAAAGAACGCCCCATCCGGCTCCGTCCGCATGGAGCCCGCGCATTTTCTTCCCATCCACTTTCGCTAAAAGCTCAAGAAACGGTCCCGCAGCCTTGCGAAGCAGAGTCGTGTCAGCAGGCGATCTACTTATTGGAAACCATTCTGGAAGTGGCGCAACCCTGTCTGGAAAAGCGGGCTTCAATTTGGTCGAAGCCAGCGCCCTCGCTACCTCGCTCTGAATCACTCTTTGATACAAAGCCGCGAGCAGTAATGAGTCGCCGCGCCCTGTCTTCTCATTTCCAAGCGCCATCCGGCGCAGTGTGGCCAAATCGAGCTTGCCGATTGCCTCCCGAATGAGCCGCTCCAAAGTTTCCCGCGTTTGCCCCTCTCCATTCGAATCCCTGCCCCCTGCAATGTACGAGCCCTGCAAAAAGAATCCGTAAACTGACAAAAGCTTATTCAACTCCAATGGCTTCTCCGCGTGCCCTCCATAAACCTCCGGAACCACTGCTCGAATGAACGATTGCAAATCGACTGAATACATTTGCGAGAGATCGACATCGAGCGCGACGGGTTCGCCAGCCTCGCAGCGTGGCGGGATAATCACCACAAATGCGGCGAATACCGCGAAGAAAAACGAGAGGCCTTTGCGCATTCGACGAAGATGCGCGTGCTCCATGGCTCGGCCAAGCTCTTTTCAAAAAAACAACTACTTCGCCACCACGCGGATGATTACGCATGGTGGAACGAGGCCACCCTCGTCCGCATCGTCCGCGCGAGCGCCGCCGCCCCCCGCCCCTTCGCTATCTCGCTCGGAATAGCCAAATACACCGTAGCGGCGTTACCTCGTTTCGCTTGCCGGAATGACCGACGCAGAAACCGCGTTGTTCTCAATTTGCCCGAGGTCGAGCATCTCGGATACGTCTTCGCTCACGCGGAAATCGAAGGCAGCACCTTCACAATGCAGCCGTCCAATTTTGCGCGATTTTTCCACCTCCGAGGCCGCAAACCCGAAACTGCGAAGGACCTCGTCAGTCGATAAGACCCGGAGTTGGTAATTGCCCTTCGGCAGTCCATCGATACGCACCGAGCCCGAATCAACATTCACTTCCGCCCGATACGTCGCTGAAACATCGCGACCATCAGCAAAAAGCCGGATGTGACAGGCATGGTGCGCATTCTTCGGGAACACCACTTTGGCCACGACAGACGCGCCCTTCTCAAGACGGATTGGAATTGGCTGCATGGCCGGTGTGACCTCAAAAAACTCGGTCAGGTATTGACTGAAACCTGCCGCCGCCACGTGGAGCCGGTATTTTCCCGGAGAGACCCACTTGATATTTGCCGTGCGAGAACTTGCAGCGGCAATAGGTGGGATGGTCAGTTCCAATGGCGAGCCTGCAGCACCATGCTCCCCGATAAGTTCGACCATGATCGGAACCTTTGGGACCGACGGGAAATCCAACTTGAAAGGAAGCGGAACGACCGACAACGCGACGGACGTTGGCGCGCTGCTCACTGGCGGGATATCCAAAGTCGAATCGATCCACGCCGCAGAGAAGGCTCCGTCTTTCCCGATCATCGGCTGCAGCACTTGCGTGTGAAAGAACCGCAACTTCCGCCCGGCGACGGCGGGATCGACTAACTCATCGCGAGGAATGACTACAACGCCCTCCGCGTTTGTTTCAATGCCCGTGAAAACTCCGTCTCCCAAGATTCCAAATGACGCTTTTGCGCCCCGCCAAGGTTTCCCATTCATCGATAAGACAAACCGGGCATCGGGCTGCGGCGCGACTTCCGGAATGTCGTCTCCAAAAGAACGAAGAAGTGCAGCCGCTCGACGTGCGATTCGGGCAGATGGGTATGCGAGCAGGCGTCGAAGTGCCGGACGGGTTTCAACTCGGCGAAGGGACTCCAAAACGCACAGGTTTTCGTCCATTTCGCGAATTGGTGCGTCCATTCGGATACGCTTGTCGAACTCCGCGAAGATTGCCGCCTGCGCTGCCGACGGTAAGTTTCGCCGTCGGTCGTCAGCGTCCCATTCCTCACGTGAGCCAGGAGACAGAAAAGCCGCCAGTCGGTACAACGGACCGAAAGGTCCCGGAGCACCATCATACTTAGCGAGCACGGCGAGCAGGACCCTGGCTCCCTTCTCAGAGCCAGCGGCCCCGAGAAAATCAAACTGTTCTGATGCGACCATCGCCTCCTCCCAATCAAGACCCGCAAATGTCAAAAGATCGACCCTCCATTGTTCATACTGCCATGCTGGAACGAGCAGGCATGCGCCTACGGCCTCAGCGATTTTCCGGTCGCGCAAAAGACACTTCAACGTCAAAATCTTCCGCGAATCGGAGAGTGCAATCATGTCTGTCGCACACCAACCGGACGCAAATGACGCAGTGACATCAGCTGCGCTCACCCGAGGGCTTTCGTTTGGGAATTCCACAATATCCCTTTTCAAATCCTGCTCCGATTGAATGGGGCGCGGTCCGACTCGCGAGGCATGCGCCTTTGCGAAGTATTCCCCGTGTGGCTTCAACAATTGCGCAATGAACTTCAGTGATTCACCATCCACCGCCTCGCGCATCTCACCGAGATGATAATGCGCCCACGCCAATTCGGAAGAAGTCGGCTGATATGAGCGTGGAGGAAATGAAGGCTTCAGATTCTTGTCGGCACAAATCACAGCAACTTCCTCCTCAATCCATCGTTCGCTAAAATAGAAAGCGATTGTCCCGTGGAGCCTTTCACTGTCCGGAAGCTTTCGTACGAGCTTTTCGAGGGCAGCAAGATCAAGACGATCCAGTGCTTGGTTTAGAAGAGTCTCAAAGCGCTTCTCCCCTTTCCGCCGAACGTCCGAGGGCATTGCATCGTCATGAGGACGACCGAAGATCGCCTTCCTTTGAAAAGCCAGCAACGACAGGATGTCTGTCTGCGGGTTCTCGAAACCCGGTTCGCCGATCGGCGCAAGCGCAACCATCAGACTGCGCAACTCTTCTACCCGGCTTGGGTCTAACCCGGACGAAGCATCTTCAGCCCTCGACGCGCAAATAGTCGTCGAAATAATCAGCATCGCAAAGATGGAAGGAATACCCAAGCGCACGATGACACTCTGCGAATGCGCGCTCAGTATTCCAAGTGCATTTGCTGTTATTGTTTTAGCCTGCATTTCCCACACTCTCTGAGGTTTCAGCGGCCTGCTTATTTTTGAACCGCAGAGACACGATGGTCGCAGAGAAAAAGGCCGCGAGTTCGGCTCGTCCGAGTCGGCTTTTAGCGACCTTTCGCGGTTGTCGTCGCTCGGCACACAGCCTCGAAACCAACTATTTCGCCACCACCCGAATGAGCACCGGCGGTGAGACCTGGCCGCCGTCTTCGCTCATTTTCAGAAAGAATTGCCGCTCGCAGGGCGCAGTGATTGGGGCGGCGGTGATGCTGAAGTCGCGCTCGGTCTGGCCTTCTACGATGAGCAGGCCGTTCAGGCCGATGTTGTCCACGAACGTGCCGTAGGGGAGGTTGCGGCCGCAGTCGTCGGTGCCGAATCCTACGCGCGCCGCGAAGTCGTGACGGACGATTTTGACGCGGGCGGTGATGGTTTCGCCGGGGTGGATGGTGAACTCTTTTGCGCCGATGATCTCGGCGGTGACTTTTGCTTTTTCGCCGAGCTGAATATCGCCGAGGTCGCCAAGTTGCTGGACGATTTCTTTTTCGCCGACCTTTGTCGTGGCGGTGATTTTGACGGCTTTGTAGGCGTCCTTCGCGGGAGCGACGGCATCTGCTGCGGCGTAGATAGCGCCGAGCGCGTTGCTTTGCCCGGCTTCGATGCTGATGGGCGTGGTCGCGGTGAAACCGGGCGGCAGACCGGCGATGTCGATGCGCACGGGGCCGTCGAGTCCTTCGCTGCGCACGATGCTGAACGAGATTTCGCGTCCGCTGCCGGGGCTGATTTTCGGAGCTTTGCCGCCGACAGTCGCGGTGAATGCGGGCTGTGGTGCGCGGAGATTGAGCGTGTAGTGAAAGTCTTTTTCGCCGCCGAAACTGCGCACGTCGGTGAGGCGGGCGATGTATTCGCCGTCGCGTGGCGCTTTGAAAATGAGCAGCGAATCGGTGCCGCTGCGGCGGTTTGGCTCGTCGTCGTTTTCGTAATTGATGCGGAACACGGGGAGCCCGTTCGGCGGTGGCTGGCTGCCGGGCGGGAGCGGCTGGACGAGGTAGCAAAATTGTCCGAGCGCGTGGGCTTGCGGCGTGGTCTGGAAATACGTGTGGCGGCTGCCGGCACCGGGATAGACGCGGAAGCCGGAGTCAGGACCGCGCGGGTAGCGCCAGAGTTTGATGACCTCGCCGTTGCAGTAAACGAGGTCGTCGAGCTCCATCTCGCGCCAGTTTTGGAGGCGGAAATCATCCGAGTCCGACGAGTCTTTTCCGCGGAAGGTGAGCCACGAGTCTTTCACCGATTGCAGGACGACTTGTTCGATAGGTTGGCCGTCAGTGGTGAGGACTTCGATGCGGGAATCGATCTTCGATTTATCGCTGGCGGCATCGACATCGAGGACAATCTCCTGCCCCGCCGAAGCGCGGAAGCGGAAGCAATCGACATCGCCTGCAACCCCGAGCGTGCCTTTGATTTTCGCAGGAAATGGGAACGCTGCGATGGCCTGCGCGGGCAAATTGTTGGGTTCGGTTTCGTAGGTCTCCACAGCCTCGCCGACTTCGACGGGCTTTGTCGCGAGCGGCGCGGCAACGGCGACGGCGGGTTTCTCCGCAGGAATGGTGAGCGGCTCGGAGCTGCCGTTCATGCGCGCGACGAAAACCCGGTCGCTGCCGGGCTGGACTGCGAGCACGGGCGATGCGGATGGCTGCACCGGCCACGCGTGACGCTCGGTCAGCGCTGGGAGCGACCATACTTTCAGTGAACGGTCCTCGGCGCTGGAGATGAGCGATTTCCCATCGGCGGCGAGAGCGATTCCCGTGATGGCGCTCTCGTGCGCAAAGCGGGCGACGAGCAGAGGATTGAGCTCGGGCTTTTCGCGCGAAACGAAACGCCACAAATGAATGCGCTTGTCCGCGCCGGCGGAGACGATGTGCTGGCTGTCGGGCGTGAACAGCACGGCAGTCTGTTCGCCGAGCGGCTGATTGAGCGTGTCCAGCCGCTCGCCATCAGCAACGCGCCAGAGCTTCACGGTGGAGTCCGCGCTCGCGGATGCGAGCACCTTGCCATCGGGAGAAAACGCGAGGTCGAAGATCGCGCCTTTATGGATGTCGATTGCGCGGATGAGTTTCGCGGTCGAGCGCTCCCACAGCCGAATGACGCGGTCGTATCCAGCCGTGGCGACGATGGTGCCATCAGGCGAAAACTCCGCATCGTAAAGCGTGTCCCGCGCGCCGCCGAATTCGCGGACCAACGAGCCATCGGCGACGCTCCGGAGTTGCGCCGTGCCGCTCAATCCAACGATGCCCGTCGCCACCAGAAGCCGCGCGCCATCGGGAGAAAAATGCACCGCGTTCACCTTGCCGGGAAAGCCTTCGAGCCGCTTCAGCACGGCGTTGTCCACAGCGCTGCGAATCTCAATTGCGCCACCCTGCGCGACCGCGAGCATCTTGCCATCGAGCGAATACGCCGCCGCAGAAATCGGCTGCGCACTTTTCGCCGAGCCCACGATTTTCGGCACGCTGAGCGATTTAAAGAGCGACACATCATTCGCGGGTCCGGGCGCACCGGCAGCGATCCACTTTTTGAGTGTCGTCATTTCCGCTGAGGGCAGTTGCGGTTCGTCCTTCGGCGGCATCTTGGCTTTTACCGTGCCCTCGATTGCGCGCAAAAACAGCGGCCCTTTTTCATCGGCCTTGAGCGGATCGCCTTTCTCGCCACCCTTTCGTAGCGCTGCAAACGTCTCCATGCTGAACTCGCCTTCGAGATCGGTATCATTGTGGCACCCCGCGCAGTAGGTGCGCAGAATCGGCGCGATGTCTCGGTGGTAGTCCTGGGCGATGGCGGTAGCGGCAAGGATGGCCAAAAATGTCGTGAGAAGTTTCATCGGAAAAAAGATTAAGCGGTTGACGAAATACAAATGTTATAACACTGTCGACGGCATGATCATCGAAACCAAAGTCCGCAAAATCGGGAATTCGCTCGGGATTGTTCTGCCGAAAGAAGCTGTGCTCGCGCTGAATGTTGAGGAAGGAGCGTCCGTGTATCTAACCGACGGATCCGGAAAGTCGATTCGCCTGACCGCGAACGACCCGGCGTTTAAACAAAAGGCGGAAATTGCCGATAGCATTATGCGCAGATATCGAAACGCATTCCGTGAACTTGCCAAATGACCGAGCCAGTATGGGTCAGCAAGGATGAGTGCCTTGCTTTTCACGATTCGCTGATCGCTGAATTTGGCGGCTTGGAAGGTGTGCGTGACGAAGGACTCCTCGAGTCGGCGCTCGCCCGACCGCTCGAACTCTTCAATTTTGGAAAGCCGACACTCTTTGAACTGGCTGCCGCCTATTCGCTGGGAATTGCAAAGAACCATCCATTCCTTGATGGCAATAAACGCTCCGCATTGTTCACGGCCGTATTGTTCCTTGAAACCAACGGCTTCTTTTTCACCGCAAGCGAAGAGGAAGCGGTGAGCTACACGCTCGGCCTCGCCGCGAGTGGGGTCACCGAATCGGAATATGCAGAGTGGCTCGCACGGAATACGCGGCGAGTCGGATAGCTGGTTTCGCCCGCAACTGTTCATCAGTGCTGAAACAAAAACTCCCGACTCGTGAGCAACGACCAGAACAGGTCTTCCACGACCTTGCGTTTATCGCCCGGAGGCGCGGCTGTGAGCATGGCGGCGAGCTGCTCTTTTTCCTTCGCCGCGGCCGGGCGCGAGAGCGCGAGGAAGTAGGCTTCGTCGATTAGCTCGGCATCGGCGAGTTTGCGGGCGAGAAGTTTGTCCACACGGCTGTCTTTCGCCGCGAGTTTGTCATTGAGCGTCTTGCCGTTTGACAGATGCAGGACTTGCACGAGGCTCGGTTGCGCGGAGCGTTCGCACTCGCATGTGATGTCGCGCTGATTGCGGCCAAACGTTTTCAGGAAGTAGCTCTTCACGGCGCTGTCGGCGAGCTGGAGGCTGCGGGTGCCGGGCTTGTAGGCTTCGGTTTTCTCCGTCGAACCGTCGTTCAGCGCAATCTCGGTGAATGTATCGGGCACGCCGGTGATGTCGCTGATGGCGTCGGACATCACCTCGGCCATGAGTCGGCGCGGATAAAACCGGCTGTAGTGCCGCTTGTCCTCGGCATTTTCGGGCAGCGATACGCTGCTGCGGCGATACGCTTGCGACGTGATAATTGTCCGCATGAGCGTGCGCAAATCGTAACGGTTTTCACGGAAATTCGCGGCGAGCGCGGATAGCAGTTTTTCGTTACTCGCGGGGTTTGTCACGCGGAGGTCGTCCACGCTTTCCACGAGCCCGACACCCATGAAGTTTGCCCAGATGCGGTTCGCCATTGCGCGGGCAAAATATGGATTTTCCGGCCCGGTGAGCCATTCCGCGAGCACTGCGCGGCGGTCGCCGGTCGCGCTGGAGGGAATCGCAGGAGCGTCGAGCGGCGCGGGCGGTTGCGGTTTGCCGGTGCGCGGTTGTGTGAGGTCGCCTTCCGCGAGGGTGTAGAGTGTGCGGATGCCATCGCCCGAGCGAACTTCGCCACCCCAGCCTTTCGCGCGGACGCGGGCGAAGAGATTGGCGAAGCCGTAGTATTGATCGTTCGTCCATTTTTCCAGCGGGTGATTGTGACACTTCGCGCAGCCGATGGAGAGCGACAGAAACGCCTGGCTCACATTCTCCGCCATGCCCTCGGGGTCTTGATGAACGGCGAAGAAATTCGTCGCACCATTCTCGATGGATGAACCCGTGGCCGTGACGACGCGGCGGGCAAATTCATCCCACGGCGTATTCTCCGCCACGCGCTGCCGAATCCAATCGTAGTAGGCCTTCACACCCTGCGGACGCAACTTCGATCCGGTGACGAGCAGCATGTCGGACAGCTTGTAAGTCCAGTAATCCACGAACTCCGGCCGCTGCATCAAATGCTCCGCAAGCGCGCGATACTTGTCGGGCGATTGGTCGGCGATGAAAGCGCGCGCTTCATCCGGCGTCGGCTGACGTCCGATCGTATCGAGAAAAGCCCGGCGGATGAACGTCGCATCGTCCGCAGACGGCGACGGCTTCAGCTTCAGCCGCTGGAGTTGTGCGAGAATCAGTTCGTCGATGAAACCCGCTTTCGGCGCATTCGTATATACCTCGGACGGCACATCGTGAGCCCAAGGCGCAGTCACTCGCGCCACAACGACGAGCGATGAAAACCACGCCGTCACAGCCCCCTGCCCTGCTCCGAGGACGGTCACTCTCCCGTCCTGTGTGACCGTCGCGACCGTCTCATCCGCCGACGTAAACTTTGCCCATCGAGTCACATCGCGCTCGCGTCCGTCGCTGTATTTCGCAGTCACTTTGAGCGTCAGAGCATCACCCAGCTTCGCCGTATTTTCTTCCGGCGAAACTGCGATGGAAGCGAGCGTCGGCTCGTCCGCTTTCAAGCCCGGCGCGCCGGCTGCAATCCACTCCGCAAACACCCGATAGTCATCGCTATCGATCTCGATGCGCTTGCCGCCCTTATGCTTAATGGCAGTCGTCGGTTTCGTGAGCAACAGACTCGCACCTGGCTCCACGAGGTCCACACGGCGCCCGCGCGATTCCTGCGTCATCGTCTGCCAATCAGCCTCGGGATTGTACCCAAATAGCGAAAGCCGAAAGCCCCCCTTCCCCGCCAGCGCCCCGTGACACCCGCCGCTGTTGCAGCCAGCTTTGCTGAGAATCGGCAGGATGTCGTTGCGGAAGGACGGCGCGTCCGCGTGTGCGACGACGACTAACGCGAGGAGAATAGCGAATATTCGAATCATGTTCGTGATTTACGCGAAGAGTTCCTTGATCGAGTCTGTCCCGAGGTCCGTGAGGTAAAACGGGCGATTGCCCGGGCCGGGCAAATGCGAGTGCGGGTCGAAGCCGAGGCTTTGGAAGATGGTCGCCACGATGTCGCCGGGGCCGACCGGACGCTCCGCGGGGAAGCCGCCAATCGGGTCGCTCTTGCCGATGACGCGTCCGCCCTTCACTCCCCCGCCCGCGAAGTAGCACGTGAAGCACTGCGGCCAATGGTCGCGTCCGCCGGCGGGATTTACCTTTGGCGTGCGGCCAAATTCGCTGAGGTTTGCCACGAGCGTGTCGCCGAGCAGGCCGCGCTGGTCGAGGTCTTCGATAAGCGCGCTGTAGGCCTGATCGTACATCGGGCAGACGATGTCCTTCATGCCCTCGATGGACGTAAAAGGCTTCGAGCCGTGGATGTCCCACGTGATTTCGTCGAACACCGTTAGGAACGTGTTGATGGTCACAAAGCGCACGCCGTTTTCCACCAACCGCCTCGCGAGCAGGCAGCACTGGCCAAAGCGGTTCATCCCGTATCGTTCGCGCACGGCCAGCGGCTCCTTGGACAAATCGAACGCCGAGCGCGCTTGCTCGCTCGTCATCATACGAAAAGCCGCGTGGAAATTGTCGTCGAGCAATCGCGCGTCTTCGCTTTGCTCAAACGCCGCAGTCGCGCCATCCACGATTTCGCGCATCGTCTTCCGGCGATCCAAACGTGCCGCGCCTATTTGATCCGGCGGCAAAAGGTCCGGCACTTTGAAGTCCTTGAGCGACGGGTCCGCCATGAGCGAAAAAGGATCGTGCGACTTGCCGAGGAAGCCGCCCGCCTGGCCATTTGGGAGATTCCCACCGCCACGTCCCATCACCTGCGGCAGCACGACGAACGGCGGAAGGTCCGTCTTGCGGCCCATGAGATACGAGGTCACCGCGCCCGCATGCGGCGTGTGAATGCCGCCGGTAAAGCGACGCCCTGTTTGCATCATCTGCCAGCCCGCATCATGCACCGCCGCGCCGTCGTGATGACACGAACGCACGAGCGAAAACTTGTCCGCAATCTTCGCGTGCATCGGCAGCAACTCCGACAATTCAAACTCCGCCGACTTCGTGCGGATGGGCTTAAACGGCCCGCGAATTTCTGAAGGCGCATCGGGCTTCATGTCCCACAGGTCGATGTGACTCGGCCCGCCAAGATTGAAGATCATGATGCACGATCGGTTGTCGTGTCCGGGCTTGATGCGCTTTTCCTCCTTCGCCCGAAGATACTGCGGCAGCGAAAGCCCCGCCGCCGCAAGCGCGCCGATTTGCAAAAATTCGCGTCGTGTGCGGCCACCTCCGCAAAGGCGGGCGTGGTCATGGAGCGATGGTGCAAGGAAGTCGAACATGACAACGACACTACCCCAAATGCCGTGCAATACCCAAGAAAATCGCTACGCCGCCTCTTTCCCCAGCGCCGCGGCCATGACGGTGTGGGCGTCGCTGCCGCTGGGGAGAATTGCCGCGATGGTGCCGGCGCGCATGACGGCGATACGGTCGCTCATTCCGAGCGCTTCGGGCAGGTCGCTGGAGATCATGAGCACGGCGAGACCTTGCTTTGCGAGGTCGCGAATCATCCTGTGGATCTCGGATTTTGCGCCGACATCCACGCCTTGCGTAGGTTCGTCGAGGATGAGGAGTTTCGGCTTCGTCGCAAGCCATCGGGCGACGCTGACTTTTTGCTGGTTGCCGCCGCTGAGCGAGCCGCCGGGTGCTTCGGGTCCGTAGGCCTTGATGCCGAGGTCTCGGATAAATTGCTGTGCGAGCTCCGACTCCGCGCCGGTGCGCAGGAGCGATCCGGGGAAAAACGTCGGGTGAATGGCCATCGTCATGTTGTGGGCGATGGGCATTTCGAGAATGACTCCGTGACGGCGGCGATCTTCCGGGACGTATGCGATGCCGTGCGCGATGGCTTCGCGCGGGCTGCCGATGATGATGCGCTGCCCGTTGAGCGAAATTTCGCCGGAGTCGGCGGGCGTGATTCCGAAAAGGATGCGCGCAAGTTCCGTGCGTCCGGCACCGACGAGTCCGGCGAGCCCGACGATTTCGCCAGCGCGGACATCGAGGCTCACGCCGCGAACTCCACCAGCGCGCGATCCGACGTTTTTCAACGAGAGCACGACATCGCCCGGCGTGCCCTCGGCGGCAGGATAAATGTGAGAGACTTCGCGCCCGACCATGAGCTTGATGAGCTCGGCTTCGGTCATGTTTGCAGTCGGATGCGTGCCGACGCTCTCGCCATCGCGCAGGACGGTGACACGGTCCGCGAGCGCGAAAATTTCCTCCATTCGGTGCGAGATATACACGACGCCGACGCCGCTTTCGCGCAGGCTTTTCACGACGGCGAAAAGCAGATGCTGCTCCTTCTGCGTAAGCGAAGCCGTGGGCTCGTCCATGATGACGATGCGCGCACCGGTGCCGAGCGCACAGGCGATTTCGACGAGCTGCTGCTCAGGCATCGAGAGCGAGCGGACTTCCGCATCCGGCAAAATTTCCGCGCCGATGCGCTTCAGAAGATCTGCCGCGAGCGTGCGCTGCTCCGCCCATTTCACCCGCGAAAACGCGCCGGATTTCTTGAGCCGCAGACCGATGTTTTCCGCCACGGTGAGATCGGGAAAAAGCGCGGGCTGCTGGTAAATGCAGGCGATGCCGAGCTCGCGGGTCTTGGACGGGGTGAGGCCGGAAACCGTTTCACCACCGACCGTCAGCGTCCCGCCATCCGGTTGGTGCGCGCCGGTGATGACTTTGATGAGCGTCGATTTCCCCGCGCCATTTTCGCCGAGCAGCGCATGGACTTCACCCGCATGAAGATCGAATGAAACGCCCTTCAAGGCGCGGACCGCGCCGAAGGATTTTTTAACCGCTGAGAGTTGGAGAATGGGTGTTTTCATACCGCTAATCTGCGCTTATCGGCGCTAATTTTCGGATTGCGGACGCAAAATGATGCACCGTCGATTCGTGCTGTTGGCTCATGCTTTACGAGTTGAGTTGGAGTGGGCGACATTAGTGAAGATTAGCGCAGATTAG
Organism: Verrucomicrobiaceae bacterium; assembly: GCA_031374705.1. GTDB lineage: Bacteria > Verrucomicrobiota > Verrucomicrobiia > Chthoniobacterales > Chthoniobacteraceae > SXWH01. The sequence continues at coordinate 2,973 of JANMGP010000300.1, read as the reverse complement.
TGGTTCACGCCCCGTATTCAGACAGAATAAACCGCTTCCATTCCAGCGTGTCTTTGTGGCCGAAATTCACGAGGTATCCTACGGGCTGTTTCGTGATTCGCATGTAGTTGAAGAGTTGAGAATCGTGCTCCGGCAAAAGCTTGCTCACGGACTTGAGTTCCACAAGGAGGCATCCGCAAACGAACAGATCAGGAATGTATCGCTTTTCAATTCACGACCTTTGTAGAAGCAAGCCAGTTCTTGTTTCCCTCGGAATCCAATGGCGCGCATTTCCAGTTCGAGTTCCAGACTTTCCTGATAGATTTCTTCCGCGAGTCCGTGTCCCTGCACATTGTAAACCTCGAACGCCGCACCCATGAATTTGTAGCCTTCGTCTTTATACATACTCTCAATTTGGAACCACTAATCTGCGCTTATTGGCGCTAATCTTCGGCGGCAGCAATGGAAATCATTAGCGCAGATTAGTGAAGATTAGCGGTTCGAAAGCACCTTCGCCTCGTAATCCTTCACCTCCGCCAGCCACTTCTCGCCGACGGGCACATTCTGCCGCTCGCAGAGGGCGTCCCACACTGCGCTGAATGGCATGGTTTTCGCCTCTTCTTGCAGCGCGAGGCGCGTGGTGAGGTCGCCGGTGTTTTCGGCGGCGCGGAGTTTGTCGATGGGCTCCAGCATGGCGATGAGCAGGGCTTTTAGGAAGTTGCGCGTGCCGATGACCCAGGCGGCGATGCGGTTGATGCTGGCGTCGAAATAGTCGAGGCCGAGGTGCGTGCGCGGGAGGTATTTTCCCCGGACGAGTTCTTGCGCGATTTGCTGGAGGTCATCGGTGAGCGTGACGACGTGGTCGCTGTCCCAACGCACGCCACGGCTGACGTGGAGCAGGACGCGCGGGACGTATTGGAAGACGCTGCTGATTTTATCCGCGATGCCCTCGGTGGGGTGGAAATGGCCGGCGTCGAGGCAGAATACTTTTTGCCGCGAGATGGCGTAGCCGAGGTAAAACTCGTGCGAGCCGACGACGTAGCTTTCGCTGCCGATTCCGAAGAGCTTGGGCTCCACGGCGTCGTAGTTGTGCTTCAGCGGTTTTTTGAAAACGGCATCGAGCGAATCGGCGAGTCGCTCGCGCGGGGCGAGGCGGTCGGCTGGAGTATCTTTGTAGCCATCGGGGACCCACACGTTTGTGACGGCCGACGAGCCGAGCGCTTTGCCCATCGCCGCGCCGATTTCGCGGGAGCGGCGGCAGTGTTCGATCCAGAAATTGCGGATGCCCTTGTCTCGGTGCGAGAGGGTGAATCCGTAATTTCTGGATCGAACACTGTCGCCGGTCCCGCGAAATCGGCGCAGCGATGGGCAAAGCGCTCGGCTCTCCGGCAGTCACAAACGTCTGGGTGCCAGACGGCTACAAAGACACGCCCGCCGACCGCCTCGCCCCGCGCGAGCGACTCGCCGACTCGCTCGACGCCGTTTTCAAAAAACCGCTGAAGCACAATTACGATGCCGTGGAGCCCAAGCTCTTCGGAATCGGCAGCGAAAGCTACGTCGTCGGCTCGCACGAGTTTTACCTTGGATACGCCATCTCGCGGCAAAAAGTATTCTGCCTGGACGCCGGGCATTTCCACCCCACCGAGGGCATCGCAGATAAAATTAGCAGCGTCTTCCAATATGTCCCGCGCGTTCTGCTCCACGTCAGCCGCGGCGTGCGGTGGGACAGTGACCACGTCGTCACCCTCACCGACGACCTGCACGCCATCGCACAAGAACTCGTCCGCGGAAAATACCTCCCGCGCACGCATCTGGGCCTCGATTATTTCGACGCCAGCATCAACCGCATCGCCGCCTGGGTCATCGGCACGCGCAACTTCCTCAAAGCTCTGCTCATCGCAATGCTGGAGCCCATCGAAAAACTCCGCGCCGCCGAAAACAACGGCGACCTCACCACGCGCCTCGCACTGCAGGAAGAGGCGAAAACGATGCCCTTCGGCGCAGTTTGGGACGCCTACTGCGAGCAGCAAAAGGTGCCGATCGGGGATAAGTGGCTGGCGGAGGTGAAGGCGTATGAGACTAAAGTCTTAAGTAAACGATGAGAGCACTCCTGACACTCGCCGACATCCGCAAATCCTTCGGCGCGGTCCGCGCACTGAAGGGTGTTTCGTTCGACCTTGTTGCTGGCGAAGTCCATGCGCTCCTCGGCGAAAATGGAGCAGGGAAATCGACGCTCATCAAAGTCATCACCGGAGCGCACCAGTCGGATAGCGGGACGCTCACGGTTGGTGGTGAGACGGTTTCAGGACTCACGCCTTCAAAGGCACGAGAGCTTGGCATCGCCTGCATTTACCAGCAGCCCGCGCTTTTCCCCGATCTTACCGTCGCGGAAAACATTGGCCTGCGGCTCAAGAAATCCGGCGCATTTTCGCGGGTCAAATGGGCGGAGCAGCGGACGCTCGCAGCGGATTTGCTGAAGCGCATCGGCGCGGAGATTTCGCCGGATGCGGAAGTGCGCGCGCTTTCGATGCCCGAGCAGCAACTCGTAGAAATCGCGTGCGCGCTCGGCACTGGCGCTCGCATTGTCATCATGGACGAACCCACTGCGTCGCTCACCCAGAAGGAACAGCATCTTCTTTTTGCGGTCGTGAAATTCCTGCGCGAAAGCGGGGTAGGGGTCATTTATATCTCGCACCGCATGGAGGAAATCTTCGCGCTCGCCGACCGCGTAACGGTGTTGCGCGACGGCGAGAGTGTCGGCACTCATGCCACCGCGAACATGACCGAAGCCGAACTCATCAAGCTCATGGTCGGACGCGAAGTCTCCCACATTTATCCGGTTGCGGAAGGCGTGCCGGGCGATGTCGTTCTTTCATTGAAGAACGTTGGTTCTCGCGCCGGTGGAGTCCACGAAGTGAGCCTCGACGTCCGCGCTGGTGAAATCGTCGGACTCGCGGGGCTAGTAGGTGCAGGGCGTACAGAGCTTGCGCGCAT
>JANMGP010000352.1:0-2904 GCA_031374705.1 Verrucomicrobiaceae bacterium | reverse complement strand
CACGAATCGAGGTGGAGCGTGAACTTTGTGCGACCGGTTTTCTTCAGCGCGATGGCTGCCGCACCGGCCGCGAGCCGAATCGTGTCAGCGGTGACTTTTCCGCGTTCTCCGAGCCCGACGAACAGCGTGTTTTCCGAATGGACGAATACCCGTGAACCGGCCTGTAAGGAAATCTCCGCCAGCGTGACTGCTGTTGGAAGTTGCGAACGCTGGTCGGTCGTGAGAAGGCGAATATGCGAAGCGGAAGAGTCGGCCTTAGCGGCGAAAGTCAAAGTCATCGCCCGCTTTAGAGCGCAAAGGGCGGGGTGATGACAAGAGCGGCGCTGCTCCTAACGGATAAAATCCACTTTTGCGCTCAACTCGGGCGTGAGGAAGTGGTCGGGATTTTCGATCTGGACTTTGATTTGCAGTGTCCCTTTCTGCCGGTTTGCTTCCGGTGCGATTTCGGCGACGTAGCCTTGATAGACTTTGTCGAGGTAAGCCTCCGGGCTGATGCGGCAGCGCTGCTTGAGGGCGATTTTTGGAAGGTCGTTTTCGTTGATGTCGATCTCCACTTGCAGGTCGTTCGGGTCCGCGAGCGCGAGGAGCGCGGTGCTCGGCCCTTTGCCGCCTCCAAAGCTCTGGGGCGTGACGAGTTCGCCGGGATCGGCGAGTTTTTCCAAAACGACGCCGTCGATCGGCGACTTGATCACCGTCCAGTCGAGCCACACTTGCGCCGTGGCGCGCAGGCCTTCGAGTTGCTTGATCTGAGCTTCCGCACTGGCGACCGCTAAACGGGTTTCGTCTTCACGTTCGACGGTCTCGTTCTGCGAGGCGCGGAGTTTTTTCACCCGGTCGTAGGCCATTTTTGCACGTTCGATGGCGATGCGCGCCACGGCGATCTGGCCGTCGATCTCAGCGATGCGCGCCTTTTGCTCGGAGTCATCGAGCTGCACGACGACCTGATCCTTCTTCACAGTGTCTCCCTTCTTTACGCCGATCCAGCGGACCTGGTTCATCACGCGCGGGCTCACTTCGATGCGTTCGCGGTTCACGATGTAGCCGCTCGTCGTCAGCAGCACATCGCCGGCCTTCGCCTCCTGCTTCGGCTTCGCCGGCGCTGCCTGTTGTGCGGCCCCGGGAGCCACTGTTGGTGCCGCTTCAGGCTTTGCGTCGCGCGAATCCGCCGCCCATGGTTTCGCAACGTAGAGCGCGATGCCCGTGGCGAGGACCACGAGCAAAATCACCCACCAAAATGCCCCGCCCGAGCGCCGTCTTTGCGTATCCGAAATCTGTATGCTTTGCAGCTTTGCCGCGTCCATGTGCCGCAGACCTTAGCGGGGTTTACGCTTCCTTCAATGCCGCGATTACAGGCATTCGCGCTGCGCGAAAAGCGGGCAGCAGACTCCCGATGATTCCTACGATCGCGGAAAACAGGATCGCATTGCCGAAAATGGGCCACGTGAGCTTCAGCTCAAACACCGTCTCGCCAAACGTCTGGAAATTAAACGTCCCCGCGCGGTAGCCGTTGAACAGCAGCGCCAGCCCACAGCCGAAAACACCGCCGATCATTGCCAGAAAAGCGCCCTCGATCAGGATCGCAGTCACCACGGCGCGGCGGCGGAAGCCCAGCACCCGCAGCGTCCCGATTTCGCGCGTCCGCGAACCGACGCTTGCATACATCGTATTCATTGCCGCGAGCACCGCACCGATGGACATCGCGATCGCCAGCCATTTTCCTGCAAACGCAATCACCCCGGCCATCTTCGTCTGCTCTGCATAATACTCCACCTCCGGCACCGCGCGAATCGCCAGCCGTTTGTCGCCCTCCAGACGCTCGGTGAACCGCTTCCCGGCGGCTGCGTCCACGGGGCGAATCAGCACGCTGCAATAATTGTCGCGACCGAACAGCGCCCGCGCCTCATCGGCCTCCATCCAGGCTTCCGAGTCGAACGCACTCCCGCCTGCATCGAAATGCCCCACCACTTTCAGCTCGCGCACACCGACTTTGATCGTGCCCCCGACGCCCATATTGTCAAAGCGCCCGGCTAGTTTGCGGCTCACGATGACCTCGCGTTTGCCCCCCTCAAACATCCGGCCCTCCGTCAGCTTTACCTGCGGGCGCAAAGCTAACCCATTCGGCGAAACCCCGCGAAAAATCACGTTCGCACCGCCCGCCGCCTTCTCCCCGCCGCGTCGGGGGAGATAGATAACCACCAGCGTATCGGCCGTGATGAGCGGCTTGCCTGCTGCATCGCGCGCGATTTCATCCGCATATTGAAAAGTCGCGAAATCCGTCCGTGAAATCTGCGACGAAGACTCCGAGTCCGCGCCCCGCCGGACGACGAGCAGGTTCCGAGGGTCTCCCGTCTTTCCCCCGGACGCCGCGATCGCCGCCGACATCATCTGAAGCCCCGCATACACGAGGATGGTCAGCCCCACACCGACCACCGTCGCCAGCGTCGAGCGCCAGCGGATGATCACATTCTTAAAACTATACTTCAGCGGCAGCGCCATGAGCCCCGCATCGTGTCGAAGGCGCGCGCGATGTCAAACCACGGGAATCAGGAGTCAGGGGTCAGGAGTCAGGGAGGCAGGAATCGGTGACTACGATGGGCGCGAAGGGCGCTAAGATTACACGGAAATGAAGCCCTCTCCTTCGCGTCCTTCGCGCCCTTCGTAGTCAATTTGTTTTTGGAAGATGGCCCGACTCCGCTACAGCGGCCGCGACACCACCACGGGCGCACTGCCGCGCTTACAGCCAAAAAAGCCAATTTTGGATCAGCTAGGGAGCCGCTGAATAAAGCGAAGAACCCTGTAAAACAGAGGGACAGCGGGCGAAAAAGGTGATAGGAAAGGTAATGGAAAAGCAAACGAGCTTCGCGGCGGCGGAGTACAGCGAAAAAAAGAAAACCACCCGGCGGG
>JANMGP010000349.1:0-17158 GCA_031374705.1 Verrucomicrobiaceae bacterium | reverse complement strand
CGACCCCGTTGCCTCTCTTCCCGACGTTCCATCACCCACCTTCAATCATCACCCAGTTTTAATTAATCACACCCGGCCAATCAATAGCGATAAACGATTGATTGACACATAGCTTTGAGTTCGCTCAACCTTACGGCATCGTTCGGAACGGAACTTATTAAGCTAAAGGTTCGTTTTCGGAATGATTCATGCAATGTGCCGAGACGGGCTTGGCCTGTCATTGCGTGCTCCACTCATTCTGGGTTCCCTATTTTTATCGAACTCGGGAGGGCGGATGTTTGCGAGATAAAACCCACATCGATGAATACCAATTCGAACGCAACAAATAGTCCGTGCGCGACGCCTCCGGGAGACTCGGAGGGCTTTGCACGATGGACTGGCGATCTGATGGAGCGGGAGGCGAGGTTGCGATTGATTATCGAGACGGAGCCGGAGTGCGTGAAGCTTCTCGGTGCGGACGGGGCATTGCTCGAGATGAACCCCGCCGGATTGCGCATGATTGAGGCGGACTCCTTTCAGCAAGTCGCCAACCATTGCGTGTTTCCATTGGTTACGGAGGAGCATCGGGCCGAATTCGAAAAGCTGACGGAGCGTGTGTTTAAAGGCGAGTCGGGCACGCTGGAGTTCCGGATTGTGGGGTTGAAAGGTGGTCACCGGTGGCTGGAAACCCACGCTGCGCCGTTGCGCGATTCCCAGGGAAATATCACCGCCCTGCTCGGGTTGACGCGTGACATCACTGCGCGGAAAAATGCCGAGCTCGAAGCGCAGTCCGCACGCAAGCTGATGAATCAGGTCTTTGAGCGGGTGACCGATGCTTTCGTCGCACTGGATAAGAATTGGGTCTATACGTACGTGAACGCGAAGGCCGGTGAGCTCTTCGGGAGGCGCCCCGAGGATTTGATTGGGAAACATATTTGGACGGAATTTCCCGAGGGTGTCGGCCAGCCTTTTCACCTCGCATACGAGCGCGCGATGAAGGAGCAAAAAGTCGTGTCGTTTGAAGACTACTACGAGCCATGGAAGCGATGGTTCGAGAATATCGTGCATCCCTCCGAGGACGGGCTTTCGATTTACTTCCACGACATCACCGAGCGAAAGCAAACGGAAGCCGCACTACGGACCAGCGAAGAGCGTCTGCGCCTCGCCCTTGCAGCCGCAAATCAGGGTCTTTACGATCTTAATGTGCAAACTGGTGAAGCGCAGGTGAGCCCAGAGTATGCCACCATGCTCGGATTCGACCCGTCCGATTTCAAAGAGACGAATGATCGATGGGTCGAGCGGGTCCACCCGGAGGATCGCGACAGGGTTTCTGCGAATTATCGCGATTACATCGAAGGCCGTGTGCCGGTTTATCAGGTCGAGTTTCGTCAGCGCACGCGGACCGGCGGGTGGAAATGGATTCTGTCGCTCGGCAAAATTGTGGAGCGCGACGAGCAGGGGCGTCCGTTGCGGATGCTGGGTACCCATACGGATATCACCGAGCGCAAAAATGCCGAGGTCTTGCTGCGAGCCCAGGAAGAGCATCTGACTTCGCTAATCTACTCTGTGGACGGCGTCGTGTGGGAGTCGGACGCGAGGACCCATGAAACGACCTATGTGAGCCCGCGGGCCGAGCGGATGCTCGGATATCCGCTGTCCCGTTGGACCGGGGACCCGTCGTTCTGGATTAATCACGTCCATCCCGACGATCAGGATCGGGTGATGGGTTACAACATCGAGAGCACGCGCAAGAAACGTGGGCACGAATTTGAGTACCGGATGATCGCCGCCGATGGCCACGTGGTGTGGGTGCGAGACATCATCACCGTCGTCATGGAAAATGGAGAGCCGACCACGCTCCGCGGGATCATGGTGGACGTTACCGCCCAGAAGCAGGCGGAGCTGCGCATCAAAAAGTTAAACCGGACATATGCGGTGTTGAACGCCATCAACCAGTTGATTGTGCGAACTCAGGCTCCGCAGGAGGTTTTGGACGGGGCCTGCCGCGTCGCGGTGGAGAAAGGAGAATTCCTGCTCGCATGGATTGGATTACTCAATGGGTCGTCGGGGCTGTTGGAACTTGCGGCGCATTCCGGCGCGACCTTGGACACGGTGGCGACCCTCCGGAACATGTTTGCCAACCCAAGTGAAGGCTGCGTGTTTACCGCCCGCGCCATGGCGACGGGAAGCTGCTCTGTCTGTAATGACATCGCAGGATCTGCCGAGGCTGACTCGTGGCGCGAGCATGCGATGGCGCGTGGGTACCGCGCGATGGCTTCGTTCCCGATCATCGTCGAAGGCGGGATTGTCGGAACTTTCAACCTCTACGCTGATCACGCGGGGTTTTTCGATGATGCGGAACTCCAGTTGCTCGAGGAACTGGCTGTCGATATTTCATTTGCAATCGGGTCGCTCAGGCACGTGCAGGAGCGCCACCGCGCCGAGGCTGCGCTACGGGAAAGTGAGGAGCGCTACAAGCTGGCTGAGCGGGCGGTCAATGACGGGCTGTGGGATTGGAATATTGTCACTGGCGAAGACTACCTTTCCTCGCGATGGAAAGAGATACTTGGTTATGCGGACGGCGAACTCCCCAATCATCAGAGTTCGTTTTTTGACCGCATCCATCCCGAAGATAAGGGCGGCGTTCTTGCGGTTGTGCAGAAGCAGATGGATGGAGGCAAGCGCTTCTCATCGGAATTCAGGATGCGGCACAAGGACGGCTCTTATCGATGGGTGCTCTCCCGCGGCGAAGTCGTGAGGGATTCCGCCGGCCGGGCTGTGCGAATGGTCGGTGCCATGACAGACATCACCGAGCGTAAGGAGGCGAACAATGAACTGCTCCGACGCGAGGAGCATTTCCGACGGTTGATCGAGAATGCCTCGGACCTCATTACCGCTGTCAACAACCGGGGCGTTATCCTCTACCAGAGCCCTGCCGTTGAGCGCGCGCTTGGATTCACCCCGGAGGAGATGATTGGAAAGAATTGGGCCGAGTTCATTCACCCGGACGACGCCGGGTCATTGGAGTCCGCTACTGCGTCCCTCCTCTCGGAGAAGGATTCAGCAGTCTCGCTGGAGTGCAGGGCACGGCACAAGAGCGGCGCATGGCGGACGTTCCAGTCGGTCGGGCGCAGTATTTCGAGCGAATCTGAGGATGGCTTTGTCATTGTCAATTCGCGCGACATCACCGAGACCCGGCAACTCGAGGAGCAGTTGCGGCAGTCGCAAAAAATGGAGGCCATCGGCCAGTTGGCCGGCGGAGTTGCTCACGATTTTAACAACATCCTCGCCGCAATCATCATGCAGGCGGATGTGACGGCAATGGCGGGGAATGTGCCTCCGGACGTGAAAGAAGGTCTTGAGCAGGTGTGCGTCTATGCAGAGCGCGCCGCAAAGTTGATCCGGCAATTGCTGCTCTTCAGCCGCCGTCAGGTCATGCAGACGCGGGATCTGAACATCAACGACGTCATCGCGCACCTCGCGCAAATGCTCCAGCGTATCATCGGTGAGGATATTCGTCTGGAACTGGAGCTCTCCCCATCGCCGCTCATGGTCCGTGCCGACTCTGCGATGCTTGATCAGGTTTTGCTAAATCTCGCAGTGAACGCGCGCGATGCCATGCCGTCCGGCGGACAATTGAAAATCGCCACGACGACAGAAATCGTTGATGTGGAATTCGCGCGGCGTCGTCCGGATGCCTCGCCGGGCCATTACGCATGCATCAGTGTGACCGACACGGGAGTTGGCATTCCGAACGAAATCCTCCCGCGGATTTTTGAGCCGTTTTTCACCACCAAGGAGCTTGGGAAAGGCACGGGCTTGGGATTGGCGACCATTTTTGGAATTGTCAAACAACACGCCGGCTGGGTCGAAGTGACAAGCGAACTCGGCTCCGGCGCGACATTCAGAATCTTCCTGCCCGCGCTCGGCATTCCGCAAAAACCGGCACCAGCAGCCGCAGCAAAACTGTCGCCGGTTGGCGGAACAGAAACCATCCTTTTGGTGGAGGATGAACCTGCTGTCCGCGAGTTGACGCGCGTCATTCTGAAGCGGTACGGTTATCAGGTGATCGAGGCGACCAGCGGTGTCGAAGCGCTTTCAATATGGGCTGCCCATCGCGATTCGGTAGCGCTCGTCCTCACCGACCTCGTCATGCCCGGTGGTGTCACGGGGCATCAGCTCGCCCAGCAATTACTGGCGGACAAGCCGCATTTGAAGGTCGTTCTTATGAGTGGGTACAGCGCCGATATCGCAGGACGGGAACTGGACGTGGGTGCCGGCGACAAATTCGTCCAAAAGCCGTTCCTCCCCAACCATCTCCTGAGGGTCATCCGGGATTCGCTCGACGCATAGCCCGCTCCAGGCGGACAGCAGTCGTTATTGCGGCCCGGCTGCGTCACGGGAGACTTCCCGCTTTCCTTTCCCAGCCTCGCCCGCTCTGTATTCACGCACATGCGATTGCGCAATCAACTGCTGGCATTGATTATTTTCGCGGGTTTTCTCGCGCTCGGGACTTTTTACATCCGCTACTGGACCGTGAAACGTCCGTTTGGGATCATTGTGTTTGTAAGCGACGGACTGATTTCCCGGCATCTCGCCGCCGCGCGGTTGTATGCGGGCGGTGCGGACGAGCGGCTGAATATCGAGCGGCACTTCCCTCACGTTGCACTCGTGCGAAATGACGGCCTTCAATTCTCTGTGCCGGATTCCGCTGCTGCCGCGACTGCGATCGCAACCGGGCGGAAGGCACGGCACCGGACGCTCAGCGTGGATGAAGCAGGCTCTCCGCTGCCGACCATCCTAGAGCTCGCGCGGGCAAAGGGCCGCGGCACCGGACTGGTGACCACGGACCGGTTTACAGAAGCATCGACGGCGGCGTTTTTCGCCCACACGACTGATTCCGCGAACCGCGATTCCATCACCGCGATGCTCACCGCGATGCCGGGCTTCAAAGTGCTGCTCGGCGGAGGGCTGGGCGACTTTTTGCCGACGGACAAAGGAGGGTTCCGCACCGACCAGCGGGACCTTTTGGAGAAATTGCAAAGCCCGGCATGGGACGTCGTCCGCACAAAAGCCGAGCTCGAAAATGCGGCGACTTACCGCAATGGGACTTTGATGGGGCTGTTCGCGGCGGGCTCCCTTTCCTCCGGAAAACAGCGTGAGGCGGGCTCCACGGAGCCATCGCTCTCCGATATGGTGAGGCGTGCGATCCAGTGCCTCCAGACCGACCGCGACGGCTACGTGCTCATCATCGATGAAACGCTCATCTCCCGCGCTGCGATGATCAATGACGGCGAGATGCTACTCCGCGAGACCAATGAACTCGACAAGGCGATCGCCACAGCAGTCGAATACGCTGGCGAACGATCGCTCATCATCGCTACCGGTCGGAACAGCACGGGCGGCTTTGCTTTGAACGGCTATCCGCTGCGGCAGGACAAGGGAATCGCTCTCGTCGGTCCGACGCCGGAAGGATATCCGCCCATCACGTGGGCCACCGGTCCGAATGCAAGAGATGCCGCCCAGCCCAGCGCCCAGCAGCTCCCCGCAGCCCTCGGCAATGCCGAAGACGTGATTGCGGTGGGCCGTGGTCTCGGTGCGGAGCGAATCAGCGGCTTCATCGACAGCACGATGATTTTCGAGATCCTTCGCGGGTCGCTCTAAATCAGACCTTCGGCTTTAGCAGTTTCCTTCAGCGATCCAAACGCCTTCAATGCGAAGTTGCGCGCCTCTGCATGATCCACGATAGGCCGCGGATAATCGCGGCCAAGCACCACTCCGGCGGCGGCGAGAATCTCCGCCGGTGCCTCCCAAAGCCGGTGCAGCCATTTGAGCGGCACGCGCTTTAGCTCGGGGCACCAGCGGCGCACGTAATCGCCCCCGGCATCGAATTTCTCGCCCTGCCCGGACGGATTAAATACGCGGAAATAGGGCGCTGCATCGGCGCCGCAGCCTGCGGACCATTGCCAGCCGAGCGTATTTTGTGCGAGGTCGGCATCCACGAGCGTGTCCCAGAACCACCACGCGCCTTCGGTCCAGGAAAGAAGGAGATCCTTCACGAGGAAGGACGCGACAATCATCCGAACACGATTGTGCATCCAACCCGTGGCCCACAGCTCGCGCATCCCTGCATCGACGATCGGGTAGCCGGTCCTGCCGCGTTGCCACGCTTTGAGGAAATCCTCGTTTTCCCGCCATGGAAACCGTGCGAACTCCGGGCGCAGCGGCTCCATCGGTGTCCGCGGAAAATGATACAGCAAATGATGCGCAAACTCCCGCCACCCGATCTCCGTGATGAACCTCGACTCGCGCCAGCCCGCCAGCCCGGAGCGGCGCGCTGCGTGCCAGATTTGGCGTGGACTGATTTCGCCAAAATGCAGATGAGGAGAAAGCTTCGAGGTTCCCTGCACACCCGGGATGTCACGTGCCGCGCCGTAGCCCGCCGCGCCATCGCGCAAAAAACGGGCGGCTCTCTCGTGTGCACCGGCCTCGCCCGGGGTCCACTCGGCGTGCAGACCTCCGGACCAATCGATCTTCGGCTCCAGCTCCAGCGCTTTAAGCGTGAGGGACTCCGGCCAATTCTCCGGCGCGGGAATGATTGATGGGGAAGCGAGAGGCTCTTCGGGATCGGGTTTCGTGAGGCACGTTCGCCAGAATGGCGTGAAGACCTGGAATGGCTTCCCGGACTTGTTTTGGATCGTCCACGGCTCGTGGATGAGCGCTCCGCAAAAGCTCTCGCTTTGCAATCCCGCTTTAGCGAGGCCGTCCTTCACTGTTGTATCCCGCGCACTGACCGCGGGCTCGTAGCGGCGGTTCCATACGACTGATTTTGCGCCTGTTTCCTCCGCCAGGGCGAGCAAGGTTTCGAGCGCCGGCCCGCGTCTGATGATTAACCGGGAACCTGCCGCGCGCAGCGATTTGGCGAGCGCTTTGAGGGATTGATGCAGCCACCATTTCGTAGCACCGCCGGGTCTCCATGGCTCCTCGGCCTTTGGGTCCCAAATAAATACCGGGACCACTGAGCCGGACGCGATGGCGCGTTGAAGGGCGGGATTGTCCGCGAGGCGGAGGTCGATTCGGAGCCAGAGGATGGTGCAATTCACTGCGGGTAAACGATGCTGGCGCGTTCCGGGACGCAATCCCAAAGCAAAGATGTCGCAATCGCGCAGAAAACGGGGAATGAATGGCGACACATGGCATCAATCGTAGAAACGCTCGCACTCATCGCCGACCCGACGCGGCTGCGGATGCTGCTGCTGCTGAGGCGGGAGGAGCTCTCGGTCGTGGAGCTCCAGGAAATCCTCGGAATGGGCCAGTCCCGGATATCGAACCATCTCGCGCAGCTCCGGCAGGCCGGGCTCGTCGTCGATCGTCGGGCAGGAAAAAACAGCTACTACGTGGCGGATGCGGCTGCACTTGCCGGCCTCGCTTCCATTCTGGAATCCGTGGAGCGTGAAATCCCCGAGGCCTCTCACGACCGCGCCGCGCTCGAGGTCGCGGTGATAAAACGCAACGACAGGGCCCGTGAATACTTCAACAAACTCGCGGGAAAATTTGGCCGCACCTACGTCCCGGGGCGTTCGTGGAAGGCCGTCGCCGATTTTCTTTTCCTCCTCGTTCCACCCAGCACGGTCGCTGTGGATCTCGGTGCCGGCGAGGGCACTCTCTCCCAACTCCTCGCGAAGCGCGCGCGAAGAGTCATCGCCGTGGACTCCAGCGAAAAGATGGTGGAATTTGGTGCGGCGCTCGCGAAGGAGCATGGGTTTACCAATCTCGAATACCGGCTCGGCAATCTTGAAGAACCGCCGGTGAAGCCCGGCACCGCCGACCTCGCGCTGCTCAGCCAGGCGCTGCACCACACCGAGCACCCGGCCCGCGCAATCGCTGCTGCGTTTGCACTCCTGCAAAAAGGCGGGCGAATCGTCGTGCTCGATCTCCTCCAGCACCAGTTCGAAGAAGCCCGCGAACTCTATGCGGACCGGTGGCTCGGCTTTAGCGAGACGGACTTGCACGCGTGGCTGACTGCGGCCGGCTTCCGCGATATCGAAGTCTCCGTGAGTGCGCGGGAAAAAGAAGCGCCGCACTTCCAGACCGTGTTGGCGACCGGGCTAAAGTGAGAGGGAGTTCCGCTAACCCAAGTTTACAGACCGTCCCATGATCGGCTCCGCGGCTCCATGAGTCTCTCGGCACCGTTCCATCCGTGTTTTATTTCTACTCGCATCCGACGTTCACCTAATTCGGCGACTGGCTGTAGCGAGCGCCAGCAAGATGTTTCAACGCCTCGACGGAGAGTACCGAATTGTAGAGTTGGACCATATCAAGCATCCCTGCGAATTGCTGATTCTTCGCGGCGGCGTCGAGTGGATCCGTGTCGCACGAGCGAGTGGTTTTCAATGTCGTTCCGAACGCAACAGGCTCATGGTCGGAGATTCCATGTCCTTCTCCTTTTGCTACTTCGTTTCCGTCCAATAACAGACGCAGCGCGGTGCTTCGCTCGTCTTTGCCTGCGATCACAAGCGCAAGGTGGTGCCACTTACCGGCCGTGATTCCGTCGGCTTTCAACCATGTGCCTTTCCAAGTCTTGTGCGACGAATCCCAGCCGCCGGCGTGCAGCGTTCCTCCGCGCAGATACACAGCGAAGCCCTTATCCTTGCCACCCATGTCGAGCAGATACTGGCGTGCTTCCTTGTTCGAAGTATCGTCAGCCAGAAACCACATCGAAACCGTTCGTTCCGGGTGGGAACCGCGATTCGTGTGCGGACATTCGCGCAACTCAAACCCAGCCGACTTGCCGCCAAGCTTTAAAGCGCCGCTCCCGAGCACGCCTTTATTGGAGAGATACTGCGGCGAACCGATCAACGTGGCGAAATGCTCTCCATTGTCGATGCCGATCAGTTTCTTCCCGCTGGGGGCTCTGTCCAAATCCCATGACGCGATGACCTTTGCCGCTTCCGGGTAAAGCCGGGCAGGCCACTCCCGCAGCACACGCAACGAACTCGATGGCGCGGAAATGCTCAGGGATTTGATCTTCATGGAAAGCCCCAGATGCCCGATTGTCAGCCGGTCAGCCGGAATATTTCCCTCCTTTGGCTCGGCCAGATGCTTGATTTTTCCGGTCCAGAAAAGCGGGCGGTTCTGTCCCATCATCACCACCACCCGGACATCTTCGCCGTGGGATGCGACATTTACACTCAGGTCCACCTCTTTGTCTTTTTCGAACGCGGCGACGGGCACCTCTCCCGCACCGTCCACCGCGCGCCCCGGCACCAACTCAAGCTTTGCACGGCCCTTCGCGGAGCCGTTGAGTCGGAGCAATGCGTGCGACCGCCCGACCGGCAGATGAATCAACAGTTCTCCCTCCGCGTTTTGATTCGGGACAAATTCCATCTGCACTTGATAATCACGCGTAGGCACCACGGGCACATCACACCATGCGGCCGGCTCGGTAATTGTCTCGAGGGCCGCGCCTTTTCGTTCCCAATTTCCAGCCCGAGTATCGTTGGATGGTTCGATTAGCTTGAGCAGGTCGAGCGTCTGCCCGCCGCCACCCATCCGCATCATCATGATTGAAGCGATTCCGAAGCCGGTATCGTCGTCGTCCCCGTCCTGTTGCAGTCCGGCGGGCGGACTTCGGAACGTCATCCGCCCACGCGTTGTCGCGAGCGCCTTCCCCTTTGCGCTCATAACGATCTGATACGGAACATCAAGCGGACCCGGATCGTATGCGCCCACTTTCAGACTCCAGGATTTATCGAGGTTCAGCATTTGCTGATTCATTTCGCCCGGTAACGCGGGGATTCCGGAAGGCTTTCCGTCAACGGTCTCGAACTGTTCCTGAGCCTCGTCAAAGTGAACGAGTGTCGTCTTGCTGAGCTTCCCCTCGGTTTTCATCTCCCGAATCTCGGACAGTTGCAGATTCCGGGTTCCCACTTTCACCGGACAGTCATTCATATTGGTCCGGATCATCAGCACACCAATCTGCGACTCCAGCCGCAGACGAAGCGGCTTCGCAGTCTGCACCAAAGCAGCTTTAAACGAAAACCCGGCACCTTTTCTCAGGGCGGGAAACGATCGTTTTTTCTTCGGATCATCCTCGAAAACCACGGCAATTTCGGCATCCGCCGGCACTGGTACAGTGGGGATGACTTCGACCTCGAAATCCTGAACGACATTCCGTTTCGAAAATGCCGTGTCCGCCGCCTTCAACGACATCACAGGCTGTCGGAGCATTTTCATTACAGCCGCGGCGGGGATCGCAAAATTCACATTGGCACCTCCAATTCCGGAGACTACGACGCCGACCACCCTTCCGTCAGCCGTGATGACGGGGCCGCCTGAATTACCGGGATTCGTTGCCGCATCGAGTTGGATCCTTTCGAGCGCCGCACCGTCTTTTCGCAACGCACTGACCCGGCCCGCGTTGATGCTGATCGTCGGCGAAGCATCACCGCCCGTCGCCAGCATCTTTCCAAATGGATACCCAAGCACAACCACACGATTCAATTCCACGAGGCCCGCGCCGTCGGACAGCACGAGCGGCTTCACTTTGAGCGGCGCATCCGTCTTCAGCAGCGCCAGATCTTCGTCCTCGGAAATCTGCACAATACGCGCATCGAGCCGCTGCTGATCCGGTTGCCCGGAGTTCAGCACGAGCTTCACCGTCTTACCACTCGGGACGCTCTGGATCACGTGGCGATTCGTCACGAACAGACCCGAAGCATGAACGAGAAAACCGCTCCCTGTCCCCTGCTTGCCGAGGTCCACCATCACCGTCGCTTCCTTGGACCTTTGCACAATCGCCGGAGGGAGTTCCCCGGAGTCCGCGGCGGCAAGGCGCGAGGTCGTTGAAAATACTCCCGTCGCGATGACAGCGAGCAGTCGGATGGAGAGATGCGCGCGGCTGGATTCTATGAGGTATTTCATGAGTCTGGTGGATGAGGATTGTCTTTGCACGCGACGGAAGAGGCCGCGAAAATCAGCTGGATCGGCCCGCATGACAATCACAATTACGCTGCGTTGAGCGAAGGGGGACGGGAGGGCTCCGGTTTACCGTTGCCGTTTCCGGCGGGAGAGTGTTCCCTCCGCGCCGCATGAAAACTCTTCCAGTCCTGTTTTTCGCCGCCACGGCCATCATTTCCGCGCACTCGGAGGATGCGCTCGACGCCGGGCTAATGCGGATGCCCGCCGTCTCGGAGAAACACATCGCCTTCGTCTATGCAGGCGACATTTGGATCGCGCCAAAGGACGGCGGCACGGCGCAGCGGCTTTCGTCGCCAAGAGGCGAGGAATCATGGCCCCGTTTTTCGCCGAATGGCCGCGAGGTCGCGTTCTCTGGGAACTACGAAGGCAACGAAGATATTTATGTGATGCCCGTCTCCGGCGGCGAGCCGCGGCGCGTGACGTATCACGGCGGCGGCGATCGGCTCGTGGCGTGGTGGCCGGATGGAAAATCTCTGATGTTTGCATCGCGGCGGGAGAGTTTCTCGGATCGTGTCGGGCAGTTTTATAAAATCAATGCGCTCGGCGGAAAAGCACAGCGGCTCGCGATTCCGTATGGCGAGCTCGGCGCGATTTCGCCGGATGGCAAGACGGTCGCCTATACGATGACCGACACCGATCGTGCTTCGTGGAAACGCTACCGCGGCGGAATGGCACCGGATGTGTGGCTCTTTAATCTGGAAACCGGTGCCGCCGAAAACGTGACCGTCAATGACGCGTGCGATTCCGCGCCGATGTGGGCAACCGCGACGAAGATGTACTTCCTCTCCGACCGCGATGCGCAGAAGCGGGCGAACCTCTGGTGCTACGAGACGACGGACAAATCGCTCCGGCAAGTGACTCACTACACGGAGTTCGACGTGCGTTTTCCGAGCATCGGGCCGAAGGACATCGTGTTCGAAAACGGCGGCGGCCTTTTGCTGATGGACCTCGCGACAGAGAAGACACGCGAGGTGAAAGTGGACGTGATCACCGATAAGGCGACACTGCGTCCGCGCCTGGAAAATGTGAGCAGCCGGGTATCGAACGCAACGATTTCGCCGCAGGGCAAGCGTGTGCTCTTCGAGGCGCGCGGCGACATTTTCTCGGCTCCGGCAGAGAATGGAATCATCCGGAATATCACGGAGACGCAGGGCATCGCCGAGCGTTACCCGGCGTGGTCGCCGGATGGAAAATGGATCGCGTATTTCTCCGATCGCAGCGGCGAGTATGAGCTGACGCTCCGCCCCGCCGATGGGAAGGGCGAAGAGAAGCAAGTGACGACGCTCGGGCCCGGCTGGCGCTACCAGCCGTATTGGTCGCCGGATTCGAAGAAGCTCGTGTTCATCGACAGCGCCATGCGCATCTGGCTGCACGATCTCGACTTTCAGCAGACCATCATGATCACCCGGCAGAAGTGGATGTATCACGGCGACCTCGACCGGTTCCGAGTGAGCTGGAGCAGCGACAGCCGATGGGTCGCGTACGCCGGGGACACTGATGCGCAGCAGTCGGCAATCGTCCTTTTCAACGTGAAGGAAATGAAGAACACGGCGGTGACGAGCGCGTTTTACGACGACGACCTGCCGGTGTTTGACCCCGCCGGGAACTACCTCTTTTACCGGAGCAAGCGAATGTTCCAGGCGCACTACAGCGACTTCGACAATACATGGGCGTATGTGAATGGGCACTCGATCATCTGTGTGCCGCTTCGCAAAGACATGTCTTCACCGCTCGCGCCGAAAAACGACGAGGAGCCCTTCAAAAAAGACGAGCCAAAGAAGGAAGCGCCAAAATCGACCGACCCGGAAAAGAAGCCCGAGGATTCAAAGAAGGCGGCCGGCGCGGACGAGAAGAAACCCGAGGAGAAAAAGGCTGTCACAGTCGCCGGGTTATGGTCCGGAAAAGTGCAATCGCCCGACGGCGAAAAGCCTCTCACGCTGAAGCTGGAGGCCAACGGCAACAACATCACCGGCACGTTTTCCGCGCTCGACATGAACGGGACGATCACGGGGACGTTTGATCCGGAGAAGAAAACATTCAGTGGCATCGCGAGACCCGAGAAAGGCCCGGAAATCAAAATCACCGCCACTCTCGACGGCGATACTCTCGCGGGAATCTCGACTGTGGAAGGACGGGACATTTCGTGGAAAGCGACGCGTGAGCCTGCAAAGCCCGTTGTCGTGGAAAAGAAGCCCGAGGAGAAAAAGCCCGAGGCCGCCGCAAAGCTTGCGGAGCCGAAAGAGATGAAGATCGACCTCGATGGCTTTGAAGACCGTGCCATCGTCATCCCGGTGGGCAGTGGCAGCATCGACCAGCTCGGCGCATTGCCGGGGAAGGTCCTTTTCCGCTGGCCGCCGCGTAAAGGCTCGAGCACCCGCACGGCACCGTTGAGCGTGTATGACCTCGATTCGCGCTCGGAGAGCCAGATCATCGATGACATCGGCGGCTACGAGATTTCCGGCGACGGAAAGAAACTGCTCGTCGGTCGCGGCGGCGGCTGGAGCGTCACCAGCGCGGGTCCCGGTGCTGGCCCTGGCAAGGCGGTGAGCGCGCTGCTCGAAATGACTGTGGATCCCGTCGCCGAGTGGAAGCAGATGTTTAACGACGCATGGCGCATCGAGCGCGACTTCTTCTACGACCCGCATCTTCACATGGTCGCATGGCAGCAAATGCGCGAACGCTACGGAAAGATGCTCGCGGGCTGCGTCTCGCGCCACGATGTGAACTACGTCCTCGGCGAGCTGCTCGGCGAACTGAACAGCTCCCACGCATATCGCAGCGGCGGCGACATCGACGGCGGCCCCTCGCGCTCGGTCGGCTATCTCGGCTGCGATTACGAATTGAAGGATGGCGCATACCGCATCAGCAAAATCCTCGACGTCGCACCGTGGGATACCGGCGTCCGCTCACCGCTCCGCGGCCCCGGCATCACCATCAAAGAAGGCGACTACCTCCTCGCCGTGAACGGACGGAAGATCGATCCTGCGCAGGAAATCTTCGCAGTTTTTCAAGGCCTCGCGGACAAGCCGGTGATCGTCAGCGTCAATGACAAGCCCACGCTTGACGGCGCAAAAGAGATCCTCATCCAGACGATCGGCAACGATTCGGCGCTCCGCCACTACGCATGGATCGAGCAAAACCGCCGCCGTGTGGACGAAGCCACTGGCGGAAAAGTCGGCTACATCTACGTGAAAAATACCGGCATCGATGGACAGACCGAACTCTACCGCCAATGGCGCCCGCAGACCCACAAGCAGGGCCTGATCATCGACGAACGCTGGAATGCAGGCGGCCAGATTCCGGATCGCTTTATCGAGCTTCTGAACCGCCCCGTCACCGCCCGTTGGGGCGTGCGGGATGGCAGCGATTGGACCACGCCGTTCGTCTCCGCTCCGCAGGCAAAAGTGATGCTCGCCAACCGATGGAGCGGCTCCGGCGGCGATGCCTTCCCGTGGCTCTTTCAGCAAAAGAAACTCGGCCCTGTCATCGGCACACGCACGTGGGGTGGCCTCATCGGCATGACCGGCTGCCCATCCTTGGTGGATGGCGGCAGCGTCACCGTCCCCACCTTCAGCATCTACGACAACGAAGGAAAATGGATCATCGAAGGCCACGGCGTGGACCCCGACATCGCCGTCATCGACGACCCCGCCCAACTCGCCAAAGGCACCGACCCCCAGCTCGAGCGCTCCATCACCGAAATCAAAGCCATCCTCGAAAAAGCCCCCGTCGTAGCCCCGAAAAAGCCCACCTACCAAGACCGGACAAAATAGCCCATTGCGGGCGTACGCAGAGCCCCTCAACCCGGCACCGCGCCCATTGCGGGCATGCACAATGGCGTCGTCCAGCCACCGCGCCCATTGCCGGCGTACGCAACACCCCTCACCGCTGCACCGCACCCATTGCGGACGCCCGCAAAGGCCTCGTCCAGCCACCGCACCCATTGCGTACTCCCGCAACACCCGCCGAGCCCGCTAGACCCCCTCTGCGTACCCCCGCAAACCGCCCCGTGCCGCCACGAGAGCCATTGCGCACTCCCGCAACGCCCCCGGAGCCCAAAAGACCCTCATTGCGTACGCCCGCAATGGCCTCGGAGCCGAGTTGAGCCCCATCGCTCAACCACTTACAGCAATTCTCGTAAATGAGAAACGCGATGCGGGTGAAATGTTCCATAAAGTGTTCCACGAAGCGAAAAACCGCCGTCAGGAGCGGGGCTTTCATAGCCCCGTCTGCACGTTTGGAGTTCCGCCTTTAGGCGGCCCCCCGTCCGCGAAAATATGTGGATCGCGGGCGCAGCCGCCTAAAGGCGGAACTCCAAACAGGGCTATGAAAGCCCCGCTCCTACCGCCCCGATAACCCCTTCTTCACCGCCGCGCGGATCATCCCTGCATACTCCGCTGAGTCGCCCTCCCAAGCCGCCAACTTTGCGCGATTCCTCGCCAGCAGTTCCGCATCCGCAGGGTCCCCCTTCGCTTCAAGCGCGAGGTGAATTTCGCGAAAGTGTTTCACCGTTCTGTAATGCTCATCCCGGCGGACAGCGAGCGGACGTCGTCGCAGGTCCAGCCCTGTAATCGTCGTCTCTGCGGCTGTCGTTAGGCCTCTAGGAACCCCTCCGCGCCACTCGATTTGCGGCTCGGGATCCACCGCAACCGGATCGATGAAAAGTGGTGACTCCTTTGCCAGTGGGTCCGACGGCTGGAGACAAACATTCGCCGCATTGCCGAGCGGGAAAAGGTCACGCTTTCCGCTTTGGTTACACTTTGCGCACGCGAAAAGCAGATTGTCCCAAGTGTAAGCCAGCCACCAATAACCGCGCACCAGCAGAACCGTTCCATCCGCTTGTTTCGAGCGACCTTTTGGTCGGAAATGCTCAACATCCCCTGCGGATACATGTGTCACCTTCGATTCGCAATACGCACATTTCTCGTGCTGCATTGCCACGAGCGATTCCTTCACCGATTCGTCACCGTAGATCGCATTGTCAATCTTCGCAGCCTTCCCTTTCGCCACTTGCCTTGCGTGGCGCTTCACCGCTGCCGAACCTTTCTCCGCAAGAATCTTCGGTGCAGATTTGGGGCGAACAATCCGGATCATTTTTTCTTCACTGCGACCTTGAATGAAGAAGACTTCCCTTTGAGCGGGTCTGCCTTCGCGGCTTGGAGTTTCTTCGCGGCCATCTTTAAGACCGAAGCCTTCAGTTTAAGCGTCCGGGGCTTCTTCACGGGGATCTTCAATAAAGAACCTTTCTGTTTAAATGAGCCACTCACCGCATCTAGGATAACTGCCGCCGTTTGAGGATTCTGCTTCGCTACACCTGCTTTAGGGCTCGTTTGAGCCAATCTCTCTGCCGTTTCCTTAAACAACTGCTCCGCCTCAATCGCATCCCTCCCCGAAAAGACCGGCAGCCCCTCCAATTCTTTCTCGATTTCATCCAATCGACGCTCGTCGGCCTTCGAGATTTTCGGCTTCGCCAGAATATCGTTCCGCTCCACTTCTAGCTTTTCCACGCTGGGCGCAGTGGCACTTTCAAGACCGTAAAGATCACTCGTGAGGATTTGGTCGAGCCGCCACTTGCGAATCTCCGCCACATCGTCCTGACGCACGATCACTTGGTCCGGCTTCTTCGGGTCTCGCTGGAGCAGGATGACATTGGCCACCTCCTCGCTCTGGATGATGAGCGGGCTGTGCGCCGTGACGATGAACTGCGTCTTCGGGAAGCGCTTGCTCAAAAAGCCCATCAACTCCCGCTGCCACTTCGGGTGCAGGTGCAGATCGATCTCGTCCACCAGCACAATCGCAGGCTCCGCGAGCGGGTCTTTCGCATCCGGGTAGCGGTCATACATCCGGCGGGTGAAATCGACGATCCACGAAATCATCGTCTGGTAGCCGTAGCTGAGGGATTCGATGGGCAGCCAGCCGTAGTCGGTGCGGAATTTTACGCGGACCCGTTTGGTGGGCTTTTCGTCCACTTGGAACTCTACTTCGTGGACCATTGGAAGGACGTTCGGGAGCATTTCAAAAATGTCGGTGAGCCGTTGATAGGTGAGACGCTTTTCTTTTGGTTCTTTCGGGAAAAAAGTGGTAAAACGAGCGATGGGAGAGAATAAGGAGGGGAACAGCGACCCCTGATGAGCTACGCTCAACCGGGGTGGCCGCACTGGAGAAAAAAACATGCAAGATTGGGAGCTATATCAAACAC
>JANMGP010000314.1:0-33393 GCA_031374705.1 Verrucomicrobiaceae bacterium | reverse complement strand
GTCGCCCAACCACATCAAAAGCATCGCGCCTGCCGTCAGGGAAAGTACTGCCAGTGCCTGGAAGCCGAAACCGCCGACAGGCACCAAAGGTCCATATACTGACATCGTCGCCTCAATATTTGGCAACAGATTTCCCGGGCTCTGGAATGATTTTGCCAACAACCAACCTTGGAATATGCACAAAATAATCGTTACGTACCTGGTGTATTGCGATATCTTCTGCCTCCCGCCTTCCTCTTTAGCGAGTTTTCCCAGTTGCGGGACTACCGCCGTTAACAACTGAATCATGATGCTCGCACTGATGTACGGCATCACTCCAAGCGAAAAAATGGCGCACTGCTCTAAAGCACCACCCGAAAATATGTTAAACAGTTGCGCAACCCCTCCGCTTGAAGCGTTGTTCACCTGGTCATTGAAATACTGCCTCAGTACGACTGCATTTACCCCGGGAACCGTCAGCGCACACCCGATACGGTAAATAACTATCATCACAAGCGAGAAAAGCACTCGATTCCGGAGTTCCGGAATCTTTCGAATGTTGAAAAACGCTGATATCATTTCGCTTTATGTCTGAAAATGGTGAAGAGCCGACCAGTTGGGAACATTAAAACCTGCTCCCCACCTCCGTCGGCTCTGAAATTCACCACTACTTGAGGGTCAAAGTTCCGCCAACTTTCTCAATGGCGGCTTTCGCTGAAGCGCTCGCTTTGTTCACAGTGACGTTTAGCTTCTTGCTGAGCGCACCTGTCCCGAGCACTTTCACTCCATCATACGGTTTGCGAATCAAACTAGCCGCGACAAGCGAGGCCTCGTCAACCACCGCACCCTCGTCAAACGCCTCATTCAAGGCACCGAGGTTTACAACGGCGAAGGTAGTCCTGAACTCCGCATTATTAAACCCGCGCTTTGGCATACGCCGGAACAGGGGCATTTGCCCACCTTCGAATCCAAGACGAATGCTGCCGCCAGAGCGGGCTTTTTGCCCCTTGTGACCTTTGCCACAGGTTTTTCCGTGGCCGCTGCTTTCGCCGCTACCGAGACGCTTTACGCGGTGTTTTGACCCTGGGCGTGGCTTTAGATTTGTGAGATTCATAATCAACAGATATTATTGGTTGTCCGGTGTAGACTTGAAAGTAATCCCGCGACCCTTCATGATGTCGGCCCGTTGACGCAATTGCCCTAACGCATGCAGCGTCGCCTTCAACACATTGGCGTGATTGGAAGAACCCAGGCTCTTGCCAATGATATCCTTGATGCCGACCGCGTCGCACACGGCGCGAACCGCACCGCCAGCTTTAATCCCTGTTCCAGGACTCGCCGGCTTAAGGATCACATACCCACCGCCATGCTCACCGGTCACTTCATGCGGGATCGTACCCGTCTGAATAGCAATAGCCTTGAGGCTCTTCCGACCGCGTTCCGAAGCCTTCCGAATCGCTTCGCTGACCTCATTCGCCTTCCCAAATCCAAATCCGACCCGTCCCCTCTTGTCGCCAATAACGAGAAGAGCGCTAAAACTAAAGCGCCTGCCGCCTTTGACGACTTTCGCGCAACGGTTGATAAACACGGTCTTCTCAACAAGTTCGTTCCCAGTAGTTGGGACAAAAACGCCGTCAACCACGGAACCTTCCATCGCAGGTGCGACGTCCGCACGCGGTCCGCGTGATCCGCGTCCCGGGCCTCGCCCCTTCGGTCCGCCTGGATTACCTCGAGGACCGCGCGGTCCTCGGGGGGCTTCACTGGTAGTCGGTGGGGGTGTTGGTGTCTCGTCAGCCATAGAAATTAGAATTGGAGTCCTGCTTCGCGTGCCGCATCGGCCAACGCTTTCACTTTGCCGTGGTATATAAAGCCACCACGATCAAAAACTACTTTTGTTACATTTGCGGCCTGAGCGCGCTCCGCGAGCAATTTGCCAACAACCACCGCCGTTGCAGCGTTCGCCCGTGGTTTCTGCGACTTGAGTCCTGCCTCAGTTGTGTTGGCGCTCGCCAAAGTTCGACCGGCAGAGTCATCAATGACCTGGGCATAAATATTTTTGCCACTGAAGTGCACTGCCAGCCTTGGGCGAGCAGGAGTTCCCGCAACCTTCTTGCGAAGGCGCGTGTGACGCATTTTGATTTTTTCTTTGCGATATGCTGTAGCCATGGCTTATTGAACTGTCTTACCTTCCTTGCGAATGATTTTCTCGCCCGCATAACGGACGCCTTTGCCTTTATACGGCTCCGGTGGGTAATACGAGCGCACCTCGGCGGCAAATTGACCCACCATTTGTTTGTCGATACCCTCGACTTTTACCTTAGTGTTCTCGGCAACCGTGATTTTCAAACCCTCCGGAATAGGATGGTTGATTTCGTGGCTGTAGCCAAGGTTAAGATTCAAGACCTTGCCCTTTACTGCGGCCTTAAAACCGACTCCCTGAATCTCAAGATCCTTCACATAACCTGTCGTGACTCCTTGAATCATGTTATTCAGAAGTGCACGACTCAGCCCAAACAAAGCGCCTTTACCCTCGCTGTTACACGAGACAGTCAGGGTTGTGCCCTCAACCTTGCCCGTGACACCGGATGGGAGACTCCATGAAAGCTTTCCTTTTGGTCCTTCGACGTTCACTGACCCTGATTCCCCGAATTTGACGGAGACTTTAGCGGGCAGTTCGATTGGTTTTTTACCGATTCGCGACATAATATTTACCAAACATACGCGAGCAGTTCCCCGCCAACGTTTTCTTTTTTGGCCTCACGGCCGCTCAAAACCCCTTTCGGAGTCGACAATATTGAAATACCCAGCCCGCCCAAAACGCGTGGAACGTCTTTGGCACCGACGTACTTACGGAGCCCAGGCTTGGAAACCCGCTTCAATCCGGTGATTGCCGGAGCGCGGTTCACAAATTTTGTGACGACTTTGATGGCTTGAAACTCTCCGGCCTTCTCAACTTCGACGGATGAAATGTAACCTTCCCGCTTGAGGATGTTCGCGATTTCGAATTTGATTTTCGAGTACGGTGCAACGACCTGCCCAAGCCCAGCACGGCTGGCATTCCGAAGACGGGTAAGAAAATCTGCAATTGGATCAGTAAGAGCGCTCATTGTTTTATATTACGCGTTCGCGGGAGCTGGCTGCTCAGGCTTGGGCTTCCGCCCCTTATCACTAAACGGCATGCCCATTTCCATCAACAGGCTCTTTGCCTCCGCGTTGGTGCGGGCAGTTGTAACGATGCAGACATCAAAGCCAATGTTACGTTTAATTTTATCGAGCTCGATTTCCGGAAAGATTGCCTGATCGGAAACACCAAGCGTATAATTGCCGTTACCGTCAAAAGCGCGAGTGGAAACTCCCCGAAAATCGCGGATACGAGGCAGCGCTGTGCGAATGAGTCGCTCGAGAAACTCATACATATTCCGTCCACGCAAGGTAACTTTCGCGCCGATGGCTTGAAATTGCCTCAACTTGAAATTAGCGATGCTTTTCTTCGAACGTGTTTCGGCCGGCTTTTGCCCCGTAATAGTCGTGAGCTCATTCTTAGCATCTTCCAGTGCCTGCTTATAGTCGGACAATCCCGCGTTGATACACGTGTTGACAACGACCTTTGTAATTTTCGGAACCTGGTGGACGTTCTTGTAACCATGCTGCGCTTTCAGCGCAGGGATGATTTTTGATTTATATTCTTCTTGAAGTGCTGCGGCCATACTTACTTTTTGGCTTTGCCAGCTCCGGTTTCGAGGAGCTTGACGTTTGATATGTGAAGCGGCCCCTCGATTTCGAGGATTGCTCCGTTAGGGTTGTCCTGACTTTTTTTAGTGTGTTTTTTGATAATGCGCACACCCTCGACTAAAACTTGTGACTTTTTCGGCAACACAGCGAGCACCTTCCCGGAAGCACCCTTGTGATTGCCGCTAATCACCTGGACTGAGTCGCCCTTCTTAACATGAAATTTTTGACGGTTTGCCATGATTTAGAGAACCTCCGGTGCAAGCGAAATAATCTTCATGAAAGTCTTCTCTCGCAGTTCACGAGCGACCGGGCCAAAGATACGGGTGCCCTTGGGGTTGTTATCTTTATCGATAATGACAATCGCATTGTTGTCAAAACGAAGGTAGCCGCCGTCTTCGCGACGGAGCGGGTGCTTGGTGCGAACGACGACCGCTCTGACAACGTCGCCTTTCTTAACTGTTCCTCCGGACTGCGCTTCACGGATGTGTGCTGTGATAATATCTCCGACGTGTGCGTGGAGGGTCGGCTTTCCGATAACACCGATCATCTTAGCCATCCGAGCGCCGGTGTTGTCGGCGACATCGAGTCTTGTACGAATTTGAACCATTGTATAATCAGTGTTTAAGGATTTCGACCAGGCGCCACCGCTTTAACTTGCTCAGTGGGCGCGTCTCCATAATCCGGACGAGATCACCCGGCTGGGCCTTCCCGTCTTCGTCATGGGCGTGGAATTTCTTGATGTGTTGGATAATCTTCCCGAACTTTGGATGAGGAACCCGAGTGGTTGTCTTCACCACAATCGTTTTCATCATTTTGTTCGACACGACGGTTCCAACGCGTGTCTTCCGGAGGTTTCTTCCAGAATCTTCTGTTGTTTCAATTGTAGCTGTTTCGCTCATTGTGATAATTTACTTGGCTACAGTGGTTGAATTACTCTTCTGTGTAAGCACAGTTTCGATGCGGGCAATTTCGCGACGAAGCGAACGAAGCTCGCTTGGCTTTTCCAATTGTCCGCTCGCCTGCTGTAGGCGCAGATGGAATATCTGCTCCCGCAATTCACGCTTCCTTGAGCGTAACTCTTCTGCCGTAAGTTCCCGAATTTCTTTGATCTTCATGAGCTTTGACTAGCTGTTTCGTGTGAGGAATTTCGTCCTGACTGGGAGTTTGTCTGCGGCAAGCCGAAATGACTCACGCGCGAGACTCTCCGGAATACCATCCACTTCGAAAAGTATATTCCCTGGTCGCACGGTGGCGACCCAATATTCTGGCTGGCCCTTACCCTTACCCATTCGAGTTTCCGGAGGACGCGCCGTTACTGATTTGTCCGGGAAAATTCGGATCCAAAGCTTGCCCTTTCTTTTCATATTGCGCGTCATCGCAACACGTGCAGCTTCAATCTGTGTGTTTGTGATCCACGCACGCTCTAGTGTCTGGAGTCCGAAAACCCCATAATCAAGATTAATAGTGCGAGACGCTGTACCAGCGCGGCTTCCCCGCTGTGTCTTCCGGTACTTTACTCGTTTTGGCATCAAAGGCATATTTGTGTCCTTGTAAAATTAAGATTAAGCTTGAACAGGAACTGCGGGCGCGGTTTCCGGTGCAGCATCTCGCCTACCGCCACGCCGTTGATCTCCGCCCCGATCATTACGCTCACGGCGGTCGCGCCGCTGGTCACCAGTGTTACTTGGCTCCTTGTTTTCGTTGGCCTTATCGCCCTTGCAAATCCAGCACTTGATTCCGATGATACCGTAAGTCGTCCGGGCCTCCGCGAATCCATAATCAATAGGAAC
This sequence comes from Verrucomicrobiaceae bacterium, assembly GCA_031374705.1. Lineage (GTDB taxonomy): Bacteria > Verrucomicrobiota > Verrucomicrobiia > Chthoniobacterales > Chthoniobacteraceae > SXWH01. The sequence continues at coordinate 27,892 of JANMGP010000314.1, read as the reverse complement.
TCGCAGAGTATGAAGAGGGATTTTACCTTCTCGATACCACTCTGCGCGACTGATCTCCGCACCACCGAGACGACCGGCGCAACGAACCCTTATTCCATCCGCTCCCTGCTCCATTGTGATCTGAAGTGATTTCTTCATCGCACGACGAAAACTAATGCGCCGTTCAATCTGCGCTGCAATGTTTTCAGCCACAAGTTGCGCATCCAAGTCCGCGTTCTTGATTTCAACGATATCCACCTTGACCTGCTTTCCACCGGCAAGTTTCGATATATCGTTTGTCATTGTCTCGATCTCAGCACCTTTCCGTCCAATTACGATCCCAGGACGTGCGGTATGAATCGTGACGCGCAAACTAGCCCAGGCGCGTTCGATAACGACCTTCGATACCGCAGCTAAACGAAGTTTCTCTTTAACGTAAGCGCGAATTTTTATGTCGCTCGAAAGAAACTGAGGAAACTCTTTGCGTGTTGCGAACCACTTGGACCGCCAGTCTTTATTGACCGCGAGGCGGAAGCCGATCGGATTGGTTTTCTGTCCCATATGTTATTCTTTTGAATTTGCTGCCTTCTTCGCAGTTTTCTTTTTTGCGCCGATTGACTTTGACGCGCGTGTTTTCAGCGTGACCTCGTCAGTCAGAGTGATAAAGATATGGCACGTTCTCTTCCGAATCGGGCCCGCGCTTCCGCGAGCCTTGGGTATAAAACGCTTGATGGTCGCACCTTCACCGGCAACCGCTTCTTTGACGACGAGTTTCTCGGAACGCAAATTATGATTATTCTCTGCGTTCGCAATAGCGCTCTTTAACGTCTTCTGGACGAAGAATGCTGCTTTCTTAGGGCTAAAAGCAACGATGTCGAGGGCTGCAGCAACCTGCTTACCCTGGATTTCCCGGGTAACGTCACGCAGCTTGAATGCGCTCATACGCACGTAGCGATATATGGCTTTAACTTCCATGTTTAAAAATTTGTGTTTGGTTGAAGATTTAGAGTTGCGCGTCAACGAGTATTGCGTCGCCGAGCCTTATTTGTTCTTTTTCAGATAGTTGCTTTTGAATCACCGCGCCAGAAAACGTTTGCCTCACGTCAACAACTCGAACTAGTGCGATTTTCTTGTCACCCCGTCGTACTTGGAAGGGCATCCCTACTTTTACCCCTTGCTTTTGGCCAAGGTTGATCACGATGCAGTCGAGTTCAGGCTTCATCGCACTCACAGTCCCCTTCATCAAAGAAAGAGGACTCTCCGAACTGGCTTTGGACGGTTCGGCAACCGGGCCCATCGCAATTTTTCCGAGCAGCTCGTCAACGCTTTTCAATTCTGCTTCGATGACAAGTTTCATTTCCAGTGATGATGCTTTGGACAATTCGCCGGTCACTCTAGCGAGTCTGGCCAAAGCCGTGGTTGCCTCGACTTGTGAAGTTTCGGCATGGCGCGTGGCATTTGCGGCTTGGAGGACTCGTTGCTCGAGCATTGAGGGCGATGCCGTACTTGCCCCAAGCGCCTCCATTCGCTGTGAAAGTTCGGTTACTTGCCGTTTAAATACCTCTGATTCAGATGTCGCGTTTGCTGCCACCTCATTCAACGTTTGTATTTCGCCACGCAGGCGCTTATTCTCAGCCACCAATTTCTCGATCGCGAGAACCGCGTTACTTTCGGGTGATTCAGTTTTACTATCGGTCAAAGAACTTTCGCCGCCTATGGCGACGGGTCCGCAAAAAGCGAGACCTATGGTTGTTGAGACTACACGTAATACAAGTTTGGAGTCCACTTCTTTCGTCCAAATCGCACGTGTTTCTCTATTTCGCTACTTTCGCAGTGTGTGCCCCATGCTTTTTGAATATCCGCGTAGGCGAAAATTCTCCGAGCTTGTGACCCACCATGTTCTCAGTAACGAACACGGAATTGAATACTTTTCCGTTGTGCACGAGAAAAGTATGCCCGACAAAATCAGGAATAATTGTGGAGCGGCGCGACCATGTTTTGATCGGCTTTTTGCTTCCGGTTGAGTTTACCTTATCGACCTTCTCGAGCAAATGCTGCTCTACGAATGGTCCTTTTTTTAGGCTACGTCCCATAAATTACAGTGCGGCTTTCTTCGTCGAGTTCTTGCGTTGAAGGATGAATTTGTCACTAGGCTTGTGCTTTCGACGAGTTTTGAATCCCTTCGACAACTGCCCCCACGGCGACATCGGATGGTGACGTCCACCACCGCCCTTCGACTTTCCTTGTCCACCACCCATCGGGTGATCAACCGGGTTCATCACCATACCGCGGACAGTGGGACGAACCCCACGCCAGCGAGTCCGCCCTGCTTTTCCGCCGCTAACATTCATGTGCTCTACATTGCCTACTTGGCCAATCGTCGCCTTACAGGCCGCGTGCACTCGGCGGATTTCACCAGATGGCATTTTGAGGAGAGCATAGTCGCCTTCCCGGTTGTTTAAAATCACTTGAGCGCCTGCGCTTCGTGCCATCTGTCCCCCGCGCCCTGGCTGCAACTCGACATTGTGAAGCGCAAGACCAAGAGGTATCTCCGACAATGGTAGAGTGTTTCCAACCTTCGGCTCAATCCCTGAGCCGGCCGAGACTTTGGCACCAACCCCGAGTCCTACGGGAGCAAGAATGTAGGCCCTTTCTTTGTCGGCATACTCAATCAAAGCGATGCGGCACGTGCGGTTTGGGTCATACTCAATTGCGATAACCTGCGCTTCGCCAGATTTCCTACGTTTGAAATCAATAACCCGATATTTCTGCTTGTGCCCCCCTCCGACGTGCCGGGTGGTAATCCGTCCATTGTTGTTGCGGCCTCCGGTCTTTGGTTTTGCCTCCGTGAGCGACTTCTCTGGCTTCTTCTTGGTGACTTCGGCGAAATCAGGAAGAAGTTTAAAGCGATTGGTAGGGGTAAGTGGTCGAAATGTTTTGAGTCCCATATTGCTCCTAATTATACGAGTTCAATTTTGTCTCCGGGGGCAAGCGTAACGATAGCCTTCTTCCAGTTACTGGTGCGCCCCGGATGTTGGGTGCGACCTTTCTTGGCCTTACCTCCGACCCGGCATGTGTTCACGCGTACTACTTTCTTCTTGAAAAGTTTCTCAATTGCCTGCCGGATCTGCACTTTGTTCGCTGTGAGTTTCACTTTGAACACATACTGGTTGTCCTTCTCAGAGAGAATGGAAGCCTTTTCAGTGAGGTGGACCGTCTTGATGATATCGTATGGCTCGTTCATTTGTTGATACGCTCCGCGAGTTGTGTGAGTGCGTCATTCGTCAATATGATCTTCTTATAGAGAAGCAGATGCTCGGTGTTGACGTCCGCGCTGGTGATCAGTTGAGTTTTTTGGATGTTGCGAGCCGCCAATTTCGTATTCTCGTCGAATCCAGTTCCGATGACCAGTGTCTTCGGCTCCTTCGAAATCGCACTGATTGTCGCAATAAAATCCTTCGTCCGCGGGGACGGTGTCGCAAATGCTGGGACAATGAAAACGTCTCCAGCAATGATGCGCGCACTCAGTGCCTTGCGGAGGGCCACACGTCGCGTCTTCTTTGAGACCTTTTTCGAATAATCTCTTGGGTGGGGTCCAAATACTACACCGCCACCTACCCAAATCGGACTCTGCCTTGAGCCGGCCCGCGCACGGCCGGTCCCTTTTTGCTTCCAAGGCTTGGAACCGCTGCCGTTCACGGTTGCCGACGTCTTCACAGAGGCGGTTCCGCTACGGCGGTTAGCCCGCAAGGCTACTACGGTCTCGTGAACAGCTTGGGTATACTTCCCATTACTGATTACGTCGATATTTGCGGCCTTTGCGGCCTCGGCAGTTAAAATTGTTGCACTCATTACTTCGCGGCCTCCTGTTTAGCTTTCTTCGCCGGGCGAACTACTACGTAGCTGCCTGGTTTGCCTGGGACTGCACCGCTGATCAGGATGACTCCCTCGTCTTCGCGGACTGCAACCACCCTAAGATTCTGGACGGTGATTCTGTCGTCACCCATGTGGCCCGGCATTCCCATGTTCTTCCAAACGCGCCCAGGCGTAGAACGATTTCCAATCGCACCATTCCGCCGGTGCATCATCGACCCGTGCGAGGCTGGCTGTCCGGCCATGCGCCAACGCTTAACGACGCCCTGAAAACCATGGCCCTTGCTTTGGCCAATTACGTCGACTACGTCACCGACTGCGAATTGCTTAACAGTCAGGTCAACCGTATCTTCAAGCTTCGCGTCATCAGGGAGTCGGAACTCCTTGGTGAGCTTTTTGGGTTCGCTTCCCGCTTTTTTGAACACCCCGAGTTCCGCCTTTTTAACACGGCTCTCCTTTTGTGAATCAAATCCCACCTTCACGCCGACATAGCCGTCGTTTTCGACAGTCTTTTTCTGCAGAAGTGTATTCCCACCCGCTTCGATGACGGTCACCGGCGTGATAACGCCTTTGTCGTCATATACTCGGGTCATGCCCAGTTTCTTTCCTAAAAGTCCGATCTTCATTGTTTTCTTCAGATCTTAATTGTGATGTCTACGCCTGCGGGGAGATTCAGCTTGCGAAGTTCATCTACAGTTTTTGCGGTTGGTTCGATGATATCCAGCAGGCGCTTGTGCGTCCGGATTTCAAATTGATCCATGCTCTTTTTATCGACATGCGGCGATCGGTTCACGGTGAACTTCTCGACCCGTGTCGGGAGCGGAATGGGTCCGGCGACACGTGCGCCGGTGCGTTTTGCGGTTTCGACGATGTCGGCGCTTGAAGCATCAAGCACGCGGCTATCGAAAGCCTTGAGACGAATACGAATGCGTTGTCCAGTCATGGCGTTGTTTATTTATTTGCCTTTCTGCTCGAGCACTGCAGCTTTAACATTCTCCGGCACTTGCTCGAAGTGCGAGGGCTCCATTGTGTATGAGCTGCGTCCCTTGGAGAGCGAACGGATTGCGGTGGAATACCCAAACATCTCAGCAAGTGGAACATCAGCATTGATGTTACAGAGCCCCTGTTTGGTTTCCATTCCCTTGATGATACCACGGCGACGATTTAAATCGCCCATGATGTCACCTTGATAGTCTTCCGGCGTGACATTCTCGACCTTCATGATAGGCTCAAGAAGAATAGAGTTACCGTTCTTGAAAGCGTCTTTCATGGCAAAGATTGCGGCCATCTTAAACGCCATTTCGTTGGAGTCAACGTCGTGATAGCTCCCGAAAACGATATCAACTTCCAAGTCAATCACAGGGTAGCCACCAAGGATTCCGTTAAGGAGGGCTTCCTCAATGCCTTTTTTGCAAGCGGGGATGTAATCCTTCGGAATCGTTCCTCCGACGACTTTGCTCTCGACCGTGTGTCCTTTTCCGCGTTCAGCTGGCCGAATATCGACTTCCACGTGGCCGTATTGTCCGCGTCCCCCGGACTGCTTGATCAACTTGCCGACTCCGTGCGCTGGTTTAGTGCAGGTTTCGCGGTAGGCGATCTGCGGCTTGCCCGAGTTGGCTTCAACCTTGAACTCGCGCATCAGTCGGTCCCGAATGATTTCCAAGTGAAGTTCTCCCATTCCGGCGATGATGGTCTGGCCCGTCTCTTCGTTCGTGAACACCCGGAATGTTGGATCTTCCTCTGATAGACGCCCCAATGCCATCGACATTTTTTCTTGATCGACTTTCGTCTTCGGCTCCACCGACATACTAATCACCGGATCCGGGAAAGATGGTGGTTCAAGCATGATCTCGACATCTTCATCACAAAGTGTGTCGCCTGTGGTGATATTACGCAGGCCAACAATAGCCGCGATATCTCCCGAGTAGCAGGTGTCAATGTCCTCGCGCTTGTCCGCCTGAATCTGAATGATTCGGCTCACACGGTCACGCTTGCGGGTGCGCGGGTTGTAAATAGTGTCGCCCTTGCTCAACTTGCCGCGATAGACTCGGAAAAATACAAGCTTTCCGACGAAAGGATCACTCCAAAGTTTGAAAGCAAGACCGACAAACTTCGCATTGTCGTCTGGAGGAGTTTCGATTTTCTCTTCAAGATTGTCAGGGTTATGTCCTTCTTGCGCAGGAATCTCAATCGGCGAAGGAAGGAAGTCAATGACCGCATCCACGAGAAACTGAACACCCTTATTCTTGAAAGCTGATCCCCCGACCACTGGAATGAAGCGGTTCGCAATCGTCTGACGACGAATCGCAAACTTGATCATCTCAATCGTGATTGGCTTCTCTTCAAGGAAGGCCGTCCCCATTTCGTCGTCGATGTCACAAAGCGCTGCAATCAGTTCTTCGCGAGCCTCTTCGATGATTGCCTTACCAACTTCATCCGGCTCCACAACGTCAAATTTCGAACCCATTGATGCGTCATCAATGTAAATAATCGACTTGCGATTAATTACATCATACTGGCCTTTGAGTTGGTCTTCCGCGCCAATTGGAATAAGCACAGGCCAGGCATTCGCCTTAAGCTTGTTGCGCATGTCGCTGATCGCGTTTGCGAAATTTGCCCCGGTGCGGTCCATTTTATTAACGAACGCAACGCGAGGTACACCATACTTTGTCGCCTGACGCCACACTGTCTCCGATTGTGGCTGCACACCAGCCACACCGCAGAACACTGCGATTGCACCGTCGAGCACCCGTAGCGAGCGCTCGACTTCCGCCGTGAAATCCACGTGCCCGGGAGTGTCGATGATGTTGATACGCATCTTCTGGTTCTGGAAGAGCTTCACTACACCTTCATGCTTCTTCTGCTCCCAAAAGCAAGTCGTCGCTGCTGAAGTAATCGTGATTCCCCGCTCGCGTTCCTGCTCCATCCAATCAGTAACGGTCGTGCCTTCATGCACCTCACCGATCTTGTGAATCATCCCGGTATAAAACAGGATACGCTCAGTCAACGTCGTCTTACCCGCGTCAATATGAGCGGCGATACCGATGTTGCGCGTCTTCTCCAACGGATACGCGCGGTCAGGACTGTTTAAATTTGTGGACATTCTTCTGAATAGGGAGGACTAAAATTAGAATCGGAAATGAGCGAACGCGCGGTTGGCTTGAGCCATCTTGTGTGTGTCGTCGCGCTTCTTAACTGCATTACCCTGGGCCAGTGCCGCCTCTTTCAACTCATTAGCGAGTGCTTTCTTGAAGCTCCCCTTACGCTTTTGCGCAAAAGTAACGATCCAACGGAGAGCAAGAGCCTGCCCCCGAGCTGGTGCCACTTCCATAGGCACCTGATAAGTTGCACCACCTACGCGGCGGCTTTTTGTTTCCAAACGCGGCCGGACATTCTCGACAGCCTTGTTGAGGGTCTCGAGCGGGTCGATAGCTTCGCTGTTCTGGCGGCTCTCTTCGATTGCTGCGTAAACCACGCGCTCTGCAAGCGAGCGCTGGCCACTCAACATGATTGTTCCGATCAGGCGGGCAACCAACGGGCTGCCATAACGGGAATCAAGCTTCTCAACTTTATGAATTACGCGACGACGACGTGACATGCTTCGTGGAAATTTAAGTTATTTTTTCTTCTTTCCGGCTGCAGCATCAGGCTGACCGGGCTTAGGACGCTTGGCGCCATACTTGGAACGGGAACGACGGCGTCCCTCCACTCCTAGGGAGTCAAGAGCACCGCGGACGATGTGGTAACGAACACCAGGAAGATCCTTCACACGGCCACCGCGGATCAGCACGATGCTGTGCTCCTGCAGGTTGTGGCCCTCGCCGGGAATATAAGCGATCACTTCGATGCCGTTTGTGAGACGGACCTTGGCAACTTTGCGCAGAGCCGAGTTCGGCTTCTTGGGCGTGCGAGTCATGACCTGGAGACACACGCCACGTCGAAACGGGCAGTTCTTCAGAGCTGGTGACTTGCTCTTATATTTGACCTTTGAGCGTCCTTTCCGGACGAGCTGGTTGATCGTAGGCATCGAAAAAATTCGGGTTTTAATTCACTCCACTTGCGGATATTGGAACCTTGCGGCTGCAATTCCCACGGTTTTCTGCCATCCTTTGCTGCGAGCCTGACTGGCACACGATTCGGACAACTCTCCGCAGTGGTATGGAGTGAGCCACCTGCTGCGAAGGGGCGCGGAGACTAGAAATTCTTGCCGCTTTGGCAATAACTATTTTCGTTTCCGCAAAAATATTCTCATCCCTCTCTGATATCCGGCGACACCTCACCCGCTGTCCACAGCGCGGTAGTCAATGAAGACACCCGACGCCAGAACCGCGAATTCGCTTGTTGCCAGAGCGCGGAGAAAAAGGAGACGAGCTTTCTAACTGATGGGCTGAAAGACGCAAGGGGTATTTTGCTTTTTTGTAGTCTTTCTTCCTGCAGCGCACTCAATTTCGCGCTAGAATCCGGCACAGTTCCCGTTGATCACGTCCGGGGTGCGTTGCTTCGGGAATCCACTCTGCCACAAGCTTGAAGGCTTTTCCAAAGCAGGATTTCAGCTCTTCTCTCGTCGCACCGAAAGGCGGACCCTTCTCACCCGGATCCATGTCTGGATTCATGTAAAATATCGCGAGCAATCGCCCGCCGGGCAACAGTGCGCTGGCAACCGACTCGACATAATCAGCCCTTCTTTCAATGGGGATTGCGCAGAAACACGTGTGCTCAAACACCCAGTCAAACGAATCGCGCATTTTCGCCGGAAGGGCAAAGAGATCGCCGACCGCGTATCGCTCCCCGCCGACGACAGGGTGCTTCTTCGCTCCCTCTATAGCTGAGGGTGCGATATCGAGCCCTACGACTTCATCCGCAGTCGCCGCAATCGCACGCACGTCGTGCCCATAGCCGCACCCCGGCACCAGGACCCGTCCGCGAATCGGGAGCTTTCGCAGCAGGGCGATGAGTTCCGGATGCGGCGAACCCTTCTCCCATGGCATATCCCCTGTTTTGTAGCGCTCTTCCCAATCGCTCATATCGTCCTCCTCCAGATGCTGGCCTGCGCAACGCTCCATTGAAACTTCCGAGAGTGCTCGCGAATCAGAAACGGCAGGTCCTTTGTTTCGCGCAGCGAAAATGCCGGTCCCAACTCCGTTCGGAGGCCGTCCAGCGTGGTCCGCCCATCACGTCCGCCGATCCACTTTTCGCGGGGCGTGTATTCCGGCAGCCAAGTGTATGGGCTCGTCAGAATCAACTGCCCGCCTGGCCGCACCAACCGAGGAAGCGCAGCAAGGAAGCGCTCCGGCAAAGGTAGCCGGTCCACCAGGTTTGCTCCCAAAACTACATCGAACGTCCCTATATCCGTCCTCAGCGCGCAGGCATCCCCGCATTCAAAGCGCAGCCGTTGTGGCTCAATGCCCTCCGGTATCCGCGCCGTCAGCGATGTGGCGTTCTCTCCTTCATCCGCCCTGCTATAAACGAGCGCGCCACCCGATTGCAGCACTTGCGCAGCCTCAATAAATCGCGCGGAGAAATCGATCCCCAAAACTTCCGTGCAATGCCGCGCCAACTCCAGCGATGATCGCCCAACTGCGCACCCTACGTCCAGCGCCCGTGCATTTGCAGGCAGCACTGCTACATCCAGACACTCCGTCACGCATCGCACCGGATAGTTCAGCGCCTCGCGAGGCCCCATGGCCCACGGCAAAACGTCGTCCTCGGCACCGTAGTGAAAAAGCAGATACTCGTTTAGTAGTTTCTCGGTCTCGTATGGATTCATCCACATCGTCTTACGCAATCCGGGCTCGCTGCCCAATGAGAAAGCGTTCGCGCACTACGGGAGCACGACTCGCAAGCGAACGAAAAGCGGCGGAGACCCCGTGAAATCGCGCCAGAAATTCCCCGCGCCATCGGTCTGTTCCGCCTCGACAGCCACAGTCCAAGGGCTCGGGAGCGCAATCGTCTTCTCCACGCTATAGGTGAGCCCGCTGCCTTCCTTCCGGTATTGGAAACGGAACGCCGCTCCCACAGGCAAGAGCGTCGGCAGCCGCATCGCGTCAGGTGCCAACGGATTTCCGCCGAGCGCGAACTCCAGCAGGTTCACCATTCCATCGCCCTCGGCGTCGTCACCTGCATTCGCGCCAGCCCCGCCGTCGGGTTGCGCGAAATGCTGGTCGCGCCACGCCTGCCACGGAGAAAGAAGCTCGTCCGCTCCGATGTCCACACGCGCCGAAGCCACGCGGCTTTGCCCTCCGAAATCCCGTTCACCCGACTGCGCAGCAAACGCCGGGTCCCCGGAATTTACAGCGAGCGACGCTGACAGCAGCGCGAAGCTCGCCGCCGGAGATGCCGCAGTAAATGCCGGTCCTGCGAGCCCTGCGCTCGCGGAGAAAAACGAGTTCGCGTCCTGCGCTGATGCTGTCTTCCACGCGGTAAAGGTCGCCTTCGCGCTGTTGTTCCAAATAAACTCCACCGCCGTGGAAGCCGCGCCACTATAGAGATTCCAGTCGATCGCATTTGTTGAAAAAGAACCCGTGGTATTGTCCTTCAACACGAACTGCGCGGTCGATGCATTGCAGACGATGATGTTTTGCCGAATCGTCGTTGCCGTTACAAAATTCTGGATGCTCACCTGTCCGCCGCCGGTGCCCGTGGTGTCGTTTTCATACAGCGTATTGTTCGTGATCGTGCAGCCCGTCGCCCCACCGTTCTGCAGATTGTCCGAGCCACCCAGCACGAGTCCGCCGACGTGGCAGTGATGAAGGATGTTGTTGCGTACGGCCACGTTGCTCGTGACCTTTCCCAGATGCTCGCTGCCGAGCGACACGGCGAAGTTGCTCGAATAAACGTGGTTTCTTTCCAGGACGATATCCCGCCCGCCGTCCACATATAGACCCGGTGCGGAGCGTGTCGCGTTGCCTCCGCCGGCAACGAAATTCCCGCCGTACGCCGGATTAAATTTGGAATCGATATTCCAGACCGTGTTGCCCGAGCAGACACCGTTGCGCGCTTGATCGAGCGCCACGGTTGGTGCGGTGCCTTCGAACCCGATGAAATCGATCCCGATATTATTGCAATCGTGAACAAGGTTGTTCGTCACGGAAAAGCCGGTGACGTTTCCATTCAGCACCACCGATTCACTCGCGCCCGTTCGCAGCGCCGAGACTTCGCAGCCATCGAGCACGAAGTTCGCAATCGGCAGCATCCCATCCCCGTTGACGAGGACCCCGAATCCATTCGCGTCGATATTATTCAGCGTCCCATTGCTCTGCCAGATGTCGTGGACCTTACAGCCCAGCAGCTTCACACCGAAACCGTCCCCGTTCACCAGAATGCCGATTGGTGTCTTCGTATCGGCCGTTGTTTTGTAGTTCCGGACCTCCAGATTCTGGACCGTCACGAAATCGCAATTCGTGATCGTCAGCACCGCGCTCGTCCCGTTCGGCGGCGTCACACCAGTCTGGTCGATGGCCGCCAATACGTCGCCTGGTCGAGTTCGAAAAACGATCGGCTCTCCCGCAGTCGCGCGCTTTCCTGAAATCGCCACCCGCTCGGCGTAAGTCCCGGAAAGAATGCTCACCGTATCGCCCGGAGCGACCGTATTCGCAGCTTTCTGAATGGTCCGCCATGGCGCGGCCAGCGAACCTCCATTGGAGTCCAGCCCGGTCGTGCTTACAAAATACTCCGCTCCAAAAGCCTGGAGCGCAAAGGCGAAAAGCAGGAAAGGAATATGCATTCGACCGCGACCTTTTCGCAATCCCCGCTGCGATCCACCGCGAGTTCCGCGCATTTTCCTACAGCGCGTTTTTCAACACTTCAAAGTCCGCATCCTCGCTCGTCGATCCAAACTTCGGGTACATAAACTTCCCCGCCGGAACGTTGTCTTTGCAGATGCCGACCGCCTTTGTAATCCCCGCCGTCTTCAGATGCGCCAGCGACTCGTACAGCAGCGTCGTCCCAAGGCCCCGGCTGCGATATTCCGCAAGGATGCACGGACCGGAAATCAAATGACTCGGCGCGTCCTCAGACACGTTCAGCGCCGAAGCCCCGATGATTCGCGTCCCGTGCGTAATCACCAGACACGGCACGGCCCGGTGCAAAAAGCTTTTCGTGAGCTGATTCTCGATAAACCCGCTGATTTGCTTAAACGAGTCCCCCCAAGCCGTATCCAGACCAAACGCCGTGATGATCACATTGTGGATGATCTTCTCCTCATCCTTCCCTGCGGAACGGATATTATAGTGCGACGGGATCTGTGGCTCAAAATCGGGGAGTTTTGCGAGATCCCAAGTGTATCGTTTCCAGCGGACAAGTTTCATGTGCGAGCCGCGAAACTAGCGTGCATCGCCGGAGTGTCGAGAGTTTCGATTGCGAAACGGACGCGGTCCGGCGCCCGCCCCTATCCGAGTTTGCGCAATCTGCGTCGCGAATGCTTGCCGCCGGGGCCGGTGTTCCGGTACACCCGCGCGCTATGTTCAGCCACGTCGTTATTTTTTGGACCAATCCTGCAATTCCCAATGCCACCGAGGAACTCATCGCCGGCGCGGAGAAGTATCTCCGGCCCATTCCGGGCGTCCGCCTTTTCCATGTAGGAAAGATGGTGACGAGCCCGCGTCCGGTTGTGGAACAGACTTACCAGGTGGCTCTGAATCTGACGTTTGATACGCAGGCCGCGCAGGATGTGTATCAGGTGCATCCGCTGCACCTGGAGTTCGTGGAAAAAGTGTTCAAAACGAATTGCGCAAAAGCGGTGATTTACGATTTCGAGTAGGCACTTGCAAGAAACGGGTCACCGCCGGAAGGTGGGGCCTCAATTTTCCTGCCGACTTTCATGCATTCATTTCGTTATCATCCGGCCCGCCATAAGGGCCTTCATCCATGGTGCTCGTCCGCCCGCAGTTTAATTCTGCATTCGGGCAATGCCGCGCCGCTGTTCCAAGCTAATAGACGCGCCGCGCATGTTTGAACCGGAAACCGTATCGAAATTCTTTAAAATCGTCGTCGCCGACCTGCTGCTGGCGGGGGACAACGCTGTCGTGATCGCATTGGCGACGCGCTCGTTGGCTCCGAAGGAACAATTCTGGGGCCGAATGATCGGCACAGGCGGCGCGGTGGGGCTGCGGGTGCTTTTTATCGCCATCGTCGCGCGGATGATGAAGGTCCCGTATGTGCAACTCGTGGGCGGCCTGCTGCTGATTTGGATATCGTGGAAGCTGGTGCAGCCGCAACAAGATGAGAAGGACGCGGAGGGGCATGCAAAACATGCCGCTACGCTGAAGCAGGCGGTGTGGATGATCATCATCGCGGATGTGACGATGAGCCTCGATAACGTCGTCGCGATCGCCAACATCGCGAAGGGCGACATGGTACTGACGGTATTCGGGCTGCTGCTTTCCATCCCGCTTGTCGTCTGGGGAAGTTCGCTGATTTCGAAACTGATGACGACGCATCCGTGGATCGTGTGGCTCGGCGGGGCGATCCTCGGCCACGTCGCGGGGAGTATTATTTTTCATGATCCCCGCCTGCTGGGCTGGATGGGCGTCCATGTGGAAATGGGATCGACTCCCGAGGTCGTGGCGAAGGCCCTCTCCGGGCATCCCGTCGCGGAGTGGATCGCGGCGACGGTGCCGTTGCTGCTCGCGGGGATTTTATTTGTAGCGGGCGTGTGGCTGGCGCTGCGTGCCAGGAAGACTTCTTCCCCCGATGTGAAATGAACGGCGACGATCCATCCAAGCCGCCGCTCCCGAGTTCGGAGGAAGTGCTCGACCCTATCTCGGCGGATCTCCGAGGGCTGCTGGCGCGGGCGGATGGCGGACCTCTGTCTCTCCATGATATCGAGCAGCATTTGAAGGATCGCGGGTATGCGCTTCTCGTCCTCTTTCTAGCTGCGCCTTTCCCCATCCCAAACATTCCGGGGCTTTCAGTACCGTTCGGGATCGCAATCGCTTTAATCGGCTGGGCTTTCATGGTTCGCAGTCGTCCTCGATTGCCGGACAGGGTGATGAAGACGACGCTGGAATACACGACGCTCCAGCGTGTCGTGCCGTTCATCGCGAACTTTATGGAGAAGCTCGAGCGCTGGACGAAGCCACGTCAAAAGTGGCTCACGACGGGGCCCGCAATGACGAGCCTCATCGGACTTGGCATCCTCTCCGGCGGGTTCTTTCTCGCGCTTCCTTTGCCGATTCCATTCACGAATGGACCGCCCGCTCTTTCGATCATTTTCCTCGTCGTGGGGATGCTGTGCCGCGATGGCATTATGGTGATCATCGGTCACGTTCTCGGAGTGTTTTCGTGGGTTTACCTCGGTCTGTGGCTTTACTTTGGCAAGATACTCTGGCCAATCGTCAACGGCTGGTTCGATCACATCAAACACTGGTTCTAAACATATGTCCCACGCACAGAAATCCATTGGAATCGACTTTGGCGGCACGAGCATCAAGTCGGCAGTCGTCCATCACGGCACGATCATCGCCCGCGGCGACACGCTGTACCCTGCGAAATTCGAGAACTCGATCACGCTCATTGAGGCGCTGTTCGACGTCATCGCCGCGCTGCGTGTGGAACACCCGGAAATCGCGGGCGTCGGCATCGGCTTCCCTGGCTTTGTGGACTGTAAGACGGGCATCGTCCATTCGCTGACGAATGTCAAAGGATGGCACGAAGTCCCAATGGTGCGGATGCTCCGCGAGCGAACGGGACTAAAGGCAGCGATCGAAAACGACGCCAACGCGATGGCCTACGCCGAGTATCTGCACGGCGCGGCGAAGGGCTCGCAAAACGCGGTATGCATCACCCTCGGCACCGGCGTGGGGTGCGGCCTCGTGCTGGAAGGCCGGCTTTTCCGAGGCACGCGATTCGCCGCCGGCGAGATGGGACACGCAAGCATCGACCTCAACGGGCCGCGCGGCGTCTATGGCACGCCGGGCGACCTGGAAGTGTATGTCGGCAACAAGCAAATCGCCGGACGCGCAGCGCGCCTCTACGCCGCAGCAGGCAAGCCGCGGACGGTCGAAGAATGCACGCCCGCAGAGCTCGACAAACTCGCAGCACAGGGCGACACCATCGCCATCGGCATGTGGGAGCAAATCGGCACGGAAATCGGCGCAGCACTGACAAACGCCATCTGGCTGCTCAATCCGGATGCCGTTGTCATTGGCGGCGGCGTGGCAAAGGCGGGCGACCTCCTCTTTAACCCCATCCGCCGCACCATCCGCGACCGCGTATCCGAGCTTTTCTTCGAGCAACTCAAAGTCGTCCCCGCAGAGCTCGGCAACGACGCCGGAATCATCGGCTGCGGTGAACTCGCGCTCGAAGCATAATTTGCGCGGCGTGCTTGGAACTTCGCGGAAACGCGCTAACTTATCCGCATCGTGAATCCGTTTTTCATTCGTATCCTCGCAATGTCGGCGGCTGTGGCCGTGGCGGCGTGGCTCACCGACATCCGGTGCGACGGCCCGCTGCCGGCGCTCGCCGTTGGGACGCTGCTCGCGCTGACGCAAGTCATCGTGCGACCGGCGTTGATTGCTGGGTCGCTGATCGCCATCCGCCGCGTGTCGCTCCCGCTCCTCATGCTGCTGTTCTTCGGAACAAACGTGTTCATTTTCTGGACGGTGGGCTTCATCGTGCCGGGCTTTCACGTCGCGAAACTATCGAGCGCACTCGGCGGCTCGCTCATCACGGGCATCGTCGGTTTTTTCATCCACACGTCGCTTCGAGTGCGGCTACGCGGCGGCCTTCCTTCATCCTTCCCAGGCGAACCGGGCACGCTCCCCGTTGAGCCCGAACGCTCCGAGGACGGCATGAAGCAGGTGAAGGGACGCGAGATTCGATGAACCTCCCGGAAGGACGCGTCGCGGTGAAAGTCTGCGGCATCAACCGCGAAGACGACGCGCTCGCAGCCATCGAAGCCGGCACGGACCTTCTCGGCTTCAACACGTGGGAAGGAACAAAGCGCCACCTCGATTTGGAAAAGAATGCCGACTGGCTCGCACGGCTCCCGGCTTCAATCATTCGAGTCGCGCTTCTCGTCAACGCGCCGCCGGATTTCGCCGCGCGAATCGCCGCGCTGCCTTTCGTTGATGCGCTGCAAGTCCACGGCGATGAAGACGCCGCCGAATGCGCACGCCTCGCCGCGCTCGGCAAGCCGATGATCAAAGCCCTGCGAGCGCGGGACCCGGCGGTCAATTCCGGCGCAGGATCGTTTTCGACAAAGCACGTCCTGCTTGATGCGCACGTCCCCGGAGCCTACGGTGGAACAGGCGCGCGGGTGGATCTGGATCTCGCGCGTCGTTTCCGGGAAAATAACCCGGCGCTTACCGTGTGGCTCGCCGGCGGCTTACGTCCGGAAAATGTCGCGGAAGCCGTCCGCATCGTCCGTCCGGCGGTCGTGGATGTCTCCAGCGGTGTGGAATCCGAGCCGGCTCGCAAAGAGGCCGCAAAAATGCGGGCCTTCGTTCAAGCAGTGCGCGACGCCTCGTAGGGCTGCCGCGGATCAGTACACCCGCACTTCGTAATTGGCGCCCTGCGTATCATACGCCTCGCCGTTAGGAGCGGGCGTCAGGAGATTCGACAGCTTCGGCCCGCCAGCGCGGATGTAGCTCTTAATTGCGTCGGCATAGAAACCAACCTTTGCAAGCCCCGAGTCGCCGTTCACGCCTGCGACGGCGACCTTCCCGAGCTCGGAACCGACGACGTTGGAATTTACAAATGCCGTCTTCACGAGAATCGAGCCGATATTACGGGCGTTGGCGAGGTCCGACAATTGTGTCGGCTTCGCGGCAACTCCGGCAAAAACATTGACGCCATCAAGCGTCCCGGCGGCGAGCGATGCAATATCGCCCTTGGACTGGATGACGCTGTTCCGAATCGCCCCGGCGACCGCGATTCCCGTAACCGTGAGCCCGCTGCGCTCCGTGACATCCGCGCCCAAATCTCCTGCGATTTTGAGCATCCCCAGCCCTTGAAACTTCAGCGCTTCCACAGGGGAGTTTTGGGTGTTCTCCCACGCTAGCGCCGTCAACGATGTGATCGGGTACGACGCATCCACCGAGGAATCGATCACGTTTTTAAAAGCGATCGTCCCCTTCGATTTACTCAGCGCGCTGAGCTGGGCGGAATCACCGAGATTAAAAGTCGCATCCGTGACATTCCCGCCGACGAGTTTTTTCACCGCCGCTTGCGTGTTGAATGTTCCTCCGGAGATATCGCCGGCCACGCTGATTAAAGCGACTCCCGACGTGCTACGCTCGGTCAGGCTGGCTTCGAAATTGCCGCCGATGGAGAGCTTGCCGAGGCCGTTAAACGTGAGCGCCTCGCGCTCTGCGGTGTTCACATTCAGCCACGCTTTTGCAGTGAGCGATTTGACGGGTACGGTGGAATCGAACGTGAAATCACGCACCGTTCCAAATTTGAGCGTCGTCTTCGCGCCTGATGCGCCGCCGATGTCGAAGTTGCTGGAGTCCGTCGGGACAAGTGCCCCGAGGTCGCCGAGGATAATGCTTTTCACGCCTCCGCTGGCCGAGAAGTGCGAGATGAGATGGACGTTCGCGAGCTTCAGTGCGCCGATGGCATTGGTGATGTGAAGCTGGCTGATGTCTGCAATCGCTCCGCTTGCGGTTTTGATGGAGAACGACGAAGCGCTCGTGGTGCCTGAGATCGAAATGTTCAGCGAGCCATCGGGATTGCGTGTGGCTTCACCGAGGCCGGGGCCTTTGAGGATGAGCGTCAGCGCGTCGGACGTCTCGGCGGTTGAGTTTTCCGGGAGCGTGATTTTCACGCCGGATCGCCCGGGTTCGAGGTCGCCAAACGCGTTCTTGAATTGGTGAGTATCGCGGATGTTGCCGACGTTGTCGTCGGTGAAGAGTTCCTGGATGCTACTTCCGTCGGGGCTCTCGATTTTTGCGAGCAACCGGTAATTCCCATCCAGCTTCAGGGTCTTCGCTACATCCGGGGAAATCTCGTATTTTACAGGCAGAGAGAAGGATTTCCCGCCGACGATGGAGATCTTCTTCGCGACATCAGAAGTGATCTCGATATCCTTGTCGGCACCGGTTTCCTCGAGCGTAAAGCCGCTCGCGATATCGGAGTTGCCGCTCGTGATTTCGGAAAGGAAGAGCCTCACCTTGATGTCGCCTTTCGCGATTCCTGCGCCGTTGTTGGTGAGGTTGACATTGACGATTCCCTTCTGCCCGGGAACGACGAGGCTTCCGATGTTGTTTTCGACCTCGGCGATAAGATTCGGCAACACGGTGACGGTGAACTCATCCACGACTGTATCCTCGCCGGGCTTCGAGACCGACACTTTCACCTTCGCCACGCCAGTGGCACCGGCCTTGTAGGTCAGCTTCAAATTGTTCGATGCGTCGATGCTTTGCGTGACCAGCGCGCTGCTCTGAAGTCCCGTCGCGTTGTCCAGAACCTCCACCGAGAACGTGTGCCCCGCTGGATTTCCCGCCGTCGGCGCAATCACGCGGGCATCGACGATTTTGATCAACTGGTCGCTCGTCGGCACACCCGACGCCGTCGTGGGAATGCCTTCGCTGCCGCCAGTCCCGCCGAGATTGTTGATCGCTACTTTCCTCAAATTGGCCATCTCGTTGACGGCGTCCATCCCCTGAATGACGCGGCCAAATACGGTAAAGCCGCCATTTTGGTCGTCCAAAATCCCCGAGTTATCCGCGTAGTTGATGAAAAACTCGCTCGTCGCGCTGTGCGGCCCGCCGCCGGCCGAGGTGCCGACTTTCGCCATGGCAATCGTCCCGACGACAGGATCGAGCGTCGGATCGTCGGCGAAGAATTCGTTGTGCACCGTGATGGGCGTTTCGACATGCGCGCCGAAATTGTTAATCGAAATCGGCGGGTTGTAGCCTCCGCCCTGGAGCACAAATCCGCTGACGAGACGGTGGAAATATGTCCCGTCGTAGTCATTGTTCAGGTCGGTATTGTTTACGTAAGACAGGAAGTTTTGAACCGTGAGCGGCGTCTTGTCGTCGAACAATTCCAACCGGATGACGCTCGGGCTGGTCGCGCCGGACTTGGTGAAGTTTGTCACGAACTCAACGATCGTGCGGTAGCTGGCGGACGGATCGACCAGTTTCGCAAGGTCGATATCCGCTGATGTCTGGCCCGCACCGCCTTTGATATCGAAGATCGGATTGGCGATGATGATCGCGGGCGCGATTCGGGATTCGAGCGGCTCTATGGTGGGACTAAATGGTTGTTTCATGGAAAAATTCGAGGGCTTACGCCGCCTATGCGACTTCGCGGATGGTGATTTCGTTCAAAGTGGTCGTGAGCACAATGGTGTTTTTTGCCGGAGTCAACGCAACCTTTGTCCCGGCAATGCTCATGGAATCGATTTGCTGGGCCACAAAACCGACCTGCGAGGCATCCGCTTTGCCGGTTACGTTGCCGCCGATGACGACGCTCGCGATTTTTGAGATGATGCGATCGTTGCCGCCGGAAATCGCCGCGTCGTCTGCGCTGCCGAAGCCATCGCCATCCACGTCGAGAACGCCCGCCGCCATGCTGCTGCCCATCCAATCGCTCGTTACAAGCACGGCACCAATCTGCGCGTCGCCGTTGATGCCGTTTCCGTAGCGGTCGTAGCCCGCGAGCACCTCGCTGCCGGAAACGCTGCCGCGGACGGTCAGCTTCGCAATCGCCAGATCCGATGTCCTCGGCGCGGCCTGCCCGACGGCGCGAATCTCCACGCCTTGCAATGACCCGGCGGTGAGCGAACCGATGACACGACCGGCACTGATGGTTGAACCGCTCAACGAACCACCCACGGTCATGGAAGTGAGCGTTCCAGATGCGATGACCGAGCCGGATTCGCCGCCCGAAGCGGCCTGAAGGCTGGCGGAGATTCTCAAGGAACTGATGCCGCCCAGCTTCACAGAGCCCTCCTCCGCCGCGAGATTGCCAAAGCCCGCCAGAATGGAACCGGATCGCGCACCGCTGTTTCCATTCACCTGCGAAAGCGATACCGATCCGATCGCGCCGTCCGCAGCAATCTGCCCGGAATCGTCCCCCGCCCCGCCGATGATCGCCCCGGCTCTGAGTTTGACGAGTTTTCCCACCACCAAATCCCCGTCTGCGACCCGCACGGAGCCGCTCTCCGCACCGACTGCGCCGGAAATGGAGCCAAGAATCGTGATGGACTTCGCAATGCCGCCCGCGCGAATCGCTCCGGACGCGAACCCATCGCCGCCAGCGAGGTTTCCGAATATTTTCACTGTTCCGAGCCCGAGCGCCGAATAGATGCCTCCACTGCTCCCTCCCGAGCCGCCCTTGATCGCATCGCCAAGGGAGCCCGCCGCGTCTCCGATGGTTGCTTTTCCAATAACACCGCCAGCCGAGATGAATCCCGAATTCACTCCGCTGCCGCCGGACACGTTCCCTCCGACCACGAGTGATTTCAAACCGCCCGGTTTTGCAAAGTCTGATCCAACGGTGATCGCACCACTGTAAAAGCCCGCGCCTCCCGTGATATTTTCAGCCACGGAAATGGAGTCCACTGCGCCCGCGACCGAGATTCCTCCGGTGAAATTTGCCGAGCCCCCCGACAAACTCCCGCCGATCGTGATGGTCCGCACTTTTCCGTTCACGACGATGGAGCCATTAGCCTCCGCG
The DNA here is from genome assembly GCA_031374705.1 of Verrucomicrobiaceae bacterium. Classification (GTDB taxonomy): domain Bacteria; phylum Verrucomicrobiota; class Verrucomicrobiia; order Chthoniobacterales; family Chthoniobacteraceae; genus SXWH01. Next base: position 7,417 of record JANMGP010000314.1, on the reverse strand, counting down.
ACGCCGCCCATCAGGCTTTTCGAGATGCTGATCGAAGCGACATCCGCGCCGATTGAAATACTGCCCGCACTTTCCCTGGCGCTCGCGGTGGAGCCGTCCAACGAGCCTTGCACGACGATTTTTCCCGCCGAGGCGTTCACGCCCACATAGCCGCTCCGAATCCCGGTTCCCGCGATGATTCCGTTTTCTGTGTTACCGGCGTTTTTCACGAGAAGCGATGTGAGATCGTTCGCGCGCACCGCACCGGATTCCGTGCCGCCCCCCCCGGTGATCACGCCCTGGACCACAACGGACTTTATGTTGTCCCCGGCACGAATCACGCCCGATTCATTCCCAGTGCCACCCGTGAGCGAAGCAACGGTCACCACGCCGAAATCATCCGCCACCCGCAGCACGCCGGACTCCACACCGACGCCGCCGGAAATCGCGCCAACTATCGCCGTACCGATGTCGCCACCTGCAAAAATTCGTCCGCTCCGAAGGCCCGCACCGCCGAGGAGCGCGCCACCCATGGAGACTTTCGTGATGTTTCCGGTGCTCGTAGTCACCGAGCCTGAGCCTTCACCCGCGCCGCCCAGAATTTTTCCATCGACGGAACCACCGGTTAGTTCCAGTCCGCCGATTCCCGTCGAAGCGGAAATGCTGCCTGCATTCTTGCCCGCCGCGCCGCCATTCACTGCGGACTCGGCGCGAATCGCGAGCAGACTCACCTTCCCGATCGAACCACCGCTCGCCACGATTCGTCCGCTCCCCTCGCCGCTGCCGGCGAAGAGGCTGAATTGCAATGACACATCCCCGATTCCCTTGTCGCCGGCGATCTGCCCGGAGTCCTTGCCCGCACTGCCTCGGATGTCGCCGTTCATCGTGATCGCACCGATTTTCCCCACCGCGTGAATCCGCCCGGAGCCCTGGCTGCTGCCGCCGTAGATTCCGTCCGTCGGAAGCGTGCCGACTTTCACTTTTCCGATATCGCCGTCCACAGCGAAGGAGCCCGCATCCACCACCGCGAGATTCGCCGTCGCGGTCAGTTTTCCGCCGATGGAAAGACTGCCCAGGTTTCCGGCGAGGATTTTGCCGTTGATGACGTTGCCGTCCTCGATTTTGAAAATCACGTCCTTCACATCGGCATTCACCACGAGGGAACCAAATCCGCTGAAGATGGAACTCGTCAGCGAACCGCCCGCTCCCTGGGTCGTAGTGCCGAGCGCGCCGAGCGAATTGACGATCAGCGACTGCACTCCGAGTGCCTTTAGCGCAGTGCCCGCCTCAATGCGACCGAGGTCGCCCTCAATGAGGATTTTCCCCAATGTGATTCCGTTGATTGCCGACTGCGTGGCCTTGATAAAACCGACATCGACCAGACCGTCGCCAAGCCCGTTCAACGGCTCGGCGGTGATCGAAATGCTCACGCCGTTTGCGATGCTTTTGCCCTGCTCGAAAATACTCGTCGTGATGCCCGTGAGATCGAGCGTTTGCAACACTTGCGCCGTGTCCGTGTTGCCGCCGGACCGCACGTTTCCAGTGTCGAATTTGAAGACGCGATCCAGCGTCGCATCAAGCCCCGAGCCGGGAGTGAAAATTGCCTTGGAAAACTTCACCGTAACGAGGTCGCCCTGCGTGTCCTTGTATTGGACCGTGCTCGGCGACAGTAGAATCGCAGGCGCGATTCGGCCTTCGAGCGGCTCAAACGACGACTCCGTCCGCCGTTTCCTGCGCTCCGGCTTCGCGGGTGCCGCGTCGGGCTTCGGAGGCGAGGCTTTGCGACCGGTGATGCGACCGAGGAGTCTACGGATGATGGATGGGCGCTTCGTCATGGTTGGTCGTTGTCGAGGATCGTCAGAGGAATGTCCGCAGGGTCCACTCCGCTGAAGTTCGTATCCGTGCTCACGAGTGGTTTCAGGCGGATGGTGAGGTTGCGCGTGCTTTCTGCAATGGTGTCGTTCGTCGCCGTGACCGTGACGTTCTGCTGATTCGTCCCGTTTGCCGCGGTGAATGTGATGCTGCTGCTGCTCAGCGTCGCCTGGCCTGCAATCACCGCACCATTTTCATCCACGATTTCGAGGCCCATCGTGGTGTTCTGTGTCGGTGCCGAAGACGGCCTGACAGTGAAGGTCACGGAACCGCCTTCCGTAAGCGAAATCGAGGATCGAGAGACGAGAATCCCGCGTGGTCCGGTCGGATCATCGTCAGAAATGGTGACGGCCACATCCGTCCCGTCCATATTGCTGAAGCGAGCATCCGCGCTGGTTGCAGGCTTCAAGCGGACGACATTTACCACGTCGGACTCGCGAATGAGATCATTCTTCGCAGTGATGGTGACCGTCTGCGGCACCTTGCCATTTTGCGGTGTAAAAACGAGCGCCGACGGCGAGAACGAGAGCTGCGATTCGTCCAGCGTGCTGCTGGTATTCAGCACCTCGATAGGAATCGTGACGTTGGCCGTTGGAAGCGTGTCGAGCGCCACTGTGAATGTCGTCGTGGTTCCAAACGTGCCTGCCGGACCTTCCCTCACGAGCAGAGAGGTCTGCGTGCCCGGAAGGTTCACGATAATTCCCGGCAGCGGGCCAAAGACCACCGTTTTCGGAACGAGCATGTGGTCGGTAATCGGGTCGTGGTAGTCCACGTCGGCGATCAAATATTTTCCCGCACCCGTCTCGCCGGACGGCAGTTGAATCGAAAGGTTCAGGCCGTTCGCGCTGCGAAGTTGGACAGTGCCGCCCGCGCCCGGCGCAAGCGTGTTCAGCGGGATCTGGGTCATGCCGCTCGTGGGCGGCCCGATTCTAAGGAGTGTGTCTGCCCCGACGCCGGACGTGACGAGAGCGGCGTCATTCGACAAATAGAAGCGCAACTTCGGTGAAATGGCCGGTTTCGATCCGCCGTTCAGGAGGAAGAAAAACCCGGTGATGCTCGTCTGCGCGCCCACCGTCGTTTTCTGCGGCAGGCCGCTCACTTGGTTTCCACCGATCTGCACAGACGGCGTCCATTGGAGAGTGAGGTTCGCCTTGTCAAATGGCGGCAGGTATCGCGGCGACTTGAATCCCTTGATTTCCAGCGCGCTCCACGCCGACGCAGAAAACGCGTCGCGCGTCACCTTCACCATCACCGAATAAGTTTCCGCGTCCGCATACCGGTGCGAAGCAAACACGCCGAAACGTCCGACCCCGATTTGGCGGATGGCCGCTCCGGTGCTCGTCCGATTTCCATCGCCCCAGTCGATGACCGTGGAGAAATCCGACGGCGATATCCCGCCGGTGACATCGGAGATAATCGCGATGGGCTTGGTCGCCGCGAAAACCGGACCACTCACCTCGTGCCGCTGCCCGAGCGCGGAAAAGAGCGCGCCTTCCGCAGCCACGACCGCAGAGCCACGCGCGACCCTGGTCGCGCCCAGCGGGCCGTCGATGGTCACGTGGAGCGGATATACACCGGCGCGGGCATAGGTATGCGAGCCCTTCACGTCCCACATGCCGGGCCTCGAAGCAGACGGCGCGATCGAGACCGCAGGCGTCGTCGTGTTGCTGGCCTGAAGCGCCGAACCATCCCCCCAGTTCACCGTCGCTGCGAAGTCGGCCGGCAATGCATTCGTCCCGCCATACCGAAAGGACGCCACCGTGACGCTCCCTGATGCGATGTTTGCGTTCGCCTCCAGCGTCACCGGCGTCGCACGGATGGCCTTGTCGCCCACACCGATTTCCAGGAGTTGAAAACGCGATGCATCGAACGGCGAGGAGTTCAACTGCGGATCATTAAAGCCGGATACTCCCACGGTGACATCCCACGCGCCGATCGTCGGGCGCGCGACAATCCCGAGATTTGTCCGGTTAAACGACGCATAAATCGTGTCCGTCGTAGCAGGCGAACCATTGAAAAAAGTGCGCCGGATGCGCAACGGCATCCGCGTGGTGATCGCGTCGTGCTCGAGGTCTTCGGCGACCGTTTTCACCGTCGGAGCCACGCCCAGCGGCACCACCTGCGGCTCCAGCGGTGCAAGGATGGGCGGGTCATTCACGGTATCCTCGTCCGCCGTAAGATTGTAGATTTTCTGCGCAGTTTTGCCCTCCACGTCGGTCGCGGTGACGGTGACTGTCCCTGTGCCGACGCTCGTCGCGCTCACGAGGAGAACGCCGTCGGATGCGCTCGGGTTCACCGAAAGCTCGGACATCGTCACGTTTGCAGTCGGCTTATCGCTCCCGTTCACCGGCACATTTGCGACTTTGTCCATCACGTCGAACCCACGAAGCAACTGCCCGAAGAGCGAGTGCTTGAAATCAAGATGCCGTGGCTGACCGAGGGTGATAAAAAACTGCGAGCCATTCGTGGGCTCGGTTTTTGCCGTGATGTACTCGGTCGTTCCGTCCGGAAAACCAAACGCGTTCGTGGACTGAAACGTCCGCCCGTAGGACGGAAAAGTCTGGTTGTAGCCGCCGCTCGAATTCGCCATCGCGAGCTGCCCGCGACCCGTGTAAATCAAGTGCGAATTAAACTCGTGCGGTAGCGTGTACGGCGCGGCCCCTGAACCGGTCCCCGCCGGGTCGCCGCCCTGGAGCACGAAGTCTTTGATGACGCGGTGAAACAAGACGTTTTCATAATAAGGAGCCTGCGCAAAACCGGCGATAAACTCCGCCGTATCCGGCGCATCCGCGCGAAACAGCGCAAACTCCATCGTCCCATCAATCGGGGATCCCGAGCCGTCGTTCGTCGAACGAACCCGCATTCTCATCACCGGGTGTCCCGTCCGCACCCGCGCTAAAAGCCATGGCTGACTGGTCGTCACAGTGTAAGTCAGCGGCCCGCCTTCCGGATCGTTGGCGACGAGCGGAATGACGAGCGTTTTTCCGCAATGCACAGTCGCCGGGACGTCGGGATGATCCGCCGAAACATCGCTCACCAGCGGCCTCGCGGGGAACTCCGGCTCACCCACCGAAAACGCCGGCTGCGATAAAACCAGCAGGGAGCCGAAAAAGACGGGCTGGAGTGCGATTCGGACGGTTTTTTTCATGGTTGAAGCGTGGACTGAACTATGGGCAGCGGAGCACTAAAAGCAAGTGATTAGAATAAAGTTTTAATCATCTCGCCTGCATTCCGTTCCTCACTGTAATGCGGATTCTCCATATCAGTCTTGGGCTCAATTTTCACGTCTCACATGTAACGGGCGAATCCTCCATACTTTCAACCTCAAAAACCCTTTCGCCGCACATGCTCCTGCTCTTGCCCGCGGTCGCCCGCCAGACTGTTTCGGTGTAAAGCGAATCACACCCGGCGCTACTCCGTCTTCCCCTCCGCGCCTTCCCTCGCCCTCCAATACAGCAGATCCACATACCAAGCCTCCACCCGCTTCCGCGCCCATGGCGTCTTGCGCAAAAAAGTCAGGCTCGACTTCACACTCGGGTCCAACTGAAAACACCGCACTGGAATCCGCTCCCCCATCTCCACCCATCCGTACTCCGCCACCAGCTCCTTCACGATCGTCTCCAGCGTAATACCGTGCAATGGATCGCGAGGATGGTCGGTTGGTGATGGCATCGCCCACTCCATGCCAAAAAGCGCCTCCGTCCACAATAAAAACGTCGCATCCCTCCCTCCCCATCCCCCATCCCGCCGCTTGCATCCGTGCGCGGCGCACGATATCAAAAGCGCACCATGACACCCGAGCCACCCACACCGACACCTCGCCGAAAGCGGCGCTATTTGCGATGGCTGGGCGTCTTGCTCCTCGGGTATTTTGCCTATGCCGGGTGGAAGGCTTACGATTATCGCGCCGCGGTCAAAGAAGCGCAGGCGCTTTGGTGGAGTGTCATCACCTCCAGTCCGCTTGATGACATCAAAGAGGACTGGCACGCCGCCTTTCGCATGAATACTTGGACAAAGACTCGGCGGACTTTGCATATTGTCCACCAGCAAGGTTTGACCGGCCATGAAAGTCTGATCCTTCGGCTCAATCCACAGGCAATCCACATCCTCACCTACCAAAGCCCGCTCAATTTTTCCCTGCTCAAGCACCTCCCGGACCTGCGTCACCTCTCGATCGAGAGATCTCCTGAAATGACCGATGCCAACATGGATCAGATTGCAGAGCTGACTGAACTGAAAGCACTATTTATCATCGAATGCCCGCGCCTGACGCATCTAAACCCTTTCATCGGGCTCAAGAAACTTGAAGAGATGTTCGTATTGGGGTCTCCATTGGTCCCTGCGAAAGACATCGAAGCCTTCAAAGCCGCCCACCCGAACACAGCATTCAATTTGCCTCAATAACCCACCCGCCAACCCATGACACCCGAGCCACCCGCACCGACACCTCGCCGAAAGCGGCGCTATTTGCGTTGGCTGGGCGTCTTGCTCCTTGGGTGTTTTGCCTATGGCCAGTGGAAGGCTTACGACTATCGCGCCGCGGTCAAAGAAGCGCAGGCGCTCGGGTGGATGATCGACGACTACAGTTCCTTTGATGACATCAAAGAGGACTGGCACGCCGCCTTTCGGATGGAGACTTGGACGCGAATTCAGCGGTCTTTGCAGATTCAGGAACTGCATGGATACACCAGCCACCAAAGTCTGCTCCTTCGACTCAATCCGCAGTTCATCATCATCTTCAAAGCCGGAAGCCCTTTCAGTCTTGCCTCACTCAAGGACCTGCCGGACCTGCGTGGCTTAACGATCGAGAACTCTCGTGAAATGACCGATGCCAACATGGATCAGATCGAAGCACTGACTGAGCTGAGAACACTACAGTTCGTCGATTGCCCACGCCTGACGCACCTAAATCGGTTCATCAGGCTCAAGAAACTTGAACTGCTGACCTTATGGAGCAATCAATCAATCCCAATGAGAGACATTGAAGCCTTTAAGGCCGCCCATCCGAACACGGCAGTAGATCTCTTTAATATCCCACCCGCCAACCCATGACACCCGAGCCACCCGCACCGACACCTCGCCGAAAGCGGCGCTATTTGCGATGGCTGGGCGTTTTGATCCTCGCGTGTTTTGCCTATGGCCAGTGGAAGGCTTACGACTATCGCGCCGCGGTCAAAGAAGCGCAGGCGCTTGGGTGGTTTTTCAATAATACCACTCCCTTTGATCGCATCAGAGAGGACTGGCACGCGGCCATTACGATGAAGACTTGGACATATCCTCGGCGGACTTTGCTGATTATCAAATCCCAAGAATTCATCGGTCATGAAAGTCTGCTCCTTCGACTCAATTTGCAGGAAATAGGCATCATCGAGTGCCGGGGTCCGTTAAATCTTTCGTTACTCAAGCACCTGCCAGACCTGCGCCGTCTAGGGAGCCGCTGAATAAAGCGAAGAACCCTGTAAAACAGAGGGACAGCGGGCGAAAAAGGTGATAGGAAAGGTAATGGAAAAGCAAACGAGCTTCGCGGCGGCGGAGTACAGCGAAAAAAAGAAAACCACCCGGCGGG
>JANMGP010000310.1:0-3474 GCA_031374705.1 Verrucomicrobiaceae bacterium | reverse complement strand
GGCAGGACAAAAGCGGCCGGAGCAAGCGCCGCATCGACGAGCGCCCAGTGGGCGAGGAAGTCATTGGTGGTGGGGATGTAGCTGGAGTTATTAACGAGTGCCATAGGTGTGAATGTGAGCGTTTATCAGAGTAAAATGCGCTTTTCTTGTGTGAATCGTGGTTGAATCCATCAGGAAAAGACAAGGCAATAATGAGGGAGGGCAAGTGTTTATGCAAGAAAGAAAGCGCATTATTTGAAAAAGAAACAACATTTTTTAGAAAAGAAGTGTCCACTTCTTGTAAAGACCATACATAAATCACCAAAGTGTGTAAGTTCCTTCAAAAAGAATACAAACAATGGTCGAAAGATTGCATCCAAGTTTTGATGATGTGCTATCTTTAACGGACAGAATTTTGATAGTGCTACTTTGAGTGTGGTTCATTCTCGGCCGTGGTTTATTATCCTAAATGCGTGATTGGAGCCCGCGAAAAGCGCGAAAAGGCGCGAAAATAGAAGTACTCCGAAGATGCAGGCGATCACCCTGCGGGTGAGTCGGTGTGTTTTGGTAAGTGTATGATTTCGCGCCTTTTCGCGCCTTTCGCGGGCCATCCATCGCCGTTTCTCGGTTTATCGGCCGGGCGTTTCCGGTCGCATCAGGAAATCCATACGAGGCAATCGAAGAGACGATATGGTTCTGAACCGGCGATGAAGAAGAATCCAACGTAGCACTCCCCGTCGAGCGGGCCGACAACGGTGTCATAGTAGCAATCCGTTTCCCGGGAACTGCCCCTTTGTATTCACGAATTCGGCTCCATCCCGACCGAACGAAGTCGGCCTCTCGTTTTACCGCGGAGTGATTTCCACGTCGTCGATCACGTTGCGTTCGTCGGCGCCGCCGGTGCGTCCGCCGAAGCCGAAGCGGTCGCCGTTTTGGAACGTGAAGCCGGGGACGGCGACGTTCGTGAAGATTGTCGCGCCGTTGAATTTCACCGTCGCGCCGGTGGCGATGTCGAAGCTGACTTCGACCGGGACGGAGTTGCTGTTGGTGTAGGGATTGGTCGCGTTGTAGCCGAGCACTGCACCGTTTAACAACAGGCGGATGCCGAGGGCATCGGGGATGCCTGCGCCATTTTCGTAAGTGTCCAAAGCCACGGTGAGGATGTGCGCGGTGGCGGGGCCGTTTTCACCCCAGGGGACTGCGCCGAGGTCGCCGACGGCGAAGCTAATGCCGTCCGCAGGCGTGCCGGTGTTGGTCGGCCCCATGGCGACGTTGAACTTCGCGGTGAAGCCGCTGAACGCCGGGCCGGGGGCGATGCCGGTGAGCACGACCGATCCGACCTGGCCGCCGATGGCATCGGTGAGTTGTATGGCTTGATTCGTCAGCGTCGCGGTGCCGAGCAGCGCCGCGGTGCCGAGGCCGGTGTTGAAATTATTCCGATACGGCAGCACGGAGCGGTAGAAGCGCATCGGCGTGTTTGCGGGCGGAATATCGACGATGCTGTAGCGGCCATTCGCGTCGGCAGTGCGAGTGCCGAGGAATTGCCACGCGGTCGGCGCGGGCACCAGGCTGTTGGTGAATTGGATCGTGTAGTTCGCGCCGGGGCTGCCGAGGAAGGCGATGCGGAAGCCGCCGCCGGGTTCGGGCACGATACTGCCGCTGACGGCAGCGCGCGCGGGCGTCGGGTCCACGGTCATCGCGAGGTTAAAGAGGTTGCTGTTGGCCGCGCCGTCATTCACCTGCACGGGCACGCTCAGCGTTCCGACGAAGCCGAGCGCGGGCGTGATTGCATTCCCGACGCGCGTGTAGTTTGCGCCGTTTTGCACCGTCAGCGAGAAGCCGGTGGGATACGTGTTGTCGCTGTCGGTGACGATGAGGTCGGCGAGGAAGATCGTGCGCACGGTGGCTTCCACGGTGGAGACGGCGAACTGCCCGGTGATGATCGGCGCATCGTTCACCGCGTTCACGGTGATGGTGAAAGTCTGCGGGTCCGACGTGTCGATACCTCCCAGCGCGGTGCCGCCGTTGTCCTGCACGCGCACTTGGAAAGTGGACGTGCCATTCGCGTTGGCCGTCGGCGTGTAGGTGAGAGTGCCATTCGCCGCGACGCTCGGGCCGACGGAAAAGAGCGCGGCGTTGCTCACGCTGCTGACCGCGTATGCGAGCACGGCCTGCCCTGATTCGTTCGCAGCACCGGCATTGAAAGTCGCCCACCCAACGACGCTCTGCGCCCCGGCGTCTTCGCTGACCGCGGGCGGATTCGCGGCGATGAAGGTCGGCTTATCATTCACCGCGTTGACGGTAATGTTCACCGACGCGCCAGCCACTGCGAAGAGCGTGCCGTCCGAGCCATTCCAGCCGAAGCTCGTCGCGCCGTTGAAGTCCGCCGCGGGCACGAAGGTGAGCGTGCCGATGCTGCCGATCGCCACGTCCGTCGGCACGCTGCCGATGGTCGCCACGCCGAGCTTGAGGACACCATTCGCGGGCAGCGAGGTGATGCGCACCGTCGCGAGCACATCCGCATTTGGATCGCTGAAGCTGCCGGTGAAATTCGCAGCCGCAAAAGCCAGCGTCGTGTCTTCATTGGTCGCCACGGAAACGTTGCTCACGACAGGCGGTTGATGGATCGGCGTGACCGTCGGATTCGCGGCACCCGCGACCGTCGGGTCGTCGGTGAGCACGCTGGCGATGTTGCCGCCGGAGACAGTGCCTTGATTGGACGTAGAAATGGCGGTCGTCCCCGCGTTGATCGTCACCACATAGGTAATCGTCACCGTCTTCCCCGCCGGCAGGTCGCCGATGGTCAGCGGCGTGCCGAGGAAATGCGCGTGCGCCTCCGTGTGCGGCGTCGCGCCGAGGGCCTGATCTTTTGAGGGAAGGCGGCGCTCGCCTTTGGTCAGGAAGCCATACATCAGGCTGTCGCGGTCCTGCTCGGCGTAAGTGTCGTCAAGTCCGAGCGCGTGCCCCATCTCGTGCAGGACCGCGGTGAGCAGATCGATGCGACCGGCGGGCGCGCTCGTGGGATCGGTGTAGCGCCGTGTCGGGGAGACGACGGTGCCGAAGAGCGCATCACCCTCCGTGCTCGCATCCAAGTGCCAGCCGTTGCCGCCCGCGTTGTTGTCCACGCGGATGCGCTCGCCCGTCGCCTCGCCGAGATACCAGCCCGGCAGGTCGGCGACTTCAAATTTCAAACCGCGTAATGTGGCGAGCTGTTCGCCGGTCAAGCCGGTTGCCTTCCAGCGCGCGGTCGCCATGGAAATAACGGAGTCGAGTTCCGCCTGGGTGAGTGTCGCGCCCGCCGCAGCGGACAGGATGGAACGAGCCGTGTCTGCCGACCGGTCGGATGACTCCGGCGGGACGCCCGCACTGTCCGGGAATTTCGCTTCCACACCGCCCGGTGCAAAGAGCAGCGGTAGTGGTGAACCGCCGTTGATGCCGGCCGTTCCGAGAGCCGTGCCGACGGAACTCGCCGGCAGCGTATTGGCATTCTGGACG
>JANMGP010000104.1:0-19695 GCA_031374705.1 Verrucomicrobiaceae bacterium | reverse complement strand
CTATGCCAAGGTGATGAGCGCCGAATTTATCGCGGCGGAGATGGCGCTCTTTGCCCGGCAGGCGGCGGAAGTGGACATCATCATCACGACCGCGCTCATCCCAGGACGACCGGCCCCGAAGTTGATTACAGCCGCGATGGTGGCAGCCATGAAACCCGGAAGCGTTGTTGTCGATTTGGCGGGCGAGCAGGGTGGTAACTGCGAACTGACAGTGCCGGGTGCAATCATCAAAAGCCACGGCGCGACGATCATCGGTTACACGGATTTGCCCAGTCGCATGGCGGCGCAATCGAGCCAGCTCTACGCGTCCAATCTGCGCCATTTGCTCACGGATATGTGTCCGAACAAAGACGGTGCGCTCGTTGTGAATTTCGAGGATGAAGTGGTGCGTGGAGCGACCGTGGTGAAGGATGGATCGATCACCTGGCCGCCGCCCGTCCCGAAGCTTTCCGCGGCTTCGGCGAAGGCTGCCGCGAAAGCGCCGATGACGAAAGCGCATCACGAAACTCCTGCGGTGAGCGGCGTCGGTTCCGCGCTGATATTCCTTGCGGGTGCGCTGATTTTTGCCGGTCTCGGCGCGGTTGCGCCGCCTTCCTTCATGTCGCACTTCACGGTCTTCGTGCTCTCGTGCTTTGTCGGCTACATGGTGGTTTGGAATGTGAAGCCGGCGCTTCACACGCCGCTGATGAGCGTCACGAATGCAATCAGCAGCATCATCATCCTTGGGGCGCTCCTGCAAATCAGCACGCCGACCCCTACGGTGAAGTGGATTGCCGGCGCGACGGTCCTCCTCACGAGCATCAACATCGCCGGAGGGTTCGCGGTCACGCTCCGGATGCTCGACATGTTTCGAAAATAAAAGCCGCCGATGACTACTGAAACCGTTACCGGGATCGTGACTGCGTCGTACATCGGCGCGACGGTTCTCTTCATTCTGGCGCTCGGCGGCTTGAACAATCCCGAGACCGCGCGCCGCGGGAACGTTTACGGAATCATCGGAATGGGCATCGCGCTCGTTGCGACGATCCTCGGTGTCGTGACGGCGAACTACGCGGTCCTGCTCATCCCGCCCGCAATCGGCGGTGCGATAGGCATCGTGCTTGCGCGCCGTGTCCGCATGACGCAAATGCCCGAGCTGGTCGCCATCCTTCACAGTCTCGTGGGACTGGCTGCGGTGCTGGTGGGTTTTGCGAATTTCCTGGATTATGGGACGGGTCTCGTCGGGGCGGAGAAGACGATTCACGATGTGGAAACGTGCCTCGGGATTCTGATTGGCGCGGTGACCTTGTCGGGGTCGGTGATCGCATTTGGAAAACTAAGCGGCAAAATCAACGGGAAGCCGCTCACACTGCCGGGGCGGCATTGGCTGAACCTTGTGCTCCTGCTCATCGTCCTTTGGTTTGGCTGGGAATTTGTCGTTCAGTCGGCCGCCGGTGGTGGACGGACGCCGTTGATCATTATGACACTCGCAGCGCTGGTCATCGGCGTTCACATGGTCATGGCCATCGGCGGTGCCGACATGCCGGTGGTCGTTTCGATGCTCAATAGCTATTCGGGTTGGGCGGCATCAGCGACGGGTTTCATGCTGAGCAACGATCTGCTCATCGTGACGGGTGCGCTCGTCGGCAGCAGCGGAGCGATCCTGAGCTACATCATGTGCAAAGCCATGAACCGCAAGTTTATCGCGGTAATTGCGGGCGGCTTTGGCGCGGGCGAAGGAGGCACTCCAGCGGCCGGCGCACAGCCGCAGGGCGAAACGCATTCAGTGGACGCGGCGGGCGCGGCTGCCCTGCTCGGGGAGGCGAAGACCGTCGTCATCGTGCCGGGATACGGGATGGCAGTCGCGCAGGCGCAGCACGTCGTCTGCGAAATCACCAGCCTCCTCAGGCAACGCGGCGTGAATGTCCGGTTTGCCATTCATCCGGTCGCAGGACGGATGCCCGGGCATATGAACGTGCTCCTTGCTGAAGCCAAGGTTCCTTACGATATCGTGTTCGAGATGGAGGAACTGAATGCGGACTTCCCGTCGGTGGATGTGTCGATCGTCATCGGTGCCAACGACATCGTGAACCCATCCGCCGAGGAAGACGCGAACAGCCCGATTGCCGGGATGCCGGTATTGGAAGTTTGGAAAGGCCAGACGACCATCGTGCTCAAGCGCAGTATGGCCACCGGATATGCGGGCGTGGAGAATCCGCTATTCTTTAAAGAGAACACCCGGATGCTTTTCGGAGACGCGAAGAAGAGCCTCGATGCTCTGCTCGCGGCGCTGCGCGGGGATGCTTAGTAGGTCTATTTTGCCTCCCATTTTTTCCACCCCGGCGACTCTGTGATTTCCACGGTTTGTGCGGGTTGACGCTGCCATCTCGCGACGGCTCCGTATTCCCCCGCGAGCGGCTCGCCGTCTTTGGGGCCGAGGACGCTCAGCGTGGTGGAAAGGCTGTCGGCGGTCATGCAATCGGCGGCGATGACTGTGACGAGGCTGTGGTCGGTGAGCGGTTGTCCCGTGCGAAGATCGAGGATATGAGAGTAGCGTTTGTCGCCGATTTGAAGGCGCTGGTAACGGTCGCCGCTGGTCGCGATGGCGCAGTTTGCCAACTCGACGGTGATCGTCTCCGGCTTCGGCGCGCCGTTTTCGACGTCGAGCGGATCGATGGCGATACGCCAGCCTTTGCGGCCCGGTGGCGGATCGCCGGCGGCCATGTCGCCGGCTCCTGCGACCAGCGCGATTGCGTGGCCTTTGCTGCGGAGGAGCTTGAGCGCTTCGTCGCAGGCGTAGCCTTTCGCGATCGCCCCGAGATCGAGCCGCATGTCGGGCGTGAGAAGCTCCGCAGTTTTGTCATCGGGATTGAGCCGGAGTTTCTGCCAGCCGCAGCGGGCTTTCAGTTCATCGATGAGGGCAGGCGAGGGGAGTTCGTTCTTCCGGCGGGCTCGACGCCAGGCTGCTGTGAGCGGGCCGCATGTGGGGTCAAATGCACCGCCCGTTTTCCCGGCGAGCTGGCGGCTGCGCGAAAGAACGAGCCAGAGCTCCGGACTAACCGGTGTCTTCTTTCCGCTCCCTGCGGTGCGGGAAAGGATGCTGAGTTCGCTGTCTTCTTCGTAGTCGCTGAATGTTTGGTTGAGCTCCGCGATCCGCGCAAATGCAGCGTCGGCGGCGGCTTTTGCGCCCACCTCATTTTCCGCGAAAAGAGTGACGGTGAAGCGGATGCCCATCTCCGCTTTTTCGAACGCAAACTTTTGCGATTCGGCGCGGGCTGCGAGGGCTCCCGCGAGCAACATTACAAGAAACCGCATGGGCGCTAGAATGCTGCGAGCGCGGCTTCCATGCGCTGCTGCTTTTCCCGTTCCGCTGCATAAAGCCGTGCGCATTTTCCGGAAGGGCGGACGCCATGGACGAGCTTGGATGGCGGGATGGGGTAGCCGAGTTTTTCCAGCGCGTAAATCGCGCCGCCGCGGAGCGATGCTTCCGGCTCGTCGTTTGGGTAAACCGTCTGTCCGAGGACGCTCGCGAGCCTCTGGATCATGCTCGCGGATTTCTGGATGCCGCCGCTGACGATGAGCTTCGGTGCTGTTTTTTCTCCCGCAGACAGAAGGTCTGAGATGCGGGCGATGCGGTGAAAGGTCGCCTCGGTGATGGCCTGCAAAAGGTCGAGCGATGTCGTGCTTTGGCGGATGCCGTGGATTGCTCCGGTGGCATCCTCGTTCCAGGTAGGAGCGCGCTCTGCGGTCCAGAATGGGAGGACGACGAGTCCGTGCGTGGGCTCGGGGCGGGCGGCGAGTGCGGCCTCGAGTTCGGGTCCGTCCGTGAGTTTCAGTTCGCGCATGCACCATGCGCGGAGGTTGCCGGCGTTGCTGACCGCGCCGCCGACAAGAATTCGGCTGGCATCGACGCGATAACAAAATAGTCCATAAGGTGCGCGGGCTTCCCTGCCTTCGCGCATGACACGGATGGCGGCGCTGGTTCCCACATTGATGGCAGCGAGACCGGGCTTCGTCGCGCCGCTGCCGAGATTACTCGCGGCGCCGTCGCCGATGCCCGGAAACCATGGCACACCCTTGAGTTCCGGCTGCTCCTGCGCGAGTGCGCCTGTCACGGTGGTCGGCTCGTCGCTGAGTTTGCGGAGCTGCTTTTCGGAAATCCCGGCGACCTTCAGCATCGCTGGATCCCACGTCAGCGTCGTCGGGTTAAAAAGGCCGGTGCCGGTCGCCATCCCAATCGCGCAGTTCGCTCCGCCGGCGAGCTGGAGCTGAATCCATTCCGCCGGCGACATCCATTGTGCAACGCGGTTAAAGAGGCGCTCTTCCGTGCGCTTGAGCCATTTCATTTTTGCAGGCCAGAAGCTCGCACGAAGCATGCAGCCGGTGCGTGCGTGCGTGTCTTTCTCGTCGAGCTGCTTGCGCAAAGCCGCGGCATCTTCGCGGCAGCGGGAGTCCGCCCAGGTGATGATGCGCGTGATAGATTCGCCCTTCGCGGAACAGCCGACCATGCTATGCCAGAAGCACGAGACGCCAATGCCGGCGATGGGCAGGTTTTTTAGCGCTGGGTCGGCGCGTCGGAGTTTCAGCGATTCGGCGATGCACGTCTTCACAGCGCCGAGAAGTGCGCCGGGTTCGAGCTCCGCCATTCCGTCCGCGGAGGTGAGCAACGGGTAGGATTGCTGCGCCGTGGTCTGAGGGAGGCGGTGACCTTCCGCGTCGAAAAATGCGGTGCGCGTTGAGGACGTGCCCAGATCAATGGCTAGGACAAGAGGCAAAGACATGGCTCTACCAATACAAAAACCGGCGGCGAAAAGACTAGCGGAAAGGGGAGGGAACTATTTTCTCCGAATAAATCGCTTTTCTATTAGAGGATCCGCGGGCAGCATTTGCGTCGCCATGAAAAAGCTCCTACTTATCACCCCCTTTCTGCTCACCGTCATCGCCGCACGTGCGGACGTTGTTGTCATCCAGAAGATGGAGAGCGCTTCGGTGAACGGCGATGTGACCATGAAAATCAAAGGTGATAAAGGACGCGTGGACATGCCTGCCAGCGCAGTGTCGATGATCATCGACGGGGCGTCCGGCGAGATCGCCACGATCATTCACAGCCAGAAGAAGGTGATGAAAACCACCTCTGCGCAAATGAAAGCCGCCGCCGAACAGGCGAAGAAAATCACCGGAGTCACGACGCCCGAGAAACCAAAGGCGACCGGGAAGATGGAAAAGGTGGGTGAGTGGAATACTGAAATCTATGAGGCCAATATGGGAGGGCAGGTTGCGCGGATATGGGTCGCGAAGGATTTTCCAAACGCGGACAAGATCAAGGCCGAGATGTTGAAAATATCGAAGTCAATGGGGCAAACTTTAGATATCGATAGCGCCACGATGGATGTCCCTGGGATGGCGGTGAAGACGGAAATCGTTGCGCAAGGAGGCAAGATGACGATGACCGTCACGAAAGCCGTCGAGCAGGCGGTGGATGCCAAGGAGTTCGAGATTCCGAAGGATTACCAGCAGATGACCCTTCCCGGGGCACCAAAGTAAGGCGCGAAAGGATTGCTGGACGGCGCGCGTAAGAGAGCGGGGCAAGAGCGATTTGCAGAGAGCATAGCCGCTTGTGGGGCTTCCAGTCCGGGGATTTCGGGTCGAAACGCATTCTGTTTTGAATGCGCCCGCCACCAATTGCACGAGCCGGACGGTGTCGAACGGACACTCATTGCATCGGGATGTGAACATTTCCTTGCCGTCTTGACGGAGGGAATTTATTACGTACACACACTATTTAAATCATGTCCGAAGTATCCGCCGACACCATCGCCAAAGCTCAATCCCAGCTCGAAACCCATCTGCGTGAAATCATCACGTGGCATTTCTCCCCTGAAACAGGTTGTCCGTTCTGGCTGGAGTGGGCGGCGAAGAACTTCGACCCGCTGCAGGAGATTCAGAGCTTTGCCGACATGACGAAATTCCCTCATTTCCAGGATGAGTGGCTGCGCGATTTGCAGCCGGAAGTGTGGGTGCCGGCGGCGTTCAAAGGGCAGCCGTTTAATATTTTCGAGACGGGCGGGACGACGGGGATGCCGAAGCAGCGCATCGGCTGGACGGACTACAAGACGGACTACAGCGAGTTTTCCGGCAAGATCGCGGACGAGCATTTCCCGCGCGGCGGGGCATGGCTGATGATGGGGCCGACGGGGCCGCGCAGACTCCGCCTCGCGATCGAGCATCTCGCGCATGTCCGGGGCTCGTCGTGCTACTTCATCGACCTCGACCCGCGGTTTGTGAAAAAGCTGATCTCGAACAAGCAGTTTGACGTGGCGAAGCAGTATATGGCGCACGTGGTCGATCAGGCGGCGATGATTCTGAAGCACCGCAAAGTGAGCGGGCTCTTCACGACGCCGAAGCTGCTGGAGGCGCTGGCGGAGAAGGTGGATATCTACGAGGCGGGAATTCGCGGCGTGTTCTGCGGCGGTACGACGATGCTGCCTCAATATGTGCGCTTCATCGTGGAGGAAGTGCTGGAGGGGCGCATCGGCTTTTACCCAACTTATGGCAACACGCTGATGGGACTCGCGGCGAGCGTGCCACTGAAGCCGGAGGACAATTTTTCCATCACTTACTACGCGCCGCAACCACGCGCCGTGCTCCGCGTGGTGGACCCGAACGATACGGCGAAGACGGTGGATTACGATACGTGGGGACGGGTGGAACTGACGACGCTGACGAAGGAGTTTTTCATGCCGCGCTTTTTGGAGCGCGACGAAGCGCTGCGCCGCAAGCCGCGGGCTCCGTATGCGTGGGACGGTGTCGCAGAAGTGCGGCCTTTTGGTGCGATGGAAAAGACGATCGTCGAGGGTGTTTACTGAGGGCGCTGCACGGTAGATTTGACACGTTGCGCCGCGGCCTTAGTGTCGGTGTCACATGTCTGAATCCGTCACTGCTTTGAAAAAGACCCCGCTCCATGAAGAGCACGTCCGCCTCGGCGGAAAACTGATCGGCTTTGGCGGCTGGGACATGCCGGTGCAATACAGCGGAATCATTGACGAGCACAACACAGTGCGGAACGCGCTCGGTGTTTTCGACATCTCGCACATGGGGCAGTTTT
Source organism: Verrucomicrobiaceae bacterium (assembly GCA_031374705.1). GTDB lineage: Bacteria > Verrucomicrobiota > Verrucomicrobiia > Chthoniobacterales > Chthoniobacteraceae > SXWH01. The sequence goes on along the minus strand of JANMGP010000104.1, from coordinate 12,611 downwards.
TCGTCGAGGGTGCAGGGTCCGCCGCGTGGCTGAATAGGATGCTCACGAACAATGTCGAGCGCCTCTCCATCGGGCAGGGACAATACACGTTGATGCTGAATGAGCAGGGCGGGGTGATCGATGACTTGCTCATTTATCGCATCAGCGACGACGACTGGTTTCTCGTAGTGAATGCGTCGATGATCGACGAGGATTACGCGTGGCTGGAAGGCCATCTCGCAGATGGGGTGTCGCTGGCAAACAGGAGCGATGAGTTTGCGGGAATCGCTGTTCAGGGGCCAAAGTCGGCGGCATGGTTCGATGCGTATATGGGCGGAAAGTGCGGGGCGCCGACGCGGAATCAAATCGTCCACCTCGACATCGGCGGCGGGCAGACTTTCATTGCCCGGACCGGCTACACTGGGGAGGATGGCTTCGAATTGTTTTGTCCGGCAGCGAGTGCGGTGCAGGTCTGGAACGACGTTCTCACGAGCGGTGCTGCGCTGGGCATAAAGCCATGCGGCCTCGGCGCGCGCGACACGCTCCGCCTTGAAATGTGCTACCCGTTGAACGGGAGTGATCTTTCGCCGGAGCGGACTCCCATCGAGGCGGGGCTCGGGTTTTTCGTGGATCTGCAAAAGCCCGATTTTATCGGCCGCGCAGTCCTCGCGGCGCAGAAAAAGAACGGCCCGGCAGTCCGGCTCGCGGCCTTCAAGATGCAAGGCGCGACGCCGCCGCCGCGGAGTCACTACGGCGTTTACAAAGACGGCGCGCAAATCGGCGAGACTTGCAGCGGGGGACTGTCGCCGACGCTTTCCGCGGGCATCGGGATGGCATATCTGCCGGTCGCTGCCACGGTGCCAGGCACGGCGATCGAAATCGACATTCGCGGACGGAGATTTCCGGCTGTGGTGGAGAAAAAGCCGCTCCGTAAATCGAAAGGATAGACTTCTCGCTTTCCAACGCCGCGGGTTTCACGACAAATCGTCCCACACTTTTGAATCTATGAATATACCCGACGATCTCCGTTATGCAGAATCCCACGAATGGCTCCGTGCCGATGGAGTTGTGGGAATCACCGACCACGCCCAGCACGAATTGACGGACGTGGTTTTTGTCGATCTACCAGAAGTCGGGAAAGTCATAGAGGCGGGCCAAGTCGCGTGCGTCGTGGAGAGCGTGAAGGCCGCGAGCGACATCTACGCGCCGGTATCCGGTAAAGTCGTGGCGGTGAACGAGGCTGTCCGGTCGAATCCGGCGCTAGTGAATACCGCGCCTTATGGCGACGGATGGCTTTTCAAGCTGGAACTCAACGACCCGGCCTCCCGCGAAAAATTGAAGAACCCCGACGAGTATCGCGCGCAAATTGGCTGACGATTATTTCGCGATGTGGAGATCGAGGGACTTCAAAAAATCCTGAACGCGGTAAGGTTTTTGAAGGATTTCCACGGCCCCCTTTTTTAGGAGGCCTTCCGCGCGATCGCTCATGACTTCGCCTGTCACGACGATGACCGGGATATGCTTCGTTTCCGGACATTGTTTGAGTTGGTCGAGGAGATCTTCGCCCGTGATGTCGGGCAGGTTCAGGTCCAGCAGGACAAGGGAAGGGCAGTTTTCCTTCGCAAGATCCAGCGCCATACTTCCACGGATTGCGGAGAGGAGTTTCAGGTTCTTGCGCGTGTCGATAATGCGTTCGAGGAGAAAGTAGTTAGACAGATCATCTTCGACGTAGAGTATGGTTTTTCGATCGGGCGCAGACTCGGAGGCTTCCAATGGAGCTGGGTCTCTCTCCGGGGCTGGAGTTGGAATCGCGTGCTCCTCGTTCACAGAGTCGCAGGCCGGGATTTCGACCCAGAATGTGCTGCCGTGACCGGCTTCACTGGTGACTCCGATGCGCCCGTCGAGCGCCTTCACCAATCGCTGGCATAAGGCGAGGCCGAGGCCCGTTCCTCCCTCCGTCCCGCCCTCTTTTTGCCCGAGTCGCTCAAACGGAACGAAGAGGCGGCTGAGGTCTTCGGGTGGAATCCCCGGCCCGGTATCGGTGACGCTAATTCGCCAGGAATCCGCCCCGCTACGAGCGACGGCAATCGTCGCGAAACCATCGCGGTGATTGAATTTCACGGCATTCGAGAGCAGGTTCATGAGGACCTGTTTCAGCAGCCCATGATCGGTTTTCGAAATCAACTCTCCGGCTGGGAGCGGCGCGATGCGCATGGTGACGCCGTTTCTCAATGCGATAGTCTGGTTCAACGAAACCACCTCCGCGAGGAGCGGTTCCAACTTCACCATTTCGGGCCGCGACTGGGTGCGTCCGGAATCGAGGCGTGCGATATCGAGCACTTCATTGATCAGTGTCAGCAGGTTCCGGCCCGCCCGGGAAATATGGTCAATACTCTCGGCCTGACGTTCGTTGTGCTCCTCCATTTCTAGCAGTTGGGAGAAACCGAGAATCGCGTTCAGCGGAGTTCGCAGCTCGTGACTCATGCGGGAGAGAAAATCGCTTTTTGCCCGATTCGCCGCCTCGGCATCGGCTTGCGCGCGGCGCGCTGTTTCGTCGGCACGAAGGCGTTCGATCGCGGCGGAGAGGATATTTGCGACGCCTTGGAGAAAACTGACGTCTTCCTGCCCGAATGTGCGCCGCTTTACGGAAAATGCCCCGAGTACTCCGAACGGTCCGGAGTCCGCCTGAATCGGAGCCGATATCGCCGATTGAACCCCCGCTGCCTGACAGGCTTCCGATGGAGTAAACCGGGTTTCGGTCTCGTAATTCGAAGCAATTACCGGCTGCCCGGAGGTAAGTGTATAGCCGGTTTGCGAGTGTGCTCCCGCTTGAGTCTCGGCGAAGAGGTGCTCCGAAGGCCAGCCACGCTGGGCCCGGCACATGAAGACCTTGGAGTCAGGGAGCCACTCGTTGACTGAAACACAGTCAACTTGAAGCCCGATCTGCACGACTTCGATGGCCTCCGCCATGAGTTCGGGAAGCGATATGCCCATGAGCGCGCGCTGGCCGAGTCTGGCGACCGCCTCCTGCTGCCTCGCGCTTTCCACTAGTTCGGCATTTGCCTGCTCCAGTGCATGAGTTCGTTCCGTTACTGATTGCTCGAGCCGTTCCTGATTGATCTGGAGCCCGCGTTCGTAGGCACGCTCCGCGGTCACGTCGCTCAGGAATCCCACCATGCGCCCGATGCGGCCGAGCCGATCCAAAAAGAAGTGCCCCTGCGCCAGTAATACAATCTCTCGACGATCCTTGCGGAAGATCCGAAACTCGCTTCGGAAGCCTTCGTGGTTCGTGAGCGCTTCTTCCACCGCATTATCAAACCCCGGGTGATCGGCTGGATGAATCATGCTCCGCAGCTGCGCGAGGCCGCCGTCCATTTCTTCCGCCGCGTATCCGGTGACGCGCTCCACGGCACCGGAGTAGTTGATTTTCCCTGTGGTGGAGTCCCAGTCGAAAAGCACCTGCCCGCTCGCGCGCACGGCGGCGTCGTAGCGGTTGCTCCATTCGATTTGCTCGAGTTCCTTCTGCTTCCGTTCGCTAATATCGCGGCAAATCGTGGAGAAAAAATCGACTTCGCCATCGATGCCGGCGTGCGCGAGCAGCACCTGAAGCACGGGAATCTCATCTCCGGTATTGGTGAGTAGAGCCGTCTCGCCACTCCAGGAACCCAGGGAGGAAGCGCTCGGTATCGCATGTTCGGAAACAATCGCGTAGGCCCAGCCCGGAAAAATCGAAGACATGGTAGTCCCGGCGGCGAGTGCTTCTTCGCTCCAGCCGAGCATCTCACGCCCCGCTTTGTTAATGTAAAGCGTCCGCCCTTCGCGGTCTGACATCAGCACGAGGTCCGTCGTCGATTCCAGGATTTTGATAAAGCGCGCCTGCGCCTCGTCGCGATGCTGCGGAGAGCGGGAGGTCGGCGTGGATGCTTGCTCTATCATGGTATGTTATTCGGGTAGAGGTTTGCCCTTGGTCTCAGGAGCAAGCCAGATGAGTGCCATCCCCGCAAGGTAGATGAGGGAAATCGTCGCGCCCGCCGGTGCATAGGCTTTTGCGCTCCCGCCTAGAAACTCCATGAGCGAGGCCATCTGCAGGACGCCGATGCCTGCAAAGATGCGCCCCGCATTAAACGCAATTCCCTGTCCGGTCGCCCGAACTCTCGTCGGAAAGAGCTCCGGCAGGTAGAGTGGAAGCCATCCATAAAAGGCGGCGGTGAAAAAACCCACGACCGAGGTCGCTCCCAGAAATGCGGCGCCGAAATGCGAAATCCCGCGGAATAGCCATTGGCAGGCGACGAGTGATGTGAGGCAAAGGAGGAAGTAAGTAACGCGGCGACCGAGGACGCCCCCGACCAGCGGAGCGAGGAGCGATCCGAAGGTCGCGCCAAGGGCGGATGCGAGTTGAATCTTCGCCTTTAGAAAATCGTCCTTTTGCCCTGTGGCTCGGAGCATTTCACCCGCCCACAGCGGAATCCATTGAACGATTCCCCACGTCACGAGCAGCGCGATACTCGCGAATGCGATCGCCAGCAAAGTGCGGCCGCGTAACTCCGGCGAGAGAATCTCGCGCAACGGCGAAACGCTGGCTGTCTTGCGGCTTTCGGTCCATTTTTCGGATTCCGGAATAAAGAGCCGGATGAGAAATGTCAGCGCCGCAGGCAGCGCGCCGACGAGCATCACCCACCGCCACGACTGGTCGGTGATTGGATACGTCAATCCGATGAGCGCGATGAGCACATACCCCAGATTCGCAGCGGCACCGATGGCTCCCGCCAAGATGGGGCGTCGCTTTTCCGGCCAGCACTCCAGGACCAGCGCGACGCCGAGAGACCACTCGCCGCCCATGCCAAGGGCGGCGATAAACCGGAGGCTTGCGAGTTGCCACGGCGTTGCTGCAAAGTAGCACAGGCCTGTGAAACCCGAATAGATGAGGATGCTCCAGGTCATTGCTTTGACCCTTCCCACCCGGTCGCCGATCCATCCAAAAATGAGCCCGCCTGCCGCTGCGCCGAACAGGAAGAGCGCGGTCACCCAGCCCATCCATTCCTTCACGTACTGCCCCAGCGATTCGCTCCCTGCCAAATGGCCGGCGATCATTCCCATTTCGTTCAGGGCTGGTCCAGCAACGAGCGGAAAAATGCCCATTTCCATACCGTCAAACATCCATCCGAGGAAGGCGGCGAGCAGTGTAAGTCCAGGGCGTTGGCGAGATGACATCCGGGAAGAAATGACATGCACGTTCCCCGGCGTCCAACTTTGAGTGAACAGAATTGACAGCGAATTTCCTAGGCTCAGCATGCCGCACTGGAAACCGCATCTCATGTTCCGAATCATCCTTATTTCGCTCGCGCTTTTTCTCGCCACCATTCGCTCTGTCTCTGCCGCCGACGCCATCGCAATCGCGATCGTTTTTGACACATCGGGAAGCATGCTCGTGAGCGTTCCGGGTAAAAACGGACAGCCCGTGCAGAAGTTCATGGTCGCACGGAGCGCCATGGAGACCGTGGTCGGACGGATCGCCGAATTCACGAAATCGAGCGGAAAGCCGGTTCAGGTCGCGCTTTTTGCCTTCGATGGCAAGGCGGGCTCTCGCGAAGTTCTGCCGCTCGGAGCCTTTGATGCGAAGCGCCTTCGTGATGCACTGCCTGCGCGCGAGGCCATCGCCGGTGGAACGCCGCTCGGGCGCGCTGCGGACGCCGCCGCGCGTTCACTCATGAAGGCGAAGGCGGACTCGAGGCATGTGCTGATCATCACCGACGGCGAGAATTCCGTCGGGCCCAAGCCGGAGGACGCGATCAAGTCGCTCGAAGCGGAGATGACGAAATCAGGCGCCGCAGTGCAGTTCCATTTCCTCGCTTTCGACGTGAATGCGGAGGTCTTTGCCGGCGTGAAACGGGCCGGCGCGACGCTGGTCTCGGCTGCGGATGAGAAGCAGTTGAACGAAAAACTTGGAATTCTGCTGGAAGAAAAAATCCTTCTGGAGAAGGAATAGGCCCGTCGCTGACATTGCGCCGCACCGCGCTAAGCTCTACAACTCAATCAACCAACCCACTCGCACCTATGTTTCGCGCATTCAAAAGACTGTTCATCTGGCTCGGCCTCATGGCTGAAAAAGCAACTGAGACTGACTCCATCAATCAGGCCGTCGTCGAGCGCGGAATCCGGGACGCGCGTGAGAAGGCGGATCGTGCACATTACGCAAACGGGCAACTCGCGGGACAAGTTGCCAATTTGAAGGACCAGTTGAAACGGCAAAACCGGCAGAAAGAGGAACTACAGGGACTGCTGCAGGCCGCCGCCGCGGCGAATGACGAGGAGAATGGAACCCACTATGCCGAAGAGCTCGCCAACATGGAGGGCGACCTCGCGGACAACACCGCGCAACTCGATCACCTCGAAGGCCTCTACAAGCAGAACACGGAAATCATCGCGAACAGCCTGCGCGAAGTGCAGCGGTTTCAGCGCGAATTCGAGACATTGAAAGCCCGCGTGGCAGTGAGTAAATCGCTCGATAACCTCGCGACGATGATGAAGGGTAGCATCGGCGAACTGCAAGGAATGGTGGGTGGCGAATTGGGTCAAAGCATGGAGCAACTCCGCCAGTCAGCCGCGAGCGGAGAAGGCCAGATGCGTGCGACGATGGACCTTGCGAAAGAGCTTGGCAGCAATGTCCAGCGCCAGCAGGAGATGAAGAAAGCACGCGGCAAGATGCTCTTCGATGAATACAAAAAGAAGATGAATCAGGTCACGCCCGAGGCTCAACAGCCCGCTCAGCAGCCCGGCGAGCGGCAGAAAATCGCGGAGGGATAAAGACCTGCGGGAAGCCCCTTGCGGTTACCTTGCCGGCTCCGTAAGAGATTCCTGTTTCTGCGTGGATGGCCGGGTATTATTTCCTGCGAATGACTGGGCCGCCGCGAGGTTTTCGCGGAGTTGGGGAAGTGTTTCGCTAGCGAAGTTTCGGATGGCCGGGGCCGCTGATTGATCCGGCAACTCGTAAGCGGCAATCGCGCGTTTTTGCGTTTCGATCAGCGCATCGAGGAGCGCGAATTTCAGCCGATCGCCTTCGAGTTTGGCCAGCCGTGCGGCGTATTCCTTGTGGACCGCACTGTCGTCGGTCGGCATGCGCAAATTGTGCATTTCTGCGAGATTTGAGAGCAGCGCTTCCTGCTGAGTGGCGGATTTCGCAAGGCGTTCGCCGATCTCGCGAAGCGCCGTGTCATTCGACTTGGCCGCCTGAGAGGCGAGGTAGGAAAGCGTTCGTCCGTGGCCGGCCGCATGGGCTACGAAGAGAAGGTCTCGTCCGTTAAGAGACGAGCTGACAAGAGCGGGTTTTGAAGGGGTTTTTTGGGCGGGTTTTGCCGGAGTTTGCTGTGTGTGTGCTGAATGCGGGATGACCCACGAGAGAAAGAGGACAGGAAATAAACGTATCATTTTTGGGCGCGAAGAGTTGGGAAGAATTAGAAGGTGAAGGTGACGGTCATCAACGCATTCCACAGATAGTCGTCCACCTCGCCCTCCCGATTTTGAGGTCCGAAGCCCTGAACTTGATCCGTGCTGCGACGGTAGATGTCCTTGTAGCCTTCGTCGGGGATCAAAAGGCCGAGGCCCGCGCCGATGATGATGTTTTCCGTGAGCAGCGGCCGATACTTCACGCCCGCGCTGATGTCCCAGCCAAGGCGGTCGCTGACTTTGTTTGTGTGCAGTGCGCGTTCGATCGGAGCCGTCTGGTCGAACCAGATGTAGTTTGCGTTGAAGAATGCGCGCAGTTTCGGCGTCACGTCCGCATCCAGACCGAAGCCGACAATCTTCACGCCCGGATTCACAAAGTTCGATTGGCCCTCTGTTTTACTGCTCCGAAGGCTGGGCAGCAGGCTGTCCGGGTTCTTTAAATTGACCGCTGTCCCGGCGAGGTTCAGGCCTTCGTGGACGTAGTAGCTGAATGGGCCGCCGACAAAAAACGGCGCATCCACGATACTGTCAAAGCCGGTGCCGCGATTGTCCGTGGGGTCATTGTCTCCGCTCGCGTAGAAGCCGCTCAGTTTGAACCGCAACCAATCGCGATCGTAGCTCAATTCCAGCGCACCCATTTGTGCGTTGACCGCGATCCGGCGACCGGCAAGCCCGTTGAATTCATCCTCGCCGAGCGCCCAATAGAAAGCGTGTGTGACGTTCCAGCGCCCGATGTGGCCGTCGCCCGCCCATCCCAAATAGGCTGTCCGCACATCATGTTCGCGGGCGTTCCCGAAATCCCCGAGCGGCGCGGGTCTTACGAGAAAGTCGTTTTTGTCATAGTGCTGCTGCCCGTCGTCGAAATTGAGGTGCATCGACAACTGACCGGTATAGCCCTTCCACAGCAAATCCTGCCGGTAAACATTGGCGATGATGACCTGCTGGTCGCGTGAGTCGAACATGTTCAGCCCGCTGTAGGTGTCTTTCTCGCGCATGTTGAAATACGCGAGATTGTATTGCCAGTGGTTGTTGTCCCAGTTGCCAAACAGACGTGCTCCGAGATTCGTGTCGCTGAAAATGAAACCGCGGAAATCCGAGACGAATGGCTGGATGCCGATACGCGTCACCCAGAAATCGTAATTGTCGCTGAGGTCGCCGAGATGATGCTCGTAAAATAGTTCCTGAATGCCGATGAAATCCTTGTGCCGGTAGGTATTTCGCGTTCCGGCCTTGTCTTTCTCGTGGTCGCGGTTGTTCTGAATTCTCGTTCCCGGCCGCACTTCATTCGTTTGTGAATCCACCCGCGTGAGCTTTCGCGTGGCACCGAGGGGTTGGAGTTGCGGAGCGATGTAATTGAACGCATCACCGGGCGAAGCGACCGCGGATAGCGGGCGGATGATGTTGCTGGCACTCGGACTCATCCCGCGCTTGAATTCCGGGATCGCACCAATTTGGGCGGTCTTCGGCTCCTTGCCGCTTGCGTGATTCACGCCGCGCGGATCAGGGTCGAGGAGGTTTTGCTCACGCACCCAGATCCAGTTGTCGTTCTTCACGAGTTGGAGCCGAAACAGCCACTCCACAGGCTTGAACGCCGTTTCTCCCTTGAACATTTCAAACGTAATCGAGCGGTCCGATGAAATCAGCCACTGCTCGCCACGCCCGAAAAACTCGGAGCTGTTCGGCGTCGCAGCACTCACGCCTGAAGGCACCGGAAGCCGCCGGTACTCAAAAAGGTTGAACGTCTTGAGCGTTACATTCGCGAAAATCTCCTGTCCAATGATGGGAGCATCGCCCTTCAGCTTAGACTGCTCGTAAGGATGCCACAATTTGAGCGTCTCGCGTCCGTCTCCGTACGGAACTTCATGACGCGGGTCGAGATAGCGCTGCCACTTCGGAAATGGAATTGCCCAGCGGTTGTTCAGCGGTTCTGAATTTGGCAGCAGCCCAAGCCCTTCCTGGCCCATTGGATACTCGCGATAGTGGAAGATTCCCGACTGTAGATTTTGCGACCGCACTCGGCGGCGCGGAAGGAACAAGTCGCCAGGAACAGGGTCCGTGTCGATTCGCGGGATGTACAGGAAATCATCACCAAAAAGCGAGGGCCGATCGGTCAGTTCTGGCAGTGCCGCGAATGGCGTTCCCGACTGGGGAAGGCCGATATCAAAGGGGGAGCCGCCGATGTTTTTCGGCTCCGGCGGAGGCGCGGACGGCATCTTGGGAATTGGGCGCAGCTTCGGCATCGGCTTTGCCGCCGGGGTGCTGATGCCGCCTGGGTCCGGGTTGAACTGGAGCGGTGCCTTTGGCGGGTTGATTTGCTCCGGCGAATGCGTGCCATCCGGCTTTCCCTTGTTGGCGTTTGGAATGAACGCATTTGCCGTTTCACTCCGGAGCGACACCGCCACTACGATGAGTGAAACGATGGAGCGAACGAGAATTATTGTGGGCCGTTTAGGCATACAGTCGCCCTTTATAGCCAGGATCGCCTCATTTGAGCAAGCATCCAAAGCGGGCCCGCCGCCAACGGTACGAAAGCGGAATTGTTTTGGGAGCAAAAGCAGTCACTGGCTCAGTGAGAGCCGCCATTCATCGCCGTTTCTGGATTCAACCACCGGGTCCGCCGTGCTATTCAGAAGCGGCGGCCTTCACGCCTAGCTCATCCCAGCCTTTGCGTCCGAGTGCTTGTAGCGTCGCGAGATTCCGCTCGTAGATGGTCTCGGCGGCGGGAAAGGCGCTCACCGCCGCAGTGATGCTCGCCTCGCGCAGCAAGTGCAGGGTGGGATATGGCGAGCGGTTGGTGAGGTTGCCGAGGTCGTCGGGTTCTGCGTCTGCAAACTCGTAGTCAGGATGAAAGCTCGCAACTTGGAACACACCGGCAAACCCGGCTTTTCGCACAGCGGTCGCGGCGCGGGGAAGAAAACTCTGGAACGCGAAGAAGGCCTGCAGCGCGTCGGGATGAATCAGCAAAGTATTGTCCGTCACATCTGCCGGCGTCGTCGCGAGGTGATGCAGCTCCGCCCGCAGCTCCACGAGCAACTGCTCTTCTGTCGTCGCCCGGCTCACGACGTATCGCACCTGTCCGCGACGTTCGACAGCTTTCGCGAATGGGCACAAATTCAGCCCGATGACAGCTCGCACCACCCAGTGCCGGGTGGCGGCAATGACGGTCGCGTCCTTGCTCACGGCCGCAGCCCTTCACGAACCAGCCCATCGCCATCTGCGGGCATTCGCCGCAAAAGCAAAATACTCCCGCGGAAAAAGCGAAACCAGGAGACACGATGAATCATAGCGGCGTAAAAAGAGCGCACCCCGCCGAGCTACACCACAACCGCGCATTCCGCAACCGCAACCACCGGCGGCGGAGACGGGCAGACGGGCAACGAAAAGATTTCGGAGCGCTTGGTCGTGGTGCGTTTCCACGCTTGCGACAAATCACCAATCACCGCCACTCGGCGGACAATCGTGTTTGCCGCGAATGCGAATCTCGGAGATGACTGACCGCGTGCAATACCGAATGACCGGACGAACCGTATCATGAATCTCTCCATTTCTTTTGCCGCCTCGGCCTCCACGGACTGGTGGCCGCTGGCTGTCTTGGGGATCGCGCTGACGTTCATCGTCCTCGCGATTACACGCTTTCGCATCCATGTGTTCGTGGCGCTTGTCATGGCGGCGATCCTCACGGGTGGAATCACACATACGAAGCTGCCCGGTGAATACGGGACGCTGCCGGCAACGCCTGCGAAAGAGAAAAGCCACTGGGTGCGCGCTGCGGAATTAACCGCGGAGGGCTTTGGAACGATGGCGTCGAAAATCGGCATCGTCGTGGCGCTGGCGGCGATCATCGGAGTGTGTCTGGTGGAAAGCGGCGCGGCGGAAAAGGTGGTGCGGCGGTTCCTTGCGCTGCTCGGTGAGAAGCGCGCGGGGCACGCACTTTTTGCGAGCGGCTACGTGCTTTCAATCCCGATCTTCTTCGAGACGTATTTCATGCTCCTCATGCCGATTGCGCAGGCGCTCCACGTCCGCACCGGGCGGAGCTACATGGCGTTTGTGCTGGCGATTTGTTGCGGCGGGACGATTACGCATTCGCTGGTAGCGCCGCATCCGGGGCCGCTGATCATGGCCGAGAACCTCCACCTTGATGTCGGGCAGACGATTGTTGCTGGCATCGTCGCGGGAATCATCCCGGCCCTCTGCGCATGGTGGCTGGCCCAGCGCATCGCCGCCAAGGTCGCCGCGCCATTGCGTGATTCAGCGGGAGTGACCGTCGCCGACCTCCGGGCGGCAACGGAGCGGCCGGAATCTGAACTTCCGTCGCTGGCCGCGTCGCTTTTGCCAATCATCCTGCCGCTCGGGCTCATCGGGTCGGTCTCCGTGCTTTCGGTGCTCCGGATGCGCGTGGAGTGGCTGGAGTTCCTAGGCGAAAGGCACGTGGCGCTACTGCTCGGCGCGATCGCCGCAGTGGTGCTCGTGATGCGGCAGCGGGGGCTCGGCATGGCGAAGGTGAACGCGCTGATCGCTCCGCAATTCGCCACGGCGGGCGTGATCATTCTGGTGTCGTGCGCCGGCGGGGCATTTGGGGCGATGCTGAAACACGCTGGAGTCGCGACTGTGGTGGAGTCGGTCGCGGTTCGCTGGGATTTGAATTTTGTTTTCCTCGCGTGGCTGATTTCCGCGGTGATTCGAGTGGCGCAAGGCTCGGCGACTGTGGCGATGATGACAGCATCGGCGATCATGTTTCCCATCATCAGCAACGGCAGGCTGCCGTATCACCCCATCTACATATTTCTCGCCATCGGTTTTGGCTCGAAAATGATTTCGTGGATGAACGACAGCGGCTTTTGGACCGTGAGCAAAATCAGCGGTTTCACCGAGCAGGAGACTCTCAAGAGCTGGACGATCCTCGTCACCTTCGGGAGCCTTGTCGGGCTCGTGCAGTGTCTCATTTGCTCGAAGCTCCTCCCGTTCGCGCGGTAGGGGAACTACAAGCGGCCTCGAATAACAGGCCATCGCTCCGAGGCGACGCCCTCGCGCACGATCCACGCTTCATTGTGGAGCGCGACGGTCGGGCAAATGTGCTTCGGCAGGGCGTGGAGCGTCTGGCCGACGAAGTAATCCTTGGCGCGCCCCGTCTCGATGACGAGGTGTTCTTCGCTGTGCATCACTGCGACGGCGTCGGGGAGTTCGGCGAT
>JANMGP010000339.1:0-19749 GCA_031374705.1 Verrucomicrobiaceae bacterium | reverse complement strand
CCCTACCCTCCACCATTTCTGATCCGGTTTTCCCCGGCTTCGTTCAGGCGGAAATTCCCCGGTTCACCAGAAGTTCCACGCGCCCTTCCATACGACCCAGCAGCCGAGCAGCACGTTCGTGATGCCGTGCGCGACGATGGCGTCGCCGAGCCGCTTTTTCCGAATGACCAGTCCTTGATACGCGAACGCACACAGAATCCCCGCGAGCCATTCTTCATGGGCGGAGCCGAAAAGCACCGCGGTCACCAGGAACGGCTTGAGCAGGAAGGCGCCAAGCGGAACCGACTGAAAATCTGGTCGTGCGATGTATCGATAAAGCCACGAGCGAAAGAACACCTCTTCCATCACCGGCACCACGAGCGAAGCCCCGAGGATGCGGGTGACGATGAACCACCACGCCAGCGGCGAGCCATGGCCAAACTGCGCATGCGGATTCCACGGATGGGGCGGGCTCGCCGATTCCTTGCTGATCCCCATCTTGATCATGAGTTCGGTCAGCTTTGGATAAAAACCGTCGATTGCGATCCACATCACCAGCACCGCGATCCCGACGACCACAGCGTCCGAGGAAAAATTCAAGCGCAGCTCGCCCACGAACGCCCGCATCTCCCAAATGAGCCAGGCTCCCGTGATGGTTCTGGCGAGATAGAGCCAGTAGCGAGCCTCCTCCCCGAACCAGCCCTGACTTGCCGTAACCAAACTGAAAATCACGAACGGTATCATCCGCGCCGCGGTAGGGGACTTTGACAATTGTTGATGCAGGAACATCGGGTTTGGCGCAGGAGGCTGGGGATTCTAAATGACGAATGACGAAAACTGCTTCGTCATTCCGCCACTGCGGCGAGCTGTGCGGCGGCTGCATCGAGGCTGGCGCAGTCGGTGATGCTCATGACCGGCGTTTCCTTTCGTGTGCGCTTCACCAGGCCCGCGATGACGCCGCCGGGGCCGAGCTCGATCAGTAGCTCCACTTTTTCCACATCGACGAGGTATTCGATCGTCTCGGTCCAGCGGACGGAGCCGGTGACTTGCGCGGCAAGCGCCGCACGGATTTCATCTGGCGTATTGACGGCGCGGGCGGTGAAGTTTGCAATGACCGGGATGCGTGGTGCGACCATTGGCGTGTCGGCGAGGGTGGGCGCAAGCGCGTCGGCGGCGCTCTGCATTAGGCGGCTGTGATAGGCTCCGGCGACGTTCAGTTTTTTGGCGATGCGGATGCCTTTGGCTTTCGCCCCGGCGACGGCTTTGTCGATGCCCTCGACGGCGCCGCTGACCACAATCTGGCCGGGGGAATTGAAGTTTGCCACGTCCACCCCGCACTCGGCGGCAAGCGTCCGCACATCGGCTTCTTCGCCGCCGATCATTGCGGCCATGCTCCCGGTGGTGCGTTCACAGGCTTCCTGCATGAGGCGTCCGCGTTCGGCGACGAGCGTGAGCCCGTCGGCGAAAGAAAAAGTGCCCGCAGCCGCGTGGGCGGTGAATTCACCTAGCGAAAGCCCGGCGGCAAACTGCACGGGAAACTCTCCGATTTTCGCGCGTAGCGCGGCGAGGCAGGCGAGGCCGTGGACGAAGAGCGCGGGCTGGCAGTTGGCAGTCTGCGTGAGGTCGACCTCCGGCCCTTCAAACGTGATGCCGCTGAGCGGCCGATGGAGGACGGCGTCGGCCTCGGCGAAGAGTTGCGCGGCGGCGGGATAAGCGGCGGCGAGGTCCCTGCCCATGCCCACGGCCTGGGCTCCCTGTCCTGCGAATAGTATGGCGATGCGTTTTGTCATGCGCCCGTTCTGGCGAAGTCGGCGGCGGGGCTCAACGCAAGAATTCGGGCTTCTCTATCCGAGGGGGCGGTGATTAGTTTCGCGGAACACTACCGACCCACCATGAAACTCCGAATCGCGTTTACCGTCATCTCCTGTGCGCTCAGCATTATTCTTGGGCTCGTGCTTTCCAAAGGCGGCTGGGAAGGCGCTCCCGAATCCAAGGCAAAGCTCCGCATCGGCCTTTCGCTCGATACTTTGAAAGAGGAGCGCTGGCAGCGGGACCGCGATACTTTCGTGGCGAAGGCGCAGGCGCTCGGCGCGGAGGTGATCGTCCTTTCGGCGAACAGTGACGACGTGCAGCAAATCAAGGACTGCAATTCCCTGCTCGCTCAAAATATCGACGTGCTCGTGATTGCTCCGCACAACGGCGAGGCGATGTCGAGGGCCGTGGAGGAGGCGCATTCGACCGGCGTGCCGGTGTGCGCGTACGACCGGCTCATCCGCGACTGCGACCTCGATTATTACTTCACTTTCGACAACGTGAAGGTGGGCGAGCTCCAGGGGAAATTCCTGATGGAGCGCCTCTTTCCATCAGGCTTGCAAAAGGACGGACCGAAAAAGCGCATCGCCCGCATTTACGGTGCGCCGACGGACAATAACGCAAAGCTTTTCCGCCAGGGCCAGAATAACTCCATCCAGCCTTACGCCGACAGCGGGCAGCTCGAAATCGTATTTGAAGACTGGGCGGAGGATTGGAAACCCGAGAATGGAAAAAAGATCGCGCAGGCCGCGATTACAAAAGCCGGAGCAACGCCGCTCGATGCAATCCTCGCCAGCAACGACGGCACCGCGGGCGGCGCAATCCAGGCGCTGCTGGAGGAAAAACTCGCTGGCCAGATCCTCGTTACCGGACAGGATGCCGACCTCGAAGCCTGTCGCCGAATCATCCGTGGCGAGCAGACGATGACCATCTACAAACCGCTGAAACTCCTCGCCGAGCAAGCCGCAGCCAACGCCGTGGCGCTTGCAAAGAAGCAGCCGATCAAAACCGGAGGAGTCACGGCAAACGGCAAACGCGACGTGCCGACCGTGCAGGTGGATATCGTCGCGGTGCACAAGGACAACATCCGCGAGACCGTGGTGAAGGATGGATTCCACAAGGAAGAAGAACTGTTCGGCGCAAAATGAGGGCGGTCGCCCTGCGCGACAGATCGACCTTGCGAATCTTTTGCGAGGTCGAAAATGAGGCTCCCCAGGCGTAGAGGCTGCTTAACGCTGTGCATGGTCGCGCCCTTGCAAAATCCGGTAAAACGGATAACTGTCCAAAATCCTACATGAATTTATCTCGCCGAATAATCCTCTCAATAGGCGCGTTAGCCATGTCGGCACCTCTCTGTCTTTGGAGTTTCCGCGATCGTGTCGGTCTGGCAGTTATTATCCCCGTCGCGGTCGGGGAGCATACCGGCTCGGATGCGCGCGCGACTTTGGCGGTAATTGATGATTCACACGTTCGGGGGGAATCCACTGCTGCGACGAACGAACCGGCGTTTACGCATTTGAGCGCCAATGATAATGTGCAGGCCGCGTTTGGTTCGTGGGCGCAGCGGTACATTGCCGCGCCAGTTGAAAAACTGCGGCTTTGATTGCGGAAGGCGTGAAGCTCGCGCAGGAGCGGCGTCCGGTTTTCCGGGAGATTATTCAGACAAATCCCGAGCAGGCTTTGCGTGAGGCGGTACCGATGGTGGTGCGTCAGGAATTGCCGGAGCAGGTCGTCGCGCATCTCGAAGAACGAGTGAACCGTCGTGGAGCGATTCGCGTTTATCAGGGCGTGGGCATGGACAATTCGGGACCGGCGCCGACGCATCGCATCGCGGAATTGGAAAACGGAAAGACTTATCATGCGCACGTCTATGGACGCCGCATGGAGTCAGTGCTGCGGGTTGCGGATGCTTCAGTGAATGGCGTGGCGATCGACAACGATCTTGCGGTGAACGAGAACCCTGCGCGGGTTTTGGAAGTGGGCGAGCGGCCTGATCCGGGTAAGGTCGCTGTTTCAATTTGCCCGGTTTCGGGAAAAAACTCGATCCCCGACGAGGATAAGGGCCAGCCCATCACGGAGGCGACTCCGGCGCTGGAGGCTTACGGCGAAATCATCTATTTGTGCGACGGCAGCCACACGATGATTTACCAGCAGACGCTCATTTATGGCGAGGGCGCGTCGGGCGGGCCGCAGACTTTCACGGGCATATTGCCTGCGGTGCCGACGCCTTCGATTGGCAATATCAAGGTGCTTGTGATCCCGATGACGTTTCAGGATCAAAACGACACGCCTTCCACGGAATCCGCGCTCTATAATATGATGCGTGATGTCGGCGATCATTACGCGAAGGCGTCGTATGGAAAACTGACGCTCATTTCCACAGTCACGCCGCCGGTCACGCTGCCGCACAGCGAGGCGTGGTATATCCAAAAGGATTCTTCGAACGGCGGGCCAATCGACGGCCTCGGGCTGGAGCACAGTCACGCTCGTGCGGAGGCGCGCAAGCTGGGCTTCGATGACGACGAATACGACTGCATCGTGGTACGGCTGAAAGGCGGCGCGCGGCCCGCAGGCGGATGGGGAGGGGGACGCAGCGTATGGATTTACGGCGATAGCGTGAGCGTCACGGCGCACGAAGTCGGCCACGTCTTCGGCCTCGCTCATGCGAACTATTGGGACACCGCCGGCACGAGCGCTATCGGAGTCGGCACGAATGGCGAATACGGCGGATACTACGATGTGATGGGCGGCGTCGGCGTGCCGACCGGGCACTACAACGCGCAGGGAAAAAACCAGATCCGCTGGCTTCCAAACGACTACGTGACCGAGACGACGACGAGCGGGCTCTATCGAATCTACGCGCAAGATCAGGCGATTCTCGATCCGGGCAAGCGGTTCGCTTTGAAAATCCGGAAGGATAGTCTCCGCACTTATTGGGGCGAACTCCGCGGGCTCTACACGGGAAACACGACGGACACTTGGGCGGACAAAGGGCTCATCCTTGGCTGGAAATATCCGAGCGGGAGCGGCTCAAACATCCAGCTCATCGACACGACGCCCGGCTCGGCTTTTGGCAAAACGGATTCCCCAATCAGCCTTGGGCGCACGTTTTCAGACACCGATGCGGGCATTCACATCACGACGGTCGCGGTCGATGCAGCGACGGCGACGAGCCCGAAGAGCGTCGATGTGCAGGTGAACTTCGGCGACTTTCTCACCAATCATTCTCCCACACTTTCGATGGTCGCTTCGTCAAACGTCGTGCCGACAAACGTGCCCGTCACTTTCACCGCGACCGCCGCGGACGCGGATAGCGGAGACATCCTCGCGTATTCGTGGTCGCATTGAAGGCGATTCGATCGAGAAAAGTGCCCGTCACCACGCCCGGCGAACCTGTGCCGTCAAACTCCAGCAATCTCGGGCCATTCGCGCTAAGTCGCGTTAGTTCCAGCCGGAAAGCGCGCACATTGGTCGTCGTGCCGGTGAGGTTGGAATCGGCCACGAGCATCGGCACATAAGGGCTGGGGTTCGGAGCCGACGGCATCGTGCCTGCCGAGCTCTGCGAGAAATTTATCCCGTCCGCGCTCGCAAAAAACTTGAACGAACCCGCTCCGCGCGCCGTGGTCGCGCCATCCTGTTGCAGCCGCATTTGGAACGCCGAGAGATTGATTGGCGCAGGTGTCTGCCACTCGATAAAATCCGTCGTGCCCGTCGGTGGACCGTCTTGAAAAATCACATTTGGCGGCTCCACCCAGCCGCTCGTCCTGTTATATGCACTCGTCGCAAAACCAAACGCCGCGCGCACGTCCGACTCTCCGCAACACCCCGCGCCGTAAAACCCGCTGTAATGCTGCGACGAAGCAATCACCCGCACACCCGCAGTGATGTCGAATGCATCATTCGTTGCGCCACCACCGGCACCCGTGTTGTAGGATGGCGCAGCGGGCGCTGCATGCACGAGCAGGAAAAAAGCGCAGACTGTGCGGAGCGCGTTCACATTCTTCTCCAGTGCGCCGGCAGAGTGGACGGCGCGACCGGCGTGAGACTGAATGCGAGGAGTTCGATGTTCATGTTTGGAAAGTCATGGATGATTGGTTGCTGCACGGGCGATGTTCAATTCCTATTTCCGAAGTGCGTCCGTTTCTCCGTTCCAAGGTGATGGGCAGCCGAATTGAAAACGCGCCCAGCGCGTCCGGCGTGATGGAATAGCCGCAGGTCGAGCGCGAGCTTGGTGCTGTACGCTCTAAGATATTTTCCCGCAGTGGGACTTCATGGGAGGCATTATTCCACACCCGCAGAGCGAGCTCGTGGCAGTCTGAATCCCAACCCGATGAAACGTATGATCACTCCGACTCTTGCTCCCGCGCTACTTGCGGGAGTCTTTCTGTTTACTCATCCGGCGGAAGCCGTGGTGAAGCTCGGCACCGGCAATAGCAGTCTGCTCGGGGGCGATTTGACCGACCCGACGAATGCCGCGAAGGACAAGCCGGGCGTAAATTACGGCGAGGGCAAATCGGAGGACGAAATGAAACCGCAGGGCGGCGCGTGGCTGAGTATGAAGCTGGCTCCCGTCTCTCCGCCGGGAAGTCCGCCGCATCAAACCCACGCGTACCAAAGCTGGCAGGGCACACCTGTGTGCAAGTTGTTTTTAAACAACCCGGAGAAGGACAAGTGGTACCTGGGTTTCAAGGACGGAGGCAAAGGCGGGCCTACGAAGGAGACACCGTACACAGTGGCCGTGCAGCTCAAAGAGCCGGTGATTCTAACACATTTCACCATCACGACGGATGCTTCGCAGCCGCCGATGCCGGACCGCGATCCGAAAGCGTGGGCGATTCAGGGCTCGAATACGGGCAATGATGGAGATTGGACGGACATCTACGTCTGCGACCCGGCGTCGCGCGCGAAGAGCCCGTTCAAGCTGGAGCCGCGCGGTGAAACGACGTTGTTCACGTCGTTCAATTCGGCGACCATCGACGGACGAGTGGACGCCGAGAGTGCAAAGAAGCTGGCGCTCCGGCTGAAGGGGAAGACTTTCGCGAAGCCGGACTTCGCGGTTCCGGTCAAGGCTTACTCGTGGTATCGCATCGCGATTTACTCGTGTTTCAATCCGAACAGCATGACCTACTCGGATTTCAACCGTCCGCCCGGATGTGCGCTGGCCCAGATGGAGCTGTTCGGCGTTCCGGCGGGCTTCAAATTTTCCGAACTGAAGGTGGTCGAGGAGCCGGCGGTCGTGGCAAAACCGCTGAAGCCGCCGGTCTCTGATTTGCCCTTCATTATCATGCCGTGGGTCGGCGTGCCTAAGGAAGAAATGACCCTCGAACGATACAAGGAACTCGCCGAATGCGGCTTCAACGTCTCGTTCCCGCCCAACACCTGGGATCCTGCCGATGCGAATACGGAAGCGATGAACAAAAAGTATCTCGACCTCTGCCAGCAAGCCGGGCTCAAGGCTTTGCTCTGGGATGGCACTATCCGCCCGCCGGAACTCAAAGACCCGATCAAGCCGTCCGATTTCCCCGTGCTGGAGAAAGCCGTGGATGGCATCATCGCGAGGTACTCCTCACACCCCGCCCTGCTCGGTTATTTGATCGCCGACGAGCCTAGCAACCCCGGCTTTCCAGGGCTCGGTGTCATCAATAAACGCTTCCTCGAAAAAGACCCCAAGCACCTGCCTTACATCAACCTCCTGCCTCTGTATGCGTTCAACCCGAGGTCAACCTACGATGAGCATGTGTCAAAGTTCATCGCGGAAGTGAAACCGGTGCTCGTGAGTTGGGACCACTACCGGCAGATGTTCGAAGGTGGCGACGAGAGTACCTACTGGGCGAACCTTGAAATGATGCGCCTGAAATGCACGGAGGCAGGGATTCCATTCAACCAGATCATTGTTTCGCTCAAACACATGGGCTATCGCGAATGCAGCGAGGTGGATTTGCGCTGGCAGGTTTACACGTCGCTGGCGTTTGGCTCGCGCGGCATCCAATATTTCACGTATTGGTTCACGAAAGGGCTCGCATGGGCCGATGCGCCGTCCTTTATCGACAAAAACGGCAAACGGGATCGGAAGTATGATTACGGGAAGAAAATCAACACTCGGATCGCGAAACTCGGGCCGACACTCTTAAAGCTCGTCTGCACCGGCGCCTACTGCAACGAGCCGATGCCGCCCGGCGGAGTGGAACTCGCAGACGGCGCGCCGGTGACGAAAATTGAGGGCGGACGCGTGGTGGTGGGTTGCTTCCGTGACGGAGCTGGAAAACGGTATGTTTTCCCCGTCAATCGCACTTTTCGATACATCGTCACATCAAAACTGACGCTGGACGCGAATGCGGAATCCGTCTCCGAGGTCTCCCAGGAAACCGGCGAATTGCTCCCGCCGATACCGCTGAACAACGGAACCTTTGAACTGAAACTCCAGCCCGGCGATGGGCAACTCTTCCTGGTGAACGAGAAGAAAAAATAGCGACCCGGGCGTGCCGGCGGGCTGGAGGGCTTTCACGACACCCGCATTATCCGGCAATGCACACGCGCGAATCGATGCGCTGCCCTGCCCGATGCCGTCACGATGACATGGAGCACTCCCGCCACCTGCATCACCGTCCGCGAAACCACTCCAATCCGAACGACGCAAAAACGCTTCTACCGGGCGAATGTGGCACAGTGAGGGAATCCGGGGAGCTTGATCGGACATCATGGCGGGGGACTGTAATCACTCACGCTTGCGTATTTGTCACGGGACGGCTAAGCAGATCCCGTTATGAAAATCGCATCCGCACTCGTCGCCACCGTCGCACTCACTACAGTCGCTCTCGCAGAACCGCCGAAGATTTACTCGATCCCGCTCAAGGACATCGATGGCAAGGACACATCACTGAATGCATTTGCCGGCAAGGTGGTGCTGGCGGTGAATGTCGCCTCGCGCTGCGGGAACACGCCGCAGTACGCGGGATTGCAGTCGCTGTTTGAAAAAAACAAGGACGCCGGGCTGGTGGTGGTGGGGTTTCCCGCGAATGATTTTGGCAAACAGGAGCCCGGCTCGAATGCAGAGGTGAAGGAGTTTTGCTCGACGAACTACAAGGTGACTTTCCCGATGATGGCGAAGGTGGCCGTGAAGGGCCCTGAGCAGCATCCGCTTTATAAAGAGCTGACGGGACCCGGTGCGGCTTTCCCCGGCGATGTGAAGTGGAACTTCGGGAAATTTCTCATCGGTCGTGATGGCAAGGTGATTGCCCGTTTTGAGCCCGGTGTGCAGCCCGATGATGCGAAGGTCACCAAGGCCATCGCCGACGCGCTCGCCGCAAAGTGAGCGTCGCGGAAAAGGAACGCCACCTCATCGAGCGACTCGCGCTCATCGAAGATCCGCAGGAGCGGCTCGCCGCGCTGATGTCGCGCGCAAAGAAATGGCCGCAGCCTCTGCCGGAGGAGCTCGTGGATGCGAATCGTGTTCACGGCTGTCAGTCGCGTGTATGGCTCGTGCCGACGCTTCAGGACGGCGTGTGCCGCTTTGCCATGGAGTGTGATGCGCCGATGGTGAAAGGGCTGGTTGCGCTGATGTGCGAGGTGTTTGATGGTGGTGCGCCGGCGGATGTCGCGACGACCGAGCCGGCGATATTTGAGGCGCTCGGTTTTACGCGCATGGTGACGCCGACGCGGCTGAACGGACTCGCGGCCGTACGCTCGCGCATCCGGGAATTTGCGGCGCTTCAAAGCTAGAACTTTTTCTTTTTCGCCGGAAACTGCTGTCGTAATATCCCTCTCTGTGAACCGCATCGTTGGACTCGAAACGGAATATGGATGCCTCGTAACGCGCCAGGATGAGCGCGGCGGGGAGTCGTGGCCGGCGCGGGTCAAAAATCATCTTTTTAAAAAGGCACGCGTCGGCGCTCTCGACCGGCATCACCGCGATTATGAGGAGCCGCCGGGAAATGGCGGATTCCTGCTGAATGGCGGCCGCATTTATCTCGATATGGGGCATCTGGAGTATGCGACGCCGGAGTGCCGCTCGGTGAGCGATGTTGTGACGTATGATCTTGCCGGGGATGCGCTGATCCAGGCGGCGCTGGATGCAATGGGCGTCGCAGAAGACGTCTCGTTCTTGAAGAACAACGTGGACCATCACACCGGTGCGACCTTTGGATGTCACGAGAATTACCTGATGCGGCGGGAGACGGAGTTTACCACCGAGTCTCTCGGAACGCTGCTGTCCTTTCTCGCGACGCGACAGATCTTCTCCGGCTCCGGGCGGGTGGGTCAGGCGGACCCGGACGCGATCGAAAGCGAACCGCTCACGCCGCTGGGGCAGGTGGATTTTCAGCTCAGCCAGCGGGCGGATCACATCGTGAACGATGTATATCAGTGGGTGCAGTTCAACCGTGCGATCATCAACGCACGCGATGAACCTCTTGCCGACTATCGGAAATACCGGCGACTGCACCTGCTCATCGGCGACTCGAACATGTCTCCCTTTGCCACTGCGCTGAAGGTGGGAACGATGAACCTCGTGCTCACGCTGCTGGAGGAGGGGAGGCTCCCGGGGAACGTGATGCTGGAGGACCCTGTATTTACGACCCGCGCGGTCTCGCGCTCGGGCCGTCCCGACGCGATGGTGAGCCTTTGCGATGGTCGCACGGAGACGGCGCTGGGTGTTCAGGAAAGGTTCCACGCCGCCGCGGTGGAGGCGCTTGCGGGACGGGACGATGAGACCGATTGGGTGCTGGAACAGTGGGCGTTTCTTCTGGACGGGCTTCGAACGAAGAATTGGGAATCGCTTCTCGGCGCGGTGGATTGGGTTTCGAAAAAATGGCTGTTCGAAACTTTTCGTGCCGATCAGGGGCTTCCGTGGGATGACCCGTGGCTGCAAAGTCTCGACTTGGAATACCATAACATCAATCACTCTCGCGGGCTCTTTTACGCACTGCCGGTGGCGGTGGAAATCGGGGAGTTTAATCTGCGCATCCGGCGCGAGAGTGCGCTTCGCGAGCCTCCGCACGATACCCGGGCGAAAGGACGGGGAATCGCGGTGGAGCGGTTCATGGAGACTCAGATGCCTTATATTGTAAACTGGGATTCCATCACGGCGGGCGACCTGCATGTGCTGTCCATGAACGACCCGTTTTCCACGTATGAACTCAACGCGCGGGCGCTTGTGGAGTCTGCCATGTTGTAACTAGATTCGGACGATGCAACGAAACATCAAAATCGGCGCCGGGGGATTGGCAGCTAAAGGATGCGGAGTACTTTTCTTTTCCGTCTTTGCGCTGGTTGGCGCGTTGACCATGTATTTCTTCGCAGGCTCCGTCCTGGGCGATTTCAAAACGCGGAGTTGGGTGTCGGCGGAAGCGGAACTCCTGGGACAGTCTGAGAATCTCGAAAGACCCGCGAACGAGCAAACAAGCGACAGCGACCGCGAGCGCGTGCCTTTTCGCTACACTTACGAAGGCCGCACTTACATCCGGGATACGGTGACGCTGTCCGGCAGTATGAAAGTGAACGGTCGCAGTTCGGAATCCGGTCACCGGCTTCGCGGCCTCCCTGCTGGCACCAAAGTGAAGTGTTATGTGAATCCCGATAAACCCGATGAAGCCGTTCTGGAGCATCGGAGCCTCACTTACGCCTGGTTCCTCCTGCTTCCGGGAGTGTTCCTGCTGGTGGGGGTCGGCGGCGCTTTTTTCATCCTCCGCGCGAAGCCGGCCGATATGAAGCCGGTCTCCGCGCGACATGGCGCGAGTGCCGGAAATGTGAAGTCCGGTGTGTGGACGCTGCGGTTTCTGGGCCTGGTATTTGCGCTCATCGGCGGTGCCGTGACCTGGGCCATCGCGGTGAATCCGATGCTCGAAGCGCGGGCTGCGCGGAGCTGGCGGGAGGTGCCATGTGAAATACAATCAGCCCGGGTGCAGAGTCAGCGTGGCAGCAAAGGCGGCTCCACCTATCGGATAGAAGTCGTCTATCACTACGAGTTTGACGGACGAAAGTTCGCGGGCGATCGGTACAATTTCGACAGCGGATCTTCGAGTTCCCGGCAATGGCGCGAAGACGCAGTGCAACGGTTGAAAAATGAACCCAATCCAATCTGCTACGTAAATCCCGACGAACCGAGTGAGTCTGTGCTTTCGAGGGAACTCGGGAATGATGCTTGGTTCGGACTAATCCCGCTTGTTTTTGTCATCGTGGGTGGCGCGATGTTTCTCAGTGCACGAAAGCTGGCCGGAAAAAGCGCCGGCGCACGAGGAGTGCCGATGCCGATGCCGCAGCAGCGCGTCGTCTCCCTGGCCCATGGCGGCTTCGAGTTAAAGCCGGCTACTAGCCCGAAAGCAGCATGTGCGGGCATGGGTTGCGTGGCGCTGTTTTGGAATGGCATCGTATGGGCAATCTTCCTCCAGCCCAACATGCCGACGGCACCGCGGATTTTCCTGATGATCTTCATCCTCATCGGGCTCGGTCTTTTTGGCGGGTTCGGTTATTTCCTGCTGTCGATGTTCAACCCAAAACCGACGCTGGTCGCGGATGTGGACTCCGTGCAGCTCGGACAGTCGATTCATTTGAAATGGAGGTTCGACGGGAATACGACGCGCATTTCGCATTTGGAGGTTCTGCTCTCGGCAAAGGAATCTGCGACTTACCGGCGCGGGACAAACACCGCGACCGATCACAGTTTCTTCGTGCATGAAAAAGTCTTCGAAACACGGGACCGCGTCAGCATCGCTGCGGGCAGTGTGACTTTGACGATTCCGGCGGATTCGATGCACAGCTTTGAAGGCGCGAACAACAAGATTACCTGGACCGTCACGCTGCATGGCGACATCGCCAAATGGCCGGACGTGAACCTCGAGTTTCCAATCACCGTGCTGCCGCATTCCGCCGGTAGTGCATCCGCGCAAACTGAAGCGGAACCTGCCACATGATTCGCTTTGGCCTTCGCAATGAACAAACGACGTATCAACCCGGTGATACCATCTCCGGTGCCGCTCTGTGGGAATTCACCGGGCGGAAAAAGAGCATCGAAGTACGGCTCGTCTGGTCCACGCGAGGGAAGGGGACCGAGGATGGCGCGACTGTCGCCACGCAGGTGCTCGATGCCGGCAAGCTCGCGCACACCGAAACTTTTTCGTTCACTGCGCCGGATGCACCCTACAGCTTTGACGGAACGCTCATCGCGCTGATATGGGCCGTGGAATTTGTCGCAGAGCCGGGCGAGGAGTTTGAGCGAATCGAAATCACCATCGCGCCCGGCGGTCGGGAAATCGTCCTGCCGCGGATACCGCAGCCCAAGGCGAAGGCGGGACTCAAAATGGGGTAGGGGATTTCTTCCCCTTGCCACCACCGCCAAGCCCCGCCAGCATCCAGGTTGTGAGCGCCAAGGAAAATCCATTTGCCAGTGTAAAGATCGAGAGTCTGCCATTCCGGTTTCCCGCCGGCATGTCGTGGGAACTCCTTCTCAAGCGCCTTGATGAACTAAGCTGGTGCGCGAGCATCGTAGGCGGCAATGGCGTGGGGAAGACCACGCTCATCGAGCAGCTCATCCCAAAGCTGGAGGCGCGCGGTTTTCAACCCGTGATTTTCCGCCTGAATGCGGAGTCCAGCATGAGGGACAAGGACCGACTTCCCGATCAACTTCGCGCAGTGGTGGCGCCCGGCTTTATCCTGATCGATGGGGCCGAGCAGCTCTCGACGCGACACTGGCTCCCCGTGCGCGGTGCGGCAGCCAAAGCGGCGGGCTTCATCGTCACCGTCCATCGCTCAAGCCGGCTGCCTGTGGCGTTGGAATTGGAGAGCAACGTTAAGCTGTTTGAATCGCTGGTCACCGAACTCTGCGGCGGAAAACTTCCGGGCGAGGAGGCATACAACATTTTCCTTCGCCATCGCGGAAACGTCCGCGAGTGCTTCCGCGAACTCTACGATCGTTGGAACGGCTGACGGAATACGCTCTTTTTTGTCGCCTGCCCCGTTTTTTCACTCACCTCACACAATTTGAGGTTGTCCTGCTTTGGTGAGCACCGAGGAGGAACTGGGAGATAACTCCAGAGTCGTTTGAGGTTTTGCGGGAAACGGTGGGAAGTTGGGTCAGGCGACATGGAAGAAAACTTTTGGGAATCACCTATCGTGTTCTTGCTGTTTTCGTCTGACAGCGTTTTCTCCGCTCAGTTCGTTGAAGCAGGCGACTGTGCTTGAGTTGCACGTTCGTTTTGGACGCTATCATTTCATTGGTAGTTTTTCCTTTTGGTCGCCTGACCCCGTGTTCCCAACACCGGCTAAAGTCGCAGACGACTTCCGCGACCTGCGCAAGCTCGACACCGTGGGCGCGGCTGGCGATGCTGGCCGGCGAACTATGACCGCCGACACACCCGAGCCCCCGCCGCGCCGAAAGTGGCACCTTCCAGGGTGGCTCAATGTCCTCATATTGGTGTTCGTCACCTATCTCGCCGGAAGACTGGTGGACAGCATGCTGCCCGAAGATCCCTTCCGCTCCGCGCTCAAGCAGGCAAAGGCGCTGGGATGGCAGGTTGCCAGCCCTTACCCGAGCGACGAGATGTGGGAGGACTGGAAAGGTGCATTTGAGGAACCACACTGGGAAGATGAAGTGTGGTTCATAGGCATCCCCGCGGACAAGTCCTTTGAACAGCACCTCGACATCCTCCATCGGCTGAATCCGAGGGGGCTGGGAATCAAGGACGCCCATGCGTTGCGCGACCTCTCCGCGCTCACACCCCTTTCCCGGCTGAAATACCTATTCATCCGGAACGGAACCAACCTGACGAACGTGGACGCCCTCAAGAACCTCACTGCGCTGAAAGAGATCCATCTCTTGGACTGCACTGCCCTGACGAACGTGGACGGCCTCAAGGCGCTCACCGCGCTGGAAGTGATTGATTTAAGCGGCTCCACGGGATTGATGAACGTGGATGGGCTTAAGAACCTCAGGACCCTGAAACGGCTCATCCTCCCCGGCTGCACGGCACTGACCAACGTGGACATACTCACGAACTTCCCGACGCTAAAAGTGCTCGATCTCGAAGGCTGCACGGGCCTCACGAACGTGGACGCCCTCAAGAACCTCACAGCGATTGAAACCATCTGGCTCTTCGGCTGCACCGGCTTGCCGAAGGAGCATATCATCGCGCTGAAGGCGGCCCTCCCGAAGACAGACATCTACTTCGGTTACTAACCGCCCGCCCGCATACCATCGGAGCGCTGAACCACGCCCGGCGGGCGGGGGGCGCGGGGTGTATCGGGTTAGCCATGGCGTGCGGAGAACGCCGAAGGCGTTCAATCACTCAGCCCATGGTTGATGCGAGGCACGAGCATCTACCATGGGGCCCCCGCCCCGCACCGGCCCTACCCTGCAAGGGTTTCATCGGGGCGCGCGACATGGATGAAACCCCTTGTATGCCCCATGGTCGCATGGACCCAGCGTAGCTCGTCCCACGCAACCCCGGGCTGGCCTCTAGTGGGCCGGTGCCCCCGCCCGCGCCTCTGGGCAAGGCCGGCGTGGGTGGCTGTGGTCCTCCAGCGTCTTGCGCTTCCCGGCAGAAGGTTTTCGGAACGGGGCATGGTGTTATGGAGGCTGGGCGGGTTACCAATTTAGGAAAGGCTTGAAGTTGGATTTCGGGAGGGCGGTTTTTACGGCATCGAAAGCTTCTTTTGTGAGCCCGGTGCAGCCATTGAGAAAGAGAGTCTCCAAGCCTGTGAGCCCGAGAAGCCCGTCCACGTTCTTAAGACCGGCGCACCGATAAAGACTGAGTTCTTTCAGCGCCTTGAGTTCCCGCAACGCATCCACATTGGTTAGCGCGGTGCAACCGTTGAGATACAAACTCGTCAGGTTTTTGAGTTCTTTGAGCGCATTGATGTTCACGAGGATGGGGGAACCGTGGATCCCGAGCGCGGTTAGCTCCTTCATCTCCTTGAGCGCATCGATGTTTCTTAGATTTGGGCAGTCGGCAAGGTATAGCTCGGTCAAATTCGAGAGACCGTTGAGTTGGGACAAATCGCGCCATGGAAAAGTAACGTCGATTCCCAGTTGTTTTGGCTTCAGCCGGCGGATCAAGTCGAAGTGGCGCTCTGAAACAGCTCCGGCTCGAATGTACAACTCCCGTCTCGTGTCGCTCCACGTGTCTTTGCGAAATGCGTTTCGCCAGTCCTCACGAATTGTCACGATGGGGTCATTGTAGGTGAACTTCCAGCCAAGCTCCTTTGCCTCATTGACCGCCATTCGGAAGTCGTAAGCCTTCCAAGCGCCCCAGCCGGAGGAGAGGGCGATGAGGAGGAAGGCCCAACGAGAATCCGCGCAATCAGGCATCACCTTGTAAAACGGCATCAGCGCAACGGAATCGCTGACGTTTCGGGGAAGCGGAAAATGCGAGCGGCTATTTTCCTTTGCGTTTGGACGGAAGAGCGGAACGAGAATGCCTTGGCTCGGATTCCGTATCCGCATAAACTCCAAACCGACACCTCAATGAACATTCGAGCATTCTTCATCCTCACCTCCGCCATCACCGCGACAGCATTCGCCGCCGACCTTCCTGCCATCCCGGACGCATCCATCGCTGTGAAGAAGGAGCTCCTTTTTTCCGATGACTTCGAGGGTGCCGAGCCTGCGAACGTGTGGCACAAAGTAGTGCCGACGTTCGCGCTTGAGAAAGGCACGCTCAAAGGCACGCAGACCCGCGACCAGAACGTCCCTGCGGCCGACGGCAAGCCTGCCGTGACTGCACATGCGGCCGTCCATGGACTGGAAATCCCCACCAAGGACAGCGTCGTGGAAGTGAGGGTGCGTCTCGATGGAGCGTCGATGGTCGATGTGGAATTTGACGACCGGAAATACACGGGCGCACATTACGGCCATCTCTGCCGGGCGCAGGTGCGGCTCAGCGGCGTAACGATCATCGACGAGCGGGATGGTTCGATGCGCAACGACATTTACGAAATGAGCAAGGACCCCGCGAAGAAAGCCGAACGCGCGAAACTCCTCGCGGGCCGAAGCGTGACCTACCCCGCCCAACTCGAAGCCGGAAAATGGTACACCCTCGTTGTCGAAACAGTCGGCGATGAAATGCGCGCGACGATCGACGGCAAGCCTGCGGGATACTTGAAATCCTCCGGCATTGCGCATGCGACGAAATCCAAAATTGAGCTCGGCGTCGCCGGCAAGGACGGTTTTTTCGACGACATTAAAGTCTGGAACGCAGAGCCCGCGAAGAAGTAGCGGCGATAAATCCGGCTCTCCCGCCGTCCATCAGACTACGAGCGGACGGTTCAACTCCGTAATCCACATCGCCGGATCGGGGCTGGATTCCGGACCGGCGAGATAGCGCTCCCACAGGTCGTCGGCGGGAGTGTGGTCGCTTGATTCGAGCCACTCCATCAGCTCGCCCCACGCATCGGCGAGCCCTTCGTACGGCCCGCGATAAATCGTCCGCGCAACCGTCATCGCCGGCCATTCGCCGGGTTGCACGCGCCCGTCCAGCGAGATCGGCGTGGCAACAGGAATACAGATATCGAAGTCAAACGTGTCGGTGGGCCTGCGGAGGTGATGTGTGAACCACGGCCCGGACGGCGAGAGACCTTGCGCGGCGATGGCCGCCATGACTTCTCCGATACCCGGCCCCATCACATTCTGAATTTCGTTCCTTGGGACGACGACATGCAGCGTGGCGCAATGGAGGGCGGTAGTTTGGATGATTTGTGGTGTGTCGATCATGGTACGGCTATTGGACTCAGAGAGGTTTGCGGTCCTTCACGAGATAGCGCCGCCGCTCCGGTTCCGGGAGTTTTTCGATGGCATAGCGCAGCATCGTTCGCGGCATGCGCGGAGTGTGTTCATCAAGAAAAGCGCGCAGCACTTCGCCGTCCCGCTTGCCTACTTCGCGCAGCATCCAGCCGCACGCTTTGTGCATAAGATCGTGTCGGTGCGAGAGCAGTGTTTTGCAAAGCCGGAGCGTGTCTGCAAACTCACCGGCGCGGATGAAAGCGAACGTCGCGAGAACCGCGATCCGCTGCTCCCACAGGCTGCGCGATGACGCCAGCTTCGTCAAAATACCACGCTCCCGCTCCAGCAGCCACGGCCCGAGAATGTAGGGCGCGCTCGCGTCCACGAGATCCCAGTTGTTCACCCACTTCGTATTCGCCAGATACAGATCCACCACACGCTTCCGCGCCGCGTCATCGCGACCTGCGGTTTCAAACCTCCGCACCATAATGAACAGCGCCAGCAGTCGCTCCTCGTGCCACTCCGAACGCAGCAGCGCGCGCAAACCCGCCTCGTTCAGCGCATCGCCCATCCGCACCAGCGAACGCGTCTGCGGCACCGTCACGCCGAGAAACCGGTCGCCCTCGCCGTACTCGCCCGGCCCGGTCTTGAAAAACTGCATCGATCCGTCTGCGCGCGCGCCATCCGCGAGCGAGTGCAGCTTTTCGCGAATCGCAGTCAGCGCTCCGGAATCGGCGGATGGGGTATCGCGAGCGGACATCGTTACGGCCTCCATACAAAAGACGAACAACGAGGGCACTTCATGCGCGTCTGCCTATTTCACCGTCACGAGCCGGTCTTCGGGATTCGGCGTAAGCACCAGTCCGCGGAATCTCCATTCCTGCGGCTTCCCGTTTGCATGCACTTGAAGGCCGATTGGAGACTCCTTCAGCATCTCCGGCTTGTCGGTGAAATCAAATACCTGAGCACCGTTCGCCGCAAAGCGGATGCGGTCGCCGATGACGAGCACTTCGATGAGATTCCAGTCGCCCTTGCGCTCCGTCGGGTTCACCAGCGTTCCATTGTGTCCGGGCGGCACCGTCCGGTTGCGGCGGTATGCGTCCCAGATGCCCCAGTCCTGACAAAACATCAGCAACGGCCCCTTGAAACCGAATGCGTTTTCGCCTTTGTCCGCGAAGCGTTCACCGAGCACGCACACCGCGCTGTGCATCGTGGAATGCTGCGGCGAAACCGTCTGTTTCACTTCCAGCAGCAGCCGGAAATTGCGGTGGTTTTCCTTCGTAAAAAGATACGTGCTCGAAGCGAGCGGCTTGTCGTTCGCCCCTTTGATCACGCCATCCTCGACCGACCAGATGCCCGGCATCCCGTCCCATCCGGTCAGGTCTTTCCCGTTGAAAAGCGGCACCTGCTTTTCCGACGCGGGCACGGCTTTGAGAACATCGGCAAAAGCAGTCGGAGCGGGCTTCGCATCCTGCGAGAAGACGAGCGGAGCCAGCGTGAGTGTGAGAGCGGAGAGGAGCGAAAGTTTCATCTCCAGACGTTGTGGACGGCGTGTCGTGGAATGGCAAGCGGCTTGAACGGATGCGCGTTCCCTGCAATCCACTGCGCCATGAAGAAACTCATCGTCGTGCTCGCCCTCCTCCTCGCCCTTTACATTTACCTGCCCTACCGCGCCGCGGGAAAATACCGCGACGCATTGAACAGCGGCGACAGCGCCGCCGTGGCCGCGATGGTGGACATGCCCGCGCTACGAAAATCCATGAAAGCGCAGATGCTCGAGAAAGCGAAAAAAGAAAACCGACTCGCCGCCGCGGCAATGGTGCTCATCGAGCCGGCGATCGACAAAATGCTCGACGGACTAATCAGCCGGGACGGAATCGGAAAACTGCTCGCGTTGGGAAAGTCCGTGAACGGCGGCGCGGAGCACAGCATCGAGAGCGTGAGCTGGGTCAGCCCCGCCAAAGTTGGCGTAAAAATGTCCGGCGATAAAGCGATGCTCTACTTCCAGCCTGGAGCCAGCGGATGGAAACTCTCCGAAGTCGATCTCGACATCGCCTTCAGGCTCCCTTCACCGCTCTAGCCGCGTGCGAAACTAATCCTGCAAAGTAGGCGTGACGCAGCGTGATGTAATTCGGAGCGGGGATTTGCTAAACCCCGTCCTGCCACGCGCGCAGCGCCCCAACTATTTCGCAGGGCTCAGAGCGGCCCACGGGTCTCTATCTGCGCGCAGCGCGCGACAAGGGGACGGG
>JANMGP010000336.1:0-15791 GCA_031374705.1 Verrucomicrobiaceae bacterium | reverse complement strand
GTTCCAGGTCGAGCGACGCTACGTGAACACGTTTCTGAAGATGCTCTTTTACACCCACGCACTGCGCCGTTTCGATAAACCCGCGAGTGCCCGCCGCGACGACAACCTGCTCATCCTATGGGCCGACGAAGCGCAGCGGTTCGTCTCCGCCAGCGAAGAAGGCATGAGCGATTACAACTGCATCGACGTCATCCGCGAGGCACAAGCCACCGTCGTCGCCGCCGCGCAATCGTCCACGTCATTCGTCCCGCCGCTAGGCCGCGAAAAGGCCCGCGTCTTCACCCTTAACCTCCGCAACCGCCTCATCTTCCGCGCCGCCGACGAGGAGGGTGCAGTCGAAAGCGCCGACTTTCTCGGTAAGAAGCGCATCATCAAAAAGTCGTGGGGCTACTCCGGTGGCAAGATGTCGCGCAACTACAGCGAGGTCGAGGAACACAAACTCAAACCCCACATCCTCCGCTCCCTGCCCAAACACAGCGCCGTCGTGGTCCACTGCGAACAAGGCCACCACCGCCAAGTGCTCCCACCCATCGAGCCCGATGGCCGCGTGTGTGAGTGGTGGCAGGGATGATAGAATACTACGCCTCCGCCGCCCGTTGCCCGTCGCGTGCCGCGTTCGTTGCGCA
Source organism: Verrucomicrobiaceae bacterium (assembly GCA_031374705.1). Lineage (GTDB taxonomy): Bacteria > Verrucomicrobiota > Verrucomicrobiia > Chthoniobacterales > Chthoniobacteraceae > SXWH01. Next base: position 15,165 of record JANMGP010000336.1, on the reverse strand, counting down.
ACGAGCACCTCTCGTTTGAGCACCACAAGCGCGTCGCCAAGGTGCGGAAGGTGGCCGACCAGTCGCTCCGACTCACCGTTGCCGCCGCGAGGCGGCAGAGCGGCGCGCCCATCGCCGTGCACCGCTTTGCCGGCAGCATCGACGCTGTGTGCCAGCTCTCGGTCTAGGAGCTCGAAGCGTGGGCGAGGACGACGGCTACAAGAGGGTGGATCGCCACGTGAGCTGCATCGTCACATTCTGGACTCGGCTGGTGGTTGCGAATGACCAGGCCGACTGGCTCAAGAACGCGAGCGCCGAGAAACGCGCCGCGCTCAAACGCGATCTTCAACCCATCATCGACATCATCAACGAACTATGAGCGCCGACCTCCAAGACCTCGAACAGCAAAAAGCCCTCGACCACGTCCGCGAGTTGATGAGCGCCCACTGGCGCGAAGCGCAGGACGCCCAGGACGAGGACGGCAAATTCGGCATCGCCTTCAAGGTGACCTTCGACCACGGAGCCTCGCCGACGAAGCTGAAGGTCACCTGCCGCATCGCCAAAACCATCAGCGACGAGATCGAGAGCGAAGTCGAAGACCCGCAGCAGGCCAAGCTCGCGCTCTGACCCGTTGGCTTAGACGATTTATATATTCAAAAGGCAAGAACGGTTCTGGCAGTAGTGTTTGCTTCGCTGGGCACGGTGCCGCTTCCGAGTAACGAGCGGACCAATTCCGGGGTTGTCCAGTATTCCTGCAGCACGCCGTCGATGGCTGTGCGTAACTGCTCAAGATCTGGCCATACTCGGTTGCAGATCCGGTCTTTGACCACGTCCCACAGCTTCTCGATAGGGTTCAGCTCGGGGCTGTAGGCGGGGAGCGTGATCACTCGCACATTGGATGGCATGCGCTCGTCTCCTTCCTTGATGTGGAACCCAGCTCCATCGGCTATGATGATGTGCGTGCTCTCAGGATCGCTCTCCGCGAGCTGTTGGTAAAACATCGCCGTTGCCTCCTGACTGACTCCATCGGTGTGCAAAAACTCCGCTTTGTTGCCGCAGATTTCCAGTCCGCCGTACGTGTAGCCCCATTGATAGCGCGGATGCACCGGCACGACGACCTCCACTCCTCGCCGCGTCCACACTCGTCGGGTGACTGGCTGAAGCCCAAATCTCATTTCGTCTATGACCCAAATGTGAACTTTCTCTTCAAATGGAACGTTTTTGCCGTGGAGTTGATCGCGCAGTGTTTTGCGAAAGGTATCAACCGCCTCGGGCTTTTGCTGGATGTGGTGCGGGCGCGGCACCTTTAGCCGCGCCTCGCATTTTCCCAAGTATTTATACACCACGACCAAACTCAGTTTGCGGCCCAATTCGTTTTCCAGCCATTTACGGGCGTCTTCGCCGCGCCGCAATTGCCCTTCGTCGAGCTTGGCCTTGAGTCGCTCTTCGGCCTCCTTCGTCAGCCAGCTTTCTGGTCCCTTACCCTTGGCTATTTTGACGAGCAGTCTTTCCAGACCACCCGCCTTTATCGCATCCTGAACTCGGCTCACCGTCCGTGCTCCGACTCCCGCTCTCTCTGCGATTGCCGGCAGCGTCAAACACTCTTCAAGCAGCATCTGCGCGACTTGCAGCCTCTGCCTTTGCCATCCCTCAAGGCCTTTGTCTTTGAGGCGTTCACGCACGGCCTTCACGCTCGTGACTCCTTCCAGCTTGGTTCTTTTTCTTCCCATTTCTACCTTATCTCATCTTTCTTGCCTTTTGACTAGAGAACTCGTCTTAGTGGAGCGTCCACCAAACGACTTTGGCGACGAAAAGCAAAACGAACACAAACGTCAGGCCAAAGCCGATAGCTGCGAAAACATGAGTGGCGATTTCTTCAATCTTCGTCATACCCGCAAGCATCGTGTCATCTGCACGGCGACGAATGGGCGGCTGGATTGACAGGAAAAGCGTGGAATGCGTCTTCGCTTCCGAGACAAAAAACCGCCATCCCGCCAGGAGCAAAGATTTTTGCTCTACTGGCAATCGTTGGGTGGGTCGGAGCTGAAGTGCGAGTTTACCTTTCATCCGACACGGCGATGGCGCTCGGACTTCGCCCACATCGAGAGTTGGACGCTCATCGAGATCGAGAGTGGTATCTGGACTCAGGGCCGCCACAATCGCCCGCAGGGGTTCGCCGCAGACGCCGAAAAGTATCCGGAAGCGGCGCTGGCCGGCTGGCGCGTCCTTCGCCTCACCGAGCTTCAAATCACCGCGCCGATGATCGACCGCATCATCGCCTTCATCCGGACGGCAGGTGTAAAGTCGGTGTAAAGTGGCGGCTCAACCTTACACTTTTTGGAGCCCGGATTTGGGCACATTCCAGCGAGGCCGTATCCGATATAAGCAACTCGTCTAAAGAAGTTTGAATCTGCGTTTGTGACGCGTATCAGGCCGCAGGAGGGACGAGAAAAAGTGTAAAGTGCGAAAAACAGGGTCTCATAGAATTGGAGTGATGGTCCCCCTACCCAAGTTAAGGACTCGTTCTCCTAAAAGATTCCTTTGTTCGCCACTGGGCAACATCGTCGTGAGTTACTGGCCGGATTGCGGTGCCGTCTGATGGGCGGATTCCCACACGAAGATTGTAGAACCGGCGCTCGCCGGAACTCTCCACAACAACGCCAACCAACGCCTTCCCCGAGCGCGAGTCGAACAACTCCGTTTGCTCCGGGTTGATTTCGACGACCTTGCTCGGCATACCGTCGCGGAAGTCGAGACCGGTGATCGCCGAGACCGTCGGCTTCAAAGCAAATATCCCCAACAGTGCCGCGACTCTCCCGGCTAGGCCGGGTGTCCAGCGAACCCTCCGCCCGAGCATTGACCAAATTCCTGCGGTCAAAAGTGGAAGCGCTAGATCGGTTACGAGAAGAATCGCCAGAAGCTTGAACAGACTGCGGAGTTCGTCCGTAAGACCAAGCAGGCGTCCGGTGGTATCCACTTCGTTGACTGCCTTTCCGCCGATCCAGAAACTCGTGGCTGCACGAATGATCACCCACAGTAGGAGTATTCCAACAACGGCGAGAATGATTCGGTGAGCCCATCGGATAGGTGACGCCGATGTTGCGGCAAGACCGTGACTGATAGCGGCGGGTCGGCGTTGTGGGAGTTGCGGTGAGGGCGATGTGTACGGGCGTGGTGTCATTTTCATGATTGGCGGTTGTTGATTGCTGTGAGGAGACGTTGCAGACGGGGTTTCGCCCATCGGGCGGCTCCACGGAGCAGAGCGAAGGATTCGACGAGAACAGCGAATGTCAGAAGTGCGCGGAGCACTTTGCGAATTCGTGACGTGTGACGCGGATGGATGCTGGATGGATCAGTCATGGTGTTGGTGTGTGTGGTTGCGGTTAGTGGGGCGGTGATGCGTGCGTTGTGGTGACGCGCTGCGCTCGATGCAATCCTGGCCGATCTCGATCGGGGAGCCGTCGAAAAGATCGGAACTGTGCCCAAGCTGGCGACTGATGGCGCGGGGAACGCCGGCGGTGAAAATCCGAACATTCTTTCCATGGTGACGGCGGAAGCCTTTCGCGCAAACGGTGCCGAGTTCGCCGTCGCCCGTGCAGAGGCAAACCGTATCGCCGCGCTTTGCGTGGGACGCCAACACGCCGGCCTCGAAACACAACGTCGGATCGCTGTTCGCGCGCAATTCACGCCCACGGCAGGTTTCGACGTATTCGCGTGGCATCGCGATCACGCGGAAACCGGCGTCTTCGAGAGTGCGCTGGTAGCCGTTACATTCGGGTTTCGTTGTGAGCACGGCGAGTGGCTCGACGCTCCGTGCCGCGCCACGCATCGCGCGCAGCAGACCAGCGGGAGAGAAGCGTGCGCCGTGGATGTTCTTCAGCGAATACTGAAGATTCTCCCAATCGAGCAGCGCCAGCACGCGCTGGCCGCGAAGGGCGGAAAAATTCGTGTGACTCGCGAGGCCGCAGGGGCCGCTCGCCAGCACCGCGCCGCCGGGGGGGGCGGCGCGGCGGGGTGAATTGTCGTCGGCAAAAAGGCCAAACAGGATATTGAGGCAATCGAGAATCATGGCGGCAATTAGTGGATGCGGATTGAGCGCGCCTGGATGCCTTTTGGCCCGGCGATGAGGACGGCGGTGAGTTGTTGGCCGACGCGAAACACGAAGCCGGGCGGCGCGAACTTCGTGTGCAGGAAGATGTGTGTCAGCCCGATGTGATCTAGGTCGCGGGCGAACGCGAACTGCCGGTCGCCGGTTTGCGTGACCTCGATCCGATGCCGGGCGGACGCCCCCACATGCAGTTCGCCGGTCTGGCGACCACCCGTAATCGCGGCGGCATGTTCGGATACGATGCGGTCGCCCGGTTGCTCGGGGATTTCCGCCGCGCTCTCCCAAGGCAGCTTCAGCAGATGACGGCAGGCCGCACCATTTCCCAGCCGCCACACCACGATCCGCGCACTCTTGATCGCCGAGCGATCCAGCAGTGGCAATTCGACGCCGCCAGCAGTGTCGTGGCGGGGCGCCTTGGCCTGGCTTCCGAAGTGGATTTTGTCCCGGAAGATCACGCGGTCGTCGTGGCTGAGCACTTCGAGGCCGATGTCGGAGAGGTCACGATGATCGAGCATGACTTTGAGGTCGTGCTGCCACTCGGCCTTGTTCGCCGCGTCGCGCCAGAGGTTGAGGTTCCAAGCGCGGTTAACAAAGTCGAACTGCGCGATCGCCTTGCTGACCATCAACCCGGTCTCTGGACGGATGTGCGCCGCGAGCGGCTTCGGACGTGAAGCGGGCTGCGGGCGTGGGCGCAGGCCAAGCTGTGGATGTGGAGCGGGGGACGGGCGGCGGGCGGGATTCCGCCGGCTGCCGACGAAGTCGCCGAAGTTATTGAGGTAGTTCATGGTCGTTGCGGCTTGGTGTTAAAGAGGGCGGACGGCAACCGCGGCGGGCCCGCGGTCATTTTTCCCGATGGCGAACGAGACGCGATCCCCCGCGACGAGGCGCGCACCACCTGTGAGGGCGCCTGCGTGGACGAAGATGTTCGTGTGTAGGCCATCAATCTCGATGAACCCGAATGTAGCAGCATTTGCCACGGTGGCGATACGTCCGGTCAGGCGCGTGCCGTTTGTGTTGCTGCGTGGCTTCGGCAGCGGGGCGGGCGTGGGCTTCGGCGCCGGGAACAGCCAGGCCGAGCGTGCGCGCGGGCCGTTGATGGCGTTTTCGATGCCGGCGACGAGAACGTGCTGGCCGATGTGGAGGATCGTCTGCTGGCCGAAGCTAGCCGCGTCCAATTTAACCGAGCGCAGCGCGGTGTTGTCCACGACGTCGCCGAGGCTGAACAAACTCCCGGTGGACGTGATGGTGAGGGCGAAGACCTCGACAGCAACATTTGTCCGCGTGTCGAGGTAGGCGTAGGCACCCGGCGCGCGACCGCGCCCGGCGAAATTCAAACGTCCACCGGCGTAGTCGAGGTGGCGCGGTGGAGCTTGGTGGTGGTGGGTGTTCATCTTGGTGTTCCTTTCGATTTTTGTTTATGTTTTTGTGGAAGCGCGTGAATCGCGCCGCCTACACCTATTGGTGGCGCTCCGGCGGGGGTGGTAGCGATGTGCTCACCACGCGCTCATATGCCGCTCATGACGGACGAAATTCGTGAGGCCAACTGCCCCAAAACGCTGTGTCCATAAGCCCCGGCGAACAGAACGCACCTTCGCTCCGATAAAATCAGGCCTCTGCCCCCAGCGCTCACCAACCGCCCACGGCTACGAACGGACGCTCACGCCAAACTCATTTGTCGCGCCCGTATTCATCGTCCTTGTTCCATGTCTTCTTTCTTCCGGTCGGAGAACTCACAGCGTCCTGAATTTGTGCGATGTTCCCCGCCGGAACAGTAAGCACCGCCGCACCGTAAATCGTCGGTGCTGTTTCATCCCAGCCGCCACGGACGAGTTCGTATGCTCCGTCGCTGCTGTTGTAGCGGTAAAGCGAGGTTGGATCGATGTTCTGTTTCTTGAGGCGTTTATTGAGTTTCTCCCGCCATTCATCCGCTTTTCGGCGAAGGAACTTTTCCTGATCAAGCTCCGCTTCGACTTTTGCTTTCTTTTGCAAGTTGGCAGCGCGGGTTCCGGCACTGTCGATTTGTCCCTTGGCATAGAGTCCGCCTGCTTCTTTCCACGGGAGGCTCGACCGAAGCGCCGTTCCGTCTTGCTCCAACATTTTTCTCAGCCCTGCTGCGAGTTTAGGAACGAGTGTGCATCGGATGACACCCGCGATTACACAGTCAATAGAGAGATCGTACTGGCAGCGAACTTCCTCTGCTCGATTCAATTTTCCGTCAACAGAAGCCTTCGTCGCCTTGCTTCCTTGCAGCTTGGCGTCCGACTGCGCTTCCGCCCATCCAATTGAGTCCCAGAAAAACTCGTTGCAGCGCACGAGCGTCCCCTTCAGTCGGTCGTAGTGTGCGAAGCCGCACATCGCGACACTTTCCATCGCGTGCCGCCAGAGTGTCTCGGAGGTGCCGGCCTTCTGCAGCGCGGCTCGCAGGAGCGGTTCGTCCAGCGTTGCGCTCGCGCGCAGCGAATCGAGGCAAGTATTAGAATAGGTGCCGCACTTGCTCAGGTCTTCCCGCGAATTATGGAGGAGCTGGTTGGCTCGCTCGCGCATTTCACTCACTGCCCTGCGCTGTGCGGCAGCAATTCCGGTGTCGGCAATCGGGCCGTTTGCCATGAGCGGCTCGGCCATTTGGCGTGCGAGAGTCACTTGTCCGCCGGTGGCGGAGGAAATCGCACGGGCTGCTGCGTTCACCCATGTAGTGTTCGCTTTATCGCCTGCGATCAGGCGGGCCAGCTTTCGGAGATCCTCGGAAATCAGGTTGAGGCAATACTCGCGCTCAAGCACGCCGCGGAGCGAAGAGTGGGAATCGGGATTGCGCGACTGCGCGTAGAGCTTTGCCCCGCCGGAAAGGATTAGCCCGATTTGTGACTGACTGCCGATGCTGCGGCCATGCCTCGGGTCGGAGTTGAGGAAAAAAGAAACCATGTTGCGCTCAAGTACGTCTGCGAATGGCTGCACGAGTAGGTAGTCAAAGCGATGCACGATCAGCACGATCTTGAAATCCACGTTCGACGCGGCTGTCACCAACGAGCTAACCTGCTCGAAGAACCATTGACAAGACGTGCAGTTCGTCCGTTCCAAGGCGATTTGCGGAAACGGAAAATCAGGCAGGCGCTGTTTCACCTCCGCCTTTACTGCCTCTAACGCAAAACGGTAGAACTCCCAGTCGCTTTCGAACTTCGGTGCCCGCTGCAAGTCGAGCAACACCGGCAACCGTTGCAGCGAAACCGCGCCTCCCGGCCATAGCGGCCACGTCCTGACCAGCCAGTCGAGCGTAGTGCGTTTCCCTGATTTTGGGCCGCCGAAGAAGAGCGTGATTCCACTCTTCAACGAGCCATTGACGAGGCGTTGGCAGAGTTCATCCCGCCCGATGCAGAGCGATTCGGAAAGCGGTGGCTGAGGCGTGGTCGGCGTCATGGTTGATCGTAGGGGCGGCGGGGCCACTTCTTGGGTCGGGGCGCAGGTCTGCTGTGCGATCTCGGCGGCTGGCGAGGCGGCGCAGAGGGCTTGCGTAACTCTGGTGCCCGTTCTGGGGTGACCGTCCCTGTCAACCAGCGTCTCATCAGTTCCATGCGTAGAGCGATGCCGCCCTCCGTATCTGCTGCGAGTTGGTATCCGAGCAGATGGCGAATCGCACGGTGCCCGTCCTCGGCGGGCGAGGCTAGCAGCGCATGCAGTGGGATGGCCGTAAAGCTGCGCGCGAGTTTATTCAGCATTTCCAACTCGGCTGGATAGTCCCGCTTTAGCCGTTGCTCGATTTCCCAAATATCGTCCCCGCTCCTGTCCCGGTTGTAGATACCCTCGGCATTCAAGATGTCCTTCGCGGTCAGCGTCAGCGGTCGGCCTCGGCGGAGTTTCACGGCGATACTGCACAGCCAGCGAGTAAAAAACGGATGCCCAGCCGTGGCGGTGTAAACTCGGCGGAGCGCTTCCGGTTGAAAAAAGACACCCATCCCGCGCCCCAATTCAGTGATCATCTCCGAACATTCTGTCGGACTCAGGAATTCGAGATACAGTGGACGGATACAGTTAAAGACCGGGTTGTCACGTCCGTCGATCTGGCCTTTCTCACAGACGCTCGGATTCGCAGCGGTGACGATGTAATCGAAGCGCGCTTGGTAACGGTTTTGAAGTGAGCGCGCGGTGCGCAGCAGGTCGAGCATGCGGGCCGAAGATTCCTCTTGAAGAGCTTCCAATTCGTCGATGACGAGAATGATTTTCGGGCGCTTGTCTGCCGGGTTAAGTTCCAAGGCTTGAAGCACTCGAGCAAGATCCGAAAAAAAGCCTTGGCTGATATCAAAATCTCCTTCGTCCGCGCTTACAGATGAAGGGAAACGTCCGGCCAGATCCCAGTGGAAGTTGGATGGGAGCAGTTCCTGACTGGAGTTCCGCAAGTCTTCGGCCAAGGCATGCAAAAGCCAGGAAAGCATCTTCTTTCCGCTGCCGAGAAGATCCGCGTGAAGCACGATATTACCCTGTTCGCGCTGCCGATCTTTTACCGCTTGCAACACAGATGTCTTTCCTGTGCGGCGCAAACCAAAAAGGCCGATGGGCTCGCCACGCATCAATAGGCTGTTGATCTCCGCGAGCACCCGCTGACGACCGAAAAACTCGGCACCCGTGACGATTCCCACACGGGGAAATAGGTCGCGCCGGTAAAGCCATGCGGCCAAAGCGTCGCGCAAAGTCTCAAGCGGGATGGCCGCTTTCTCCAAATCTCGCTGAGCTAATGGGATGATCACCAGCGGGCGGACGTCTGTCGTGTCATCAAGCCGCCGACGAAGGCTTTCCTGCAGGTCATGAGAAAGCTCGGGCAGGATAAGCAACGCTACGGTTTCGTCACACTGCCATTGAGCCGCCGCCTGCAACGCTCCTTGTTCGACTGCCTTTGGATCAGGAGATGAATCTTGTTCTTGAAGATAACAGCGGACGAAGATCCGCTCGCCGAGACCGTAGTCGGTGCGCAGGCTGGCGTCTGCCACTTCACAAACCAAGTCGGCAAAGTCCTCCGTCGGCTGCGCATCTTTCACGCGCAGCCCGCAGCTTTCCAAAAATTCCCATGCGGTATTGCCGCTCGGCGTATGCGAGCGCAACTGGGCGAGAGCAGCTTGGGCTGCGTCGACGTTGCTTATCTGGTGAACTGGCATCTTCGCGCGAAAAGCTTCCCAGCCACCATGGAGGGCAATCGCCTCTTGGTAACAGGCATCGGCTCTCCGAATTGCGTCTTCGGCTCCACGCCGATAATGAGCATTTCCGAGCGCCATCAATACGCCTTTGAGTCCACGATGCTCGGGATGTTCGCGCGCGAGAGTGAGCGCGCGTTCGAGGTACTGCACCGCCTGATCGAATTTGCCCCGCTGCGAGGCGTAAACGCCCGCATCTTCCCATACTTTTGAACTCCTCGCGATATCGTCGATCTGCAGGCCACGCTCGTAAATACGGCTCGCCTCGTCGGCATCCACGGCCTTCATCATCGCCGCATAGCTGCATACGATTTGCGGCGTAGGACACTCCTCCATGCCGCGCTCGTAGAGAACACTCGCGCGGGAAATGTCACCGTCTTCGCGCGCATCCGCAGCTTCTTCCACGAGACGGTGCGCTTCTAAGTTCGGTGACGCGGCCCTTTCGTGAAGGCCCGGATTCGAGAGAGCGGATCGCACAGCGTTCACGTAATTGACCTGATGTATCGGGACGCGCGCGCTAAACGACTCCCAGCCGCCATACAGTTCTATAGCTTCTTGATAGTATTGATCTGCAAGTCGGATTGACTCCTCCGTACCATGCCGGTAATGCACATGACCGAGCGCCAGCAATACGCCTTTCAGCCCGCGCTGTTCTGGATGGGCGCGCGTTAGAACGAGCGATTGATTGAGATAGCGCACCGCCTCGTCAAAATTGCCGCGCTGGCTGGCAAAAACGCCTGCGTCCTCCCACGCCTTGTAACTTTTCGCAACCTCTTCGATAGAGAGACCGCGTTCGTAAATTCGGCCCACCTCGCCGGGATTTTCCACCTTCATCATCGCGGCATAGTTGAGAACGACCTCCAACACCGGACACTCACGCAAACCACGCTCGAACAGTCCGCGGGCGCGAGGGATGTCGCCTCGGTCGCGCGCATCCAGTGCCTCAGTAACGAGTTGGTGAGCTTCGGAATTCAACGAAGTGGGGCTCTCGAATAGTTCGACCAAGTGAATGTGCTTACTAGTCCACTTCGTCCCATGAATCGACGTTTCCGGCCAGCACAGAACCGCCGCGCCTTGGTGGGGCGGCTCTGTAGGTTCCGGCCAGTTGTTCAGCCAAAAATGCACAGAGCGGTTATCTGACAATTTGATGTAGCCAAAATTCCGCACCGGGTCGACGTGCGAAACCTCTCCGCAAAACGATCCGGGCAGCCGCACGCGTACCGCTCGATCGTAAGGCATCGCTGAGTTTGTGCGCACCTCCACGTCGAAATCCACTGGTATCCCGCCCTGAACTGCCTGTGCAGCCTGTGCAGCCTGGCGGAGCTCAGGGGTCAGTATCTCGCGAAGCAGGACGACGAGTTTCTGCCGGTCACGGGTCTGGATAAGTCCATGAAGCGCGGGACCAAACGAAACGATGTGGCCTAAAGCGGGTACCGTGGGTGTCGCCAATGCACTCGGCTCAGCGAGTCTTCCGAATCGCTCGGTGTCTTTTTCCAGATGCTCAAATTCATCCGCCTGTGCGAATCCAAAGCTGACAAGCGCGTGGCACAGACTGGCAAGGCGGCGGTAGTGGCCGGTACGCAAATGCGGATTGCGCTCCCACCAGGCTAAAGTCGCAGGGTCGTTAAGGAGTTGGCGACCGAGGTGTACGGCGGCGCGAAGTTTTTCGCGGCACTCTGCCCAAAAATCTATATCTTGTTCGAAGACTTTGGCATGGAAACGCACAGCGACGAACAAATGATAAAGCTCTACAAACTCATCAATCATCCTGCCGCGCGGAACCGCGCGAAGTGCTCGATTCACCGCGACTAGAGATCGGCTAAGAAGAACAGCATCGGTCTCGTTTTTGTTAGCGGCAGCTCGGTCACGGTGATGCTCAATGAGCTTAAACATTTCCACCAAGACCTTCCGCACCTGGATGTCGCTACTGCGGCCACTAGTAATGATGTCCTCCGTAAATTGTTTGATCAAACCCGCTGCCTTCTCAACGCTCGCACCGCTAGGAGACTCAATCGCTATCCGAATTTCATCGCGGCACTCAAGAGCCTTTCCCAACGGGTGAGTATCCTCGCCGATATTCGGCTCTTCAATCGCTTTGACCGGACGTTCCTCCGAGGACGAAGGCTGATTGAACACCGTGAAGGAACTGATGCCACTCACGAAAACGTTCTGCTGCGCCCCGCCAACATCAAGCACCACCAAATCCTTTTCCAATCGTTGCACGCGTCCGCGAAGCTTCGCTCCTCCTACGAGCAGGAGTTCCACTTTCGTTCCGGGTGGCGTGCAATTTTGAAGCGTTGACAAGTTCATGTGGGCGGACCTCATTTTCGGCATTAGTGTGTATCAAAGCGACAGCATGTGAGAAGGCGCAAATGAGGAGAAGTGTTGATTTCATTTCTTGAGACGTTTATCATGTCACTTCACACACCGCATGTGGCGCTCTTAAAGGTATCGAACCAAATTCGAGTCCGACTTCTTCCGCGAAGAGCAACGGGCGTTGGAGCCGTTCCCGCCGGGGCTGTTTGATGATTTGCCCGACAGTCGTTGAAAATGGATAATTTGTGAATTTTAGACGATGCCCATTCCTTCACACTCGGCGCGGAAATCGAAGGACTAACCAGGCCGTGCCTTTCCGTTTCCCCTTCAACGTGCGGCAGTCGAATGCGTAGTCGGGGATGGGTTCGCGGTCCGCTGCGAGCAGGTCGGCGCCGATACCCGGTGTTTTCACCGGTTCAAATTACTGGCAATCCACGAGCCCTCGCCTTCGCGTTCCTTCGGTGTTCCGAGAGCACTGCGTGAAAACTGTGATTCCGGTTCTGGTCTGGATTCAGAAACAGCGACACCGAACGAATCAGTTCTTCTTCGACGCTCGCCGCCGAAGATGGTGAGGATGATTTCAGTCCTCATCGCGGAGCATGATCGAAATTGCAGGTGTGGGGTCGCCGATGTCGCGCGGGCCGCACACGGCCTTGAGCGTCACCAGCGGCGGCGTGCGGTCGCGGTTGTCGTTCCAAACGTGGAGGCGGAAGAGCATCTCGGGGGCCGCTCGTGCGACGGGCTGCACCGCGCAGCATCCAAACCACATCCCACAACCTCCCGCTTTCGTCCAGACAGCGCACACCATCGGGCACGCGCACGTAGTTCTCCGACACGGCACGGGTGAGATAGACCGGAAACGTCAACCCGGCCTCGCGCGCTACTTCGCTCACGTCGCTCTGGACGCCATCGGCGAGCGCCTGCTTGCGCGTATAGGCGTAGAGCACTTCCGCCCCGGCAAACGGGTCTTGGGCCTCGTCCGTTAGTGCGACGTTCTCGATGTGGAGAATGAGCGCGTCCGCGCGCTTGCTCTGCCACGGGACAACTCCAGCAAGCCATGGAGCCGCTCCATCGCGCTTTGCAGTTCCACTCCAGAGTAAATATCAAAAGTTACAAGGCAGTGCTAAAAACGTATGCACGGTGTCGGAGCTCTGGGAGGAAAACGCCGGGGGCTATTCTTCGCTATCCGCGAGAGCCCCAGTAAAAGTGGTAATGCACATTTCGAGGTGAATTCAGCCGAACAGATGAGCATGGAACCCGGCCATATCGATTAAACCGCTCCCGCATGAGCGCAACACTCTACCCGGAAGATGACATGCTGCGAGGATGACTCGTCGAACACAAACATCCTACGCTATCAACGAACAACTTGATCGCGTGGAGTCTTTATGGGCGGGAATCGGCGCGATGGCAGACCCGGTCGTCGAGGCACGTGTTTTGGAGCATTTCCTCAGATACCCAAGCGATAGCCGGGATATGGTGAGTATCGCGGCGGTGGCATATCGGGTTCGAGATGCACTTGCGGCGGAGATGAGGGAGGACGTTGTTGCCCCCGATAGAGAAAATCGTTTCGCACTCGCACTAAAACGCCATGATTAAACGCAACGGGAAGGTATATGGCGGAGACGGAGGACAACTCAGTCTATTTGATTTTTCCAACAGCTATGCAAACAACGGAACCACACTACTTGAACCAATACGGGCTGATGGCGGAGCGGCATTGGCGGGAGTTTCTGCCGAAGATGGTCGCGCGGATGGAGACGGAGGGGCGTTTGATGGCGGCGCTGGTGGAGGCGCAGGAGACGACGCTGGACGAATTGGAAGTGCTGACGGGGAGGATGGAGAGCGAACAGGCGATGACGCCGGAGCAGGCGCAGGCGGCGGCTTGGGAGTTGGTGCGGGAGAAGTATATTCTCCTGCCGCCCGAGAGCCCGAACGACTGAACGTTTACAACTACCGCATCGGTGCGGTGGATGCGCTCGGCGTCGGGTCGCTGAAGCAGAAGGCACGGGATAATTTTGCGGCAATTGAGCTGGTGCATCGTCTGGATGCGGAGGGGCTCGGGGCCACGGAGGAAGAAGGGCGTGTGTTGGTGCGCTATGTGGGCTGGGGCGGTATTCCGCAGGTGTTTGCGGAGAATGGTCCGGCGGAATGGGCGACTGAGCGTGCAGAGTTAAAGCGGCTGCTTTCGCCCGAGGATTACGATCTGGCGCGGGCGACGACGCTAAATGCTCACTACACTTCGCCGACGGTGATTGCCGGCGTTTACGCAGCGGTGGAGCGGTTTGGTTTTGCGGGCGGGCGTGTGCTGGAGCCTGCGCTGGGTGTGGGGCATTTCTTTGGATTGATGCCGGAGGCGATTGCGTCGCGATCGCTGCTCACGGGTGTTGAACTGGACCCGTTGACGGCAAGCATTGCGCGGCATTTGTATCCCGATGCAGATGTTCGGGCGGGCGGATTTGAGTCGGCGCGTCTGGTGTCGGGTTCGTTTGATTTGGCGATCTCAAATGTGCCGTTCGGCGACTACAAATTGCACGATCCGGAATTCAACGAGCGGAACTTTCTGATTCACGACTACTTCTTTGCGAAAGGGCTTCAGCAAGTGCGTCCGGGTGGGTTGGTGGTATTCATCACGTCGAAAAGCACGCTCGATAAACAAAGCTCGCGATTGCGCAACTATCTCTCAGACAAGGTGAACTTTCTCGGAGCAATTCGGCTACCGAATACCGCGTTCAAGCAGAATGCGAACACGGAGGTGACGACGGACATTGTCTTCCTCCGCCGGCTGGCTGATGGCGAAAAACCGACTGGTCCCGCGTGGCTGAATTTGGCCGAGCACACGAACGCGTCGGGCGAAGTTTTCCACATCAACGAATACTTCGCAGCGCACCCTGAAATGATGCTTGGGACGATGGCAAATACATCGAGCATGTATCGCGCGAACGAGCCGACGCTGGAGCCGGACGGTCGCGAGCTTGGTGCAGCCATACTTGAAGCCGTCGCGAGGCTTCCGCGCGGCGTGTATCGTGAACTCGAAATCCGCGGTTCGAAACAACGCCACGCACCCATTGTAGCGCCGGACTTTGTGAAAGAGAACGCGTTTACGCTGCATGAGGGCTCTATCGCGGTGAGGACGGGACCGACACTGACTGTTCTTGAAAACATGCCGGAAGAAACCGGGCGGCGGATTCGTGCGCTGATGAAGCTTCGCGACGCGGTGCGCGAAGTTCTGCGCACGCAACTCGAAGACGCGCCGGATACCGAAATCGCGAACGCCCGATGGCAGCTCAATCGCCAATACGACAAACTCGTCGCGCGGTTTGGTCCGGTGAACAATACGGCCAATCGACGCGCATTTCGTGCCGACCCGGATTATCCGCTGCTCTGCTCGCTGGAGGACTACAACGACGAAACGAAGCGTGCGGAGAAGACGTCAATCTTCCGCGAGCGGACGATCCAGAACGCAAAGGCTCCACAGGCCGCTGAGACGCCGAAAGACGCGCTTATCCTTACTCTCAACGAAACCGGTCGCGTGGACCTAAAGCACATCGAATCACTGCTCGGGCGTCCTCCTGGACAATTTTT
>JANMGP010000335.1:0-9122 GCA_031374705.1 Verrucomicrobiaceae bacterium | reverse complement strand
GTTCCAGGTCGAGCGACGCTACGTGAACACGTTTCTGAAGATGCTCTTTTACACCCACGCACTGCGCCGTTTCGATAAACCCGCGAGTGCCCGCCGCGACGACAACCTGCTCATCCTATGGGCCGACGAAGCGCAGCGGTTTGTGTCTGCGAGCGAGGAAGGCATGAGCGATTACAACTGCATCGACGTCATCCGCGAGGCGCAAGCCACCGTCGTCGCTGCCGCCCAATCCTCCACCTCGTTCGTCCCGCCACTGGGCCGAGAGAAGGCCCGTGTCTTCACTCTCAATCTGCGCAACCGCCTCATCTTCCGCGCCGCCGACGAAGAAGGCGCAGTCGAGAGCGCCGACTTCCTCGGAAAGAAGCGCGTCATCAAAAAGTCGTGGGGCTACTCCGGCGGCAAGATGTCGCGCAACTACAGCGAGGTCGAGGAACACAAACTCAAACCCCACATCCTCCGCTCCCTGCCCAAGCACAGCGCCGTAGTCATCCACTGTGAACGCGGCCACCGCCGCAAAGTCCTCCCACCAATCGAGCCCGATGGCCGCGTGTGTGAGTGGTGGCAGGGGTGATCACAGGGAATCGTGCGTGGCTGTTTTCGGTAGCACACCCATCACAAGTGCATGCACCATTACGCTGAATGTCCCGATCACGCTGGGCGGGCTGACATTCAACAACGCAGGGTCCGCGCAATTTGTTTTGCCCAATAACTATGAAATCACCGCCGCAGCGGAGATGTTCAAGATGTGCCCGGTTTCTTGCTCGCGCAGGATTGGCAACGCCGCACGAATCAACTCCAGCGCACCAAAAAAGTTTGTTTCTGCGCAGCCCGTGGCGCGATGAATTTTGCGATTCGTCCATAGAGACTGAGCCTCCGTTAGGCTCGCCTACTTGCTTGGAGCCGTAGCAAAACTTACGCGGCTTCCCGGGATTCATTGCCTGGTCTTCACACGTCCGACTGCGCAGAGCGGATGCACGTCCGGTGTGATTTTAGAAAACTAAACATAGTACCCTCGGACGAGCGTCCATCGTTTTAACACGCGATTGGGAATGCAAATTATTCTCGTCTTCAACCAACACAACAACTCATGAAAAAACTAATCATCATCGCCGCAGCCTTCGCCGCAGCACTCGCCCTGCCAATCAACACTGCCTCGGCAGCCGAGGAGAAAACCATCGTTGCCGTCGCCGCAGGTGCCGGACAGTTCAACACACTCGTCGCCGCAGTGAAAGCAGCCGGCCTTGTAGATACCTTGAACGGCGCAGGGCCATTCACCGTCTTCGCGCCGACCGACGAAGCTTTCGCCAAGCTGCCCGCTGGCACCGTCGAAAGTCTGTTGAAGCCTGAGAACAAGGAAAACCTGACTGCGATCCTCACGTTTCACGTCCTGAGCGGCAAAGTGATGGCCGCTGATGTGAAAACGATGTCCGCCAAAACTGTGAACGGCAAAGAAGCGTCCCTCAAAGTGGACGGAGGTAAAGTGACTGTCGGTGCTGCGACCGTCGTGAAGACGGACATCGCCGCCAGCAACGGCGTCATTCACGTCATCGATACCGTCCTCATCCCATAACGAACAAATTCGCAAAGGGCTGGCAGCTTAAGCCGCCAGCCCTTTGCGTTCCAGTCATTTCCCAACTAAACAATGTTTCACAAAATCGACTATCCCTTCCTCATCGGCGCGTTCATCAGCTTCGTCGCCAGCGTTGCTCTATGGTTTTTGAAAAGCCACGACTACGGGCTTTTCGTTGGGATTTGGGTCCCAAGCATTCTCAGTCTTTGGGTCGGCGTGCGGGTCGTCATTCTTTCAGACCACAAGTCCCTCGGGAGAGGAAAATAGGCGATGGAATACGTCATCGTGATATTTTTTCTTGGACTAATGGTGACGCTAGTCGTCGCTAAAGGGCTCATGATGGCTAACGACTACGCCGCGTCCGAGCGGGAGGCAAACGCTACCGCGCCCCGGAAAGAAACTTCCGACCAGTAGTCTCGTGAACTGACAGTCTGCTCGGAGGATGCCCTTGGCTGCTAGGCGATCGTCGTGCTCATCGCGACGAGATTTTCGAGCTGCGTGGTTCGTTGGAGTTCATCAATGAATCGCGGGGCGATTCCCGATTTCCCCGCAGCGGCTCCGAGCAATGCTCCGACGACAGCTCCGCGGTGGCAATTATCGCCGCCGACATTTGCGTTTGCGATGACGCCGGCTTCGAAATCCTCGGCGTATTTCCATGCGAGGTAGAGCGACGCTGGGAAGGCGTCGGCGATGTAGCAAGCGGAACTGACGCGGTGGCCGATGACGACTTTGTCGGTGTCCCGCGACCACTGCCGGGCTTTGCGTCTTGAAAACCAATCCGCTCCGTGACCAAAGATGGCCTCCCGCAAATCACCACCGGCGGCGGTGTCGCAAATGATTCGCGTAAGAGCGTCGCCAGCAGTGAGGACTTCGTCGCTTCGATGCGTGAGGGCGATGTGCTCGTGCACTGCGGCGCGGGCTGCTTTCGCATCCGGCGCGAGGAATGCACACAAGACGCCGACATGCGCGAGACCGCCGATATGTATGTCGCTGCCGGCGCACTTTAGCGGACCAGCGCCGCGCGAGTATGCGGTGAAAAATTTGCGGTGGTACTCCTCCACGTAGGTATCCCGGTGCTCCCCAGGCGTGAGCATGAAAGCGATGTAGCGCGCGAGGTAATCGTCCGCGTCGTAGCGACCATTCGCGAGGAGGGAGGCCGCCAGCACTTTCGCGAGCTGAAGGTTGAGCGTGTTTTCACCCGCGCGCAGAAACTGGTGATAGTGAATGCCACGCTGTCCCCAATATTGCGCCTGTTCGCGGAGGATGTCGCCGCGTTCGTTTAGCGGCGTATATTCGCAGCGCCAGAGGATGCTGTCTGCGTGCGGATTTCGCGGTGCCATGTAGTCGCGCACAATGCCGTAGTCGCGCTTCAGCTCGGCGCGGTCGTAATACCAATGCACAGGCATTGCGAGCGCGTCGCAGATGAAGGAACCCCACGCAGCACCGGCGCGTCGGTCGTGAGATGAGGGAAGTATGATCGGGATTTTCAAGGCGAGAGCGCTATTGCGCGGGCAGTGGCGCAGCGACTCGGGAAGCGCTATTTTCCAGGCCGGAGGCTGTGAGGTCCGAGGCGCGAAGTCCGCGATTGATGTCGAGGCCGAGCATCTTCCAATGGTGTGCGTGCAGGTCGAAGGGCACGCGGATTCTCTCGTCGAAATCCGTCGGCCAGAGCACGCCTTCGATCGTGCGGTATTCACGAAAGGTCACATCGACTTCAGCTCCGCGCGTGCTTTCCAGGCCGTTCAAAGTCATGCGCACTTGCCGGAGTTGCTTCGTCGTGCGGTCGATAAAAAGGATCACGCGATCTTCCTTCGCGGAGCCAAATCCGGGGCGCAGCACGGCGAGCACTTCGTCGCACACTGCCTTGTCCACGACAGACTCCCCGTTCGGCGCGAGCACGACGCCCGGACGATTAAAGTAAAACGGCCCGAGCAAGAACATCGTGTAAGCATCGGCAACGAGCGCGGCTGCCTGCTTGGTTTCGTCGTCGGTGGAAAGCGCCCCATTGTATTCGACGGTGATTTTTCCCGGTGAGCGGACGACCACTTTCTTTCCCGCTGGTCCTGAGTGCTCCTGCGCGACGATGCGGGGCCCCACCAGCAGTCGTTCCTCCGAGCTGCGCCGGAATTTTCTATCGACGAGAACCGGCTGGAAGCGCGGCCCGAGCGAACCCCATTGGCCGTCATACCGCACGCTCACATCGCGGACCTTTGCGAAAGCACTCGCTCCGTGCGCACGCTGCAATTCCGCGAGCAACGCCGCTGCTTTCGCGTCGGATTTCGGAATGTCGCGCGAGCAGATTTTCGGCGACGCGCAGGCGCTCAGGAAGCAAGCGACCGCGGTGAGCAGGAAAGATACGGATGGAGTATTCATGGGCGTGCTTTCGCACGTACCAACCTACGCACCTTTCTGCTCTGCGGACGCGGAAAAGGGCGTCCCGCAACGACTCAGGAAATGCCGTAAAGCACACACACACCGCGAATGCTCCACGCCGCGGTGCGCCACCAATTGCCGGCCACGAGACGGCGATGCACTTCGGCGTCGAAGCCCGCGGCGAGACGATCGTGGAGCGGGATTTGCACGCGCCAGGTCGAGAGCCAATTGAACGCCAGCGGTGCGAAGCTCGCCAGGAGCCACGCCTCCCGTGTACCCCGGACGAACAGAACCGCGGCCGTGAGCACCTCGACCGCCATGAGCGGCGCGACGATCCAGGTGATCTGTCGCGTGTGCCGCGCATGGTAGCTGCGGAATGAGTCTGCACCGACTTGCGCGAAGAGCGGGTAATGCACGAGTTGCACCGTCCAGATGAGCCCGACCAGCCCCCACGTCGCGGCGGCGTGCACGACGAGCAGCGCAGTCATGAAGCGGCCGGGATGCGGCAGAGCCCCGCGAGCGTCCCCCGCGAGCGTTTGCCCGCAGGCCGCAGAATGCATTGCCGGACCTGCGGGTATTTTGGCAGAGGCATCTCGAGCCAGCGAAAAACCGCCGAAGAAAACAGCATGGTGGGGGCGCTCCGGAACACATTGTGAGTGTTCGCGGCGAGGAGAACATTGCGCATCCAGCGCGGTGAGGAATTGGTTGTAGTCATGACATCGCTGAAAAAGAAACGCGCACCGCCCCACGCGCGGACGCGGCAAAACCGGATTGAAAGCAGCCGCGCCCCCGCGAGCAGCGTAGCCCCATTGGATGACTCACTTACAAATCGAACTCGCACGCAGGCGTCTGGCGCTTGGCATTACGAATGTCGGCTTCTGGGTGCTGGCAGCGGCCGCGGGGCTTTGCTGGCTCGTGAATCGTGGTGGGGCCGCACCCGCAACAGAACTGCTCTGCGCTATCGGCGTCGCGGTGATCGCGGCACAAGCGGTGTTTGATTTCATCGGTGGCGTGACATTGATGCCCGGGCTGCGTCCGTCTGTGATGACTTTCCTCAGTGGCTGGTTACGCGGCGTTCTGGGCCACACGCTCGTTCTCACCGCCGTAGGAATGGTGAGTGTGTTCAGCCTTCGGTTCACGGGAGGATTCAGCGCCGCTATCGTATTTACGACGCTGGCGCTGGCGCTCGGGCGGCGGCATCTGCTGCGCGCTTTCGTCGGTGTCGCGCCCTGGGAGCATTCGCGCGATGGAGAAAGAACTCTCACCGTCGCCATCAACGACCCGGCCTTCACCGGCGGGATCGTGGGTCTCGGTCGTCACGCGAAAAGCCTCATGCCCGCGAGTTGGATGAGCACTTTGCCAATGCCGGAACTCGCTGCTGAATCCAGCCGGCGTCGATGGCAGATCGCAAACGCCCTGCCTGTTCGTGCCTTCGTCCTGATCCTGCTCTGGAATCTGCTGGGAGCGTTCATCGGCACGCAAGTCTTTCACCTCGCCGCCCGTCCGCCTGCTGCGGCACTGTTCGGCCATGCGTGCTGGATGACGCTCTGGACTTTCGCCAGCCTGCTCGTGCTGCCGGCCCTCAGCCGCAAAGCCGTCTTCGCCGCCGACCGCGCCGCTGCCGATTCCGGGCACGACCCTCGCGCATGGATCACGCGCTTCACCGATCTCGTCGGCGAAGACGGCAGTCCCAACGCCGCAGTGCAGGCAATTTTCTATCCGGTTCCTTCCACCGAATTGCGTCTGCGCCAGCTCGGCCATCCATCCACCGGCGTCGTCCCCGGCAATCTCGCGCGCAGCAATCTCTACTTCTCGTTGGCGACGTTTACGCTGCTCGGCCGAGCCGTTCACTGCAACGTCGGCCGACCGGCGTTGTGGGTCTTTCCGCCCTCGGCGTGATGCGATGATGGAAGAACTAATCGCGGTGCTCCGCCAGAATCGCCGCCGCCGCCGCCCAACCGGAGACCGCCGCACCTTCGACACGCGGACCGGCAAAGGCGTCGCCAGCGAGCACGAGCGGCGGCGACTTGTCCACAAGCACGCACGGTTCGTCATCGACGCGCATCGGCTTGCTGTAAAGCCAGCCGTGGACCTGAAATGTTTTCACACCCGCGCCGAGCCATGGTGCGGCCGCGTCGAGCAGGGCGCGACCGCTCTCCTGCCAGTCGCGATCCCAATGCTCCAGGCTGAACGCATGCGTGGCGTGAATTGTCACGGCTGGCTCCGCGGAAACTCCTTTCAACTGATTATCCGCGATCCACGCGATCGGTCCCTCGGCGGGCGTGAGGCCACCGGGAGGCGGGATGCGCGACGGGCCATCGAGCGCGGCCATGACGGCGAGGCAGCGCTCGTATTCGATGGCGGCGAGACGCGCCCGCATTTCCGGCGCGAGAACGATGCCGCCCGAATCGAGCATCGCGAGCGACTGAGGGACGGGTGGCGTCAGCACCACGGCTCCGGCATTGAAAGTGCGCCCCGTCGTGCATTCTGCAAGCCAGCGTTCCCCGTCGCGGCGCAATGCGGCCACTGGCATTTCCAAATAAACATCGATCCCGAGTGCTAGATGCTTGGCCACGGCAGACATTGCGGGCTTTCCGCGCCAGCGCGCGTGGCCGTCCGCACCACCCGCGAAACCGCGACACCATTCCTCCATCGCCCCACTCTGCCGCCCGCGCTCCAACACCGCGGTAAAACGCGGGTCGCGAGTGGTGATGAACTGCGCCCCGTGGTCAAACGTCGCACCATCAATCCGGCGGCTTGCAAGCCGTCCGCCAACGCTGCGGCCTTTGTCGAGCACGAGCACGCGGACGCCCCCGCGTTGCAATTCCGCCGCCGCCATCAATCCCGCCATTCCCGCGCCGATGACCAGCACGTCCGTTTTTTGTTCAATCAAGTCCATTTGAAATTTCACGCTCCAGTGGATTCGCACGGGAAGCAATGCGAGGCGCACAAATCTTGCGTATCCCCCTGCTTTCGATGCGCGGCGAAGGACAATTGTATCCACCCGCACAAAGATGGCCTATGGTCCCGGACTTGAACAACGCCCTAATATTTTTCTCCGCAATCTCGTTCCTTGGATACGGGTCGGCGTGTTTCTTTTCGTCTTATATGAAGCGGGAGTTCGACCGCTACCGCTTTGGAACGCAGCGCGTGCTCGTTGGCGGGCTGCAAGTGTGCGCAGCGATCGGTTTGATGGCTGGGCTGAGCCAGCCGTGGATGGGACGCGCGGCGGCGGCGGGGCTTGCACTGATGATGCTGATTGCAGTCGGCGTCCGGATCAAAATCAAGGACACGCTGGCGCAGACGATACCCGCGCTGATTTATCTGGTGCTGAATGCCTACCTGAGTCTGGCGGCGTTCTGAGAGAACCCGCCGCTACAGCAGCGCAATGGCGGCACACATCGCGAGCACAGCGATGGATGGCAGCGCTTTCTTGATCGGGTCCTTTACTTTGAGATGCATCACGAACGCCCCAATCATCAGCAACCCCAAACCAATCGCCGCAGGTTGGGCGATGCGGTGGTTCCAAATGGCTGCGATAAGCGCGAGCGCCAGACCGACCTTCAGAACTCCGATCACCCACATGAACCAGAACGGAAGCCCATAAGCGGCGAACTCCTCACGAAGCGTCCTCGCTTCGCCTCCGCGAAATGGAGTCGCTTTGCTCGCGCGAAGAACCCACACATTCAGGATCCCGAGGGCAACGATGATTTGTAAAACGATGAGCAGATTTTCCACGGTGATAATGGAACCATGATGAGCGTCGGCAAAGTTCGCAAGCGAATCCAAATTGATGTAGTTGCGGCTGAGGGTTCGCGGACTACTTTTTTGCTCCTGCGTCGTTGCATGAAGCGTAACGTTCCATAGAGTTTTTCTATCACATGATTTCTACCGCCGACCATTGGATTTCAGCTTCGCTGCGATGACCATCGCTGAAGCCAAACCGCAGCTTCCGGATGTGTCGCAGCGGCTCGCGCCGCGAGCGCGGCCGACGGGGAATGCGGTGATGTATCAGCAGTGGCGCGACTTGCTTTTCCTACACTGGGAATATCCCGCGGCGGCGATTCAGGCGACGCTGCCGGAGGGGCTGTTCGTGGATACATTCGGCGGGAAGGCATATCTCGGAGTCGTGCCGTTTTTCATGCGGAATATCCGTCCGCGTTTTCTGCCGGCGGTGCCGGGCATCTCGGATTTCATGGAGATGAACCTGCGCACGTATGTGCATGACCGCGCGGGCGTTCCGGGCGTGTGGTTCTATTCGCTCGATGCGAATCAATGGCTCGCGGTGAAAATCGCACGGCGCTTTTTCCATCTGCCCTACGAGCACGCGGAGATGAAAGCGAACTGCACCGCAGAGTGTCGTGTCCGGTATGAATCCCTGCGCACCGGCCAACGGGCGAACGGCATGCGCTGCATGTTTGATTACGCTCCTGGCGCGGAAGTGCCGCCGCCTGCGCCGGGGTCGCTGGAGTTCTTTCTCGTCGAACGTTACCGGCTGTATTCCAGCGCGCCTGATGGTCTGCGGCGTGGTGCGGTTTTCCATGAGCCGTATCCGCTGTGCCGCGCGGAGTTGGCGGCTTGGGATGAAAATTTATTACCGCTCGATGGCTTCACTCCGACCGGGCGCGCGCCCGACCACGTCATCATGTCGCGCGGAGTGGACGTCACTATTTTCCCGCTGGAGCGGGTGGGAACTGCGTAGCCTTCACCCGACTTCATGGACTTGCAGCACAAACTCGAAATCCTCGCCGACGCGGCAAAGTATGATGCCTCGTGCGCGAGCAGCGGCGCGGCACGGAAGGATTCGCGCGGCAGTGCGGGCGTGGGCTCCACGGGAGGCTCGGGCATCTGTCATTCGTATGCGCCGGATGGTCGCTGCATTTCGCTGCTGAAGGTGCTGCTCACGAATGCGTGCCTCTACGACTGCCACTACTGCATCAACAGGCGCTCGAGCAATGTGCAGCGCGCGCGCTTCACGCCCGACGAAGTGGTGCAGCTCACGCTCGATTTCTACAAAAGGAACTATATCGAAGGGCTGTTCCTCAGCAGCGGCATCATCCGCAGCGCGGACTACACGATGGAGCTGGTCATCGAAGTCGCGCGGAAGCTTCGCGAGGAACATCAATTTCGCGGCTACATCCACCTGAAGACGATTCCCGAGGCGTCGCCCGCGCTCATC
>JANMGP010000330.1:0-23265 GCA_031374705.1 Verrucomicrobiaceae bacterium | reverse complement strand
CGCCCGGATCGCCGCCAGCCGGGCGTTGAGGCACGCGGGCGTTCCGGTGGGAGTGCTGGTGGCTCCGGTGATTCCGGGGCTGACCGACCATGAGATCCCGAACATCGTGGCGGCGGCGGGCGAGGCGGGAGCGAAGTTCGGCGGCTACGTGATGCTGAGGCTGCCGCACGGGATCGGCCCGCTGTTTGAGGAATGGCTGGCCCGGCATTTCCCCGACCGCATGGAGAAGGTGCTGGCCGGCGTGCGCGCGGTGCGCGGGGGCCGGCTCAATGACCCCCAATTTGGCAGCCGGATGCGAGGAGCAGGAGCGTTTGCCGATCAGGCGGAAGCGCTTTTTGAAGTGGCTTGCCGGCGAGCGGGCTTTGCGGCGTGGGGGCCTGAGCTATCTGCTGCTGCTTTTCGTGTTCCTTCTTCAGCGTCCGCGAGTAGGCAAAGTACGTTTCCATTTTAGCGGTGTGTTGATGGCCTGAGCGTTTGTTCTGCCGGTTGTTTCGCGCCGCGATACCGGCCGGAGGGGCGGTTCCCCGCCGCCCTCTCCGACCGGCGTTCCACGTATGTTCCTACGCCGCCACGTTCGCCTGTGCAGTGCGAAGACACCACTGGGAGAGGCACGGCGCGGCGGGTCCGCGCAGCTACCGGGAGGCGGGTAGGGGAAGTGCGGGCGGGGAGAGTGAGCCACTAAGCCAGCAGGTCAGTAATCAGTGCTCAGTCGGCGGGCGATGCGCTTGCACTGGTTCACTGAATACTGACCTACTGAATACTGACCTACTCGATTCCTGCCATTCGCAAATCCTCCAGCAGCGCGTCGTGCCGGTCGTGGTGATAGTGGTGACCCTGAAAGCCCGCAGCCCGCGCGGCTTCGATATTCGCAGCGAGGTCGTCGATGAAAAAGGTGGTCGCGGGATCGATGCCGCATTTTTCACACGCGATTTCATAGATGCGCGGATGGGGTTTCGATGCGCGGACTTCGTGGGAATAGACGCCGGTGGCAACACACTTGAATACGTCGAAGTCCCGGAAAAGTCCCTCGACGTGCATGTCGTTCGTGTTGCTCAGGAGATGGATCGGGTAGCGTCCGTGGAGCGAGCGGATGAGTGTGTGCATGGGCTCGTTGGGCCAGAAGATGTCCTGCCATGCGGCGACGAATTGCTCCCTGGTGCCGCGGTAGTCGAGCAGCGCGAAGGCTTCTTTGAGGAAGGCGTCGCGAGACATGCCCCCGTCTTCATAAACGAGCTTCACTTCATCGATGCGCTGGAGCGCGGCGGCTTCGTCTGCCACATCGCTGAGCGCCGAGACGGCACGGATCGCCCGGCTGAAATCAAAGCGGACAATAACGTTTCCGATGTCGAAAAGAAATGCGCGGATCATGATTTGATCGAGTCGAGGACGAAGCGGGCGACCGTGCGCGCGGAGTCGGGTCGTCCGATACGCACCGTCTGCGATGCCCAATGTTTCCAGCAGGCGAAGTTGTCGTGGGCCAGCGATTCGAGAGTGTCGGCGATGGCGTTTGGCGTCGTCGCGAGCGTGCCGCATTCGTTCTCCACGACGAGCCGGGCGTTGCCTTCCTCCTGTCCCGGAACGATCTGGGTAATGAGCATCGGCGTATGCGCAGCAAGCGACTCTTGTGTAGCCGCGCCGCCGGCCTTGCCGATGAGGACGTGGTGCGACATGAGCAGTTCCGGCATGTTTTTTACCCAGCCGAGAATATTGATGGGCGTCCTCATTTCCGCGGCTGCAGCGGAGAGTTCCCGCCCGAGCACCGCGTCGCGGCCCACCGTGACGGAGAGCCGGATATGCGGCATCGCGAGAAGTCGGCGGACAAGCGGGATGGCTCCGTTTTTTGCGTGGTTCACCATGAAGAGCACACGCAGCGGTTCGCCGTTTCCGGGAGCGGGCCGCGCGGGGCGTGCGTCGGCGAAGACTGTGCCCACCGGGAAGCCGAGCGCATGAACCGCCGCCTCGGGACGGCGTGCACTGACTATGGCTGCGCTGGCGTCGTTGGCGACGATGTAGCCGTTGGTTTTGCGAGTAAACCAGATGGAGTTAATCGAGATGCTGTCGGTGATGAGCGTGTGCTCGGCAAACGGCCTTGGGCCGGGATAGAGCCGGTCGAGCAGATGCCCGAATGACGGATAGACGGAGACCACAGCGCCGGGCTTCATCTCTTCAATCACGCTCCGGAGTCGGGCCTGGGCGAGCCAGAGTGAACGCATGATGGCCCAGCCGACGGGACGAAACTCCATGGCCCGGTAAACCGCGGCCCAAAGCAAAGGCGCACGATCGATGCACTGTAAATACAGTCTGCATGAAGTTTCCTGCATGTGGCCGTACGTTTCGAGCAGGATGTCGCGGACCTCGGCGTCCCCACCGAGCGAGCGGATGCCTTCTGCCAGCGCGCGAGCGGCGGCATTGTGTCCCTCGCCATAGCCAGCAGTAAGAATAAGGACGCGCGACATTTTGGAGCGCGCCGGATAGCCGAGAGCCCGGGGATTGCCAATCGCTCATTTTTCCTCGTGCCGTCTGCATCGGGCGATCGGGGCGAATGGACCTATCTGTAATTCGCGCGACGGCATCGGGACGCCATCCGAAATGCCGCGTCCGATGCTGTTAAGAAACGTTCGCGATTTGGATTTGAAAATGATTCTGTTCAGGTGAAACAACGTTGGGCGCGTTCACCGAACCAAACCACCACAAGCTGAATCATGCATATCGTATTCCTAAGATTCTCTGCCAACAAGAGTCGGGCCGGCCAGTTTATGGACGGCCATAAGGCATGGATCAAAAAGGGGTTTGATGACGGAGTGTTCTTACTGGCGGGCAGTCTCGAACCCGGGCTGGGCGGAGGAACACTGACGCACAACGCTTCGCTGACCGGCAAGGCAGATGCGCGATTGCAGTTTCTGGTCGGTTGAACCCGTTTTAAATCATGAGCACTACATTCACAGGAACCGACGGAAAGCCGCGCTGCCGGTGGTGCGGAGATGCGCCGGAGTTTCTCCACTATCACGACACGGAGTGGGGCTTCCCCGTCGGCGACGACCAGCGTCTGTTTGAGAAACTGTGCCTGGAAGGTTTTCAATCCGGCCTGAGCTGGCGGACCATTCTCGCTAAACGGGAAAATTTCCGCGCTGCGTTTGATGGTTTTGATTTCGACAAAGTAGCCCGTTTCACCGAGCGGGACGTGAAGCGGCTCCTGAATGACGCAGGGATTGTGCGCCATCGCGGGAAGATCGAGGCGGTGATCAATAATGCCATCCGGGCCAGAGAACTGGTCGAGCGCGAGGGGTCGCTGGCGGCCTTCATCTGGCGCTACGAGCCCGGCATCAAGGAACTGGCACAGCCGCAATCGGCCTCGACCTCCACAGCATCGATTACGCTGTCAAAGGACCTCAAGAAACAAGGATGGAAGTTTGTCGGCCCAACCACGGTGCATGCGTTCATGCAGGCGATGGGACTGATCAACGACCACGTCGAAGACTGCGTCATTCGTTCCAAATCCGAAGCTGCACGCAAGCGATTCAAGCGACCGAGCCGCTGACAACCGATGCTGCAATCGCTCGATGGGAGTTCGGAAACATGGGTCGTAAACCCCTCGGAAAATTTCGACCCAGCACTCGGACGCGAAACCCTTTGCATTGCGGTGCCTCGTCGCTACACCGAACGCCGACATCTTTTATGCTGAAACATCTACTCCTATCCGCTGCGTTGCTCACGGGTGCATTTGCCCAAGATCCGAAACCCGCCGAACCACCAAAGGAGGGCGAAAAAAAGGAGGAAAAGAAAGACGAGAAGAAGGACGCAAAGCCAAAGGAGACGAAGGGCTCCGTCAAGATCGGCGGAAACGAAATCACGTATATTGCAAAGACGGGGACGCTGCCGCTGCTCAAGGACGATGGCTCGACGAGGGCTGATGTTTTTTATGTGTATTATGCTGCGACGGGGGCTGACGGAAAGCCGCTGGCCGCTTCCGATGCATCACGGCCGGTGATGTATTGCTTCAACGGCGGACCGGGTAGCGCCGCGGTGTGGTTGCACTTCGGCGGGCTTGGGCCGAAGAAGATTTTGCTGCCGCCGGACGGCAAGACGTTTACGCAAATCGGAAGCATCACGGATAATCCGGACTCGGTCCTCGACGCCACGGACCTCGTCTTTTTGGACCCGGTGGGCACGGGCGCATCACGTCCCGCGAAAGGCGAGAAGGGCGAGCAATTCTGGGGTGTGGACGAGGATGTCGAGGCTTGCGGAGAGTTCATCCGCCTTTTTACCACACGCGAGGGGCGCTGGATGTCGCCGAAATTTCTCTGCGGTGAAAGCTACGGCGGAATCCGCGGCGCGGGCTTGTGCGACTTCCTTCAGGACAAGCACGGAATGATGATCTCGGGATTCGTCTGCGTGAGCGGAGTGTTGAATTTTGCAACGCTCGGCGGGGAAGGAATCGACCTTCCGTCCATGACATTTCTGCCGACGCTGGCGGCGACGGCGCATTACCACGGAAAGATTTCCGGCGATCTCCCGAAGATCCTCGCTGAAGCGCGCGCGTTTGCGTTTGGGGAGTATGCGGTCGCCTTGCTGAAAGGCCGGCTCATTCCTGCGGAGGAACGGAAAAATATTGCCGCGAAGCTCTCGCGCTTCACTTCGCTGCCGGTGGAACTGATCGAGAATCACAATCTCCGCATCAGTGCCACGGCGTTCCGGGAATACCTGCTTCGTGGCGAAGGAAAAATCATCGGGCGCTTCGATGGCCGCGTCGTCGCCGAGGATGCGGACCGAGTTTCGCCCGGGCCGGAGTTTGACCCGAGCTTTGCGTCGGTCATCGGACCGTTCAACGCGATGGCCAATTCCTACATCCGCGGCACGCTTGGCTTTGAATCCGACTTGCCTTACCGAGTCCTCGGCGGGTTGCCGTGGAACTACACGAAATACTCGAATCGCTTTGCAGGAACCGACGCCGCGCTGGCGGACGCCATGAAAACGAACCCCGGCCTGCGCCTGCTCGTCTGCGCCGGCTTACGCGATCTCGCCGTGCCGCCGGATGCGACGCGGTTTTCGATCGACCATCTCGATATCCCCGATTCGCTTCGCAAGAACATCACCTATGCGATGTACGAGAGCGGGCACATGATGTATCTCCTCGACAAGGATTCGCACAAATTGCGCGAAGACATCGTCGGCTGGATGCGGGCGAAATAGTGCTATTCTGCGGGGCCGACGATCAATTTCCGGCCTTTGAATTTCATGCTGCGAAGTGCGAGGACGAGGTCGCGGGCGTAATCCTGATGGACATCGAACTGCGTGACGTTCGGCATGATGTTGATCGCACCCAGCGCTTCGCGGGGGAGCGATGTTTCGTTCAACAGAAAACCAACGACGTCGGCTGGCTTCACTTCGCGATCGAGTCCGGCGTTCATTGAGAGGCGGACCATGTCGTTCTCATGCGAGCGTCCAGCGGGCGCGGCAGGGCGCGGGCCTTTCGCCGGGCGGTCATCACGCTGCGGACGCGGTCGCTCGGCAGGCCGTGCCGGCGCATCCGGGCGTGGACGCTCGTCCGGCCTTGGGCGTGTGTCGGCCGGACGGGCTGGCAGCGGGCGCGGCGCTTCGCGGCGGGCCATTTCCTGACGCGGCCCATCCTGTCGGGGACCGCGGTCGTCGCGCGGTCCGCGGTCGTCGCGGCGGTTGTCAAATCTCTGAGCGGGACGCTGCGGGCGATCCTCGGCGATTTCTGCGAGTTTCGGCGTTTCGGCGTCGAGCATCGAGATGAGCGCCGAAGCAATGTCCGTCGGAGTGTGCCCGGCGTCGAGAAGGCGGTCCACAAACTGGTCGTGCTTTTTGAATTCGCCGGTTTCGAGGACGCTGCGAACTTTCTCGAAAAGCGCATCGCCGCGGCGGGTTTCGAGGGCTTCGAGAGTGGGCACGTTCTGTCGTTTGATATTGCTCTTCGTGAAGCGCATCAGGTGCTGGAGCTTCCAGACTTCGCGACCATCGGCAAAGGTGATTGCTTTCCCCGAGCGGCCTGCGCGCCCGGTCCGACCGATGCGGTGGACGTAGTCCTCGCAGTCCTGCGGCAGATCGTAGTTGAAGACGACTTCGAGGTCATCGACATCCAGTCCCCGGGCGGCGACATCGGTGGCCACGAGGAATTCGATTTTTCGTTCTTTCAGCCGACGCATGACGCGCTCGCGGGCGCTCTGCGCGACATCTCCGTGGAGCTTGTCAGCGGAAAAGCCGCGGGCGAGCAGATGTTCGGTGAGTTCATCGACCATCATCTTTGTCGCACAGAAAATGATGCCATATTTGAGGTCGAGGAAGTCGATGACGCGGCAGAGGACTTCGAGTTTCGAGCGGCGCTGGACTTCGTAATAGAACTGCTCGATGTCCGGCGCGGAGACTGTCTGGCTCTCGATGCGGACGCTTGCGGCGTTCTTGGTAAACCGTTCGATCATCCGCTTGATGGCCGGCGGCACAGTGGCAGAGAACAAGACCGTCTGGCGGTCGGGCTTTGCCTTTGCGAGGATGGTCTCCATGTCTTCACGGAAGCCCATGTCGAGCATCCGGTCGGCTTCGTCGAGGATGACCATTTTCACATGCTCCATCGACAACGACTTGCGCTCAAGGTGGTCCATGACGCGACCCGGTGTGCCGATGATAATCTGCGCTCCGGCACGCAGTCCCATGAACTGCCGTTCGTAGCTCGAGCCGCCGTACACGGGCAGTTCACGCACGCCTTTTTTGAACGCCGCAAGTCGCGCAACTTCCTCGGCAACCTGTACCGCGAGCTCGCGAGTGGGGCATAAAATGAGGATCTGCGGCGCTTTCAAAAGCGGGTCCACTTTTTCGATCGCGGGAAGAGCAAACGCGGCGGTTTTGCCGGAGCCTGTCTGCGACTGGCCTACGACATCGCGGCCTTCGAGGAGGATCGGGATGGCGGCGCTTTGGATGGGCGATGCGACTTCGTAGCCGACATGCGCGACCGCTTTGAGCAGCTCAGGCGAAAGGCCGAGCTCGGTGAATGGACGTTTTTGCATCCCTACACATAGCAATTTGGCGGGGTGCTTGGCGAATCAATTCGCGCGCCGCGAACTATGGCTTCTCTTTCTTTAGACGCTCGTTTTCCGCTTTCGGGTCCTCACGGAATGGGCGCTTTTCCTTGTAGAGCAGCACCCTCGCACGCATGCCTTGCACATCTTTAGGATGGGTTTTTTCTGCGAGTTTCACGGCTTCCTCCTCCCACTTCACGGCTTCGTCCCATTCGCCCGCCTCGGCGTATGCCGCGGCCAGGGTATCCACGGTCGGGGCGTGTTGATAATCCGTCTCGTGGCACGCGTCCTTGGCGTACTTGATGGCCTTGCGACCGTCGCGAATCTTGTCATTCGGATTGGTGGCGAGGGTCCACGCGTAGTCGTTTGCGGCAGTCGAGAATTCCGGAGCCCTGCGCATTACCTCTTCGAAGTCTGCGAGCGCGTCTTCGGGTTGGTTTTCGACCAGATAAAGATGGGCGCGGTAGAGGTATGATGCTGCATTGTTTGGGTCAATGTTGATGGCCTCTTTGTAGTCGGCGAGCGCCTCCGTTTTCCGCCCGGCATCTGCATGCGCGGAGCCGCGCAATTGTCGCGCGACCGCGTTCTTCGGCGCGATTTCCACTGCTTTATTGAAATCCTCGAATGCTTTTTTGTCGTTACCTGCCTGCGCGTAACAAAGGCCGCGGTTGCCCAGGGCTTCGATGTCCTCCGGCGTCCGCTTGATCAGCTCACTGTAGTCGGCGATCGCCTTTTCGTATTCTTTCATCGCCTGATACGTCGCGGCGCGGAAATTGAGCGGACGCGGGTCTTCGGGCTGGAGTTTAATCGCCGCCGTGTAGTCTTCGACGGCTTTCCCGTATTGTTCCTTGGCTGCGTAGGCAAAGCCGCGGAGGACGATGGCAGGTGCGAGTTTGGGGTTGGACTCGATGGCCTGCGTC
This sequence comes from Verrucomicrobiaceae bacterium, assembly GCA_031374705.1. Lineage (GTDB taxonomy): Bacteria > Verrucomicrobiota > Verrucomicrobiia > Chthoniobacterales > Chthoniobacteraceae > SXWH01. The sequence goes on along the minus strand of JANMGP010000330.1, from coordinate 15,311 downwards.
AGAAGCTTGATCGCGGAGTCGAAGTCTCTTCGTTCAAAGGCCTCCTGGCTCGCTTGCAAGATCTCCGCAGGGTCGCGTTTGATGGCGGCGGAGCAGGGCGGGATGGTTCCAATCAACAGAGCAGCGATGAGCGCGAGACGTTTCATGGACCCCACTGTGATCAATTTGCCCGTCCGCTTCAAGAGGCACTTGATCCGATTTTCGTCCTACAGCCAGCCAGCGATTCGTTCTGCACCTTTGACCCGCCCTACGACGGCGATGCCGATGCGGGCGCGTTTGCGGCATTCTGCGGCAACTTCCTGGATGTGGCTTTTAGTCACGGCGTGGATTTTTTCTTCGACGTCGTCCGGGCGCAGGACGCCGCGGTAACCGAGCAGACTCTCGCCCATCCACATGATTTGATTGGTCGTGCTCTCCAGGCCCATCAGCGTCTGGCCGATGGTGTAATCCTTTGCCATGCGGACCTCGTTCTGAGTCGGACCGCGCTCGGCGAGGGCGTCGAGTTCGTTCATGATAAAGCGGATGGCAGGCTCCAGTTTGGACGGGTCCAGACCGGCGCTAATTTGGAGCGCGCCAGTGTCTTCGAGCGTCACCATTCCGCTGCTGATGCTGTAGCAGTAGCCGTGGCGTTCGCGGAGTTTTTGAAAAAGCCGCGAACTCATATTCTCGCCGAGGATGACACTGAGGAGCTTGAGCCCGAAGCGGCGTTCGTCGCCGCGTCCCCATGTGCGGAAGCCCATCGCGAGGTGGGTCTGCTCGGTGTCGTGGGTGTGGAGAGACACCGCCGGGCGCGAGGGAAGATCCGGCGAGCGCTCGTAGCGCGGACGCCGGCCCCGAGGGACGCGCTCGACCCAGGGACCGAGCTCTTTGATGGCTTCACGGTGGGAAATCGGCCCTGCGACCGTGAGGACCGTGTTGGCCCCCGAGTAAGTGCGGTCGCGAAACGCCAGGATGTCGTCGCGATTCATCCGGGACACGGTCTCGACGGAGCCGGTCAGCGGACGCCCCAGCGGATGCTCGGGCCAGAGCGTGGCGGTGAGGAGCTCGTGGACATGCTGCGCGGGCTGGTCGCGATACATGAGGATTTCCTCGCGGATGACTTCACGCTCACGCTCGATCTCGATCGGCGGAAGTGTTGAATCGAGAATCATGTCGCCGATGACCTCGCAGAGGCGGCCAAAGTGGCGTGCGCCGACTTTTCCGTAGTAGCACGTATGATCTTCCGTGGTGAACGCGTTTAAGTATCCGCCGACGCCTTCCACTGCCGCGGTGATCTGCCGGGCGTTCCTGCGCGTGGTACCTTTAAAGAGAAGATGCTCGAGGAAGTGTGCCATCCCGCATTCCCGCGAACGCTCGTGCCGTCCGCCCACGCCGATCCACCATCCGGCGCTGACGCTCCGCATGTGTGGCATTTCAATGCTGGCGAGACGTGCGCCGTTTTGAAACGTCGTGACTTGATACGGAGACTCCATTGATGTGTAACTGATCTGCGTTTGCAGAGGACCACGTAAGATGCCCATTGGAGCGGGATGCGCAAGCTGGACTCGCGCCAGATTGGAAGATTCCCTGCCGGAAATCGGTTTTTCTCCCGATCACAGAGCTAAAATGCCAGTGCATCGCTTGCGAAACGGAAGATCCCGTGGCAGTCTGCCGTCAAATGAAGCCGATATTCTTTGCCCTGATCGCCGCAGCCGCATTGAGCGGTTGTTCCATCCATTCCCAGCAACGACTCGCTACGGTGCGCGCTGCGGGTGTGCATTACGAGACGGTTGAGCATCTTTCCGATAACACACCGCTGACGCCGAGCGATTTGATCGATCTGAATCGGCGGGGGATTTCAGATTCGGTGGCGATCCGGCATCTGGATCGCGTGGGTTTGGATTATGAGGCGCGCAAAGAGGACATCGATCGGCTTCGCTCAGCGAAGGTATCCGACCGGGTGCGCGAGGCGTTTGTGCGCGCATCGGACCGCTACGTTTACTGGCGCTCCTACGCGCCGCCGGCTTTTTACGCGGCCCCGTTTCCGTGGTATGAACCGTATGGCTTTGGCTTTGGTGTCCGGTACACCACTATCCACCAGCGTCGGTGCCGCTGAAGAATCGGTAGCGACAAACGGTTGCCACGCGGCGCGCGAGCGTTTAATGCACGGGCGATATGTGGATTTTCACTCCGAAGTACATCAGGCAGGGCAGGCTCTACGTTAAGGCCGCCGAGAAGAAACTCGCCTACCATCGCGACCTTTGGACCGCCGAAGTGTGCGGGGAAATCAAAGGCCTGATCGTGAAATTGAAGACCGCCCTCCGCGAGAAGAACCGGGCCGCCGTGGCCGATGGCGAGAGGGCGATCGAGGAGTTTTGCAAGATTCACTGTCCCGTGACGGAGACCGCGTGGATTTCTGAAAATGTGGAGGTGGTGCTCGTGGCAATCATCGTCGCGCTGGGCATCCGCACTTATATCGTGCAGCCGTTTACGATTCCCACTTCGTCGATGTCGCCCACTCTAAAAGGGATCACCGGCAGCGCCACGACGGATCCCATCCCGAACATCGCGACGCGCGCGCTGCAGTTCGCAACGCATGGGCGGACGTGGCACGATGTCATTGCGAAGGACGATGAGGAGATCGCGCTCGATGAGAGAGGGTTTCCGGATGTGACGGATTTTCGGCGTCCGTTTCCGCGGAATTTCTTCACGTACACCCGCATTCGTACGAACAAAGGGAACGAATACTTTGTCAACGAGCATGTGGAACCAGTGAAACAGAATCTGCTCAAGAACTTACGTTTCGCGAAGGGCGACCCGATCATCCGTGGATTCACGGACACTGGCGACCACGTCTTCGTCAACAAGTTCATTTACCATTTCCGCAAGCCCACCCGCGGCGAAGTGATCGTGTTTCTCACCCAAAACATTGAGGGTCTCGGCAACTCAGGCCCGCCACCGAGGACGCCGTCGCAGTTTTATATCAAGCGCCTCGCCGGAGTACCGGGTGATGAGCTCTCGATCGCTCCCCCGCAGCTGTTTGTAAACGGAATGCCGGGAGAGGAGCCCGGTTTTCAACGTGTCGCTGAGGGGACGCGTTCAAATCCTGTGGGCGGTGGCTACATGGGATACAGCAGCGGTCCAAGGGAATTGCAGCCTTACAACATGTCGGACCCTCGGCAGAAATACACGGTGCCCGCAGGCCGTTACTTTCCGATGGGAGACAATAGTTACTTCAGCAAAGACGGGCGGTATTTTGGCCCGGTCCCGCAGGAGAACATGTGTGGTTCCGGCTTTCTCGTTTACTGGCCTTTTATGCGCGATGGCGGGACTCACATGGGTCTTATCCGGTGATTCCGGCATTTCAAAAAGACGACGCGCTTCTCGCAGACATCGCACGCCCGGCGTCCGGTGATGAACTCCGCATCTGGTGGCTTGGACAAAGCGGCTTCCTGCTCCGCCAAGGCGGATCGCTGCTGTTGCTCGATCCCTATTTGTCCGATTCCCTGACGCAAAAATACGCTGCGACCGACAAACCGCATACGCGGATGACCGAACAAGTGATCGCGCCCGGACGATTGCGCGGCATTTCAGTGGTAACGAGTTCGCACAATCACACCGACCATCTCGATGCGGAAACGCTTTTGCCGGTTTTCGCCTCAAACCCTGGCGCGCAATTCGTCATCTCCGAGGCAAACCGGACGTTTGTCGCCGAGCGTCTCGGCTGCGAGTCGGCCTGGCCCGTGGGGCTGGACGATGGAGCTGCAGCCGTGGTCAATGGATGGCAGATTACCGGCATTGCCGCGGCACACAATGAGCGCCAGACAGACGAGGCCGGACGGCAAAAGTTTCTCGGCTACATCATCCGTCGCGGGCCGTGGACGCTTTACCATAGCGGAGATACGGTTCTCTATCCCGGTCTTGCGGAGGCCCTCGGAGAATACGGAGTGGACGTCGCGTTTTTACCCATTAACGGAAACCGCCCCGATAGGCGCGTGGCGGGCAATCTGGACGGGCGTGAAGCTGCGCAACTCGCCGCCGATATCGGTGCACGATGGGCGGTGCCCCATCACTTCGGGATGTTTGAGTTTAACACCGCGGACCCGAGGGACCTGTTTATCCCGGGGTGCGAGAAACTCGGCGTGGCGCATCGTGTGATGCGGGCCGGCGAAGGTTGGACGGTCGTCTGACCGCTCGGCAGCCTGTTGAAAAACGCATCCTCTCTTACTTCTTACTCACGCTCGAGCTCTTGCTCCCTGAGTGGCCCGCCTCTGGAAACAGAGCAAGTAGGAGGCAAGAACGACGTTCCCCGGTTTTCAACAACCTGCTACGCAGCCTGTTCGTCAGCGCCCTGCGCAACCTCGAGGAGGAGCGACTGCCAGCCAGTGGAAATGGTTCGTGGAGGAGCGCTCGCGTCCTGAACGTCGGAGACCTTGCCGGTTTTCCATCCAACGATCTGTGCGAAAGCCTCGGTGCCGTCCCGGTGTTCGCCCCCGCTCAAGCGAACGCTGGCGTGGACGATGTTCCCTTTCTCAAAATAGACGCGCCCGGTGCCGCTCGTATTTGCAAACTCCAGTACGCCGGTGGAGCCGCTGATGCATTTAAGCTGAACGATGTCAATCGGAGTGAGGCCGCTCAACGTCGCGCGGAATGCGGGCTCCGCAGGTTCGGTAGCGTCGGGGTTCCACGCCATTAATTTCGAGACCGCATCGACGAGCTTTTCGCGCTGAATCGGCTTTGAAAGAAGTTGAACGATCCCGAGCTGTTCGGCCCGCGCCCGGTTGAATTCCGTCGGGCTGGCAGTGACAATGATGGCCGTCGCCTGCGGCTGTGTGATGGCCATTTCGCATAGGAAATCGATGCCGTCTCCATCAGGAAGGCCGATGTCCACGATGAAGAGGTCGATCAGCCGATCTGCGACAAGAGTTCGTGCTTCTGCGAGAGTTCCCGCGGTGAAAAGGGTGTAAGCTTTGGGCAGCCCCTTTAACGCGTAACGGACGAAGAATTGCACCGTGCTGATGTCTTCAAGGAGCAGGATATTTGCCGGTAGTTCGTTCATTGCTGTTGATTGTGGAAACGATAAAGCAGTCACCACGCCAGATTTCGTTTGAAAGTCGAAATTTTGATTAGATCATCGTCTTGAGAGTGTTGATTCGTGGAATTGAAGCTTTGACCTGTCCCTCCCCATCCGTTCAACCTCCGCGCCACGTGACACAGCCGACGCTAGGGGAAACAGTGAATGAGAGGGTGCCAAGCCGGAAAGCGGCTTTTGCGCTGGGGTTGCTCCTCGTTATCAATCTGCTCAATTACATCGACAGGCAGTTGCTCGCCGCCGTGGAGCCACCGCTTAGCGCTGAGTTCGGCCTTGATGAAGGGCGGGCGGGGCTGTTGGCATCCGCATTTCTTTACGCATACATGGTGGGCGCACCCATCCTGGGCCGGCTTGCGGAGAGGACGTCGCGCTGGACAATCGTCGGTGCAAGCGTCCTCGTCTGGAGTCTGGCGAGCGGATGGACGGGCTTTGCGCATTCCTACGGAATTCTTCTTCTCACTCGGGTTCTCGTCGGTTTTGGCGAGGCGGGCTACGGCCCTGCCGCTCCGGCGCTCATTGCCGATTATTTTCCGATCGAACGACGGGGGAAGGTGATGGCGCTTTTCTACCTGGCGATTCCGGTGGGCAGCGCGTTCGGTTACGTGATTGGCGGAAAAGTGAACGAGTTATGGGGATGGCGGCACGCCTTTCGCCTGGCTGTGATTCCCGGACTCATTCTCGCCGGCCTCTGTTTTATTCGGAAAGACCCGCGTCCCGTGAGGCCGGTGACCGCTGCCAGGCGGTCCATCATCGGCGATGCGAAAGCGCTCCTAAAGATCCCGTCCTACACGCTGAATACGGCCGCCATGACGGCGATGACCTTTGCGATCGGGGGCATTTCTTTCTGGATTCCAAAATACATGCTGCAGCGGGTGGCCGTGCCGGACGGTCTTGCGACGATGATCGCAATCGATACTATTAATGGCGCGCCGTCCGCCGCCACCCTTCAGCGGTCGAACGAATTGCTCAACGACGTGAATACGACCTTTGGAATTATTGTCGTGGTCGCTGGAATCCTCTCCACATTTATCGGTGGATGGCTGGGAGACAAGCTCCGCCCTCGCTGGTCCGGAGCGTATTTCACCATCTCTGGAATCGCCATCGCGATGGCATTTCCATGCATACTCCTCATGCTCTCCCTTCCTTTCCCTTACGCGTGGTTCGCGGTTTTTGGGGCGGTGTTTTTCCTGTTTTTCAACACCGGTCCCGCCAACACAGCGCTCGCGAATGTCACGAATTCCAGCATGCGCTCCACCGCGTTTGCGCTGAATATTTTCTTCATCCACGCCTTCGGCGACGCCGTCTCTCCGCCGCTCGTCGGGTATGTCAAGCGCCACACGAATTGGGAGACCGCGTTCACCCTCGTATCCCTCATGATGGTTCTTGCCAGCGTCTTGTGGCTTATTGCTGCGAAATACCTCGGGCGCGATACGGACGCAGTGGAAGCAGAGAGTCATCCGTCCGGCGGGCCTGATGCTGCATCGCCCGTGAAATAGTGAGGACCAATTTTGCGCTCGGCGCGGTGTGAGCCCTCGGCCGACTACGAACCGACCGGGATATCAAATGCGCGCAGCACGTCGAGGTCCGGGTCACTGAGCGCGTATTCCTTCAGCTTTTTGTCCATTGCAAAACTGACGTCGAGATAAGCGCGAGCCTGGTCGAGGTTGCCGAGTTTTGCTTCGTAGCAGGCGAGGTTGTAGTGGTAGGTCGCCTCGGCTTTCATTGACGATGGGCCGTTGAGCAGGATCTCACGCGCGGCTTTTGTATTGCCCAATTCATGCATGCAAAAGGCCGAGTGAATAAAGCCGGACGACTTCTCCGGCACGAGCCGGCACAACTCCTGCCCGAACGGCAGGGCATCCTTGTAGCGCTTTGCCTGCATGAGCACCGAGAGACGTGTTTCCACAGCGATGGGTTGCGCCTGATACTCGGAAGGAATCAATTCGAGTTCCGCCAGAGCGAGATCTGGCAGACCGAGCTCGCTGTATCCCTGAGCCGCGATCAAAAGTCTTTGGTAAATTACATCCATCAGTTTCTGTGAGCGCCCCGTCGGGCCTCCTTTACAGATTATTCAGCCACTGCCTGTTGCAAGCATGAAAATTGTCAAAGTCGATCAGCGACCGGCTTGCATTGGCAAATCCTGGTGGCATAATGCGCCTCCATTGTCCCCGTAGTTCAATGGATAGAACAATGGTTTCCTAAACCGTTGATGTGGGTTCGATTCCCGCCGGGGACACTCCTCTTGACTGATGAATGAAACGGTCGCGGGGGCAGCGCATCCAAAAGAAAACAGACCTTTGGTTTCGGCGTTGCCGGAAATGGAGGCGGGTGCGATACGAGCTTCGGGGCGTTCGATCGCCGGGTGGTTTTCATCACGCCGTCCAGTATGCGCGATGTGGCGCAATCGCGATATCCGCTTTATGGTCGGATGCGCGGTGGTGCCGCGTATCCGACTAAAGTCCGATACCTCGATTTTGCGAGTCGGGGTAACCAATCGTCATTATGAAAAGATCCGCCGCATCCTTGAATCATCGCACACCCTCTTCCCTCGAACTCCTGGAGTCTCGCATCGCTCCAGCCGCGCTCCTCATGATCGCCGACGTCGATGGCGATACTGTAGCGATAAAGACCAGCAAAGGCACGGTCGCGCAATTGACTGCGGCACTGACGCTCTCGGGGATGGGCTTGAGCGGCGTCATCCGGGAATTGGATTTCAGCAAAGTGCCACTTGTCGGCGGAGTGAATCCGTTTGCCGGGACGGACCTCACGATCTCCGTGGTGAAACAGGGGGCGCTCGGCGATGGCCGCGTCAATGTCGGCTACATCGACGCCTCCAGCTCCGACGGCGGAGGTAACGATGGCAGCGGCATCGCGCTCGGTAAAGTGAAGATCGGCGGCGACCTCGGGCAGATCGATGCGGGCATCGGCGGGGCAAACGTCGCAATCAAGGGCCTCACCGCGCAATCCGTGGGCGCGTGGGGCAACGCGACGCAGGGAGCCAACGGCTCCACGACGAGCAATCTTCTCGGAAAAGTCGGCGCAATCAAAGTCCGCGGTACTGTGAATGGCGCATCGCTGTTCGTGAATGGGCCGGTCGCCAGCATCGACATCGGCGGCTCGTTCCTCGACTCCAGCATTGCAGGCAGCGGCGCGCTGGCAAAAGTGCGCATTGGCGCAGGCACGCTCGGCTCGGGGATCTCTGCCGCGTCGGTCGGATCGATGGAGGTGAAGGGCATCATGACCGCCGGAATCACTCTCACCGGGAACCTTGATTCGCTCAAAGTCGCGGGCGACATTTTCCTCGCAAAAATCGCCGCTGTGGACATTGCGAGCGTCATCGTAACCGGCTCAATGTATGGGCAGGATGGGGCGGCCGAAAGCGGCGTGATCGCTGCGAGTGGAAATATGGGAAAAGTGAAAATCGGAGGCGACCTGCGCGGCGGGAGCGCGGCCAGTTCCGGGCGCATCGCGGCATCCGGGAACATCGAATCCATCACGATCGGCGGCTCCCTCGTCGGGCCGTATTCTGCCCCCGATAGCCTGCCCTCGAACTACATTGCCACCAATTCGTCATCCATCTTCGCAGCCGGGAACCTCAAGAATGCCCGCATCGGAGGGAGCATCATCGGATCCGTCATCCAGAATATCGTCGCCAACGGTGCTTCTTTCGTCGCCGCCTGCTGCACCATCACCGCCAATGGCGACATCGGGGCCGTGAGCATCGGCGGCTCAATGGTCGGCATCAGCGGCGAGGAGACAAACACGAGTGCCAACGTCCGCATCGCCGCCCAGCACATTGATTCCGTGAGCATCGGCGGCGATTTCACCGGCACGAGCGCATTCTTCGACCCGCCGGAAATCTTCGCCCTCGGCGGCGGCGAAAAGCCCGCCATCGGTAAGTTTTTCGTAGGCGGCACTATGCGATTGGCCACAGTCATCGCAGGCGCTATCTCGACCACTTTCGGTGATCCGCGCAACGCAGACGGCCAGATCGGCTCCGTCATCATCCGGGGCAATCTCGCCAGCGCCACCATCACCACACTCGATATCGGCATGGGCGTCACCGATAACGTCAACGTGGTTTCGAAGATCGCCACCATCGCGATTGGCGGGTTCATTACCGGCAACTCCGTCATCCGCGCGGAGCACATCGCCTCTGTCACGCTCAGCGGCGTCGCCCTCAAGCTCAAATCCGGCGAACGCAACGACACAACGGCGTTCGTCTTCGGCCCTGGCTCGGGGTCGATTGCGGAGCTTTTGTAGTCGCTCCTGTTTCTTCATCTCGAACGCAGTGACAGCAATGTGTTGCCCGCTTTCCTCGACCGCCTCCGAGTCAATCGCAGCGTTCGCGATTCCCGCTCGCGGATGCGCGAGGCCGCGCCGTATCCGGCTAAAGTCGGATATGCCCGGAGCCGGAATCCTTTGTAGGGGCGCGGCGGGTGCGTTATGTCGGGGTGTGATTTTTCTCCGCATTATCGTCGTCCTCCTGCTGCTCGGGGGCCCTGCGCCTGCGCAAGAGAATCCGCCATTGTCGAGAGCGATGCAGTTTCTCAATGACCTGCAGGAGGCCACGATGAAAATGCCCGGCTTCACGAGCATCAAAGAAGTGAACCGCATCTACACGACTCCAGGCTCTGCGGAGCGGGCGGTTAAGTTCAGCGGCATTGTCATCCAATCCGTGCCATCGCAGAGCTACGTGTTCGTGCAGGAAGGCCGGCTCCAAGGCATTCAAGTTGTCATTGCGAAAGGCGGGGTCGTGCCTGCTCTTGGCGACGCAGTCGAGGTGGAGGCGAAAGTGAAGTATGTCGTTGCGAATGGCGACACGACGGTAACGGCCACGGCGATTCGCGTGACGGGGAAGCCCGGCGTGACTACACTGAATAAGCCGAAGCTTGCCGATATCCGCGCTGGAAAACTAAACCGGCAGGCAGTGGAGGTCGAAGCAGTGGTGCTTCACGCATTTTTTAAAAAGGCGGGCCTGGATGCGGCATGGTGGCTTTTACTCAGCGACGACGATGGAACGTGTCTGGGCGGCATTTACACGTTTCCCGAGGACTGGAGCCCCACGCAGCTAATCGGCAAACGCGTGAGGTTTCGCGGCATCGGCGTGTCGGGCGGGGAGTTCATCTTGCGGTGTAGTTCGCCGGACGAAGTGTCGGTGCTCGGTCCGGCGGCGGGAAATGGCACGCTGTTGCCGTTCACAACCGTGAAGGCGATTCGCGAATATGGCGTGGAGAAGACGCGTTTGCGCCAACCCCCGGTTCTCATCCGCGGAATCTGCACTTACGTCCATCCAGACAAGGCGCGCTTTTTCATCAGCGAAGGAATCGGCGGCGCGGAAGTAAAATGTCGTCCAGATGTTTGCCCGGCACCGGGCGACGAAGTGCTGGTGCAGGGAATCGGATCGCCGGGGACCGGCGCGGTTTTTATCACGGGATGGAATGTGGATGTGCTTGCGAAAAGTAAGGAGGCTCCGGCTGCGAAGTGGGACATGACGCCTATCAGCCACAATGAGCGTTGGGGCGACTACCTCGAGTGCGAGTCGGTGGTCATCAATGCGCTAACCAACAGGCTGAGCGGGGCTGCGAGTTTCTTTGTCGTCGAAAACGACCAATGGCTGAGGGTGCAAGTGAACTCCCCGCCACCGGCGCCCCCCGGCGGCTGGTGGAACGCGAGAGTTCGCGTGCGTGGCGTACTCGTTCACGATGGGAGGCTGATCCTCTGGTGCAATGGCGGGAAGGACTTCAGCGTAATCACCGCGGGCACTGCCGACCCTTTCGACGTGCCGGAGACCAATGCCGCCGCGCTGCGGAAATCGGTGCTTTCGGCCTCGCGCGTCCGCGCAAAAGCGACAGTACTCGCGTTCGACGACGGCTGGATTTTTCTCCGCGACGCGACGGGCGCACTTCGCTCGGACACCGCGACGCACTTGGAGCCGAGCCAGGGTTACAACGTGCTACCCAATTCCGTCCGCTGGCCGACTGCCGGACTGAAGCCAGGCGACGAGGTGGAGCTGGCCGGCTCGCCCATGGCTCCCGACGGGGGACTGCGTTTCTCCACGGTCCGGGTGCTCCGAAGCGGCACACCACCTCGAGCAAAGACGGTAAACCTCGCCGACGCAGCCAGCGGCAGCGCAGCAAACGATCTCGTCACACTCCGCGGGCGGCTCGCGGGCTACACATCGGGCTTTATCACCGACTCGTACACGCCGAAGCGCTGGCGCGAAACGCTCCAACTCAACGATGGCAAAGCCGAAATAGACGTGATTTTTGAAAACCCAGGAATCGTGAACGCGCTCGCGAGCTTGCCTCCCGACGACCTCGTCGAGGCCACCGGCATCGTCCGATACGAAGGTGGCAAGCCTGCCTATCGCCTTCGCATCCACACTCTGGGTGACATCCGCACACTCGGCCCTGATCCGTCGATCTCTCGCGCGAAAATCATCCGCATCGGAGCAGTCGCTTCGATCGCCCTGGCCGCCGCGCTTGCCTGGGTGTGGCTCACACGGCGCACGGTCTCACTTCGCACCGCGCAGCTCGCCGCTGCAAACAAGCAACTCGACGGCGCGCTGTCCCAAGAGCGCGAAATCGGCGAGCTGAAGTCGCGATTTGTCTCGCTCGTCTCGCACGAGTTCCGCACGCCGCTCGGCGTAACGATGAGCGCGGTCGAGCTTCTCCGCCACTATCGCGAGCGGCTCCCGGCGGAGGAGCTGGACCGACTGCTCGGCGACATTCACAGCGCGACCAACCGCATGTCGGCGATGATGGAACAAGTGCTACTGCTCGGCCGCGCCGAGGCCGGAAAGCTCGGATTCCAAAAGGCCCCGCTTATTCTTGCGGAGCTTACGGACAAACTGCGCGACGAGACGCTCTCCGCAACGAACAGGAAATGCCCGATCGATTACGTAGTAGAAAATGACGTCTCCGGCGCATGTGGCGACGAGGCACTGCTGCGACATATTTTAGCCAATCTCCTCTCGAACGCGGTGAAGTATTCGCCTGCGGATGTTGCGGTGCAGTTCCGCATCTGTCGCAAAGGCTCCGACGCCATATTCACGGTAACAGACAGCGGCATCGGCATCCCCGAAATTGATCAAGCACAACTCTTCGAAGCCTTCCACCGCGCCAAAAACGTAGGCGAACGCGAGGGGACCGGCCTCGGCCTCCTCATCGTCAAACGCTGCGTGGACCTTCATGCCGGGACGATCTCCATGGAGTCGGCGGTGGGAAAAGGTACAACCTTCGTCGTGGCTCTCCCGCTTTTTGCGTAGCACAGAGCGGAATTCTAGCGCCGTAAACAAGGCCCGGTCGAACGCTCGGTTCAGAACCTGAGGCTCTGCTGGACATACATCTTATGGCGGACGATCAAGGAGGATCAATCCTCCATGCACCGCTTGAAGGCCTATCCGACCGCGAGAGGGGTTGAAAAGGCTGCTTCGTTTGCCAGCAAGAGACGTTCGGGAACGGCATCGGGATTGAGCGGCTATCGCGATAGCGGGGTGCGCTGTGTTCATAAAGCATAGCGCCGCGACGGTTAGAGTGCTGGCCAGAACGGGTACACTGGATTTAAAGCCGATTTCGGAGGAGGCATGGACTCGCATGAACTCTCGTTCGCACTGCACAACATTAGTGGATGGGTGGGTGGGGAAGTTTTTCCTCGAAATACGGTGTCGAGGCCCACGGATGTTTGCTGGGCGTGTGTCAGTTTTTGAAAATCGAGGGTTTGAAACGCCTGGTTTCTTCATTTTTAATTCCGCGCTAGCGCAACGCCCGGCGACCTCCTAAAAGACGTGCCCAATTTTTTATGCCGAAGACTGCTTCCAAAATCCTGCCTGCAAAGAAACTCCTCGTCGCGAACCGCTCTGAAATCGCCATCCGCATCATGCGGGCGGCGACGGAACTCGGGCTGCGCACGGTCGCCATTTATGCGGAGGAGGACAAATTCTCCATGCACCGATTCAAGGCCGACGAGGCTTATCGCGTGGGCGAGGGCAAGGGGCCGGTGGGCGCTTATCTCGATATCGAAAGCATCGTGGCGCTGGCGAAGGCGAAGGGCGTGGACATGATTCATCCGGGCTACGGATTTCTGTCGGAGAATGCGAAATTCGCGGCGGCGTGTGCGGAGGCGGGGATTCAGTTCGTGGGGCCAAAGCCGGAGTTGCTCGACCTCATGGGCGACAAAGTCGCGGCGCGGGCGCTGACGCAGAAGCTCAAGATTCCGACGCTGCCGGGCACGGAAGAGCCGGTGTCGGACCGCAAGGAGGCGCTGAAAGTCGCGGCGACGATTGGTTTTCCGCTCATTATTAAAGCGGCATTCGGCGGTGGCGGGCGCGGGATGCGCGTGGTGCATAAGGCGGGCGACCTCGATGCGCTGCTCGACGAAGCGCAGGGCGAAGCGGGCCGCGCGTTTGGAAATGACGCGGTGTTTTTGGAAAAATACATCCCCCGAGCAAAGCACATCGAAGTGCAGGTGCTCGGCGATCATCACGGCAACGCGGTCCATTTGCACGAGCGCGATTGCTCGGTGCAGCGGCGGCATCAAAAGGTCGTGGAAATTGCGCCGAGCTTCGGGCTGCCGGACAAAGTCCGCCACGAGCTGTGCGACGCGGCGGCGCGCATCGCCAAGGAGATCGGCTACAACAACGCGGGCACGGTGGAATACCTGCTCGATCTGGATTCGAACGAGTGGTTTTTCATCGAGATGAATCCGCGCATTCAGGTGGAGCACACGGTGACGGAGGAAATCACGGGCGTCGATTTGGTGCGCTCGCAGATTCTCATCGCGATGGGCCACGCGCTCGACAGCGAGGTGGTGGGCATTCCGGCGCAGGCGGACATTCCGCGCAGTGGCTTCGCTGTGCAGTGCCGTGTGACGACGGAAGATCCGGCGAACAAGTTCACGCCGAGCTACGGCAAGATCATCACCTATCGCAGCGCGGGCGGCTACGGCGTCCGGCTGGATGCAGGCATGGGCGACCCCGGCGCGGTCATCACGCCGTTTTACGATTCGCTGCTCGTGAAGATCACGACGAAGGGCTCGACGTTCCACATGGCGCTCGATCGCATGGACCGCGCGCTCCGCGAAATGCGAATCCGCGGCGTGAAGACGAACATTCCGTTTGTGGAAAACGTGATCAATCATCCGACGTTCCGCAGCGGCAGCGCTACAACGACGATGATCGACACGACTCCTGCGCTGTTCGATTTCAAATTGCGCCGCGACCGCGCGACGAAGCTCTTAAACTTTCTCGGCAATGTGATCGTGAACGGCAATCCGCATGCGAAAGGATTCAAGCCCGACAAACCATTCGCTGCGGCGAAAGTGCCGGCCGCAAAAGAACTGCCGGCAAAGGGAACGCGCAATTTGCTCCTGGAGCTCGGGCCGAAGAAATTCGCCGAGTGGACGCTGAAACAAAAGCGCCTGCTCATCACGGATACGACGTTCCGAGATGCGCATCAGTCGCTCATGGCGACGCGCGTCCGCACTTACGACATGCTCGCGATCGCGCCTACCGTGGCCTCGCGCACGCCGGAGCTTTTCTCGTTGGAAATGTGGGGCGGCGCGACCTTTGACACGGCGATGCGCTTTTTGAACGAAGACCCGTGGCTCCGTCTGCGCGCGCTGCGTCAGGCCGTGCCAAACATCTGTTTCCAAATGCTCCTGCGCGGTGCGAATGCCGTCGGATACACGAGCTATCCGGCAAATGTCGTATCCGGTTTTGTGAAGCATGCAGCCGAAGCGGGCATGGATATTTTCCGCGTGTTCGACTCGCTCAACGACCTCGGCAACATGAAGGCCGCGATGGAAGCGGTGCAGGACACGCACGGAATTTGCGAATACTTCGTGCGGGTCGGGTCGAGAATGTCGCCCGTGTAGCACAGCGCGCCTTCACAAATCCCATGCGTCGCCTGCACTGCCTCCATCGCGGCTTTCATGTTGCCGAGGTCGTTGAGCGAGTCAAACACGCGGAAAATATCCATGCCCGCTTCGGCGGCGTGCTTCACGAAACCGGCGACGGCGTTGTCGGGATAATTCGAGTAGCCGACGGCGTTGGAGCCACGGAAGAGCATCTGGAAGCAAATGTTGGGAATCTTCTCCCGGAGGAGCCGCAAGCGCCGCCACGGATCTTCGTGGAGGAACCGCATGGCGGTGTCGAACGTCGCCCCGCCCCACATTTCCAGGCTGAACAGGTGCGGCGTGCGCCGGGCCACGGCATCAGCCGTGGCCAGCATGTCGTAGC
>JANMGP010000262.1:0-39518 GCA_031374705.1 Verrucomicrobiaceae bacterium | reverse complement strand
GGAGGGCTGAAAGCCTGGCATGTAACAGCCCAGGGTCAGCGACGAAGGAGCGCAGCCCTGGGTCAGTAACAAGATATACGCGAGCCCTGCAAGGGCGGCATAAGGCCGGGAGCACGCGATAATCCCGCCCTTGCTGGGCTGAATCCCCCTTCCTTGGGGACCCAGGGCTGCGCTCCTTCGTCGCTGACCCTGGGCTGTTACATGCCAGGCTTTCAGCCCTCCCTGCGGCACGCCGCAGAGCCATCGCTGGCAAACTGCGCGACGCAGAACATCTGGGTGTCATGGGTTCTCCTTCGTCGCCTGCTCGATCGGATAGATGGTGACTGCAATGGAGCCTCCGAGTTTGGCAATGCGCGTGATAATCTCGGGGGCAATGGCGATATTGAAAGCTGGGCCCTTTGCCCCGGAGTCAAAGCCGATGTTGAACTCGCGGCGGCGGACTTTTTTCCACAGCGCCGCGGCGGCGGCCGGAAGGCTTTCGATGAGAGTGCAAAAGCGGCGGAGTGTTTCGTTGAGCGCGTTGTTTCCAACATTCAACTCCAGCACTGCGGCGTATGCGCAAGCGCGGCGGCCCGGCCACCCGATGCCTTCGCCGCAGTGGAGGACGCAGACATTGTCACCAAACGCAGCAACAAGTTGGTGGAGCGGGAAGCTGCTGTGAAGGTCGAGGTCAATCGTTATGTAGCTCGGGCGCATGGGAATCAACCTGTGAAAATCACTCCGATTGCTTCGATTCCGATCCAACTCATTAGCGAAATGAGAATAACGCCCGAGACGGCGGAGGCTCGGGCATGCCATCGCCAGTCTTCAGCCACTAAAGAATCATCCTCGCGGTGGCGGGGAATCAGCAGAACGCAAGCAATCGGGATCGCGAGAAGGAGCCAGCCGTAGTTGATCAGGAACTCATAGTGCCAGGGAAACGATCGCGCACGATCTCCCCAAACCTCCCGCCAAATCACAAACCACTTCCGTGATTGATACACGCAGAGGATTCCCCCCGCGAAGCTGGCGAGTTGCGCGAGGCAGAACATGGCGAGATGCCTGGGAGTCATGGCTGGATTTGTTTCGGTGAGGACATGGCTGGAGGATAGCCATTCTGGCGGCGGACGGCACGGGTTTTCTCGTGGTGACTGGCGCATCAGGAAGTTTTGGGCATCTGGCAACTCTCGATCGCCTGGTCAACCTGCTGGAGGGCGCATTGCCCGGCATCGGGATGGAGATCGTCTTTCAGTTCGAGCAGGAGCGGAAGCAGCGAGGGGTGGCCGAGGAGCTCGGCCGCTTCCACGCAAAGTAAACTGTGCGATTCGCTGCGGAGTTCGCGCTCAATGGCAGGCAGCGCGCGGAGATCTTTGCGTTTTGCAAGGCCCACCATTGCCTCGCCGCGAACGTCGTCATCCGGGTCGTCAAGGATAGAGGCGAGCGCATCACGGAGCGTCGGCGAATCGAAGTCCGTGAGCGTGCCGAGGCCGAATGCGGCCCAGTCGCGAACATCGCTATCCACATCGCGTGTGAGGCGGATGAGGCCGTCGATAGCCGCCGGGTCGTCGTGCCAGGAAAGTCCGGCGATGATTGAGAAGCGAACGTCTTCATTCGGGTGATCGATGCGCCGGAGCAACGGAGCGATGGCGCGCGGAGATCTCCGGTGCCCAAGGGCGTAAGCCGCTGCGAGGGCGACGCGCTCGTTTTCGTCGTCGAGAAGAGGGATGAGCAGCTCCACCGACTCCTCGACAAACGTAGGGTGCGCGCAGCCGAGCTGTGCAAGCACGGCTGCGCCCGTTTCGCGGTCGAGCGGGTCGCCGCTGGCGAGGTAGCGTTTCCCGATTTCAAACTCCTCCGCGCTGCCGCGGTCGTGCACGGGGAAAAGACTTGGCGCACGCTCCCAATCGCCGTCGGCGGCGCGGAACTCTCGGATGATTTCTTCGCTTGGACGGTGGTCTTCCATGGCGATGCGGATTTTAAATCGCAGTGCCTATGCCAGCGCCGCCTTTAGATCCCCCGCGAACGCATCGACATCCTCCGGCTGCGTGTCCCACGAGCACATGAGGCGGCATCCGCCTGCGCCGATGAAGCTGTAGAAGAGCCAGCCTTTCGCGCGGAGCTTCTCCGCAGCGGCGAGGGGAAGTTCGGCGAAGACGGCGTTGGCCTGGCGCGGGAAGAGGAGCTTCACTCCGGGGAGGTCGCGGATGGCGGCTTCCATGCGGGCGGCCATGGCGTTGGCGTGGCTGGCGTGGCGGAGCCATGCGCCGTCGCGCAACATGCCGACCCAACTCGCGCTGAGGAACCGCATTTTGCTGGCGAGCTGACCGGCTTGTTTGCAGCGCCATTCGAATTCCTTGGCGAGGTCGCGGTTGAAAAAGACGACGGCTTCTCCGACTGCAATGCCCTGCTTGGTGCCGCCAAAGCAGAGGATATCGACGCCGGCCTGCCAGGTGATTTCCTTGGGCGTGCAGCCGAGGCTGGCGACGGCATTGGCAAATCGCGCGCCGTCCATGTGGAGGCGGAGGCCGAGGCTTTTGGTCTTGGCCCAGATGGCTTTGATCTGGTCGGGCGTATAGACGGTGCCGACTTCGGTGCTGTTGGTGATGGTGACGGCGCGGGGTTTTGGAAAGTGGAGGTCGGTGCGTTTTTTGACGGTGTGCTCGATGGCGGCGGGGTCGATGTGGCCGTTCTCGCCTTTGATTTGGAGGAGCTTGGTGCCGTTGCTGAAAAACTCGGGCGCGCCGCATTCGTCGGTCTCCACGTGGGCGAGTTCGTGGCAGAGGATGCTGTGGTAGCTCTGGCAGCAGGTGGCGAGGGCGAGGGAGTTTGCGGCGGTGCCGTTGAAGACGAAGAAGACTTCGCAATCCGTCTCGAACTGGTCGCGGATGAGCTTGGCGGCTTTGTCCGTCCACGCGTCGTCGCCATAAGCCGGGGCGTGTCCGTGGCGGGCTTCCTCAAGGGCGGCCCAGGCCTCAGGCGTGGACCCGGCGTAGTTGTCGCTGGCGAAGTGGCGTTTGATCATGGCGTGAAAGTGACTGTTGAAAACGCGGAGCTGCACCGCTTGCGACTAGTCACTTCTCACAAGTCACCAGTCACAACCCGACTACTTCCCCACCGCCGCCACAACCTTCTGCGCCGCATCATCCAGCGTGTCGCCGGTGATGAGGGCGAGGCCGCTTTCGGCGAGGGTCTTTTTGCCTTCGGCGACGTTGTTGCCTTCGAGGCGGACGACGAGCGGGATGGTGATGCTGACTTCTTTCGCTGCGGCGACGATGCCGGTGGCGATGACGTTGCAGTCCATGATCCCGCCGAAGATGTTCACGAGGATGCCCTTCACGTTTGGGTCGCTGAGGATGATCTTGAACGCTGCGGTGACCTGGTCTTTCGAGGCTCCGCCGCCGACGTCGAGGAAGTTTGCGGGGCTGCCGCCGTAGTGCTGGTTGATGTCCATCGTGGCCTTCGCGAGGCCGGCTCGGTTGACGAGGCAGGCGATGTTTCCGTCGAGGCCGATGTAGTTGAGGTTGAACTCGCTGGCGGCGACTTCGCGCGGGTCTTCCTCGGATTTATCGCGCATGGCGACGACCTCGGGCTGACGGTAGAGAGCGTTGTCGTCGAAGTTGAACTTCGCATCGAGCGCCATGAGCCGTCCGTCTTTCGTGACGACGAGCGGGTTGACTTCGACCATCGAGCAATCGGCTTTGAGGAAAAGGGCGAAGAGATTTCCGAAGAGCTTCACGGCCTGGTTCATCTGCGCACCGCGAAGTCCGAGCGCGGCGGCAAGGTTGCGGCTCTGGAAGGCCTGTAGCCCGAGCGCGGGATTCACGGCGACCTTCACGATTTTCTCCGGCGTGTGCTCGGCGACTTCCTCAATGTTCACACCGCCCTCGGTGCTGGCGATGATGGTGAAGCCGCTCGTTGCGCGGTCGTGGAGGATGGCGAAGTAAAGCTCGCGGGCGATTTCGACGGCTTCTCCGACGAAGATCTTATTCACCAGCTTGCCCTCGGCACCGGTCTGGTGCGTGACGAGGACCTGCCCGAGCATTTTCCCCGCGAGGTCGCGAGCCTCGGCAGGCGAAGAGCAGACGTGGACGCCGCCCTTGAAGCCGCTCTTGAAAGTGCCTTTGCCGCGTCCGCCCGCATGGATTTGGGCTTTGACGATGAGTTCCTTCGTGCCGAGCTTCGTGGCGATTTGCTCCGCCTCCTCGGGCGTGCTGGCGACGCTGCCTGGCTGCGTGGCGACGTTGTATTTTCCGAAAAGTTCGCGGGCTTGGTATTCGTGGATGTTCATGAATGAAAATGAGTGCGGCGTGCGTATCGCGCCGCACGAAAGAATGCAAGGACTGCGAAACCCGCGCTTGCCAGAAACGCCGCCGTCTTTACCCTCCGCGCCCGCTACACCACGCAGATGCAGGAATATAAAGTTAAACTGGAAATGTTCGAGGGCCCGCTGGACCTCCTGCTGTACTTGATCAAGCGCGACGAGATCGACATCTACGACATTCCGATCGAGCACATCACGACGCAGTATCTCTCGTTCATGGATGCGTTCAAAATGATGGACCTCGAAATTGCGGGAGAGTTCATCGTGATGGCGTCGAACCTTATCTACATTAAAAGCCGCGCGCTTCTCCCCGTTTCAGTGCAGCCGCCTGAGGACGAGGCCGAGGAGGAAGATCCGCGCTGGGAACTGGTCCGCCAGCTTCTCGAATACAAGAAATTCAAGGAAGCCGCCGCGCATCTCGGCCGCCGCGAGGAAGCGCTCCAGGGAGTCTATCCCCGGGCGGTGGAAAAAATGGAGGAGCCCGAGCGCCCGCTGGGAGAAGTTTCCGTCTTCGACCTCATCAATGCTTTCAACAAGATCCTCAAGCGCCTTGAGCACAAGACCGAGAATCTCGCGGAAATCTTCGAGGAAAACTTCAGCGTCGCCGACAAGATCGACCTCATCCTCAAGATGACCAATTCGGGCACGATGCTGAAATTTACCGAGCTCTTTACCAGCGCCGCCTCGCGTCCGGAGATCGTCGTCACATTCCTCGCCCTGCTGGAACTTATCCGTGTCAAAAAACTCCGCTGCGTGCAGTCCGAGCCGTTTGCGGAAATCGAAGTCCACTGCGTCTCGTAGGTCATGTACTCGCTCAAGCAAGTTCTCGAAGCCATCGTATTCGCCTCGCCGAAGCCCATCATGCTGGAGGAAATCCGCAAGGCTCTCCGTGGCGCAGCGGCTGATACCGAAGACCTGGAAGTCATTGCCATGGGCGACGCCTCCGAGGAGGAAGTCGCCTCGCAGCTCAATCTGCTCCGCGCCGAATACGATCGCGAAGGCCGGGCGTTCGGGCTCAGCGATGGCGCGATGGGCTGGGCGTTTGTCACACGGCCCGAAGGCGCGCAATGGGTGCGGCAGCTTTACCCGGAGAGCCGCCCGACGCGCCTGAGCGGTCCCGCGCTTGAGACGCTTGCCATCATCGCCTATCGCCAACCCGTGACGCGTGCCGATATCGAAGCTGTTCGCGGCGTGGCAGTGGATGGAGTGATGCAGGTGCTCCTGGACCGCAGCCTCGTGAAAATCGCGGGCCGCGCCGACCTTCCGGGGCGTCCGCTGCTTTACGAGACGACCGAGTATTTTCTCCAGCATTTCGGCCTCAAACAGGTCGGGGAACTGCCAAATTCCGACGAACTCCGGCGGGTGAACCTGCCCAAGGCCGAGTATCCCGAGCCGAAGAAAACCGAGGAAGGCGCGTCCGCCGCGGAGGCAACCGCGGACGAACCAGCCGCCGCGGTTCCGGAATCACCCAACGACGCTTTCGCAGCCGATGCGCCGGCGACTTCCGGGAGCGACGCGGGCGTTGCCGAAGCCGCGCCCGATGTCGAAGTCGATCCCGTCTCCGACGCAGCAGCCGCGCAACCCGAATCCATCGACCCTTGACCGTGACACTCGCCGAACTCCGCGCCCGAATCGACGTCATCGACGAACAAATCGTCCGCCTTCTCCACGAGCGGGCTGCAATCGCCGTGGAAGTCGGCGAGTTGAAAAAGGTGACCGGCCAGCCCATCCTCTGCGAAGAACGGGAGAAACAGGTCATGGCCAAAGTCACCGACCCGCAACACGGCAAAGTGCTCCCGCCGGACAACATCGTGGCCATTTACAAAGCCATCATCGCCTCAGCCCACGCCGTCGAACAGCGCGTGCAGGACGCCCCCCGGTAACGCAACGCCATGTCCGAAGAACTCGAAGAACTCTACCAGACCGTCATCCTTGACCACTCGAAGCGCCCCCGCAATCGCGGCGAAATCCCCGGGGCCGTCCAGGTGCTCGGCGACAATCCATCGTGCGGCGACGAGATTCTACTGTCCGTGAAATTCGGCCCCGCCGGAGAGGTCGAAGACATCAAGTTTACCGGCAGTGGATGCGCCATCAGCCAGGCCAGCGCCTCGCTCATGACCATGAAACTGAAAGGCAAAAGCCGGGAGGAAGCCACCCGCCTCTCCAGCGCCTTTCACACATTGATCACCAGCGAGAGCCCCGGCGATACCACCGGCCTGGGCGACATCATCCTCCTGAAAGGCGTCCGCAAATTTCCCCAGCGGGTCAAGTGCGCCAGCCTCGCTTGGAGGGCGTTTGAGCAGGCCGTGGGCGATGGCGGGAAGGCAACGACCGAGTAGGTTAGCGCCCTGATATTCAAGCGGGGTAGAATCATTCAATCACATCACTGGAAATCCCCTCTTGCCAGAATGATTTCACCCCGTATCCTCCCGCCCCCTTTACCCTGATAAACATGGCTTTCCCGCTTGCATCACTACTACAAGAAAACGGAATCACGATCGCAATCGCTTGCGGTGGTGTTTCGCTGCTGTTTGCCCTCTGGCTGATTAAGTCGCTGCTCTCCATCTCGCCCGGCACGGACAAGATGCAGTTCATCGCCAATGCCATCGAACAAGGAGCGAAAGCCTACCTCGCACGGCAACTCGTCTCGATTTCCATCATCGGCGTCGTCATCGCGCTGCTCGTGCTTTGGAAAAAGGACGCGCCGACCGCGGTTGGATTCGTCGTCGGTGCGGTGTGCTCGCTCGCAGCCGGTTTCATCGGAATGCGCATCGCAGTAAAGGCCAACGTCCGTACTGCCCAAGGCGCCCGCGAAAGCCGCAAGAAAGCACTGCAAGCAGCGTTTAGCGGCGGCGCGGTGACCGGACTTCTCGTAGTAGGCCTCGCGCTGATCTCGACCGGCGCATTTTACCTTCTCGTTTCCAAGTATGCTCCCGGGAAGGAAATCAGCAGCCTCGTCGGCGTGGCGCTCGGTGCTTCGCTCATCTCGGTGTTCGCGCGGCTGGGCGGCGGTATTTATACAAAAGCGGCGGATGTCGGCGCCGATCTCGTCGGCAAGGTAGAGCAAAACCTCGAAGAAGATGACCCAAGAAACCCGGCCACCATCGCAGACAACGTCGGCGACAACGTCGGCGATTGCGCAGGGATGGCTGCCGACGTTTTCGAGACCTACGCGGTTTCGCTCATCGGTGCCGTTCTCGTGGGTGCGTTGACAACAGCGGCCGGTGCCTCGGCGGCGGCTATCGTGTATCCATTCGTCCTCGGAGGCGCGGCGATCATCGCGAGCATCATCGGCGTGCTTTACGTAAATGCTACGAACGCCAAACCTTCCTCCGCGCTCATGGGCGGCGTGGCGGTGAGCAGTGTGCTTTCAGCGGCGGCGTTCTGGCCGATCACTCAGCAGTTTTTCCCGGCAGGCCTCGGCATGAAGGACGGCACGGCGCTCACGGCGAACGGCATCTTTTGCGCAAGCGTTGTCGGCCTTGTGATGACCGGCCTCGCCTGCTGGATTACCAATTACTACACATCCACCGAACACGCGCCGGTGCGCAAGATTGCGAAGGCATCGGAGACGGGACACGCAACCAACATCATCGCCGGGCTCGCCATCGGGCAGCAAGCGACAGCGCCGATGGTCCTGTGCATCGGCAGCGCGATTTGGGCGAGCCACTCATGCGCCGGGCTCTACGGCATCGCCATCGCGGTGATGGCCATGCTTTCGATGTCGGGCATCATCATCTCGCTCGATGC
This sequence comes from Verrucomicrobiaceae bacterium, assembly GCA_031374705.1. Classification (GTDB taxonomy): domain Bacteria; phylum Verrucomicrobiota; class Verrucomicrobiia; order Chthoniobacterales; family Chthoniobacteraceae; genus SXWH01. The sequence continues at coordinate 31,468 of JANMGP010000262.1, read as the reverse complement.
GTTCGGCCCCATCACTGACAACGCGGGCGGCATTGCCGTGATGAGCGAACTGCCCGCCGAAGTCCGCAAGGCGACCGACGAACTCGACGCTGTGGGCAACACAATGAAGGCCGTCACCAAAGGCTACGCCATCGCCAGCGCCGGGCTCGCAGCCGTCGTGCTTTTCGGAAGTTACTTTGTCGATTTACGTCACCATCTGGAGGCCAGCCTCGCCACACTCGCGGCGACGGCTACGCCCGAAGCGCTCGCCGCTGCAAAAGCGAAAGTTGCCGACACCCTCGGCTTTTCCCTCAATGATCCGAAGGTGATGATCGGTCTCTTCATTGGCGGATTGCTTCCGTATTTGTTCAGCGCGTTCAGCATGAGCGCCGTGGGCCGCGCAGCAGGCGCAGTCGTCACGGAGGTGCGCCGCCAGATCGCCGCGAAACCCGGCATCCTCATCAAAGGCGGCACCGACAAGCCCGACTACGGCACCTGCGTCGATATCGTCACCAAGGCCGCGCTGAAGGAAATGATCATCCCGGCTCTGCTCCCGCTCGTCGCGGTCATCGGCGTCGCAGCGCTTCCTGATGGCGCGAAGATTCTCGGCGGCGTCCTCGTCGGCAGCATCGTGACGGGGCTCTTCATGGGCGTCGCGATGACCAGCTCCGGCGGTGCATGGGACAACGCGAAGAAATACATCGAAGACGGCCATCACGGCGGCAAACACAGCGAAGCCCACAAGGCCAGCGTCACCGGCGACACAGTCGGCGACCCTTACAAAGACACGAGTGGCCCCGCCATCAATCCGATGATCAAAGTGGTCAACATCCTGGCGATTCTCATCATCCCGATTTTCTTCTAAACCGAAGGAAAAAACCAATCCCGCAAAGCCGCCGGGCCCGAAAGGTCAGGCGGCTTTTGCTTGTACCAGGGAAAAAATCAGCCGCGCGGCTCGTCCCGCCTGGCGGTCAGCCGATGGTAGGCGGCGAGATACTTCCGCAGCCTTGCGACTGCTTTGTCGTCCACTTCCTGCAAACGCCGGATGTCGGAATTATCTTCGAGGTCCGCAATCTTCACCTCCGTCGCAGTGCGATTCGTCATGATTTGCTCGACGTAGTCTTCGTAGGGTACCTCGGGCAGATGCGTTAAAAGCCGGAGCGCCGCGAGGACTTCGGAAGAGAAACCTTCCGACTCCAACTGCTCAATAGTGACGGCGGTATCCTCCACGACATCGTGAAGCAGCGCGGCAATCCTGCCGTTCGGCGTGGAGCAGCGATTCATCACCCGAATCGGATGAAAGATGTAAGCCGCACCGTTCTTGTCCTTTTGTCCGGCGTGCGCCTGGACGGCGATTTGGAGAGCGCGTTCGAGGTCAGGCATAAAGATCAGATCAGTCTCGCTTGAAGAGCGGCTTTCGTGGCGCAAATCGAGCGGGTTTGATGATACTGTTCGACTTGCCGGTCTGCGGTTTTTCCGCCTCGGGCTGCGGCATGGCAGGGCTCTGTTTTACAGGAGCGCCCGGTTTTACAGGAGCCTTCGCTTTTGCTGGAGCCGATGGCGCGGGATTCCCATCTTTTGCGAGGTAAGGCTTTGCGAGTAGTGGCGGCTGCGTGACGCGGTTCCACAGGCTCCGCTCGTCCACGGTGTCTTCGTACACAACGCCAAGGTTGTCGAGCACGGTGCCGGTCGCCAGCCACAGTTCGGTAATCGCCTTGTTGAGCGCGGCCTGATACTGCAACTCCAGCGAACGCGCGTCGTAAAGCCGGCGTTGCTGCTCGATGAGCTCAAAATTCGAGAGCTGTCCGGCCTCCATTCGCTTGAGTCCCACGGTGATGAGATCCTTCGCTGCGTTGCTCGTTGCCTTTGCCGCGGCCAGGGCCCGCTGGCTGTTGCGAATCGCGAGGACTGACCGCTTCACCGACAGTCCGATTTCCAATTCCGCCTGCTTGATCCGGATAATCGCCTGCGCTTTCCGCGCCTTTGCCGCCTCGATTTGCGCGCGTCCCTGAACGCCCCCAAGCGGAACCGAGCCATTGATTCCGAGCTGCCATGCCGGGGCCTCTCCCTCCTGCAGACGATCCACTGCATCGTTGAAAGTACGGTCCAGGCCCGTCCACCCGTAACTGCCGACCACATCGAGTTGCGGCCATGCCTGGTTCTTCGCAAACTTGAGCCGCACATCCTCCGAGTCAGCCGCGACGATCAGCGCCTTGTAGTCCGTCCGCTTCGAAAACGCGGTCGCGAGGAGCTTGTCGATATCCAGCGGCGGCACCGCGAGCGGTTGGATCATTTCGGGTAAATAGACACCGTTATCCTCGGACTTAAATTCCGGAAGCGTCAGCCGCTTCAACAAAAACTGCCGATCCAGAAGAAACGTCTTTGCGCCGTAGAGCCTCGACTCGTCGGTGAGCAACTGCACCCGCGCCTGCCCCACTTCGTAGGGCGAAAAGAATCCGAGCTGCTCGCGCCGCTGGCTGAACGCGAGGAGCTTCAGCGCGGCGTTGATGGCGTCGCTTTTGTTCTCCAAATCGGCGAATCCCTGCACCATGTCATAGTAAGTTCCCGCAACACTTTGGAGCGCGACTTCGATCCGGAATTTCCATGTCAGCTCCTGCGACTCGCGGTTCTTCTTCGAGATTCGGACGTCAGCCAGATTAGCATTGAGCCCTGCATCTTTCAAAAGCGGCTGGCGAAACTCCATCGTCGCACTCGCACCATAAGTCGGCAGCACGTCGCGGGTGTCGCCGACGAAAGACAGGTGCGTCTTGTTACCACGAACAGTGACTCCGATAATCGTGCCGATCGGAGTGCGCGCACGGATGCCAGCCTCCGCGCTGTCAACGTCCTGCGTAAATGTGACGATGTCACTCGAAAACGTCGGCGCTGCGATGGGCGAAGCAAGCTGCGGTTGGTAATTCAGGCGCGGGAGCTCAAAGTTGAGCACCCCCTGGTTCGAGATGGCCTGGATGCGGCGGTCGATTTCCGCGAGGAAATTGGCGACTCCCACCTGGGTGGAATTGAACGCCGCAATCCCGCTGTTCACCACCTGCGAGGCGAGCGCGACATCCTGGAGCCGCAGCAACGAGTCGGCGTTCCGGATGTTGTCCGTGGAATCCGGCGTCTTCAGCCGCTGCCGCTGCGCGCTAAAGCTGAACACCGGATCGAAAACACCGTATGCGTTTTTCACACGGGCGTTTTCGATCGAGATGCCGATCTCTTCGAGCTTCGCGTCGAGATTGTTCTTCAGCGCCGCCCGGACCGCCTGCTGGAGCGTGATGACTTCGACCTTCGTGTTTTTTCCAAAATAGTCCGTGGCGGTGGGCTTCGCGGGCGGTTTTTCCTTCATCGGCCTCGGCGGCGGCACCTTCGCATCGACTTCCTCGGGAGTCAGTACGGGAGGAGTCGGCGCATCCACCTGCACAGATGTTTCGCCCTCCTTCAGCGGCGGCGGCGCGGCGCGCAGTTCCGGCGTGGGACTATCGGCCGCGAAAAGCGCGGGCGCGGCGAGAGAGATGAGTGGGATACACCAACGGCAGAGAAGCATCAGAAGCGGTAGTCGAGGCTGATTAAGTCCACCATCCACTGCAAAACGATCTTCCCAAACGGGCGTTTGCCGGTCTCGATTCGTGCGCGGGCACTCATGCCGTAGCGCAGCAGGTTCTCGGGGTTCTGGACCTCGACGGTGACAACATAAGTATGCTCCAGCAGTTTCTCGCGGCCAGTGCCATCTGGCACTGTCGGCACGTCGCCGCCGCGTTGTTTGCTGAATGCGATTGGGAAATTGTGTTCGTCGAGCTGCGAAGGCTCGCCCTTCACTACCCCTTGAAACTTCCGGTCCGGGAATGAATCCGCGAGCAGCGTCACAGGCTGTCCGGCATGGACCTCCCGGACTTCGTGTTCATTGAGCGGGATTTTGATTTGCATCGGGTTCAGCGGTGCCAGTTCGCAAAAGTTATCATTCGGCGGACGGAGCAACTGCCCGACGCGCTGCTCGAGGTCGCGGTTCAAAACAACGCCCGCCGTTTTTGCCCGGAGGGTGAGTTGCTCGACGTCGCGCCGCGCTTTTTCCACGCGGGCTTTCGCGCCATCGCGCAATGCTTCGAGTTGCTTCATCTCATCGGCCCGCTCCACGCCGAGCGCGGCACGGATGCGGAGTTCGAATTCCTGCAGTGCTCTTTCCTGAAGCGCTAGATCCTGCCGCAGGTCGCGATTCTCAAGCTCCACAAGGACGGTGCCCGGCGTGACATGCTGGCCTTCCTTCACGAACACCCGCTGGATGAATCCCATGGTCTCCGGACGCACGACCTCGGGATTGGCGACCTCCACAGCGCTGTGACGCTTCACCTCGGTTGTCACCGGGACAAAGCAGTAGGCACCAAATGCGAGCAGAGGTATGCCAAACACCTTTGCGATCCGGCGCCAGCGACCACCGGGTTTGATATCTTCCTTGGTTAAGTTAAGTTGCTTCACGAAATGCCACAGTGGCACGACCACCCAGCCGGTCAAAGCAAGGAAAGCGAACCAGTTTGAAAGTCCCTCGAGCCCGAGTGGCTGGAGGTGCGGCTCCATAAACCGGATGAGGCTGTAGATCACGTAGTAGCCGTAGATCCACGAAAGCACCGCGTAGCTGTAAAATAGCCAGAGCCGTTTTTTCGGCATCGGCATCCGCGACATCATATCCGCCCCGGATGAACCGAACAGCCACTTGGTCACTTTGGTCTGCACCAGCGCCCGTGATTTTTGCTGTAGATTCGGCGTCTCGATGGCGTCAATCATGATGTAGTAACCATCAAATCGCATCAGCGGATTCGCATTAAAGATGAGCGTGCTGACGCTGGCGATGACGATGATGTTGAAGAGGAAATCCTTGAACCATCCCGGCTGCACGACCGCCCACAGAAACGTCGCAAACGCGGCAAACACAAGCTCCACGTAGATCCCTGCAAACGAAACGAGCATCCGGTGGCGCCGATCGGGCATCGTCCATGCGTCCGAGACGTTCACGAAAAAATACGGAGTGAACACCATGCTCATGAATCCGATCTCGTGCACCTCTCCGCCGAAGTGTTTACACGTCAGGCCGTGCCCGAGCTCGTGCACGCTCTTGAGGACGATGGTCGTCACCCACATCAGCGCGAGGTTGTTCCAGTTGAAAAGATTCGCCAGCGCGTGATCGAGGCCCTCGGCGCTGTAAAGAAAAACGGCCGCGCCGAGCGCGATAATTGCCCACGAGACCCAGAAGGTCGTATTCGTCCAAATCCACGGCACCGCCTTTGCCATCCGCCCGAAAATCTTGTCCGGGTCATACATTGATTTGCGGAAGAAAAAGACCTGGTTCGCAAGCTGGTAGAGCCCGCCTTTCTTCGCCTTGTTTTTCTTCGCCGCGTCCATCCGGGCCTTCATGCGCTGGCCCTGGACTGAGAGAAACTGGAGAAGCGCCAAATCATTCGCAAACTTCAGCACGCGCTCGTTTAGTTCGTCGGGCGTGTACTCCAGCCTCAGATGTGGATGCGAGCGCACCCACATATCGCGAATCACGCCAAACGTGCGCTTTCCATCGAACAGGACCGCCAGGTCGTAATCCTCTGCCGTGAGGCGGAAGTATTGGAGCGAGATCGGGTCTTTGACGACATAGTAGCAGCGCCCTTCAAACTTCTGTTTGCTGATGACCAAATCAGCACGCAATTGCGGCAGGACCACGTTCTCCTGCTGCGGCGCGGCCGGCTTTTCCGGCTCAGGTGCTTTGAGGGCGGCGGTAGCCATTTATTTTCCGAAATCCGCGAGACATTTCATGCCCGCCTTGATGGGATGATCCTTGTTTTCGATCTTTACCTTCACACGAACAAGGCCGCTCCCTGCGTCGTTCCGCGGGTCCACAAAACTGATTTTCCCCTCAAACTCCGCGCCGTCCAGATCCGATACTTTCACGCGGATGGCCTTTCCTTCCTCCACCATTTTCCGCAGCGCCGGAGCGATGTAAAATGTGACGTCCACGGTGTCGATGTCGATGATCTCGAGCAACGGCGTCTGCTGTGTCGCCATCTCGCCGGCCTGCTTGAATTTCTTCACGACAATTCCTTTGATGGGCGAGCGGATCGTCTTTTCATCGAGCGCCAGTTGCTTGGCTTCAAACTGAATCTTCGTGAGCTCCAAATCGGTCTGCGCCTCGCGCGCCTTTTCCTCGCTGCCCATCTTTTCATTGAAAAGCCGCTGGTGCCCCTTGGCGATGAATTGCTTGAGCTCGATGGCCTTCTCCGAAATACGGACATCCATCTTCTCCCGGTCGTTGCGAAGCTGAACGAGCACTTGATCCTTCGCAACAATCGAACCTTCATCGACGAGCATTTCCTTGATGATTTCCATCGGGACCGGAGAGCTCACAAGGACAGTGGCAGCAGGGTTCACCAAACCGGTCACCGGCTCGGCGAAGAGCGGGACACTGGCGAAAACTAAAGCGGTAAGAACGGAGTGGATTTTCATTTTAAAAAAATCGAGCGGCGAATCATCCGGCACTTTGAAACCGGCGCACAGAAAGGACGGAGTTCGTTTACCATACCCACTTCAGGCGGAACCACTGCGAGATGTTTCTCCCCCAGATGAGCACGAGAGGACGGCGTCCGAGGTGAATGCTCGCACGTCCGGTAAGTTCCGGACGCAGCGAACCGCGAATCTCCTCCGGCATCTCCACGTTGGAGAGAGTCAGGATGAATGCGTTTTCCTTTACGGCGCTCTCCCGTTCATGCGGGTAAGCGAGCTGGCTTAACTGACTCCGGTCCTTATACGGCGCTGAAAGCTCGTAGGTGTTGTGACTGTAGAGGATGAAATGCACCGGCACCGTTCCCTTTTCAGCGTTCAGCGCCTCGACCCTGCCGATTTGCTTCTCGTTCAAGTGCACGAGAAGGTCCCATGCGTCCGTGGAACCCACGACGGTAAAATCGCCGCCTGCCTGCAAATAAATGCCGGTCATCAATTCGATGTCCTTCGTCATTACCACGCCATCATTCGGGCTGCGCAAAACCGCCGCCTTGATATCCGCGGTCAGCTTTCCCTCGTTGATAGCATAGGCTTCGGCGTGCTTCTCTGCGATCTGCGCCTCCGCCTCGCGACCGTTGCCGCGCTCGCGCTGCGCCTCCAGCGATGCGCTGAGCTTCTGCTTGCGCACATTCTCGAGATCGGCTTCGAGCTGACGCGTATCGAGTTTCGCGAGCTCCTGCCCTGCTTTCACCCGATCGCCTTCGCGAACGAGCACGCGTTCGATGCGACCGCTGATCTCCGGAACGACCTTCACACGCTGGCGCGGCACGAGCGTGCAATCGCTCTCGACCTCCTCCATCCATGGAAAGAGCAGGACTCCCGCAATGACCGCCAGCCATGCGACGAGCTTGAACGTGTTCCAGGCCCGGTGACTTCCTGTGAGAGCCCGCTTGAGCTCGCGGAGGCGGCGCGTTGCAAAAAGGCCCGGCAAATCGTGGTAGTCCATGGCACCGCGCATCGCGCGACCGGTGTTGGTGGCCAGCCATTCGCCGAGGCGGTGGCTCGGTGGTGCCTGCTTCGCGCCGGGCTGCGTGTCAAAAGCGCCTTCCGCGGTACTTTCCGAAAGCAGCGCACCGATCACGGCCTTGTCCGCGTCGAGCACCTGAACAATCAGCGCGGATGCGACCTGGCTGTTTTCAAAATATGCGATATCCGCGTCGTCAGTCGGTCCATGCGGCTGGATAACCAGCGCGCGCTCCGGCTCCAGTTGATTGGCCCCGCCGCCTTCCGTCAAAGCGAGCAGCTCCTTCCGGCTCAACGCGATCAGCCATGGCCCGAGCTGCGCCGCCTGGCCTTCGGGCATGACGACCGGCATCGGCTCGCGCGGTGTGTGCGCGGAGACGAAGGCCGTCATCGTCTTCACCATCGTGCTCTTTCGCTCCACGACTTCCTGACCGGAAATCGCCATCATCTCCCATCCCGTCCCGCGCAGTCGCAGCACCGCGCACCGCTCGCTCCCGAGCAAATCGCGCGCGTAATTCGCAGCCAGCCGGCAGACTTCCACCGGGTCGAGCGAGCCGGAGAGATCGGTCGAAAACTTCAGCAAATGCTGGAGCCGCTGGCCCTCCATCACAAGATTCCCGACCTGGCGGGATTGCAAATGCGTCTCCACGTGCGCAGCGAGCTGGCCGAGGAAAGTCGCGAATTCGGCGTAGTTGTCGCGCGTCACGTACGGTTGCAGCCAGACCTGGAGCACGCCGACCACCTGGTCCTTCAGGAGCAACGGCACATGCACGAACGGATACGGCGCCTTGTTCGGCGACGGCGGCTGCTGCGCCTGCGGCTGGCCACCCATCTGCGAAAGCTGTGCCTGGAGCGAGCCGGGAGCCTGTCCGTCGGCGGCCTTCGAGTCCGCGGATAAAACGAGCGGCTTCTTAGTCTGCACCACCTCGCCCACTGCCCGAAGGATTACGCCGCGCTGCTGCTCATCGCTCTGAAAAAGTGATGACGCGAGATCCACTTCCGCAGCGAGTTGCAACTCGTGCTTTCCGTCGGCAGTCTTCTGCCCGACCAGCCAGACTGCACCGCCTTTTCCATCGCATGCCGCCACGGCACGCTGAATGAACTGCGCGTAAAACTCTTCCGACCGCATCTCCGATTTCGCGAGAGACGCAATCTCATCTACCAGTCGCTGAATCCGCGCCCGGGCTGCTTCAATACTTTGCTGTTGGGACATTGCCGCTCGCAAGGTAGGCAGACCGGCGTCCAGTGCAAGGAGCAAGGCTGCATTTCAAAAAACTCATCGTTCCCTCATCAGCGCGCAGGAGCAGGCTCCGTGATCTTCCCTACTCCGCCGGTTCCGCAAGCAGCTTCTCGATTTTCTCGCGAAGTCCGCCGCGCACATTGAGGTCCACGACCATTCCCTTCTTGTTCACGAGCCACATGGTCGGGATGGCGGTAATCCCAAATCGCTTTGCAAACGGATTGTCCCAGCCCTTGCCGTCGCAATACTGAGGCCACGCGATCTTGCGTCGCTTGACGACCTTTTCCAGCTCCGCCTTCTCTTCATCGAGCGAGATTCCCACGATTTCGAATCCCTTATCCTTCAGTGCGTCGTACGTCTTGATGACATTCGGCAACTCCGCCATGCACGGCCCGCACCAAGTCGCCCAGAAGTCCACCAGCACGACCTTTCCGCGGAGTTTCGCGAGGTCCACTTCGCGACCATCGATCGCCGTGAACTTCAGGTCCGCCGGTTTTGATTTCAGCTCCATCTTGGATTTCAAGTCCGCCCGTTTATCGCTCGCAAGTTCTACCACCGCAGCATTCTTGCTCCCCGCGAGCTCGGTTAAAAGCGCATCCAAACGGTCCGGCGCACGCTCCTCCAGAAGCTCGACGCGCATCTCCGAAATCACAATCGCATCCTCGTAATCAGGATTCGTCTTCATGAAATCTGCAGCGTCCTTTTCCCATGTTTCCAAAGGAACGCGGCCTTCGATCACCTCCGCGCTGAGAAACTCAAGCCGAGTCGCCCCGGTGCTCAGCTTCACGTCGGCGGGGACATCCGCCGCAGCGAGAATCTCGTCGAAAATCGACAATGGAGTGGTGCCTTTCGGGACTTCGATACCAGCTTCAGCGCGCATCGACAGCATCATCGCTTCATGAAAGCGAATCTGCCAACGCAGCGGATGCTCCGGGTATTGCTTGCGGAATTTCGCGGCGACCGCGTCCACTTGCGCGATCGTCTTTTTCAAAATCCCGCGCATCTGCTCCTCGCTCACAACCTCCGGCGGGCCTTCGTCGTTGAGCAGCGTGTCGATTTTCTCAATCAACTCCTCGGCCGTCTCTGCCTTCGCCACTTCGGCGGGCGCGGGTTTTTCGGCACACAGGCAGGGCAAACCCTGCGCCAGCACAAGGAAGGCGGAAGCGACGATGAAACGCATGGCGGGAAAGCGCGGGCGCTATTCTGCGAGGTATTTCTCGACCTTCTCGGCGAGACCAGCCCGCGCGTTCGTCGAGACGACCATTCCTTTTTTGTCGATCAGCCACATCGCAGGGATGCTGTTGATTCCGAACTTCTGGGCGACCTCATTTTGCCAGCCTTTGCCGTCAAAGAACTGAAGCCATGGCATTCCCTTGCTTTTCACAAACGCGTCGAGCTTCGCTTTGTCCTGATCGAGCGAAATACCGACGATCTCGAAACCCTTTTCATGCAGCTTGTTGTAGGTCTCGACCACCTTCGGGACCTCGGCCACGCACGGACCGCACCACGTTGCCCAAAAATCCACCAGCACGACTTTGCCGCGCAGTTTGGCGAAATCCACCTCGGAGCCGTCGGTCGCGGTGAACTTCAATTCGAACGGCTTGGTCTTCAGTTCCGCCTTTGTTGTCTGAGTCTTCACGCCGGCCTCGAGTCGCGCGTTCATCTTAAAATCAGGGAATGCTTTCACATGTTCCGCGACGGCTTTCTCGTAGTCTGCGAGCGAACCCTTCCCCTCTTCCAGTCCGCTCCCAATCTCATCGGCTCGTATAAAGCTGGCAAAACCCTTGGTTTCCTTGTCCGCGTCCGGTGCTGCGATGACTTCACCGAGGATCTTCGCAGAGTCTTTCGCCGGCAACCCCGCGAAAGTACGCATCTGCTTCATTTTCACTTCTTCGAGTGAGAGCTTCCAGCGACGGGAATCCGTTGGGAAATCCTTGCGATATGCGGCGGCTTTTTCGTCGAAATCCTTAAAAAATGCCGTCAAAACCTCCACAGCCTCTTCCTTGGTCGCCGGGCGTTTCGTGGGTCCTCGGAACATTCCTTCCAGCGTTGTCCAGGCAGCGTCGCCGGGCTTGGCTTCCGCCTTGAGGGTGAGTTCCGGTGACTTTGCGGCTGCGCCGGGAGCAGCAAATACCGGAGCTGCGAGTGCAACGAGGATCGACGAGAATAGAATTGTTTTCATGAAAGAACCAAAATCCTGTTCACAAAAATAGTGGAAGGCAATCCACTAAATCGAATATTTTCGTCTCTTCCGTCACGTCACCGCACGCTGATCTCGGAGTTGGAATGCGTAACGGAACGAGGTGCTTTGGGACGATGAAATCTACACCGTCTGCCACGGGAACGGACAGCCAGAGCGCTAATATCCGCCGGGCATCAAGCCGCCGAACGGACCCTGGCCCTCCCACTTCTCCGGGCGATTCCAAGGAATCGTACTTACTCCCCCTGTGTCAGAGGGCTGGTCCGTTGTGGCACAACCACCCAAACCGAAAGCCACTACCACGAGTAGGAAAAAGGCCTTCATTGGTTCGAACTCAAGTCCGACTGTTAGCGAGCGGGCAGGTCCGACGCTGGAACAACGGCAGGCGACCCCGGCGCGACCTCTAACTTGACCTTGTCGTCACCTGTGAAAATAACGTCGTCACCCGGCTCAACATACGTTCCTTTCACAAAGGAACCGGGAATGATGTCAGCAATCGATTGATTCGTTTCTACGGAGGTGATCTTCAATTTTCCGATCGCCTGGCCGCCACGGCCCACCACGATGACCTTGTTGGCAGCAGCGCCCTGCTTGTCGCCAATGCTGATTACAGCGAAGCCCCATCCTGGGTTCACTGCCATCACGCGGCCACGGGTGCCCTTCTCCATGAAATTGGTCTCCCAACGTTTAATCTTCACGCCATCCTTGGCGATTTTGTCTTCTTTCTCTTTGAGCGTGTTCTCGAGGCTGGAAACTGCATTGCCCAGCTCGATCTTCTCTTTCTCGAGAGTGCCGATTTTGGCTTCTTGCTCCTTGGACTTACCGGCAAGATCAGCAATCTGCTTTGCAAGTTCTTCGATCTTCCCAGGCCCGCCAATTCTTTCGACCTCTAATTTAATTTTGGCGAGTTCTTGCTCCTTCGCCGCAAGCATCGTCTTCGTCGCATCAAGCTCCGTCTTCGCCGCCGCCAGCGCCGTCTCCGTCTCGCGGAGCTTGCCACGGGTGGATTCAAGGTCAGCCTTCGTCGCCTCGAGTTCCTCCTGTGTCTTCTTCAGCGTGTCCTTGGTCTTGGTGTGTTCCCGGACTTCGGTCGCCAGCTTGTTCTTGGTTCCCTTCAAATCGTCCTGCAACGCGCCGACCATTTCGTGGCCCTTGAAGCCGAGAAAGGCTGCTGCGCCGGCGATGAGAAGAGTGAGAATGGAAAATACCTTTGCGATCATGTTCTTAGTAGTGAGTGGTAAAAATTGAAGAAGACTTTCAGTGCGTTAGGAAGCACTTCTGGGTTAATTGGCGCGCTCTTGTAATCGGGCGGGAATTATCTTTGCAAGGGCTTTCACAAAAAAATACCGAAGTTTTCATTTACGGGTCTGCTTAATGCGTGGCAATGTTGCGTTTCCGTCAGGGGCCGCGGATTGAAGGCTAGAAAACCCCGCCAGGCCCGGAAGGGAGCAACGGTATCTTGCCCTTCCTTGTCGCGGTTCCCTGACGGACTTTTTTTGTTCAGGAGGTGTCATATGCGGTGGAAGTTACTGGTTTTCTGAGGACGACACCAGTGAAGCAGTCGTTATTATTCCGCCTGTTTTACGCAAGTGTGAGGCAGGAAATCTCAGGCCTACAATTGAACCGCGCCTTATGCAGTGAACCGATCCCGGCCGTGATGTGCAGCCAGCGATCCTCCCAGCGATAAAGCCCGCGGACAAAGCGTTTGTCACGCACCGGAAGGAAAGGCTCGCCAATCAGCGGCAGCGAGAGCTGGCCGCCGTGGGTATGGCCCGAGAGCATCAGTTCCCAAGAATACGGCGCGAGTTCATCCTTCGTGTCGGGATTATGGGAAAGCACGATCGTGGGAATTTCGCCGCTTTTTCGCGCCGTCGGCTGGCCACCGAATGCCCGGACGGGCTCCAGTTCCAGAGCCCACTCATCGCCCAGTCCGACAAGGCGCAGCGGCCTTCCGCGGACTTCGATGACTTCCTGCGTATTGTGCAAAAGGCGGAGGTTTCCGCGCTGCAAAAGTTCGCGGACCAATTGTGTGTCCTTGTAGCCGTTATAGCGCGCCCAGCGCCCGCCGTCGTGATTACCCAACGTGGCAAAGGTCGGAGCCGCAGCGGAGAGCTTTGAGAGCAGCACGGCATACTCGTCCCATTCGCCGTATTTCGTCGTGATGAAATCTCCGGTCACGCAGATAAAATCAGGCTTCCAAGCGAGAGCGCGGTCGATTTGCTGGCCGAGAAAATCCAGCGGCATCGGGTCGGCATGAAGGTCCGCGAGATGCAGCAGCTTCAGCCCGCCAAGGCCCATCGGCACTGTATGGTGAGTCTCGCGCATCCACCATGGCTCGAGAAAACGCATCCAAAGCAAAGCGCCAGCGCCGGCAGTGGCGAGTGAGCCTGCGAATCTACGGCGCGAGATCTTTGGAAACTGCATGCCCTAACGTCTAGCGCAGGAAGACGTCCACGGCAACGCCGGCCACGAAAAGCGCGCCCACAATCGCGTTGCTAAGGAAAAAGGCGCGGTTCACTCCGGCGACGTCCAGACGCGCGGCGGAGCGATGTTCGTAAATGAGCATCCCGCAAATCAGCACCGCCGCGACCGTGTAGCCGAGACGCAAGCCCGCAAAAAAACCAAACGCGAGGAGCCCGGCGTAAGCGGCGACATGGAGCAGCCGCGCTGCCTGCATTGCGCGCGGAACACCCAGCTTCACCACCATCGAATGCAGCCCTTCGGCCTTGTCAAAATCATGATCCTGCGTTGCGTAGATCAAATCGAAACCGGCCACCCAAAGGAGCACTGCCAGCGCGAGAACAAGCGGCGGAAAGGCGAACGCTCCCGTGACTGCGAGCCATGCCCCGACGGGCGCGACCGATAGCGCGAGGCCGAGGAAAAACTGCGCGGCATGCGTGAATCGCTTTGTGAGCGAATAGAAAAAAACGAGCGCGAGCGCTACGGGCGACAGCCAGAAACACAGCCGGTTAATCCAAAACGTCAACGCCACAAAAGCCGCCGCCGAGAGACCGAGCATCATCATCGCCGCACGATATGACAGCAGCTTGTGGCGGCCTTCCGTACGCGGATTGCGTTTGTCCATTTCCCAATCCGCAAGCCGGTTGAAAGTCATCCCCGCCGTCCGCGCAAAAACCATCGCCAGCAGGATGAGTCCTATGATTCGCCAGTCCGGCAGTCCATGCGCCGCGACGAGCATGGAACCCATCGCAAACGGGAGCGCGAAGACGGTATGGGAAAAGCGGATGAACCGGAGAGCGGCGACGAGCACGACGCCGGATTAAGGCTTGCCGACCTTGTCCTCGTCCGTCTCGTCAAACATCGCCGCCAGACGGTCGTCCACCCGCATGTCGATGAGCTTCCAGGCATCCGCCGGCTTGTAGAAATAGAAGCGCCAGCGCAGCGGAAATTCCTTCCCTAGCGACACCACCGTGTAGCGCACAAGCCGCTCGCCGACGGTTTTTGTGCTCACGACTTCATATCCGCCCATCGCGCCAAACACGCTGATTGCCTCCTTCGTCTTCGCCTTCAGCGTTTTCACATCCTCGGCACGCTCGGCGATTTTGGTGTTCCGTGTCAGTTGGTCATACGCAGTGTCCACATCCTTGCGCTGAAGGTAGCCGAAGAAGCGGCTCACGATCTTCTCCGGCTGCTCGCCGACGATCGGATGTTCCGCGCCTGCTTCCGCAATGACAGCGGGCTTTGCGGGCGGCGGTGTCTGCGCGAAGAGCGGAAGGGCGATGATGGAAAAAAGCGCGGCGATGGTTTTCATGCGATAAGATTGGTAAGTCGTTGACGCGCATTTTCTGTAATCGGCACGCCATGGGCGAACGTCAGGATGTCGAATTCCAAAGACAACAGTTTTCTCAGCGAATCGCGAAGTTTTCCGGGTTCCGTGCAGTATTTGTCCGGTAAAAGCGCAAAACCGGTCGATTCGAGGTTGATGACCGCATCGCCGATGCACAACACCCTGCCGAAAAGATATGCCACTTCACCCGGACCCGCACCGGGAACGGGCAGAACGCGCACTCCGCCCATCGCCGGCTCACCATCCACTGCGATTTCCAAATCAACCACCGCCCCAGCGGGCGCAAAAACAGGCGCTCCAAACCGCGTCCGCACAGCATCCGCGGCCCGTGCGTGATTCCCGTTCGTCAGAAACACCGCGACCGGCGCAGCAAAAGGCAGCGGCTCCGCAAATGGAAACGGGTCCACGAGAATCACGCCATCATTCGTTCGCACCGCGCAGGCTGAAAGGTCGCACTTTACGGCAGGTTCGTACGCCTGCCAGCACCACAGCCCGTCCCGCACCTCGCGGAGCTGCGTCACTTTTCCTCCGCGTCGCCCGTGTATTCCTTGGAAACCAGCAAACCGTCGGCATCCACGATGATTCGGTAGTTTCTCTTGCCGATGGTGACATCGCTCACATACGTCGTTTTGGCCTCGGATTTCTCGACTTCGTTAATGACTCCGGCTCCCGCTTCGCGCTGGAGCGTTTGCTGGACCTTCGCCGGGAGCTCTTTGATCTTCATCACTTTCGGACCGCTTTCCTCCGATTCGATTTCCTTTTTCATCACACGTCCTGCGGCGTCCATGGAAAGCATGTAGTTCATCCCGTCGATGGTCAGTCCGACGAGGTAGGTCGTGCCGTCCGACTCATTCACTCGCTTGAATTCGCGCACCTTTCCGGCATCGCCTTTCTCTTTGGCAATCGTGGCCTGCACGGAAGACGGGATTTCGATCGTCAGTTTGCCGTCGTCCTCTGCGACAGCGACGCTTCCGAGGCAAATACCCACAACGACGGCGATAAGAGAAACGATTTTCATGGCTGACCGATTGCCATCGGAAAGGCCCGGCGTCAATCAAACGGACGGATGTATCCTTCACACCGCGGCGCTGTTCGGCGACACTGGGGCGCATGAATACCGCACTTCGCATCACCGCAATCACCGGGTTTCTCGCCGTCGCGCTGGGAGCCATTGGCGCTCACGGGCTGGAATCCGTCCTGAAAACGACCGTCAGCGCCGAGCAGCTCGCGAAGCAACTCGCGTGGTGGCACACCGCCGGGCAATATCACATCATCCACGCAGTCGCCATGCTCGCACTCGCCCTGCGCGAGCCCCTCGCCGTATGGTCCTGGCGGCTCATGCTCGCCGGGATCGTCCTCTTCTCCGGCAGCCTATACATCATGGGAGCGACGGGAAACACAGAGCTCCGCCACGCCACACCGATTGGCGGCGCGCTGCTTCTCGCAGGCTGGCTGTCGCTGTGTTTCTGCAAACGCCTTTCCAAGTAAAAAAGAAACGCCCGCCTCCGGAAACCGAAGGCGGGCGCGTGTGAAATATGGTGGTTTAAGCGATTACTTCATCGCTTTTTCGATGTCGGCATCCTTGAGCTGCATCGGATGGCCATGCCACGCGATTTTGCCGTCCTTGCCGACGATGAATGCATGCGGGATGCCGGTGATGCCGAACTTTTTGCCGAGCTCTTTTTTCTCGTCGAGCGCGACCGTATAGTCCATTGGCAGGTCTTTGCGGAACTTCGTGACCGTGTCCTCTTTCTCGTCGGAGATGCCGACGATTACGAGGCCCTTGTCTTTGAACTTCTTGTTGATCTCATTGAGATGAGGAATGCTTGCGCGGCACGGCGGGCACCATGTCGCCCAGAATTCGACGACGACTGGCTTGCCCTTGAAGTCCGGCTTTGCGTCGAGGTATTTAACCCCGAGTTCAGGCAGTTCCTTGCCAACCCACTCTTCAGGGGTGGCGGCGTTGATGGTGGAGATGGCACCCAAGGCGAGTGCCGCGGCTGCGAGTATGTGTGTTTTCATTGGATTAGGATTAGATCAGGCTGTTTTCGACCGTTTATTAGCGCGGATGTTCAAAGTGGCAGCTCACAATTCCGTATCGCTTTCGCCTGCGCACGGGCAATTCCCGCAATTTTAACACGAATTCATCAATTCGCCTTAGAGCACGCTGGACTCCGGCGATGGCTCTGCGTTATCGAATGTCCCCGCCAAAACGGACCGGGCTTTATGGCTTGGCGGGGAATCTCACAGCCCGTCCAACCTCCGGTCCTGCCATTTTTCCGACCTACTTCATGAAATATATTTTTGTCACCGGCGGTGTTGTCAGTTCCTTGGGTAAGGGGCTTGCCGCGGCGTCCCTTGGGACGTTGCTGGAGCACCGTGGCCTGAAAGTCACGATGCAGAAACTCGACCCGTATCTCAACGTGGACCCGGGCACGATGAACCCGTTCGAACACGGCGAGGTGTATGTGCTCGACGACGGTGCGGAGTGCGACCTGGACCTCGGTCACTACGAGCGCTTCACCCGCGGCGTGCTCACGCAGGCCAATAGCTCGTCCAGCGGCCAGGTTTACGAGTCGGTCATAAAAAATGAGCGCAAGGGCAAGTACCTCGGCAAGACCGTGCAGGTCATCCCTCACGTGACCGACGAAATCAAACGCCGGATCCTCGCACTCGGCCAGGAGCAGCCCTGCGATGTGCTCATCACGGAAATCGGCGGCACCGTCGGCGACATCGAAGGACTGCCGTTCCTCGAAGCAATCCGGCAATTCATTCAGGATGTGGGCGACGAAAACGTGCTCATCATGCACGTGACTCTCGTGCCTTTCATCAAAGCCGCAGGCGAGCTGAAGACAAAGCCCAGCCAGCAAAGCATCGCGAAGCTGCGCGAAATCGGTCTGCATCCGGACATCCTTCTCTGCCGCACGGAACATGCGCTGCCGCTGGACGTGAGACAGAAGCTTTCAACCTACTGCAACGTCCCGCTCGACGCGGTAATCGAAGGCCGCGACATCGAAGACACCATCTACCGCGCGCCGCTGATGCTTCAGCAGGAGCAGCTCGACGAGGTCGTCGTCAAGCGGCTCGGACTCAGCGTTCCTCCTGCGAATATGGCCGACTGGGAACAATTCGTGGCCCGTGTCGTGAATCCGAACAAGCGCGTGCGCATCGCGATTGTCGGCAAATATCTGGAACATCGGGACGCCTACAAAAGCATCTTCGAATCCCTGCGCCACGCAGGTGCGGCACTCGATTGCGAAATCGAGATCGAAGAAGTGGATGCGGAGATTTTGGAAAAGGAAAACCCCGCACTTCATCTGCACGATGTCGCCGGAGTGCTGGTGCCCGGCGGCTTCGGCGAGCGCGGCACGGAGGGTAAAATTCGCGCTGCCCAATTTGCCCGCGAAAGCAAAGTGCCCTACCTCGGCCTCTGTCTCGGAATGCAGATTGCGACGATCGAGTTTGCGCGGAATGTGCTCGGGCTTGAAAAGGCGAACAGCACTGAGTTCGACAAGAAATCGCCGCATCCCGTCATCCACCTCCTGCCCGGCCAACGCGAACTGAAGGGCAAAGGCGCGAATATGCGGCTCGGTACGTGGCCGACCGTCATCAAGGAAGGCACGCGGGCGATGGCCGCATACAATGCACCCGCGATCCGCGAGCGTCACCGTCACCGTTACGAATTCAATCAGGACTACCGCGCGCAGATGGAGGCTGCGGGCTTCACCATCGCCGGCACATCACCCGAGGGCGACCTTGTGGAACTCATCGAGCTGCGGGACCATCCGTGGTATCTGGCCTGCCAGTATCACCCGGAATTTCAGAGCAAGCCCAACCAGCCGCACGCGCTATTCAAGGGCTTCATCAGCGCGGCGCTCAATTTCCAGCGATAGTCCACGCGGACCATGACGCTGGAAATTCTCCGGTTCGAAAACGGCCAGCCGCTCGAAAGGCGGCCCGATGAAGTCCCGGACGAATCCCCGCTCGAAATCCGTGTGGAAGGTGAACTGCTCGCCGTGGCCATGCGCACTCCGGGGCTCGACCGCGAGCTCGCAGCCGGATGGCTGCTCAGCGAAGGAATCATCCGCACCTCCGAGGATGTCGTGGAAATCGTCGCGCAGCCGGGCGACCGGGTCGCGATGGTCGATGTGATGCTCCGCAGCCCTGCCGCGTTCGACGCCGCCAGGCACCGCCGCGCCGTGCTTTCCAACTCCAGTTGCGGCCTCTGCGGCGTCGCGAACATTGACCAAGTCCTGCGCGATTTTCCCGAAGTCACCTCCCCCGCCCTGGTCCCGGCTGCCGTGCTCCACACGCTCCCGGCGCGCCTTGCGGAAAACCAGCCCGTCTTCCGCCGCACGGGAGGCTTGCACGCTTGCGCGCTCTTTTCCACCGCGGGCGAATTACTCGCCACCCGCGAGGATGTCGGCCGCCACAACGCCCTCGACAAGCTCCTCGGCTGGGCGTTGCTCGAAGGCCGCATGCCGCTCACGGACCACGTGCTCATGCTCAGCGGACGCGTCTCGTTTGAGATGGCGCAAAAAGCCCTCGCCGCCCGCATCGCAATCATCGCAGCCATCGGCGCGCCCAGTTCCCTCGCAGTGGAGCTCTCGCGCGCCGCCGGGCAGACACTCGTCGCCTTCCTCAAAGAGCGCTCGTTCAACTGCTACTGCGGCGCGCAACGTGTCACCGTCTGACGCTCCAGCGGACGAGATTCCATGATGTCGGCGTTGAACGATGGCACGCGAACCGCTTAGGTCCGCAGTCTTATGTGCGGAATTGTTGGATACATCGGAAAGAACGAAGCGGTGCCTGTGTTGCTCGACGGATTGCGGAGGCTGGAATATCGCGGGTACGATTCAGCGGGCGTCGCCACGCTGGCGGACGGGCGGATCCAGGTGCGCAAGAAAGTCGGACGCATCGCGAACCTCGCCGCGCTCATCGCCGAGTCGCCGGTTGCCGGACACGTCGGCATCTCGCACACCCGCTGGGCCACACACGGCGGGGTCACCGATGACAACGCGCATCCCCACAGCGACAAAAGCGGACGCCTCTTTCTCTGCCACAACGGCGTCATCGAAAACTACGGCCCGCTCCGCGACGAGCTCGCAGGCGAGGGCCATGAGTTCAAAGGCCAGACCGACACCGAAGTCCTCGCACACCTCATCGGCAAACACTACGACGCACTGTCCGGCGAACCCGGCAGCGCCAGGCTCGTCATGGCGCTCCGCGAAGCACTCACACGGGTCGTCGGCACGTACGGCATTATCGTCATGCACGCCGATGCGCCGGATGTCATCGTCGGTGCACGGCGCGGCTCGCCGCTCGTGCTCGGCGTGGGAAAAGGGGAAAACTTTTTCGCCAGCGACGTCAGCGCCATCGTCGCGCACACGCAGCAGGCTGTTTATTTGAAGGATTTCGACATCGCGGTTCTCGGGCCGGATGATTTTGAAATCACGTCGCTGCTCGGCGGCGCGAGCGGATATGAAGTGACGAAGGTCGAGTTTTCCGCGGAAGACGTGAGCCTCGGCAATTACCCCCACTACATGCTCAAGGAAATCTTCGAGCAGCCCGAGACCATCCGCGACGCCATGCGCGGCCGTCTTTCCCGCGAGGAAGCCACCGCAAAGCTCGGCGGCCTCGGCATGACGCCCGCGGAGCTTCGCAATATCGACCGCATCATCCTCACCGGCTGCGGCACCGCGGCGCATGCGGCCATGTGTGGCGAATACATCATCGAGGCACTCGCCCACATCCCCGTGGAGGTCGAGTTTGCCAGCGAGTTCCGCTACCGGCAGCTCCCGTTGCCAAAGAACACGCTCGTCTTCTGCGTCAGCCAAAGCGGCGAGACGGCCGATACCCTCGCCGCCCTCCGCGAAGCCAAGCGCAAGGGGCTCAAAGTCCTTGGCATTTGCAACAACGTCGCCAGCACCATCGCCCGTGAAAGCGACGGCGGAGCCTACATGCACGCCGGGCCGGAAATCGGCGTCGCCGCCACAAAATCATTCACCTCCCAAGTCACCATCCTCACCCTCATCGCGTTTCTGCTCGGCCGCATTCGCCACCTCAGCACCACCGAGGGCCTGCGCATTATCGACGAGCTTGAAGCCCTTCCCGGCAAAATCACACGCATCCTCGCCCTCAACGAACACATCCGCCGCATCGCCGAAAAATACGCCGGCTCGCAAGCCATGATGTTCCTTGGCCGGCAGTTCAATTACCCCACCGCCCTCGAAGGCGCGCTGAAGATGAAAGAAGTCAGCTACATCCACGCCAGCGGCCATCCCAGCGCGGAGCTAAAGCACGGCATCATCGCCCTCATCACCCCCGAACTACCGACCGTCGTCATCGCGCCTGCCGATTCCGTCTTCGAGAAAAACGTGAGCAACATCGAGGAAGTCCGCGCCCGCAAAGGCCCCATCATCGCCATCGGCACCGAAGGCCACGAAGAAGCCCTGCGCCGCGTCGCCGACGACATCATCACCATCCCCGAATGCCCCGACTATCTCTCGCCCATCCTCACCGCAATCCCCCTCCAGCTCCTCGCCTACCACACCGCCGTCAAACTCGGCTGCGACGTGGATAAACCGCGGAACCTGGCCAAGAGCGTCACCGTCGAGTAATCCTAAATGCGCGATTGGAGCCCGCGAAAGGCGCGAAAGGCCGCGAAAACAGAAGGGTGTCGAGAACGTGCGCGTTTGGAGTTCCGCCTTTAGGCGGCTTCGCGCACACTCTTTTTGCTGCCTTCGGACCCGGCTAAAGCCGGAACTCCAAACATTCTGCCTGTGAGAAATGCGGGTTAGTTGGAACCGCAGCGCAAGTCGATGGTTTCGCGCCTTTCGCGGGCCATCATCGCCGTTTCGAAGGTAATCCGGCGCGTCATTTCCCCGCCGGCAGATACTTCAGCGATACCAGAAACGCATCCGCCGCCTTCAGCGTATCGTCGAAGCCTGCTCCGTTGAAGAACCCGTGCTGCTGGCCCTCGTAGCCAATCAGCTCGCAGCGATTGCCCGCTTTCTTCATCCGCTCCGCAAACGCCTCCACCGTCACAAACGGCACCGTCGTATCCGCCTTGCCGTGCATGATGAGCGTTGGCGGGAGCCCTTCCTTCACATGATGAATCGGCGAGAGCGCCGCCGGCTCGCAGCCCACCTTCTCCGCCGTCGAATTACTCGCAAACCCGCGGAAATCCACGCCCTCCATCGGCGCCGTCACCACGCATGGGTTGAAAAGAACCAGCGCATTCGGCTGCGAACTCACCTTCACATCCTCGCCCGCCTCCTCCAGGCCGGGCAGCGTCGCCGTCGCCGCTGCGAGATGACCGCCTGCCGAGCCGCCCGCCGCCACGATCCGCTCCGGATCAATCCCCAGCCGCTCCGCATTCGCGCGCACCCAGCGGATGCACGATTTCGCATCGGCCACGCACTGCACGGGCTTCGCTTTCTGGCGCGACGCCACGCGATAGTCTGCCGTGATGGCCACCATCCCCCGCTCTGCGAAGTGGCGGCACTGACGCTCAAACTGCGCCGGCGAACCCGACGTCCATCCCCCGCCAAAGAAAAACGCAATCGCCGGTCGCGGCCCCGCGGCATCCTTCGGCGGGAAAACCCACACCTTCAGCTCCGTGTCGCCGACCTTCTTGTAAGTCTCCACCTTCGCCCCCTCCATCGTCGGCGGATATCCAAAGCCTCCGCGCTTCTGCGGGCGCTCCTCCGCCGCAACGCCGCACGGCAGCATGGAAAACAGGACGGCGATTAAGGCGATGATGGGTTTCATAATGTGGAAGATTACTTTTAGCGCAGTCTGTCACAGCCGTTCGAGAAGGCTCGCGATTTCTTCATGACCTCGCTCTTTCGCTAGATCGTGTGCTCTGCGACCACGCTCGTCGTGCAGCGCAGGATTCGCTCCGGCACGCAGCAAACATTCGACGCTCGGCGCGCACCCGAACCAAGCGGCATCCATCAGCGGCGTGCCTCCGCCGAGATCTCTCGCGTCCGGAACCGCTCCGTGTTTAAGCAGCAAGCAGACGCACTCTGCTTGGATTGCTGCTGCGGAGGGTGCCTCGAAGGATGGTGTTCCCACTGCGCAATGCAAAGGCGTATGTCCGTAAATGTCGCGATGATGGACGTCCGCTCCCGAGTTCAAAAGAAATGCAAGCACCTCAAGACGATAGCTGCGGGCCGCAGACATGAGAGCGGTATAACCTACCTCGTTGGTCGCATCCAACGGAACACCTTCGGCGAGCAGTGCACGAACGAAAGACAATTTTCCACGCCCTGCCGCGAGTATGAGGCTCTCTGGAGATATGCCCAAAGGCACAGATTGGAAAGGAATTCGTTCTTTTTCCTCAAGCGCCGCCTCCCAGCGTTCCATAATGCCCCGCACCGGTTCGACGCTGTCATCGCGGTATTCCTCCATCGCTTTGCGCTCCTCGCTATTTAGACCGAGAACCTCAACCATGCAGCTACAGCAACTCAACTGTCCGCAGCAAAATGGGCAACACTCCGTCGTGCAAAACAACTCATGCAATTCGCCGCTCTCCACGCCGCAATCGGGACATGTCCGCTCCCATTCTGCAAGATTCGCTATCGCACCTGCCGAAGGTATTCGTTTGTTAAACCATAAAAACATCAGAAGAAACGGCGCAAACGATTCTATCTCACCGCGGTGCGTCCGGTCGCATCATGGGTGGTACGGAGAGCTGCGCCATCGCTCGTTCAGCGTATTTGAGTGTGAGTTTCTGCGGGCGCATTTCCCTCGTGTAGCAGGCGTCCGGTTTCGGCCAAGGGCTTTCTCCCTTGATCCGCCCCACCTACTCCGGCGGCGTGATGAGCGTGAGCTGGCGGACTCCGCCGGTTCGTGTGCCGTGCGTGTTGGTCACCGAGGTGCGGACGCGGATTGTCTGGCCCACGGTAAATGGCCCTATCGCGTTGCCGCTCGCATCATACGCCATGCTGTGGCTGAAGCTCACATCGGTATCCACCACCATCCATTCGAGCGTGGCCGTCTCGCCCGCTTCGAGTTGGTAGGGTTCGTATTGGATGAGCAGTTGCAGGCCGTTCGTGCCGCCCTGGGTGAAGAACTTGATGCCGAGCGTCTCGGGCAGGTCCGATGTGGTCGTGGTGGGGATGCTTTGGAGCGCCTGCTCTTCCGCCGAGCCGGGGTCGCTGAGCCCGAGCGCGGCTCTGAGAAAGCGGATGCAGAGGACCTCGACGTTTCGCGCGGCGGTGCGCAGGGCGTGGCGCGCTTCTTCGAGATGGAATTCGGCGGTTCCCACCGAATTCGCGAGCGGAAAATACGCCGCGATTTTCGACATGAATGCGTCATGATTCACGCCTTTGCGCACGATGACGGGGCGCGCCGGGCTTTGGGCGATCTGAAATGCGTCGGCAGCTTCCCAAACGGGGCCGAGCAGGCCGCAGCGTTTCGTGGTCTTATCCGGCGACCACGGGGTGACGCCATAGACTTTATCGAGGTCGTCGAGCAGACCGCTGCCGGGGTCGATGACGCCTTCGATGATCTTCGGGACTTTCAGCGAGATGAGGCGCAGCTCCAGCCACGAAAACTCCTTCGCCTGCCGCGCGTTATCCACCGACTGCACATTGTTATCACGCACCTGCGCGAGCCCCGGAAGTGCATCTTTGAACCCGTTAAATTGCGTGAGCCCGACCGCGCCCAGCTTTAAAGTGGAGAAGTATTGCAGCCAGACGGCGGCGGTTGCATTTGCGCGTTCGAGGATTGATTGCCAGTATTCCATAGGATGTGTGTGTTTGTTGTTTAGTTACCGATGAAAGGAATGGTGAGGCCCGGCGCATCGGCTTTGCGACCGGGGCTGCCCGCAAAATGATTTGATGGGGGCAAAAAGCGGGTTGATTGTCGCATCTGGTCACTTGAGCCACGCAAGCAGTCGGTTGATGCCCCCGCCCGGTGACTTGATCGGCTCATCGGGCGACTTGATCCCTCCGTACCATCGCTTGATCCCTCCATCGAGCCATTTGATCGGGGCAAACAGTCATTTGATCCCCGGAAAATGTCATTTGATCCCCCCAAAATGTCATTTGACGTTACGGTGCCGCGGCTGCGGCTGAGGGACTTATGAATCGACACTTCAGCGCCCTTAATAAAGCAGGGAAATATCCACGCGAGACGCGACCGGAGCAATTTGTCGGATGTTGGAAGGGCAGGAGCCATGGCGACATGGCGGTTCTGTAATAAAAGAGGGCGGTTGGCAAGCCCTGTTTGCTCTGTTTTTCACTAAAAGAGGGTGAATCAGTAAAATTTGCCACGCCATGCGCGCAAAGCCGACAAAACCGTTGCCAGATCCCGCCATATGAGCGTAAATCCACGCCCATGACCGCCCAGTCCCGTAACAGTCCAACAAACCTGTCGCCTATAAAGGTGGAGTACAAACAAACGGATTTGTTCGTGATCCAGTCGTTAGGCGCCGCTCGCACATTATGCCCGCACTTATCAAGAAATTGCTAGAAGACCCAAATGCAGTAGTGGCGGTCTTTTCATTAGTAGTCTCCGTGGTTTGTGCGGTGATTGCTGTGCGAGAAGCACGAGCAAAGGCACGCGAGGCGAGCGAAAGATTGGAAGAAGCAAAGAAGTTCAGCAAAGCTTTAGACACTGTTATCCGGGCTGGCAGCTCAATGCCTCGGCACTTGGAGAGGATTGCTGAACAGACCAGTGAGGTCGTTGAACTCGCCGCGAGCGAGATCAAGGACTCAGTAGCACATCTCAAGAGAGCAAGTGAAGCGACAGAGGAGATATGCAAGGTCCTTCGTCACGTTGGGAATGTGGCGCTGAGGGCGCAGAGGGACAGCGAACATGCACACCAAGAGCTTCTGGGCAAAATCGTGACCGAGAAGGAAGTCACAAAACCGAAACCTCACACCGATGACAGCCCCGCCGCCTAAACTTTTCTGAAGGCATCCGGGCGAAGCCCCGGTGCCATCAGGGGTCGCAACAATGAACCACACTCAAAGAAATCCCGACAGAGAAGCCTCGTCGTGCTCCTCTCGGCATCTGCAAACCCAAAAACCAATATGCGAACTACATATGCCAACAACACCCTCCTCGTTTGCGGGAGAGTAAGATGTTAGCGAACTCATAGCAAACCATGCCCACGATTTCAAAGTGCCCGTGCTGTGGATCCGAGCGGCTTCTTGAAGGAAAGATGGCCGATTCGTGGTTTAGTGTTCCAGAGCCAGTGTTCAGGTTCACCTTCGGAGACGTTCCGCACGTTTCACTCGATGGGGTTGCTACGGCATGCTTGGACTGCGGCACGGTTATCGCGCAAGCGAATCCACTGCATTTGCAGAAGACGGCGGCGAAATGGATGAGCGATGAAGCCAAAAAGCAAGCTCTGCGACTGGAGTGAAGGGTGCAACAATGAACCACACTCAAAGTAATTCAGGCCACTTCGAGCACGCGAATGCAACGCACATCAAACCTTAGCTTCGGCGACAACGTCCGAGTGCGTTCGACGCCGGACACCGAAACGTTGGGAGTGGCTGGCCAGGTCGGTCAGGTTTACGGAGAGACCACGCCCTCGGTTACTGGCGTGGCGGTCGTCGGCCAGCTTGCCGGTGACTGGGCCCTGAATGTTCACTTCGACGGACGGACAGACACGCTCTGGTTCGCACCAGAGCTGCTTGAGTTTGTTGACCACGCGGCTGGGACAGAGATGACCTTCGATGGTGTCCCGAAGAAGTGGACGCGGAGCGCCAGCGGTGAGTGGATCGAGTCATCGCAGAAGAAACCGACTTGAGGCCGTTTTGCGGTCGCGGCGGCGGGTTCCACTTTGGGAGCGTGCGGTCCGGCGGCCTTCGGAGTTTGTGCGCGGGGGTGATTAAAAGTGGTCCATCTCGGAGAGCCTTCGGACAATGGAAGCCGAAGGCTCTGGACTGCGGTGAGCATCACCGCTCTTTGGCGCGTCCTCTGTCTGTGCTGTCGCTCAAAGCTGCGATTCTCGCAGCACTCCAGAGCCTTCGGCGTGCATTGCTCGCGATTTCACTTTTAATCACACCACCCGTGGAGGGCGCGGTCGTTCTTTTTCGCATCGGCCTTTGCTTTGTCGTCAGCCCTGGCTGGTGCGGCTCCGGCTGCGGGCTAGTTCGCGGGCGCTGCGGGCTCGGCCAACGCAGGTGTGGCGGTCCACAGGACAGAGAGAAGGATTGTGGCGGCAACTTGGTTTTTCACGAGCGCTTTTTACTGTTGAGCTTTCTGTGCCGCGCGTCGCGGCGGCTTGTCACCGGATGCCGGCGGAGTCCACTCGGCGGGTACGGGACTGGTGACCGTGAGCGGAACGGTATCCGCATGAGCCGCCATTTCCTTCGCGAGCAGCGCCGTCAGTTCCGCAATCTTTGCAGCGTGCCCGGGCTTGTCGGCGAGGTTCGTCAACTCATGCGGGTCGGTGCTGAGATCGAAAAGCTGCGTGCGGTCCACGAGCGGGTAGCGGATGAGTTTCCAGCGATCGTCGCGAATGGCGCGCTGGCAGTTGCGATACGCAGTGTAGAGCACATCGCGGACTTTCGTTTCCTTCCCGGCGAGAATCGGGACGACGCTTTTGCCCTCCACGCCATCGGGGAGCGTCGCCCCGGCGAGCTCAGCGAACGTCGGGAACAAGTCCATGAGATAAACAAGCGCGTCGCTTTTACCCTTCGAGATTCCCGGCCCGGCCATGACGAGCGGGACGTGCAGGCCGCCAAATTCGTAGAGGTTTTGTTTTCCAAAAAGACCGTGCTCGCCGAGCGAGAGACCGTTGTCGCCGCTGAAAATGATGATGGTATTTTCCCACTGCCCGCTGGCTTTCAGCTCCGCGAAGATGCGCCCGATGTGATGGTCGAGTCCGGTGACGCACGCATAGTAATCGGCAGTCTGCTGCTTTGTATCCTCCGGCGTGCGCGGCCATGGTGCGAGCTTCTCGTCGCGCACCGCCATCTCGCCATTGTCAAACGGATGCAGCGGCAGGAAGGCGGGCGAGAGCGTGATTTTCGCAGGGTCGTAGAGCTTGTGAAACTGGTCCTCCGCGGAGCGCGGGTCGTGCGGGACAGGCGGAGCGATGTAGATGTAGAACGGCTTGGTCTCCTTTTCAGCGGCGCGCTTTTTCAGGAATTCAATCGTGCTGTCGGCGAGACGCTGACTGCAATGCGCACGATCATTTTCCGGAGCCTTACCGCCGGCATCGTCCCGAATAGTGGTCTCAAACGCCTGCAACCCTGCCGGGAAGCCGTTGCCATACTTCCCCATGTGCCGAGTCTGATAGCCTGCGGCCTGAATGACGCGCGGCAAAAACGTCGAGGGATCCTTCGCATTGGCAGTCGCGGCAGGCGACGCAGGGATGCGCAACCAGGAGCGTCCGGTGAGCATCATCGTTCGACTCGGCGTGCAGACCGCACCAATCATCGAGCCCATCGTGTAGCAATGAGTGAAGGTCATGCCCCGCTCGACAAGCGTGTCGAGATTCGGAGTGACGAGCAACGAAGTGCCCAGCGCATGAAGGCCATCGGCGCGATGGTCGTCGGCGTGGATGTGGAGGATGTTGGGCTTGGATTTCTCGGCAGCGCCGAGCCCGCCGAGCGGCATCAGCAATGTGAGAGCGAGAAGCAGGATTTTGTGTTTCATAATGGTGCGAAAGATTGGGCGGGGGAGAAGGTTCGTATCAAGAGGATACAAACCACGCCCGAGGTAACAGCGCAACGCCGGGATTCAGGACACTAATCCAGCCTCCCGGAGCGTCGTGGCACGTGCGCCCCCGCTCATAGACCATGCCCGCTCGCTCGACAGCTTCAGCGGCGACTGTCACTCTCGCGGCGTGAAAACCATTGCTGCATTCCTCGCGCTCGCCGTCGCTGCATCCGCTGCGGATATGTTTCCGTTTCAGCTTCCTTGGGATGATGCCTCGCCTTCTATCACGAACGTGAGTTGGCTGAACGACAAGCCTGCCGGGCGCGACGGCTTTGTGAGCGTGAAAGACGGGCATCTTTTCGCGGGGGAAAAGCGGCTGCGGATCTTCGGGGTGAACATGTGCTTCGCGGCGAACTTCCCGACTCATGCGGATGCGGACAAGGTCGCGGCGCGGATGGCGAAGTTCGGCATCAATTGCGTGCGGTTTCACCACATGGACATGTTCAGTGCGCCCGCCGGCATCTTTGCGAAGGACGGGCGCACGCTTGATGCGGAGCAGCTCGACCGGCTCGATTACTTCATCGCGGCGCTGAAGAAGGAGGGCATTTATGCGGACTTGAATCTCCACGTTTCGCGCACTTACCCCGACCGTCCGAAGGCGGAGAAAAAGGGCAGCCCGCAATTCGACAAAGGCGTGGATAATTACCACGCGCCGATGATTGCGCTGCAAAAGGACTACGCCCGCGACCTGCTCTCGCACGTGAACAAATACACGGGCAACGCGTATTCAGCGGAACCGGCGGTGGCGCTGGTCGAGATCAATAACGAGAACGCGCTGGGCTTCCAGTGGTTCGCGGGGGAGATGGACAATTTGCCTGCGCCGTACGCGGAGGATCTCAGCGCGCAGTGGACGGCGTGGCTGGTGAAGAAATACGGATCGCAAGAGAAGCTGAATGCTTCATGGAAGAAAGGCGAGCAGCCGCTCGGTGCCGAGTTGATCGATACAGACTTTGACAAGCAAGACCTCGCATGGCTGCTCGAAACGCACGGGGGCGCGGAGGCGAAATTGGAGGGTGGCGTTTATCCTGCAGAGGAAGCGGTGAGAATCCTCGGAGGGCTGCCACGAAACATCTGGAACAGCAAGGACGCCATCTCCCACGCGACCATCGCCGTTTCAAAAACCGGAAGCCAGAACTGGCACGTGCAGTTCAACCAAAGTGGCATCAAGATGGAAAAAGGCACGACCTGCACGGTCTCGTTCCTTGCAAAGGCGGGTGCAGACGCTGCGGCGTCTATTTCCATAGGGCAGGCACACGAACCATGGGGCGTGTTGTGGAGCCGCGACCTCCAACTCACATCATCATGGAAGCAGTATTCGTTCACATTTGTTCCAAAGGACGGCGACCCGAATGCCCGCATTAGTTTCTCGGGATTCGGGATGTCTGCCGGCAAGTATTCAATTGCTGATGTTTCGCTTCGGCCCGGCGGAATCATTGGCGTCGCGGCGAACGAGAAGCTGGGAAGTATCCCGTTTTTCAAAAAGGCCGCCATCTCACTCCGGACGCAAGCGGCGCAGCGCGACTGGCAGGAGTTCATTTGGGACACGGAGACGGTTTATTGGAACGGGATGCGCGACTTTTTGAAGAAGGAGCTGGGGGTGAAGGTGCCGATTGTGGGGACGCAGGGGTTCTGGAGTCCGGGGCATGTGCAGGCGGGGATGGATGTCATCGACTCGCACGCTTACTGGCATCATCCGCAATTTGAGGGCGGCGATTGGAATCCGGAGAAGTGGACGATCAAAAACGAGCCGATGGCCGGGGCAAAGGACGGTGGGACGTTGCCGGGGCTCGCCGCACAGCGCGTGGCGGGCAAGCCGTTTATTTGTACGGAGTATAATCATGCTGCTCCCAATACTTACGGGGCCGAGACGGCCCCGCTACTGGCGGCGTTCGCGGCATTGCAGGATTGGGACGGCATCTTCCTCTTCGCCTACTCGCACAACGACAAATGGTCGCAGGAGCACTTCGACAGCTTCTTCGACATCGCAAGGCATCCCGTGAAAATGGCGACGCTGCCGGGAGCGGCGGTGAGTTTTCGGCGCGACGACATCAAGCACGCGCCGGGTGCAGTATTTGAGGCAGCAAGGGTGCCCGCGCTGGATCGTGTATTGAAGGGCGGCCCTGTGAAGGCGAATCCAAACGCACCAAGCGTTGTAACGGGCGGCCCGAGCCTCGGACTTCGCCAGGAGTATCTACCGAAAGGCGGTACGAATGAAACGTGGCCTGACATAATCACTTGGAGCGTCCGTCCGGCGAGTTGGGAAAACGGCGTTGCGTCGTTCCGCACCGTCTTTCACAAGGATAGTAGAGCCAACGATTCGGAGATGAGTCAGATGATTTCGGGTTCCGCAGATCGTACGGTCTTTGCAATAGGCAAAGTCCCTGCGGCAGGGAGATTTGATCTCGGTCACTTTCAGATCACCCCCGGTGCCAACCGCCAAAACTGGGCCAGCTACCAACTCACAGTAATGGACGTAAAAGACTTCGCCACCGCCAACCGCATCCTCATCACCGCCACCGGCGATATCGCGAATACCGACATGGGGTGGAAGAATGCGGAGAAGACCACGGTGGGGCGCGATTGGGGGAAGGCACCGGTGCTGGTCGAGGGGCCGGCGGCGAAGATTGAGCTGCCGGGGGGCGGGAAGTTTAAGGCGTGGGCGCTGGATGAAAGCGGTCAGCGCCGCGAGGAAATCCCGGTGGTGGATGGGAAATTGGAAATCGGCCCGCAGTTTAAGACGCTGTGGTACGAGGTGGAGCGGCAGTAGGCGAAAGGGTGGAGTTTCGGGCGCTTGAACCGGAACTCCGGGATTGAGCGCAGGGTTCCCGACCATGGTTGCCGCCGGGTATTAAGGAAACGCTGATTTAATCGAAGGCTGGAAAAGGAAACCGCTAATCTCCGCTTATCTTCGCTAATTTTGAGGGGGAAAGCACCCAAGATAAGCGGAGATAAGCGGAGATTAGCGGTTTCAAAATTTGGTTCCCGCTTTATTCAGCGTTTCCTTAAGGATCGGATACCTGGAACGCGGGACGTTTTTTCCATTTGCCAGAGT
>JANMGP010000243.1:0-11125 GCA_031374705.1 Verrucomicrobiaceae bacterium | reverse complement strand
CGTATCGAGCTTGGGCTTTGGGCTGCCGCAAAAGCGATTCGAGTTGTTGGCGCTCATTGTGGCTGAGTATGATTGATGTTGCAGGACGTGGCATCCCGCAACATTACGTTACGTTCTGAACTTTTACAAGTAGGTACTAGTAAATCCCGGGGATGAATCTGCGCACCCGCTCCGCGTAGGTGCGATAGCCGAGAAACTCCCCGGAGAGCCATTCTTCTTCCACGCGCGCTTTTTGATCGAGAAAGACGAACATCACGAACGCAGCGGCTCCCGCCGCGTGGTTCGCCCAAATCAGCGCCCATCCCGCACTCAGGAAAATGAGGCTCGCATAAAGCGGATGCCGCACGACCGAGTAAATCCCATGTTCCACCAACTCCGCATCCGCCACCGGACGCGGAAACGGCGTGCGATTTCGCCCGAGCGTCCATGCTCCGGCAATCCCGAAAACCGCACCCGCGACGATGAGGAAAACGCCGATCCAAAATCCTGCGCGGCTGTTCCAATCGGCCTTTCGGAGCGGTCCGGAAGCGAGCACGGCAATCATCACGATGCTTTGCCCGACCACCCAAAATCCGCCTCGCGCGGCAAAGGAATCCTTCATGGTGTGCGGGCTAAATCGAGTAGTTCACGAGGCTTGCGAGCGCCTGTTTGTTGAGCCGGTCGCACACGAGTTCGCAGATTTTAAGCACGGACTCATCCTTGATGGAGTAGAAGACCTGATTTCCCCGCTGCTCGCGGCCTAGAAATCCCGCATCGAACAAAATGCGAAGCTGCTTCGAAACATTGGCCTGGGAAAGAGCCATGAGCTCCACCAAAGAATTCACGGTCTTTGCCCCGCCCTTGAGCTCCTGCAAAATGCCCAGCCGCGTCACCTCCGAAAGCGCCCGGAAGCTTTCGGCAATCTTTTCGAGAGCAGGACGTGGAAGACGTGGCATGGAGTAATATCGCTGTAAGGCGATTTATAAATACACCGTCGCGGGCCGCAGTCAAGATGCCCTACGCCAGAATCTCTTTAACCACCCGCGCAGGCTGGCCGTTGAGGAGCGAGAGTTCGGTCGCCGCACGCTTATAAGTGAGGGTCTTCCAATCGAGTCCGAAAAGCTGGAGCAACGTCGCGTGCCAGTCGTAGTGATTCACCACATCCTTCACCGCTTTGTGGCCCCACTCATCCGTCTCGCCATACACGCAGCCGCCGCGGAAACCGCCGCCGGCCATCCATGTCGAGAAGCCGTAAGTGTTGTGATCGCGCCCGCATTTTTCGCGACCGATATCGTTTTGCAAAACAGGCAGCCGTCCCATTTCACCACCCCAATGAACGACCGTCGCATCGAGCAGACCTCGCTGTTTCAAATCCGTGATCAACGCCGCGCACGGCTGGTCCACTTCTGCGCATCGCCGCGGCAGTTCGCCGAGAATTGAGCCGTGATGATCCCACGATTGCCCGAGATTCAACACCTGCACAAAACGCACACCGCGCTCCACCATTCGCCGTGCGATGAGGCAGCGCGTGCCATAGTCGCGCGTCACGTCTTTATCGATGCCGTAGAGCTTCTTGATGTGCTCCGGCTCGCTGCTGATGTCGAACGCTTCCTTCGCGGCAGTCTGCATCTTCGCCGCGAGACCGTAGCTCGCGATGCGCGCTTCCAAATCGCTCTCGCCGGGATGCTCCGCGAGATGCACTTCATTCACCGTGCGCAAAAGTTCGAGCTGCTTGCGCTGCGCCTCGCCAGCGAGATGCGGGGGCGGGTCGAGGTTCAAAATGCGCGGCTCGGTCGGGCGGACGTGCGTGCCTTGGAAAATCGAGGGCAGCCAGCCGCTCGACCAGTTGTCGCCGTGGAGCAGCGGCATCCCGCTCGGATGCGTGAGCGCCACATAAGCGGGCAGCTCCTGCGTCTCGCTCCCGAGCCCGTAAGTGAGCCAGCTTCCGAGTGTCGGGTGCCCTGCGGAAATGCGTCCGTTGTGCAGCGCAAACATCGACTGGCCGTGGTTGTTCACGCCGGTGTGCATCGAGCGGATAAGCGTAATGTCGTCCGCAATTCCCCCGAGGCGCGGAAGCAGTTCGCTCAACTCCATCCCGCACTGTCCCTGCGGCGAAAACTTCCACGGACTCCCGAGCACTTTCGATGAGGCCTCCGCTGCATTGTCGTAGCGGATGTCGCCGGGGAACTTCTGCCCGTCATACTTCGTGAGCATCGGCTTCGGGTCGAAAAGATCCATCTGCGACGGACCGCCGATCATAAACAGCGAAATCATTGCTTTCGCCTTCGCCGGAAAATGCGGCGTCTTTGGCAGCAAATCGTAGTGCTCCGGCGCGATGAACGGCTTCACCGGCGCAGCGAGCAACCCGTCGTCGCGCAGCAATGTCGCCAGCGCGAGCGAACCAAGGCCAAACGAATTGGCGCGGATAAAATGACGGCGAGAGCAGAGCTTCACGGCAGGACAACCCTATGCCGCCGCGTTTGTTGGCTCGGGAGTGCGCGGGGCATCACCGCCGAAATGCGAACGTCGGTTTCGTCATCGTGGAGGCGTAGAAGATGTTCGCTTTCGGATCCCACGCGTAGTTCGGGCCGACGCGATTCGTCGTGAAGCCAGCGGGCAGCGGCGCAGCGATCTGCCATGTCTTGCCACTGTCGAGCGTCTCGGAGATTCCTGCTTTTCCAGCGACGATGAAATGCGTGGAGTCCTTGCCAAAGACCGGGCCATGCGTGGCTTCCACGGACATCGCCGTCCAAGTCGCGCCTTTGTCGCGGGAAACGAGCAGCGACTTTCCGGCGGGCCAATATGCAGCGCCATCCACAACAACCGGGACCGGCGCAAACGGTTTTTCGTCGGACACTTTCGCCCAGGTTAAGCCGGCATCGGTGCTGCGGAAAATGCCCTGCTCCTTTTCCTTGGTAGCGATGAAGGTGGAGCGATCGAGCACTCCGCACCCGCCGAATCCTTTTTCCAAGTCCTTCCAGGTCGTACCTGCGTCGTCACTCGTCGTGAGCACGCCGCCGCTCTCGTGGCGGATGGCGAGCAAACGCTTTCCGGTGTCGGCCCAGTCGACTGCGCCAAAGTCGAGATGCGTGACTTTGAATTTCGACCACGTCGCACCGCCGTCGGTCGTCATCGCGCTACTGCCGTAAATCATGAAGCACGCGAGCCGCTTGCCCGCCGGGTCCGCTTGCAAAGCCCATCCCGTCTCGCAGCGTCCGCCGATCGCACCGCCATCGCAGCGTGCAAACGTCGCACCGTGATCGCTGCTGCGCCACAGTCCTTGATCGCTCACCACCATGAAGACATCGCCGGTCACCCGGTCAGCGACAACCCCCGCCGTCGGCCCTGCGTAACCGGGTTTCACAGTCGCCGTGGTGGCGTCGGAAATGTTCGTCCACTCGCCAGCCGCGGCGGTGAAAGTGAATGCGATGAGTGCGAGTATTTTCATAAGTGTAGTAGTATCAACCCGCCCCGTGCGGTTTCTTTGTGGGATGCGTCGCTATCGGTGAGACGAGGGGCTCTACCTTGTATTTTTCGTTTTGCGTAAAGTCATTTGCTTGAATAAGGCAAACGCTTCCATGATCCCGCTCTTTCTCATCCTGTCTGGTTTTATCCTCGCCTCTTCAAGCCCTCTGATTTTTGCGCAGCGAGTGGATGAACTGAGCGACGAAGAATCTCCCCCTCCACTGAAGGGCGAAAAGCTTGATGAGTTCGATTTCGCAGCCATCGCAAAAGGGACCGGCATCTTGCCGATTCCGAATGGTCCCGACAAAACGGAAAAACTCGAGACTATCGCGGCCCGCAAGCGTCAACGATTGATTCGAGTCATTGTCGAGCCAGCGAAAGCGCGAATGAAGGGCGCGGCATACGCGGCAGATGCAGGCACGTTTCTCACCGACATGGCCGACTACCTCGCGTGGCTGCCGACAAAAGACGCTACGCCAATGATTCTGCAAGGTCGGAGATTGAGCGAACTCGGCTGCAACGACCCCGCATTTCTCTGCTGGATGGGCATCGCCCTGAAAGCCACAGGCAAGGAGGGTGATGCTTGGTTTTCGAGCGCGTTTAACGAGGCCGTACGCGTGAATGAGAATATCGGCGAAATCGGATTATCCGCTTACACGCGGATGTCGATTCGAACACCCGCCGACGAAACCAAAGCAATACTGCTCGGTTGGTTGAAACAAGTCGGAGCGGAAAAGGACCACGACGACGAGAGTCGCGAATTGGCAAAAATGCTGTTCCCAATCGTGAGTTCACTCCAAGGGCGGGACATGGATGACTCGATTCTAGATGTGCTGAAAAATTCGGCCCTGCCTGCTTGGGTAAAACAAACGCTGATTGGCCGTATGGAAATCAAGCTAGCCTGGCGGGCGCGCGGTTCCGATTGGGCTGCAAAAGTGACTGACAATGGCTGGGACGGCTTCAGCGAACACCTCAAAAAAGCGCGAGCAGCGCTGACTTCCGCCTGGGAGGCAAACCCGGACCAACCATACGCGGCAGCATCAATGATCACCGTGACGATGGGCGACAAATCGGGAGACATCGCAGAACTTCAAAAATGGCTGCACCGGTCCGTCGCTGCTGATTTTGATCAATCAGACGCCTACGAGTTTTTCCTCAGCGCCATCCGCCCAAGATGGGGCGGAAGCGCCGGCCATGTGCTCACTTTTGGAAAAGCGTGCATGGACACTGGACGATACGAAACTCAAGTGCCGAAGTTTTTTCTATCATCGCTCGAAGCGATCGCAAACGACCTCCCTGACTGGCGAATTCTCTTCGCGGAACCGGCTATCAAAAAGCAAATCGATTCTTTTTTTGAGACATCGCTTTCAAAAATCACGGACCCGAAAGCACGCAGCGCCGAACACGGGCAGGCCGGCGTCTTCGCTTGGTTTACCGGCGACTTTAAGAAAGCGGACGCCCATTTCACGCAGGGAACTTTCTCCACGCGCTCCGCTGCAGCCGATTTGATGAAGCGCGCCAGCACCGATATTTTCACCGTATCCCGAACCTCCAGAATTCTTGCTGGCGAAGGCGCCAAAGATTTTCTCGCCGCTCGCGATGCGATGAAGGGAGGGAAATGGGACGACGCAATCGATTTTCTCCAGCGCTGCGCAGAGAAGTATAAGACCTCACAAACTGCCTCGCCCTATATCAAAACGCAGATCGCAATCGCGAACTTCGAGCGCGGACTCGACACAGGCAAATGGACCCCGCTGCCGATTGCCGCAGACTTCCCGAGCTGGACTGCGCTCACTGGCAAATGGACGATCCAACCCGGTTCCATCCAGCTTCGTGGAGACGGAAAGGCTGCCAAATTGATCTTCGACGGAACGATTCCCGACGAATTCGAAATGCGCGGCAACTACGCATTCTCGTCGGCAACACCGGGAAAGGTGACCAAGAACATCGGGTTCATTCTGCGGCACACCGGCATCCACAACACCGCGCCATCAAAAACGTGGAACAGCGTGCGGATGTGGGGATTTTTGAACGGCTCGCAAAGTGTCGATATTCGGCGCATGTATTCATTGAAGACAGACACGATACCGGAGCCGATCACGTGCGAGTTTCCCGATTCCGGCACATTCATTATTCGCCGAACAACAAAAGGTGCAGGCCTCACGCTGAACGAGAAAAGTATCTTTAACGATCAACGATTGCCCGACGACGAAAAAACCGGGCGACCACACATAGGCTTCGGCACCATTCGTTCCGAAACTGGTGTGACCGTCGAATTTACGAATCTCGAGATGCGCAAGTTGTGAGCATCACTTCGCCCCAATACACGTAAGCGTTTTGTTGCCGCGGATGTAGATGTGCCCGGCGCTCACGGCAGCGCTGGCACGGTTATCTTCGCCGACATCGTTGACAGCGAGGACTTCGAGCTTGTCGCCCGCTTTGACCACATAGGTTTTCCCCGCGCTGGCGAAATAGATGCGCCCATCCGCAGTGGCGAACGGACTGGCGTAAGTAGGGATGCCCGCGAGTCGCTCAGAAAACGCGAGCCTGCCGTCGGCGGCGCGGATCGTTTTCAGGATCTCAGGCGAATGCGTCCGCCACACGAGTCCACCTGCAATAATCGGCGATGAGAGCCCTTCGGGAATCTGCGGATAAATCCACAGCGGCTCGATTTTCCCCGTGCCCGGCTCCGCACACACGCCCTTTCCGCCGCGACCGCTGTCGGAGTAAATACGCGTGCCGTCAAACGCCGGCGACGCCGCATCGCCGGGCGCGGGGCACGTCCAAAGCACCTCGCCGTTTGTCGGGTCGAGGCCCTGCAGCGCGCCGCTCGCTGCGACGAACATCTGCGGTTTGCCCGCGACTTTCGCGATGACCGGCGTGCTGTGTGAAAAGCCTATATCCGGGCGCTTCGACTCCCATTTTGTCTCGCCACTCGCCGCGTCAAAAGCCACGATGCTCGACGTCTTCGCCGTCTGGTCGCAGCCCAAAATCACCGTGTCGCCAAACACAATCGGACTCGCCCCGAGAGCCACATCGAACGCAAATTTCTCCAGCTCACGCCGCCATAACAGCTTCCCTTCGAGGTCCAGCCCGGCGACCACCGCCGAGCCAAACACAACAAACACGCGCTTCCCGTCACTGCACGGAGTCGGCGCGCCATAGCCGCCGCGCAAGTCCTTCAAAATCCACGGTCCCGGCGGCACGGCGGTGTCCCAAAGCTGCTTGCCGCTGGCAGTATCAAAGCAAAGCACGCGGTGCGAAAGCGGCTCGTTTTGCACGCAAGTCACGATCACTTTTCCGCCGACGACAATCGGCGACGACCACGCATTGTCGCTCTTCGGCAACTCCACCCGCCAGGCGATTCCCTCGCCCGTCTTCCCATCCCACTTCAGCGGCAAATCGCGCTCGTCCGTATTACCCAGCCCCGTCGGCCCGCGAAACTGCGGCCAGTCGGCGGCGTGCGTTATGAGCGGAAGGAGGAGCGCTGCCACGAGTGAAATTCTCATAATTAGTCAACGTATAAAAACCGATTCGAGCCGAGCAGGACCTGCCAGAGGCTTGCGGCGGCGGCGAGGCTGGGGTCTTTGCTCGTGGCGGGCTGGAGGGCGATTTGGGTGGTCCAGAAATCGAGCGCGGTTGTGATTTCCTGCTCGGTGGGGGCGCGGGAAAAGAGGCGCTTCCAGCCGATGATGACGCGGTCCCGGCGCTCGGTGGCCATGGTGCGGAGTTGCGCGGCGAGTGCTTCGCTTTGCTCCACGACGAACGAATCGTTGAGCAGCAGCAACGATTGCGGGGCGACCGTGGTGATGGCGCGGGCGTTGCAGTTTGGCGAGAGGACGGGCGCGTCGAACGTGTCGAGCATCGTGTGCGGGGCGCGGCGGCGGACTTCTATATAGATGCTGCGGCGGAGTTCGCGGTCGCCGATCCGGATGATGTCGAGCGGCTCGCTGTTTGCGTTTCGGCCCTGGTCGCCGATGACGATGCGGCCGAGCTTGTCGATGCCCACCGGCTCGGGTGGGCCGCCCGCTTTGAGGTTCATGCGACCGGACACGGCGAGCATGGAATCGCGCACGGTCTCCGCATCGAGACGGAGCAAGGGGAAGC
The DNA here is from genome assembly GCA_031374705.1 of Verrucomicrobiaceae bacterium. Lineage (GTDB taxonomy): Bacteria > Verrucomicrobiota > Verrucomicrobiia > Chthoniobacterales > Chthoniobacteraceae > SXWH01. Next base: position 3,574 of record JANMGP010000243.1, on the reverse strand, counting down.
GCGCGAGCAAGCGTCCTTCGGGGTCCGCGGCCTTTGCTGCGGCGTTGATGGAGGACTGCCGGTAGGCGGTGGAGAGAAGGATTGTTTTGTGGAGCCGCTTCAATTTCCAGCCGCCGTCCATGAAGTCGCTCGCGAGCCAGTCGAGCAATTCGGGGTTCGTCGGACGTTCGCCGAGACGCCCAAAATCGCCCGGCGTTCCGACGATGCCGTGGCCGAAGTGATGATGCCACACGCGGTTCACAATCACACGGGCGACGAGCGGATGCCTGCCGCTTGTGAGCCATCGGGCGTAGGCGAGACGGCGCCCGGAAGTCGGGAGCGAAGGATCGTCCGAAGCGATCTCCGGCGCTCCGGCGATGATGCTCAGTTCTCCCGGCGGCACCTGCGCCTTTGGCTGGTCATGGTCGCCGCGATGAAAGAGGAATGTCGGCGGCGGTGGCGCTGTGCTCTCCAGAAGGCCTGCGAGGAAATCCTCCTGCGGCTTTGCGGCCCGTTTTTGCTTCGCCTTTTCCTGCACCGCCTTCACTTCCTTGTCGGCTGCCGGGTCGAACAAATCGAGCGAGCCCGCGTCCACATTCAGCTCGGGCTTGTCTTTAAAGAGCTGCACTTGCGCCGGCGTGCGTTTGTCGCCCTTGGCGGCACGGGCGTCGCGGTATTGCTGACGCTCGGGCTCGGGCAATTTCGCGAGCCGCTGATCGAAGATGCGGTCTTTGTGCTTTGCGTTCAGCGCCGCAGCCTCGGCTTCGATCTGCTTCGCTTCCTCCTCGATGGCGGCGGCGGCCGCGCGTTGCTCCGGGGTGTAGAGCGAAACGAGACGCGCATTCGGGTTCTGCCATTTCTTCCAATCCAGCGCAGGCTCAAGGATCGCGCGCAGCCGGTGATAGTCGGTGTGCGTGACAGGGTCGTAGCGATGATCGTGGCACTGTGCGCAAGCGACCGTCATTCCGAGCAGCGACGAAGCGACGATATTCACCGTGTCGGCCATGACTTGATTGCGCGTGAGCGGATTATCCTCGCCATCGCCCGTAGGATCCGGCGCCATGCGGAGAAATCCCGTCGCCGCGATCAAATCGATCGCCGAACGATCCGGCAGACCGGCGCGTGTCGATTCGTGCGTCAGCTTTGCCAGCTCATCGCCCGCGAGTTGCTCGGTGATGAAATCCGTCCACGGTTTGTCTTCGTTAAACGCCTTCACGACATAGTCGCGGTAGTGCCAGGCATGGGCGCGCCTGGCGTCCGTATCCGTGCCTCCGTTGGTGTCGGCATAGCCCGCAGTGTCGAGCCAATGACGGCCCCATCGTTCGCCGTAAAGCGGGGACGCCAGCGCGCGGTCGATCATCTTTTCGTAAGCCGCGGGGTGCATGTCGGCAACAAACGCATCGACCTCCTCCGGCGTCGGAGGGATGCCGAGAAGGTCCAGCCACACTCGGTGGATGCGCGTGATGCGGTCCGTATCCGGCGCGAACGAAAGACCGGCCGGCTGGAGCTTTGCGAATAGGAACGCGTCCACTGGAGTCCGCACGCGCGCCTCGGGCGGAGCGACCGGCACGGCCGGATGGGCGATCGGCTGGAACGCCCAATACGAGCGGTCCTCCTCCGTGATAAAAGGCCCCGGCGGCAATACCGCGGGTTCTTCACGCAGCGTCTTCGCTCCGCCCGCAATCCATCGCTCGATAATCGCGATCTCCTGCGGCGTGAGTTTGCTGCCTTTCTCCGGCATCTCACCGCTTTTGACGAGTGCGAGCATCTCGCTTTTCTCCGGCGCGCCGGCAACGAGCACGTGAGTGCCGCCATCCAGCTCCTTGTCCATGAAGCGCCGCAGCCGCAGGTCCACGCCACCACGCAACTTCGGCTCTTCGCCGTGGCAGTGCCAGCAATGACGCTTCAAAATCGGCTGCACGTCTTTTTCAAAGACAAGCTCCGCCCCGGGCGCGTTCCCCGCGGCAATCCAAAGTCCGAACGTAAAAAGGCGGATGAGTTTCAACGCCGGAACAACCTTTGCCATTCGCCATGATTAGGCGCAGCCGACGCGTGACGACTCAGCCCAGCATACCGCGCAGTGCGGCCCGCGAGTCTTTTCCTGAAGAATTGATGCTGCTACGGAAGGTCAGCTCTACCTTGTTTTCATCGAAGCGGAACGTCAGGACATCGTGGTGAGGCGTTTCGTGAAAGCGGACGGTGAGCGCGAGCGTCGAGTCATCGACCCATGCCGCTGCGCTGGAGACGGGAAGCGCGACGCCCGGTCTGCCGCCGCCGGAGACCAGCCGCGGCGGTGTGCCGGGCAGCGCGGTCTCGCCCCGCTGCCATTTGCCGAGGCCGCAAGGGATGGGGTGCGCGCGCGCCGCATCGCGGAACGTCACGGCGCACGTGTTGTCTGCAAATGTAAAAGCCGCGCTCTCGATACCGAGGTGGTTCTTCTCAAAACGGACCGTCTTTCCGGAGATCCGCGCTGCATTCGACGACGCAACGCCCGAGGGTATCGGGAGGGCAAGAGCGGCGAGGCGCGTGCGTAGTTTTTCGTCCGCCGCGGCATCGGCAGCCACTCCGGGTTTCATCGCGGGAATGAGATGCTCCCAAACGAGATCGATTTCGGCCTGCATATTCCCGATTTCCGCCGTGATGGCGAGGACGGCGTCCTGCTCCGGCATGACGATCGCATACTGGCCAAACGCGCCGTCGCCACGGAACGCACCGTGCTGGCTCCGCCAGAATTGATAGCCGTACCCTTGCAGCCAGTCGTTCTTTTCGATCGGACGCGCCGGTTTGTCCGGGAGCGGCTGCTGCACTTGTTTCGACGTTGCCTCCACCGCCCAGCTCGCGGGGAGGATTTCCTTCCCGTTCCATACTCCGCGCTGAAGATAGAGTTGCGCCATCTTCGCGAGCGCTTCGGTCTGCACACTGAGCCCCCATCCGCCGGTGCAGATTCCGAGAGGGCAGGTTTCCCAGGTCGCGTCGGTGATGCCGAGCGGCGCAAACAGCCGCTCGCGCAAAAACTCCAGCACCGACTTGCCCGTGCGTTTTTGCACGATGGCCGAGAGCGTGTAAGTCGCACCGCTGTTATAGACGAACTGCGTTCCCGGCGAATGCTCGACCGGCCACGCGAGAAAGGCGCGCAGCCAGTTCTCTGATTTAATCATCTCGAAAGTCGGGTCCTTCGCGTGTCCCACGGACATGGTCAGCAGGTCTTTCACGCGGACCGCGGCGAGATTCTCGCTCACGGTGGCCGGCAGGTCGTCGGGAAAAATGGACGCGATTCTATCGTTCACCTTCAGCTTTCCGTCGGCGACGAGAAGCCCGATCGCGGTCGAGGTGAAACTCTTGCTCAGCGAATAAAGCGAGTGCCGCAGGCTGCGTTCATACGGTGCCCACCATCCTTCCGCGACCACGCGACCGTGCCGCATGAGCATAAAGCTGTGCACTTCCATTTTTTGCGCCGCGAGCGCATCGAGAAAAGCGTGGATACCTGCGGGGTCCACGCCTTCCGCGGATGGTGTGCTCCGCGTGAGCGTCGCCGCCACGTCCGCCCACAGCCGGTTTTCGCCGGGGAGAAAAAAGAGCGCGCCTGCGGTGAAGC
>JANMGP010000228.1:0-8281 GCA_031374705.1 Verrucomicrobiaceae bacterium | reverse complement strand
AGCTTTGGAGGGCGTTTCGCAACGGGGTCTTCTTCACTACAACGCTAAAAACCGCACGCCGCCAGAGAAGCCGCCACCGCGCGGACGGACGCCGTCAGAGAAAAGTTTTTTCGCGCAGGGTGCGAAGTGCGGAACTCGGGCCAACATCTCCAGCGGGAATCCTGTCATGTTTGCGATATCGAGCGGGGTGTACGGGCTGTCCTCATCGGTGCCGTGCGAGTCTCGTTTACGGGGAAGTGAATGGACGGACGAACTGGAAAGGCGCGGGAGGCGTTTCATCTGGGAAAAACCCGTGCGGCGGCAGTGGGGCGTCTTGCCGGTGCAGGGCGAGCGCGATGGCCGGAAAGAAGAGAGATTCTCTCTTTCTCTTTTCTCGTCCGTGTGCCCGCACTCTCGGGCCTCCGGAATCCGTCGCCGAGCATCAGCGCCTTTGTTTAATTTTACCGAGCGGGGAAATGAATTGGCAAATGGGGGAGGGGGGCTCCAAACGCGAACCCCCTCCCCCCTGGGGGTCTGCTTTCGTAGCCGGAACTATACGACGTTTGGGAGCTGGTTCACGGCGTCGCGCTTCGCAGAGTCGCCGATGTGGGTGTAGTGGCGGGAGATTTCCGCGCTGTCGTGGCCGATGATGTCCATCGCGATGGCATCGGATACGCCCGCCGATTTCAGCCAGCTCGTCGCGGTGTGGCGGAGTGAATGGAACGTGACCTCGCTCGCGGTGCGCCTTGCTGCGCGGCCATTGCCGTCCTTCGCTGCGGCGTGGCTCCGTGCTTCAATGAGGCCCGCTTCTGCGAGGATGGCGGCGAATTGATTGCTGAGACTGCCGGTGCGCCCTTGCTCGCTGGCGATGCGGAATGCGCGCGGGTGGAGTGGTTCGCGCGGATTGTCTCCGGCGGGGAGCGTCTCAAGGTGGGTTTGGAGGGGGTCGCAAATCGGGATGACCATTGCGCGGCCCGTCTTGCGGGTCTGGAAACGGATGACTCCCTGCTCCAAGTCCACGGCCTGCCAGGTCATGCGGGCGATGTCGCCAAGCCGTGCGCCGGTATAGAGTCCCGTGATAATCATTGAACGCCATTCCGGCTCTGCGATGGCGAGCACGCGCTTCAATTCGTCGAGAGTGAACGCACGTCGGCCCGGCCCGCCGTCTTTGGTTTTGAGCAGCTTCACGAGCCGCGCTTCGTTTCGCACAAGCAGTCCGTCGGCCTCGGCGGATGCGAAGAAGATGCGGACGATTTTCAAGTAGCCGTTGGATGTCGAGGCGGATGAGCGTTTGGCCTCGGCATCGCGAAAGCGGGTGATGTCCTCGCGTTTGAGAAGCGCAATGTCTTGGTCGGCGAGGCCTGCGAGGAAATCGAGAAAGCCCTTCCCGACCCGCTCGTATTTTGAAGCCGTAGCCGCTGCAACCTCGCCGCGAGTGCGGGCGAGAAAAGCGTCGATGAATGTCCGCGCGCTCTTTCCGCCGAGTCCGCTGCCGGTGGTCTTGCGCATCAATTCATCGAAAACGTGATGCAAGCCGCGCTTGGTGGCGAGGTCGGCAACACCGTCGAGAAACGTGCGAACGCGCGCCGCATCAGCCCGGCCCTGCGCCGCGTCCTCGAATTCATCGGCGACTTTGCGCGCCGTCTTTCGGTCCGTTGTGTGGGTGCTCCGTTTCCATTGAACGCGACGCATCCCCGTGATCGCGGTGAAACATGCGACGAAGTGCGGTGAACGAGTGTCTTTCCAGATGCTTGCCATAAGTGCGCCGGGTGATTGGCGTGGAAACATTCAGAATCAAATTCAGAATAACGTCAAGCGTTTTTGAGTGCCGCATAATTCGTAAGTCACTGATAATCAGTCATAGTCGTCCGCCGATGTCCACTGAAAGAGAATCGAGGGTTCAAATCCCTCCCTCTCCGCCAATTTCTCTCTGAAAGTGGCTTAAATACAAGGTTTCATGGCGAGTCCGCCCCGACTGGCGCGCGAATCTTCGCTACCATTGCGCGTCCGCCTGCTTCGGCCGGAGTCAGCACGCCGAAATCCGTGACTTCCTGCGCGATGACATAGCCACCCGCCGCCTTCCGCTCCGGGCAAAACTGTTGGTTCCCTTTCCACTCGCCCATCCGTCGCCTGCGAGTGAAGAATCCCCTCCCCCGTAGCAGTGAGAATGCGGCGGCTTTTTCGCCATTGAGCGAAACTCCGAAGCGCGCGTGAAAATCGCACGACAAGCGGGATCATATTCTCCAATGCCGTGATAAGCACACGCATTATATCATTCTCTGGCATTAGCCGCCTATTCGGGTTGAGACATCATCTTTACATTGACGTATCCGCTCGGGGCGAGTCCCTTGTGCCCCGACAAATCATGCAGAATTATTTAGACACCGAACCCGTCCGGCATGATGGCTACATCCGCCGACACTCCCACGACGTTCGAAACTGTCTGGCTGCGATGGACCTGCAAACCATTCTGGCACAACATACCGCGGGCAAACCGGGAGAAAACACGCAGCTCACCAAGGTAAGAAGCCTCATCGGCTGTCTTGAGGAATTGCAATTACGCCTCGGGTTGCGTTTTAGAATTCAGACTTCCGGGACTATATCCCTCAGTTCATTATTTGAGCAGTGTCAGGCCCGACAGCGGGTGATGTCGGTGGACAAAGATGTGGCATGGGAGTTTGATGGCGACGATTGTAGTTTCCGCGCCGACGAGCAGGCTGTGAGCGTCCTCGTGGTCGAGATCGCGGACCACTTTTTCTCAGTGGGCGGGGGCACCATCAGAGCATTTGCCGGCGGAGGAAATGCGTGCTTTCAGATGGTCCGTTCATGCGACAACGAATCGGCAAATCGCCAGGCCGGGATGGATGCGGAGGTCAATGACGAGTTGGTGGCAATCGTGGCGCTGTTCGGCGGAGCACTGACCTACGGACCGGACGGGCGCGATCTTTTGGTGACATTTCCGAAGGCTCCTGTAGGTGGAACGGGAACCACGGAATGATGATGGGTTTCTTCTCCAAACTATTCGACACCTCCGACTATCCGCCCCGGTGGATTTGCGGTAAATGGACTACCGCGGAAGGCTGGCTTCACATCCTTTCCGACTTGAGCATCTGGGCGGCGTATCTCGCGATACCATTGGTTCTCGCGTTCTTCCTGCGACAAAAGAAGGACCTTCCTTTCCGGAAGATCTTCCTCCTCTTTGGAGCGTTCATTCTGCTCTGCGGGACGACTCACTTGATGGACGCGATTGTGTTCTGGTGGCCTGCCTACAGGCTCTCAGGCTTGATCAAGCTCGCTACCGGCGTCGTCTCATGGGGCACCGTGGCCGCGCTGTTCTCAGTCTTGCCGGGGGCGCTGAGGATGCGCAGCCCGGAGGAACTCGAGCGGGAGGTTGCCGCCCGCAAGCAGGCCGAGGAAGAATTGACGCGGGCAAATGCCGCGCTGGAGCAACGGGTGGAGGAGCGGACGCTCGAATTGACCCAAGCCGTAACGGCCCTGCAAACCTCGGAGATGCGTTACCGGAGACTCTTCGAAGCATCGCACGACGGCGTGTTACTGCTCGATCCGGACTCCCAGATCATTATCGACGCCAATCCCTTCATGACCCAAATGCTCGGCTACCCGTGCGAGAAGTTATTGGGGAAGAAGATGTTTCAAATCGGTCTTTTTAAAGACGAGTCCGCAAGCCGGGAGATGTTCGCCAAGGTGAAGGCGTCGGGCCAGACCCGTTACGATGATCTTCCGATGGTGAGCAGTGATGGCCGGACGCATGAAGTCGAGGTGGTGGCGAATTTGTATAATGAAGCTGGTCGGTCAGTCATTCAGTGCAGCATCCGCGACATCTCCATCCGGAAGGATGCGGAGATCTCAGCCAACCGGCTGGCTGCGATTATCACGTCGTCCGCAGACGCCATCATCAGCAAGGATCTCAACGGAATTATTACCAGTTGGAATCAAGGCGCAGCGCAAATCTTCGGCTACACGGCTGAAGAGATGATCGGGACCTCCATTACGCGGCTCATCCCGCCGGACCGGCTCGACGAGGAGAAGCGCATTCTCGCAAAAATTCGCCGCGGGGAGAGAGCGCAGCACGCCGAGACGATCCGACAAACGAAAGACGGACGATTGATTCATGTTTCTGTGACGGCGTCGCCGGTCAAGGATTCCACAGGCAAAGTGATCGGTGCCTCAAAAGTCGCCCGGGATATTACCGACCGAAAGCTTGCGGAGGCTGCTCTGCGTGAGAGCAATCAGCGCTTTCGCGGGACGTTTGAGAACGCTGCGGTGGGCATCGCCCATGTGGCTCCCGATGGGCGTTGGTTGCGCATCAACACACGGATTTGTGAAATCACCGGGTATGGGCGCGAGGAACTGCTCAGCAAGACGTTTCAAGATATCACGCATCCCGACGACCTCGACGCAGATGTGTCCCAACTCAACCGCCTGCTCGCGGGCGAGATCGAATCCTACACGATGGAGAAACGGTATGTCCGCAAAGACGGTGCCGCGATGTGGGTCAATCTCACTGTGAGCTCGTCGCTGACTTCCGACGGCAAAACCGACTATCTCATCGCGGTGGTTGAAGACATTTCCCGGCGCAAGCAAAGCGAAGCTGAACTTCGTGCGAGCGACGAACGTTTCCGAACCCTGTTCGAGTCGGCACCAATGGCTGTATTTTCGTGCGATCGGGACGCAGTGATCCAGCACTACAATCGCCGGGCTGCGGAGCTCTGGGGGCGGGAGCCTGTCTGCGGCGTGGAGAAACATTGCGGATCGATCAAACTGTGGTTGATGGACGGCACTGAACTGCCGCTCTGGCAGAGTCCGATTGTCGAGGTTTTGCGCACCGGGGTTCCGGCGTTCAATGTGGAGGTCTTTATTCAACGCCCGGACGGCGACTTCCTGCCGGTCATGGTCAATTTTGCCCCGCTAAAGGACGCGCAGGGCATCGTCACCGGAGCCATCACGACGTTTTTCGACACCATCGAGTTGAAGCGGGCAGAAGAAGGACTGCGCGCCAGCGAGCAGCGGGTGCGCCTTGCCACCGAGGCGACCGGAGTGGGCATTTGGGAATGGAATGTAATCACCAACGAAGTTCGCTGGGACGCACAGATGTTCCGGATTTATGGCGTCGAACGCACGGAGAACGGTTGCGTAACTTATCAGACATGGGCCGATGCCGTCCTGCCGGAGGATCTCATTCGGCAGGAGGCGGTGTTGCAGGAACTGATACGGACCCGGGGGACCGGCAACCTTGAGTTTCGCATCGTGCGCGCCGACAACGGCGAACGACGTACGATCCTGTCGGTCGAAACCGTTCGCACCGACCTTGAAGGCAAGGTGGAATGGGTCGTAGGAACCAACCTTGACATCACCGAAAGCAAGCTGGCCGCCGACAAGTTGAGCGAGGCAAAAGAAGCCGCGGAGGCCGCAAACCGTAGCAAAGACCGCTTCCTCGCCGTTCTCAGCCACGAGTTGCGCACACCGCTCACTCCGGTGCTGATGACTGTCGCGTCACTGGAACATGACCCGAATTTGCGTCAGGACGTCCGGGAAGATATTATCATGATTCGTCGGAACATCGAGATGGAGACCAAGCTCATCGACGACCTTCTCGACGTGAACCGCATTGTCAGCGGCAAACTGGAACTGCGCCTGGAGCCGCTTGAACTGAACGCCGCGGTGCTGCACGTGTGCTCCATTTGCCGCCCGCAATTGCTCGGGCAGGAGGCTCAACTCACGCTCGACCTATCCGAAGACGCGGGTTTCATCACCGCCGACCCTGCGCGCTTCGAGCAGGTGGTGTGGAACGTCCTCAAAAACGCTGTGAAATTCACGCCGCGAAACGGTCGAATTCACGTTTCAAGCAAGCGGCTCTCGGACACGCGCGTCGAAATCCGTGTCACCGACAACGGCGCCGGCATCCCTGCCGATATCCTGCCGCGAATCTTCGATGCGTTTGAACAAGGCGACGCCCGCATCACCCGCCAGTTCGGCGGCCTCGGCCTCGGCCTCGCGATTTCCAAAGCGCTCATCGAGCTCCACGGCGGGAGTATTCGCGCCGAGAGCGAGGGAGCTGGGAAAGGCGCTACATTTATCATCGAAGTCTCTGGCGAGTCGCTGAAAGTGGTTGAAAGAAACAAGCCCTCCGAGCCGGAGCGCATAGCGGCTCCGGCCCTGCGCCTCCTCGTCGTCGAAGACCACCCCGACACGGCGCGCGCCCTAAAAACCCTCCTCACGCACGAAGGATTCGTTGTTGCCACCGCCGACACAGTCGCCAGCGCGCTCGCGCTCGCGAAGGTGGAAAGCTTCGACATTCTTGTCAGCGACCTCGGATTACCTGATGCCTCCGGATGCGAATTAATGAGGAGAATCAAGGACGTCCAGCCGCTCCCGGGAATCGCGATGAGCGGCTACGGCATGGAAGAGGATGTCCGCCAGAGCCGTGAGGCTGGATTCTCCGAGCACCTCGTGAAACCGATCAAGATCCCGCAACTCATGGCGGCCATTCAGCGGCTCCTCGCGGCGCGAACGAAAAGCACAGGAAACCACTGACGCAGGGCCCCTGTGACACCGCCCGTCGAGTGCCTCTCGTGCGCGGTAAATGTTTCACGCTACCGCCTTACAATGGGGTGAACACCCCATTGTAGGTCATTACCCCATTGCTTCAGCATCGTCCTCATCAAATGAGCACAGTGAGCCAACTCAGAAATGCATTCTTTTCGACGTGCCGCAGCCTCAAGAATCGGTGTCGTACGGAAGGGAAGTGGAGCTCGAAAGTGCCCGCCGGTTCAGCCCAGTCGTTCCGCAGATTCCCGGCCAAATTCGGTATTCCGCCGCTCCTTCCGTCCCGCGGAGGGCACTCGCCGCCGGAAGTCCATCGTATCCCGTTTCCTCAATAAAACCGAGCTCTTCTTCGACAATAACGCATCTCACCTTCCCTCCACGTATTTCACCCACGCTCTTAGAACTGCATTTCCAACCATGATCAAAGCAACTACCGTCCAGTCCGATATTCGTGTGCCGCCTGACGCGCGTAAAACCGGCAAGAACCGCGAGACGGCGAAACTCCCCCGCGGCGCGACAGACGATTCTGCGGAGGCACGTGCGAGGACCTTGCTTGCGGCTGTAGTAGCGTTTCGAGATGGGAATTTTTCGGCACGGTTGCCGACAGATTGGGCGGGGACGGAGGGCAGAATAGCGGAGGCGTTCAACCAGGCGATTTCCCATGAAGACCGTATCGCGAACGAAGTAGCCCGGCTCAGCGTGACGGTGGGAAAGGATGGCCGGCTCCAGCAGCGCATGACGGTGCCGGGCGCGGTGGGCGGGTGGGCGCAGAAGGTGGATTCGCTGAACACCTTGCTCGACGACCTGGTTCGGCCCACGACGGAAGTTGCGCGAACGATCGGCGCGGTGGCCAAAGGCGATCTCGGGCAGTCGATGGAGCTGGAGGTGGATGGGCGCTCCCTTAAGGGCGAGTTCCTGCGCTCAGCGAAGCTGGTCAATACAATGATCGAGCAGCTGTCGGTATTCACATCGGAGGTCACCCGGGTGGCGCGCGAGGTCGGCACCGAAGGCAAGCTCGGCGGGCAGGCTAAGGTGAAAGGCGTGTCCGGCGTTTGGAAGGAGCTCACCGAGTCGGTGAACCAGATGGCGGGCAACCTCACGGCGCAGGTTCGCAACATCGCGGACGTGACCATTGCCGTCGCGAATGGCGATCTCTCCAAGAAGATTACGGTGGATGTACGTGGAGAAATTTTGCAGCTCAAGGAGGCCATCAACACGATGGTGGACCAGCTCCGGTCCTTCGCGTCGGAAGTAACGCGCGTGGCGCGCGAAGTGGGTACCGACGGACGTCTCGGCGGCCAGGCGGTGGTGCCGGGTGTGGCGGGCACGTGGAAGGATCTCACCGATTCCGTGAACGCGATGGCGACCAACCTCACGGCGCAGGTCCGCAACATCGCAACGGTGACCACGGCTGTGGCGCGCGGCGATTTGTCGCGGAAGATCACGGTCGATGTGAAGGGCGAGATTCTGGAGCTGAAGGAGACCATCAATACGATGGTGGATCAACTCAACGGCTTCTCGTCGGAAGTCACGCGCGTGGCCCGCGAGGTCGGCACCGAGGGCAAGCTGGGCGGGCAGGCGCAGGTCGGCGGCGTGGCGGGCACGTGGAAGGATCTCACCGACTCGGTGAACTCGATGGCTTCCAACCTCACCGGCCTGGTCCGCAACATCGCCGTGGTCACGACCGCGGTCGCCCGAGGCGACCTCTCGCGCAAGATCACGGTCGAGGTGAAGG
>JANMGP010000221.1:0-13873 GCA_031374705.1 Verrucomicrobiaceae bacterium | reverse complement strand
TAACCCCGCTTGGCCGCAACGTGCGGGTGTCCGCCCCCCCCTGGGGGCTTCGGGCGGGCCCGGCAGGGGCGGGGGGGCGTCGTTCCCACGACGCGCTTGTCCTTTGTGATGGCCAACGACAATTCAAGCCGCGCCCGCCGCCCGCCGCCCGTAGCACAGCGCTCCCGTGGCGTGCGGGCGGGCGGTTAGTAGTCGGAGTCGATGTCTGTCTTCGGGAGGGCCGCCTTCAGCGCGTTGATTTGCTCCTCCGTCAGCCCGGTGCAGCCGTAGAGATCAAGCTCTTTCAGCGCAGTAAGGTTCATGAGCCCGTCCACATTCTTGAGCCCCGTGCATCTGCTTAGGTAGACCCTTTCCAGCGCCGTTAGCCCCTTGAGCGCGTCCATGTTCGTGAGCCCCGTGCAGCCGCTGAGTTTGACCGCTCGCAGTGAAGGGAGGTTCTTGAGCCCATCCACGTTCGTGAGGCCCGTGCAGTCGACTAGCGCGACACCCTGCAACGCCGGGAGGTTCTTGAGCCCGTCCACGTTTGTCAGGGCAGCGCACTTGTAGAGCTTGATTTCTTTCAGCGTTGTGAGGTTTTTGAGCGCGTCGATATTTGTGAGACTGCCTCCGTTATAGATCCCGAGCTCTGTTAGGCGGGTGAGGCCTTTAATTGATGAGAGGTCTTGCAACGATTGCGCGTTCCCGATTCCCAGAAACTTTGGATTCAGCCGATGGATGAGAGCGCGGTGTTGCTCCAACGCTTCGCCCGTCGAGGGCTCCACGTATCTCACCCCATCCATCCAGGTATCTTTCTTGAATGCATTTTTCCAGTCCGCCCGAATCATTTCGACCGGGTCGGTGTAGTCCACAACCAACTCCGTCGCCCTTGCCTGCTTGAGGGCGGAGCGGAAGGCGTATTCGGTCCACGCGCCATAGGCCATCATGGCGGCGACGAGGGCGAGGAGCCACCGTTGAAGGTGCCACTTTCGGCGCGGCTGGGGCTCGGGTGTGTCGGCGGTCATGGTTCGTCGGCCAGCATCGCGCGCCGCGCCCATGGTGTCCAGCTTGCGCAGGTTGCGGAAGTCGTCTGCGACTTTAGCCCGAGTTCCGCACTTCGCGGTCTCGCGAAAAAACTTTTCTCTGACGGTCGCTGTCCGAGGGCGAGCGCCGTAGTGAAGAAGACCCCCTTGCGCAAGGTGTGGCGGTGCCGGGATAGTCGGGCATGTTTTTACGCCGTCACCGCAAGGTTGCTGACGAGGTCAGCTACGATTATTGGACGTTGTGCGAATCGCATCGCACGAGCAACGGGCCGCACCAGCGTGTGGTCGCTACGCTCACCGATTCGGGGCTGCATGCGGTGCCTGTTTCATTGAGTCAACGTCGCTCGTCGAATCCACGCCGGATGAACTTTCGTGCGTTTGGGAATTTTGCGCTTACTCCCTTTCGCAGGCGGTCGAGGTACACGAGGATTTCCAAAATGGTGTCCGTTTTTTCCGGAAACATTTCCATCAGCGCGCTCCATGCTGAAATGGAACGGTCGATCGAAATCAGGGCGACCTTCGCGGTTCCCTCTGCATCCCGCTCCGCGGCAAATGCCGGGTCTTCCTGTTCTTCAACAAGGGAGCTGAATGCGCGGCCCAATTTTACGAAAATGAAATGCTGATACCAGCGGATGATTTCCACGCAGTCGTTGAGCCGGACGAGATCGCCCTTCGCGTTTGCCACACTCACCGCGCCGGACTCCACCTGGCGTTCCAGATCCTGCACGTGCGCGAGCGGGAGTCGGAGCTCATTGTTAAACCATTCGTCCACCATGTGCGCATACGTCAATGCGAGCTTCGTTTCTTTCTGCCCGATGATTCGCGCCCGGCGTTCGACGTGTTTTTCGTGCGCGTCTGCGGCTTCGATGGAAGGGATGGTGGACGTTCCTGCGAGCTTCGTCAGGGACTTATCGAGGGTCTTTTTTGCGTCTGCGTAAATGCGCTCGAGTGTGTCCCAGAATTTCTGGTTGCTCATGTCGCGGGCTTCCGGGTCGTCGCCGAAATACCGCTCGTTTACAGCAAAATTGTAGCAGCGGTGGGAGAACTCGCAGCGCTCGCACCAGCGGTCGCAATAGTTGTAAATGCCGGGGATGAAATGCGGGTCGTCGGGATCGAGTTTGCGCCGCCGTGGAGCACGCGGTTTTTTTGGCGGCGGTGTTTTTTTGGATTTTCGGGCGCGCTTCTCGGGCATGGGTGTTGGCTACGGCGGGAGTCGCCGCAACGCAAGTGTTCTGATTCCGAATCGCGCTTCGCCTACGCGAAAATCGCCGGGATATACTTCGCCTTCACCAGTTCGCGCGGTTGGTTGAGGTGGTTGTAAACGATTGTTTCCGGGTCGATGCCGAATGCGTGGTAGATGCTCGCGAGAAGCTCCGTGGGGTGCACAGGATCGCTTTTTGGCGAGGCTCCTGTGGCGTCGCTTTCGCCGTGGACGTATCCGCGCTTGATGCCCGCTCCGGCGATTGCGGCCGTGTAGCAATATGGCCAATGGTCGCGTCCGTCGGCGCTGTTCTGGTTGCCACTCGTGCTGATGCCTTTTTCGGGGCTTCGCCCGAATTCACCGAGCGCGACCACGATCGTCTCTTCGAGCAGTCCGCGCGAATCCATGTCCTCAATGAATGCGGAAAATCCTTTGTCAAACATCGGCGCGGCCTGATCGCGGAGACGTGTGGTGAGGCCCGCATGGGTGTCCCATGAGTGATTGTCGCTGTTCGCGACTTTCGGCCAGATGACCTCGACGACGCGTGTGCCGGCTTCCACGAGACGGCGGGCGAGGAGGAGCGATTGGCCAAACGTGTTCATGCCGTAGCGTTCACGCATCTGATCGGTTTCGCGGTCCATCTCAAACGCTTCGCGCGCTTTGCCGTTGGTAATGAGCGAGAGGGCTTTGTCGTAGTATTCGTCGAGCTGGTAGTTCGCGACCGCCTTATCGATTTCAGGCATCGCATGCTCCATGGCATCGCGGAGCTTCGCACGACGCTGGAGCCGGTGCGCAAAGACGTCGGGACGGAGCTTGAGGTCGTCCACTTTGATGCGGCTCATCTTCGTCATGTCGAGATCGTCGCCCTCAGGGAAGAGCGTGTATGGATCGAATGCCTTGCCGAGGAATCCCGCCGTGCCGCCTTTGCCTACGACGTTGGATTCCTGAAGAGGGCGGGGGAGCATGACGAAAGGAAGGACCGGTTCTGTGGGCGGCTTGAGGCGAATGATGTTGCTGCCAAAATTCGGGAAGTCCTTCGGGCTGGGCGGTTCGAGCTGGCCGGATGGCGAGACCTTGTCGGTCGTGTATCCCGTCATGAGCTGGTAAATCGCAGCCGTGTGATTGAAGAGCCCGTTTGGCGTGTAGCTCATCGAGCGGATCGTCGTGAAACGATCATTGAGTTTCGCAAGGCCGGGCAGGAGTTCAGTAAAGCGGGTGCCGGGAATCTTGGTGGCGATGTCCTTAAATGGACTGCGCATTTTGTCCGGCAGGTTTTCCTTCGGGTCCCACAGGTCGAGATGCGACGGGCCTCCCTGAAGATAGACCATCACGATATGCTTCGCTTTTCCGAAGCCGCCACCACCGGTGTTGGGAACGGTGCGCGCTTTGAGCGAGAGAGCGGAGCCGAGCGTGAGACCGAGCAGCGCACTGCCGCCGACACGGATGAGGTCGCGGCGGGTGAGACCGAGGTGCGGGTCGCAGAGGTCACGTCCAGGTTGGCCAGGGATTCGAATCATAGTGGTGAGTAGATTCGCGGCGGCGCTCCTTATTAGCCGCGAGTAAAGTAGTTTACTTACTTGCGACGGCGGCGCCCGGCGAGCATGGCGAGACCGCCAAGCAGCAACGCGGCGCTTCCGGGCTCCGGCACGAGGAGCGCGATGTCGTTTCCGCCGTGGAAGGTGCCCAATGTGGAGTTGGCGTCGTAACTGATCTCGAACTGCACTCCGGAGACGACGAACGGGGTTCCGGGGGCAGGGATGTTGGTGAACGTTCCGGTCACTGCATCCACTCCGTCGTTGATGAGGATGAAGAACAGATCGTTCGCGACAAAGCCCGCTCCGACGCCCGCGTTGATGTTGAGGAGTGCCCCGGTAATATTTACGGTGCCGTCGAGCGGGCCGGTGCCGACGCTCAGTTGATCATAAGTGCTTCCTGCGACTGGCGCGGCTCCCGGGCCGTGCGCGAGGTCCACATTAAATGCCGAACCCGTGAAAAATGCCACGTTTCCGCCCACGCTCAGAATCCCGGTGGTGTCGCCAGGCGCAATGATTCCAGCGGCGGTCGTGGTGGCGACATTGCCTGCGACTGTGCCGGAGCCGCTCAAGGCGCCAGACGCGACGTTCACGTTGGAAGTGTCGGCGAGGATGTCGTCCACGATGAACGTCCCGCCGAGGATATCGACGTTGCCCGCAAGGGTCGCAGTGTTGACGCCGCCAAATCGGAGTGCGCCTGCGCCCTGCTTGATCAGCGGTCCACTGGAAGTGACGCCCCCGGTGAACGAGATGTTGCCGGTCGTGGCGTCGATGGTCGGCGTCGCTCCGAGATTGGCCGGTCCGGCAAACTCTACGAAGTAGCCGTTTCCACCCGTGACGTCGAGCGTCGGGCTCGTCGTGGTCAGGCTTCCCATCCGAATGGAATTGCCGGTTGATGTTGAGGTCGCGCTCGAGCGGTTTACATCAATGATGGACTTAGCCGTACCGGCAATGGTGACGTTGTTGCCGTAGGCGATGGTGCCGTTGTTTCCGGTTCCGTCGTCCAGCAAGCCGAGCCGGGCGCTGGTGAGCGAGATACTGCCGGTGCCGAGGGGATTTCCTGTGCTTGGCGGCTGGGCGGTGAGGCCTTGGTCCGCGGTGACGATGAATTGCCCGCTGAACGTGTTGGCGGGGTTCGTCAAAATCAGAGCCTTCGTCCCGCCAGTGATTCCCTGGATGGTAAATGGTTGATTTCCCGATAGTGGTCCGCTGATGGTCATGGCGATCGAGCCAGCCGACGTAAAGCTGCTCAGGATGGCGAATGAGGGAGCGGTAAGGTGCACATTTCCACCGAAGTTACCAAGGTCTCCGGAGCGAACCTGGAGTGTACCGCCATTGAGAGTAATGTTGTTTTGGAGTGCATAGTTCGCCGGCGCCGCCACGTGTCGGGTTACAAGCGTACCTCCGACTTCCACCGTGACCGTGCCCGTTCCGAGAGCGGCGGCGGACTGGGCATCGATGGCACCCGCTGCGATAGTCCAGTTGCCGGACAGCCCCACGTTGTCGCCAACGATTCTCAGCGGACCGGTTCCTTGTTTTATAAGCGGGCCGGTCCCAGTAAGCGAGCCCGGCCTGGTAAGGACCAGCCCGTTTCCAGCAGCACCCGCGGTCACTCGGATGGTTCCGCCCGCTGCGTTGGCTTGCACCACACGCGTTTGCGCCGCAGCGCCCCAGTCTAGTGTAGCGGCTGCTGTGTATTCCAAGGTGCCGCCGTTGAGTGTCACCACCTGGGTGGTGCCGCCGATCGCGTCGGTGCCGGCGAATTGCACCGTGCCACCGCTGATGGTCAGGCCGCCGTTGAAGTTTGTATTTACGCCGGAGAGTGTCAGCGCCCCGACTCCAGTCTTCGTCAGGCTGCCCGTTCCCGTGATGAGACCGCCGATGGTGAGGATGGTATCCGTCTTGATGGTGCCGCCAAGTGTCCCTAGTGTGATTGCGCGATCCGTAGTGCCCGTTGCGCCCGTGAATTCCAGTGTGCCGCCATTAAACGCCACGGTTGTTCCAGCTCCGAGAGGGCTGTTTGCGCCGGAGTTGGCGACGGTATCGAGGGTGACTCTGCCGGCATTTAAAGTCACTTCGCCCGTGAAGGAATGGCTGCCTCCAAGCAACAACTGGCCGGTGCCATCCTTCACAAAAGTGGTTGCGCCAGTGATGGATCCGGGACCGGCGAGCGAGTAGTTTTTCGTGCTGTTATTGAATCGCACAACGCTCGGCACAACATTGCCGGCGGTGAGTGCGACCGTGGTGTTCGTCGCAGTGTCGTCAAAGAGTACGTTGTCGTCGGTGAGGAAATCAGTGGTCGTTCCCGGCGAGCCGACGATTCCCCAGTTCTTCGGTGCAGGGAGGATCGACGTACTCCATTCACTGCTGGCGGCTCCCGTCCAGAACGGCACTTGGGTCGATGTAATGTTTAGGACAATCGCCGTGTTCACCGTGTCATTCTCGATCGTGGCCGCACCGACGCGATTTGGAAGGGTGCCTTTTTTGAAAGCAGCGAATCCGGCTCCTGCGCCGCCGATCGTGCCCGCGTAGTCGAGCAGTAGATACTGCCCCAAGCCTGGATTTGCTCCCTCGAGATTCAGAGAGATCGTGTTCGGGCCGCTGTTCACGAGCAGTCCGTCGGTTCCGACCACATCGATAATTGCCGGAATTGCCCCGCGTGAGAATGTCAGTGAGGACGTGTCACTCGCTGCGGAACCAAGCGTCAGAGTCGGGAGAGCGAGCGTTCCTGAGCGGTTCAAGCCGGCGACGATCGCGCCGCCGTTGTTGATTGTTACCGGGCCCGAGGTGCTGCCTTTACCACTGAGGGCACCGGTCGCATCGACGGTTACAGATGAACTGGACAAATTGCCGTCGATGGCGACGGTCCCACCGGAGATGGTGGTGGTGCCGTCGTAGGTGTGATTCCCTGGAAGATGCAGGACGCCCGGGCCGGTCTTTATGATGCCTGCCGGGGAACCGGCCAGGGTGTTTACGATGGGAAGCGGCGCAGCGAGTGTTCCCACATTCAGCGTACCCGTGATGTTAAAAGTACGGTCGGTTCCTTGCAGATCCAGTTGAGCGACTGCGGCCGTCATGGCTGCGGGCTTGATGTTGAGGATGTTTGAAACACCCGTCGATGTGAGCGGGCCTCGCAGCCTTATGATGCTTCCGACCGATGTTGCTCCAGCGCCACCCGCTGCGGAGTTCAAGTTGATGAGTCCGTTTGCGAGCGTGAGTCCGTCGGGCCCGATATCGAGCTGGCTCTCGTTGGTGGCTGTCGTGGATGTGCCGTCGATGTTGATGGATCCGCCGATGACTTCCACTGAATTACCGGAGATGACGCCGCCGCGATGCGCCAGTGCTACGCCGCCCGTTACTTTGAAAAGGCCCGTCGTTGCAAACGTAGCACGTCCGCTGCTGAAGTTCCCTCCGTTGAGCGTGAAGTTTGTCACCGTCTCTGCGGCGCCTGGATTGGTCGGATTCGTCCCGGCGGCGGTGACGTCACCAAAGGTTCCACTGTTCACCGTGACAGATGCAGTGTCCGGAATCTGATTGCTGACATTGTTGCCGGCGAATCGGAAATTGCCACCGTCGATCAGTAAGTCTCCACCGAAGGCCGCGACACCCGCATTCTTGCCGGCGATGAGAGTTCCGGCGAGAACCCTGGTAAGTCCGGTGAAATCATTCGGCACGGCCGCCCCTCCGAGTGTCACTGTGCCAGTTCCCTTCTTATCCAGAGTGCCTGTTCCGGTGATATTGCTCGTAAACGTGACTGTGTCTGTCCGGTTAAAGGTGACGTTCGCGTTGTTGGTAATGGTCCCGGTGCCTCCGGCGACGGCTCCGTCGCCAATCTCCAGTGTTCCCTCGGTTACGGTGGCGTTAACTCCGATAATGCCTGTCAAAATCACAGTTCCCGTCCCCGTCTTGGTCAGCGCACCGGCTCCTGAGATTGCTCCGGAAAGTGTGAGGATGTTGTTCGTCTGGATGGTTCCTCCGTTGGCGTTGATGGTCACCGCCCGGTTGATCGTTCCCGTGGCACCGGTGAACGCCAATACGCCACCATCGAAGCTGACGGTCGTTCCGCTGCCGAGCGGGCTGTTCACACCGCTATTCGCGACGGTCGGCACGCTGATGGTTCCAGCGTTGATTGCCACGGCACCGGTGAAGCTGTTCGTGTTGGTGATGGTCACCGTTGCTGCTCCGGACTTGATCAGGGCTGCATTACCGGCGATCCCACGGCTTCCGTTAAAGGTGTAGTTGATCGTCGCGTTATTGAACGTCAGTGAGGCCACCGTCACGTCTGCGGCATTGATGGCTACCGTCTGGTCCACAGTCGGTTTGTCACTGAACAATACGTTGTCGTTTAACTGGAAGTTTGTGGAAACAAGGTTGTTTGAATTCAGCACCCAATTCTCCGGAGCGCCCTGGCTTCCCAGCACCCATGCACTTCCAAACGCGCCGCTCCAAACGGGGAGATCGAATGCCGTGATCTGAATATCCACACGACCGTCGGTCGTATTATCCACGAGCGACGCAATCACGCGATTCGGCTTGGATCCGAGGACAAATCCCCCGAATCCCGATCCCCCGATGCCTGCGGCGTAGTCGATCACCGGAAACGTCCCCAACGTGGGGTTGCCTGTCACATTGATGGTGACCATTCCCGCTCCGCCGTTGAGGACGAGACCTCCCGTGACGGCGATGCTCGAGGCCAATGAACCAGTGACGGTTGCGGTATTCCCCGCGGCGGTCCCAAACGTCAGGTTATCGAGAGTGAGCGTGCCGGCGGAAAACGCGCCAGCCTCCACAGTGCCGCCATTGGATATGGTGGTCGTTCCAGCAACTGTGCCGGTGCCGAGAAGGCGTCCGGCGATCGTGCTCGTCGAACCGGTTCCGACGGTGCCGTCCACCCTCATCGCCGCGCCGCTGCTCACATTGAGCGTGTGGCTGTTCGGGAATGAGCCCGTCAGGATGGCAGTTCCAGCCGCGATCGTCGTCGAGGTGCTTGTGTTGGCACCGCCAAGAGTAAGTGTTCCGGCTCCTGTTTTCGTAAGAGTGCCTGATCCCGCCAGGACGTTTGCCAGTGTGTAATCGGCCGCGTTTTCAAGGGTGCCGCCCGAGGCTCCCATGGTGATGGTGCCCGCACCCAGCGCGCCTGCCGCCGAAACCCGGATGGTTCCGCCGCCGAACGAAACGGACGTAAAGGAATTCGCGGAAGTCAGCGACAGAGTGCCGGCGTTCAATTTTTCAAGTGCTCCAGAGATCCTCCCAGCACCGCCGATGGTGTAGGTGCCGCTCGCGGCAGTCGCACGCAAAGTCGCGACATTGATATTCGCCGGCACGTCGATTGTCGCTGTTCCCGCCTGGCTGAAGATCGCGTCGTCACCCGACAGTAAACTTGCGGGGTTTCCTGCGTTCAGCCAAAAGTTTCCCGCACTCAGAGCGAGGGACCCGTTCGGCGCTCCACCCGCAGTGTGGCTCAGATTATACGTCAATTGCCGCAACGCTCCTGTGCCGGTGAAGCTCACATTATCAATCGTGTAGAGACCGTCCGGATTGGTTACGCCATTATCGTCGAGCCAAACCAAGTATGCAGGCGTGCCGGTCGCCCACGACCCTACGGTGATGGAGGCGCTTTGAGCGACCGTTCTCGTAGCCGCTCCTCCAGCGACTCCCGCGAATCCGAAGTTACCGATCCCGGTCCACGAAGTTCCGTTCAGGCTGAAGTAGAGCCGGTGTCCGGGGAGTTCCTCAGGCGTCGCCACGCTGTTATTGAGGAGGGTGAGATCCCATCCGAGGTTCAGAGTGACGATACTGCTGCCGGTGTTGTTCGTCATGCGCGCCATTAAGATCGAGGCATCGACGCCGGTCGGGTCGCTCCCGACGTATCCATCGGTAAAATACCGGAAAAGGGCATTCGTCCCAGCCAACGCTCCCGTTACAGAAGCAAGCTGGGTTGCCGTGTTCGCGAGTGTCACGCCGCCATTGACCCGGTTGTCCGCCGTGGTGGGATCGGCGGTAATGGTCGCACTGCTGGTGCCGAATGCCGCTCCGACCGACCAATTCGTGGCCGCTGGCAAAGCGGTAAACGTTTCGACGATTGGCACCCCGACGCCGCTCAACACGATTTGCCCATTTGCCGTAAGTAGTCCTGCCAGCAGACTTGCCGCGCCTGTCGTGAGGATGCGAATGTTTGAACGGGTTCCAGAACGGGTGAGAGAAGGCTTCATGAGAAGAATTGGATGGTGGTTTCGCGAGGCGGGCACAGAGGCGTTTCAGCCCCCGCAACTGTTCTCCGTAAAAAGAGCGGAACCCCCGCGATTCCGCAAGCTGCATTTCATGAAAAAAGGACACGTTTTCCAAGTGTGCGACACCGTTTGAGAGCTGCCCCGCCGCCTTCACTCCCCATCCCCAAGGCACCCGCGAAAAGCGCGTGCAATGCCACTTCGCGAGGATAAAGGCACAGTCGCTCACGGAGTGACCCCCGTACGCCGTCGCGGGGTGCCGGGCGATTCTGGCGGCATCCCGCGCACCCAATACGTCCCGGGCGCTGTATCGCCCGCCTACGCAGGCACCGTCACCTCGAAGTCATCGCTCCACTCACCCTCGCCCTTCGCATTTTCCCCGCGCACCCGCAGTATCCATGCGCCCACGATTTGGGGCGGAGCAGTGCGATTTGGAGGCACTCGACACCGCTTGCACCGAGTTCCTCAAAAATGGTGGCGAGACTGTGCCTCCTGCCGCGGTGGCAGCGTGCAGGGAATGCGCACCGTCGGCCACGATTCCACCAGCACCACAAACACCGTGCCGCCGGGCCCTTTGCCCTCCACGTAAGGGCGAAGAATCGGAAACGCTGCGCCTCGTATTCTCCACCCACGAAATCCAAATTGATAACATCAACCTCCGCGATCTCGTGCTCGGCTTCCAAGACTTCGCAATCAAATGGCTCCGCGCTGTGCCGGAGAGATACCACGCCGTCGCGCCAATTCGTGATGGCGTGATTACGAGTCTACAGATCGCATCGGTGGATTGAGCTGCTTGGCTCCACGGCGAGCGCATCGACACCGAAGAATCTGCGCGGATCGACGCCATTATGAACTCCGCACGACTTCGCTTGGGTGCCGATACCACGAAGATATTTTTTCGAGATGGTTGGCTGATTATTGAGGTTGCCAATCCGAGCACTCTCAAGGACGAACTGACTCGCAGCGAGGGTGAGCGGTTGCTGACGGTTGCTGAGGTGAGCGGTTGCTGACGGTTGCTGAGGTGAGCGAGCTGACGGTTGCTGAGGTGAGCGAGCTGACGGGGTTCACTGCGGGGGCCGTTCGCGATTGGATTAAGCGGGAGGTTATTCCTGCGAAAAAAGTCGGGAAGCAGTATAGGGTGCGTGAGGTTGAATTGGAGGCAAAAATTGCCTCAATTACGAAGAGGAAAACCAATCGGCTCGAACCGTTCAGAAACTGGATTTCTGAGGCAAATACACTAGAAAAAACGGTTTCTGAGGACAAATGAAAACATTTCTGAAAAAGGTTGGCTCGAACCGCCTTTTGCGCGACCAGCAATTAACCGTTTCCTTCCAAAACCCTTGGAAACACTTGGCAGAAACGATGTTGGCCGCGCCAAACCCGTGTCCGAGTGAACCGTTATTTCAAAAATGGTGGAGGCGAGGGGAGTTGAACCCGTGCGGAGCCTCATAGAACCTTGTGTTTGACGCCATTCATCAGAGAAGAATGATCTTCGTGCGCAAATAGAAATGTTTCGATGGGCGAAGTTTGTCACAAATTGTCACACGAAATCTGCCTCCGAAAAGACACTTTGCGCCGCATTTTCATAATCAAAACCGCGTTGTCTCCAGCCGTGCGAGGAAGTCGTGGAGGCGGTTGGTGTGGTCGTGTTTTGGGAATAGTTCGCCGACTTCTACTTTGAGGACTTCGGCGAGATACATCATGGCGCGGTCGTCCGCGAAGACGAGGCGGGCTTCGATTTTTGAGACGCCGCTGCGGTCTGTTTCCATCCCAGCGATTTGGAGCTTCGCGGCGAAGATGGATTGCGACCAGCCTTGGGCGTAGCGAAGTCGGCGGACTTGTGGGCCGATGTTGTTTTTGAAGCGCCGGGTCTTCACTTCGTTTTGCCCTTCGCAGCGGATTTTTCTTTCGCCGTCTCGAAGCTCACACGCGGTGCGGCTTCGTTTTCGCAGAGCTTCGTGAGTTCGTCGGCCTTCGCTTCGGGCAGGAGTGCTTTGGCCTCGGCGCGGAAGTCGTCTGCGAGTTGATAGAACTTTACGGGTGTGAAGAGCTTGCGAAACGACTCGCCTGCAATTGCTTGGCATTGCTCGGTAAGGTCGCTCTTGGCGTCGATTTCCGAAACGAGCGTGGCGACCGGGAAACTCACTCGGGCGATGCAGCCGTCTTTGCCCTCGGCAGTCCACCGCGAGCCACCTTTGTCATTCGCGATATGGTCGGATGGATGGAGCCGTGCCTCATCAACAAGCGTGGCCTTGAGCAGTTTGAGTTGTTCGGTCTTTTCCGCGATTTCGCGATGAAGTGCGACGGTGGAGGTGACGAGTTTTTGGAGTTTGATTTTGTTCAATGGATGTATGGTTTGTTCGTCTTCGCTCGCCGTGCTGAATGCCCGGCGCTGCGTGACGTGGAGGGCTTTACACCCGGATTTTTTCCGCCCGGTTCCGCGGTGGGGCGTTTGTTCTCCAACGTTCTCAAACTGCTTCTTCGCGTTCTCCCATGACCTGCGGAAAAAGTTGACGGTGTTTGGATTTACGCGGGGCTCTGCCTTTGGAGTTTTGAGTGAAAAACGCGGTTTTCTGCCTGCCGTCTCTGGAAAATGTGTCCATAGGCACCCCGTTGCGGCATTCCGAATCGGCGCGTTAATCTACCTCCACACAAAAAATGAAGACACGAATCAAACCGAACTCAGCCGCTACCATCTGCCACGAAGACGAAACTCTCAACGACACCACGACGTTCGCCGCGTTGCTGTTTCTCGCGGAAAAATTCCCGCATCGGCAATTTAACACCACAGAACTTTCCATCGTCTCGGGCATCGGACGCACGGTGATCTCCCAGATCAAGAACGCTTCCGATACGCCGTTCTCGGCAGGAAAATGCACGATGCGGCGACTTGACGACTGGCTCTCCTCGCACCCAGGTTTCAAACAAAACTAAGCCCGCAACTTGCTTCTCACATCGTCATGTCCAAAGGCATTCGCAAAAATATCACCATCCCCGGCATGCTCGCTCCTGCGCTCCGTCTGCGCGCGATGGAGTTCGGTTTCCGCACGCTTTCGCCGTTCGTTTTCGACCTTGTCAGCTACGACTTAAAAAGTGGCGCATCGCACACGATTACCATCGCAATCGCTGAGGATACACAACCTGCGCAGGACGCCGTAGATGCAGAGATTGCGCGTCGCTACTTCCCCGGCCAGCCTCGCCAAGGGCTGTTGGTGCAAGTCATCGAGCGATTGAATGAAATGCGCTCGCTCGCACGGAATACCACCCCTGCACCGCAGCTCAGCGCAAAGCCAGAGCGCGTCATGTTTCCATCGCGCATATGGGATATTGTCGAGGCGCGATGGCAGGAACTCGGATACGCATCGCTATCTGCCTACGTGACTGGCCTCGTGCGCTACGACTTGTTGATCAGCGGCCCACACCGCTCGCTTCCATCCGCCACAAACCGCGCAAAACAGGACACCATAGCGCGGCAGACCCTCGTTAGCTGCCGACGTGGGCAAAAGCGCAAACTCTACCTCGATCACCTCATCGAAAAGACCGAGGGCAGACCGCTCGACAGGCGAGAACTTGAAGCATTTAAGGCGAAGATCGCCCAACATCTCCAAGGACTTTTCTGCGAGCCGTAAGGCCGTTGCGATTCGCAAACAGCATAGCGACAGCGCAAAGCAACACCCTTCCCTGGACCAACCTCCCGAGCCTCGCGGCGAATGAGCGATCCAGCATTCCTGCGCACCGCGAAGCCTCCCCGGATTCCGATGAGGCTGAGCACGCGCAGCAAAATTACGGCGGGGAGGAATGCAGCGCGCACCGTGACAGCGGATTGCTGGCGAGTTGCGTGATAGGGCGGGCGGAGCGGAGCTTTGAAATGCGACGCCCTGCGTTCTCTCGCCA
>JANMGP010000200.1:0-13954 GCA_031374705.1 Verrucomicrobiaceae bacterium | reverse complement strand
CGTTTTGAAGCACCACCCGGTGGAAGACACCCGCTACGAGACGCTGCGCGCGCGCTGGCCGGGCACGGGAATGTTTTACCTGTTTTTCCAAATGCAGGCCGTGCTCGTAGTCATCTTTTCCCTCCCCTTTCTAGTCATCTCGTGGAACCCCGCGCCCGCGCTCTCCGCACTGGAAATCACCGGCCTCGCACTGGCTGTCGTATCGCTCTGCGGGGAAGCTCTCGCGGACCGCCAGCTCGCCCGATTCAAAGCCGACCCCGCCAACCAGGGCCGCGTTTGTCAGGCCGGGCTGTGGGGATACTCGCGGCACCCGAACTACTTCTTCGAGAGCCTCATCTGGTGGGCGTTCTTCCTCACCGCGCTCGGCTCACCGCATGGGTGGGTAACAATCCTCTGCCCTCTTCTGATGCTCTATTTTTTGTGGAAAGTGACGGGCATTCCGCTCACCGAGGAATACGCCGTGAAAAGCAAAGGCGACGCCTACCGCGAATACCAGCGCACCGTCAGCGCCTTTGTGCCTTGGGCACGGAAAAAGTAGGGCTCGCTGTGGTTTTTTTATTGCCGATACCAGAGTGGGTGGCGGGATCAGGCTTGAACACAAAGTGTGATTTCGCATCCCTGGTCTCTTTAGAAGTGCCTCTTGACCTGACTTCGACGGAGCTTACCTTACAGACATCCGGCGGGCGCAACTGCCGGTGTTCCATACCGCAAATTATGAAGACCAAGCTCACATCAGTCATCATCGCGTGTCTCGTCGCACAAGTGGCACTCGCCATTCCGCAGACTTTTCGAAACGGATTTTTCGGCGCGGCGGGCCAGCAGTTCGAAGACTTCGCCGTCGCCTCCCTTGATCCTGGAGCAGACATGAAGGGCAAATGGGCGGTTGTCGCCGGAAAGGAAGGCACCCTTCGGCTCGACATGACCGCGGTCGTGTTTGGTGTTCCAGCATCGGAAGTGATCGCGCAGAAATCCGGCGATCACGTTTCGAAATACATCGTGACGTATTCATCCGCAGACGATCGGAAGCGCGGGAAATCCGACGCTCCGCTGAAGAATCGCGTGATTGCCGGAGTCAGTGCTTACACAGGCGGAGACGTCAAAGCGAAGCAGCCTGCGGTTTATAAAGGGACGCAGTTTCTGGTGCAGGATGGGGCGAAGGGCGACGTCGTTGTCGAGATTTCAAAGGCCCCGTGATATCGATCGGTCGCCGCGGATTTCTCGCATCGCTCGCGGCGCTGGCGGTCCCGCTCCGCGCTGCGGATTCAGGCTTTCCGGCTGATGCGCTGACCAAGCTCTCGCTGTGGGACGAACCGAATTTTCTCGGACAGTGGCGTGCGCCGGAAGGGACACGGATGACGTGCCGCAACTGGTCCGGTGCGTGCGAACTGTTCGGCGTGAAAGCGCAAGGAGCGTCTGCATTTTTTGAAGATGGAAAGCTGCGCTCCATCAGCGTGCTGTTTATCGATGCCGGTGCGTGGTTTGGCTTTGCACAGGCGGGCGCGGCGAATCGTGTTCCGGAGTTTCTCACCGCTCATCGGCAGGCGGCATCGGCGCTCGAGTCAGGAATCGCGGGGCTCGGGGCAAAAATGCGCGATGTGCCGCTCGGTGGGAAATCGCTGCTGAAACACACGGGCCGTGTGGGCAGGCTGGGCGATGTCTGGGCGCGGCTTGTGGTATGGCCGGAGTACTTTGTGAAGCTGAGCCTTTTCCGTGACGAGGATGCCGCTACTCAGCTCCTCGCTCCGTACCGCCGGACGCAAAAGCGCGACGAGCAGGCGCGCACATTTGCGTCGCTCGTTCAAAAGGCGGAGAACGGCGATCAAATCATCCGCGGAATCCCCATGCTCCAGCAGGGCGACCGCGCATACTGCGGGATGTCGGCGCTCGCGATGACGATGCAGCACCTCGGCCTTCGCATCGAAACGGAGGAGCTCGCCGCCGCCGCCGGAATTCGTTTTGGCAACACGCAGAACGCAAAGACGCGCGAGGTTTATGATGATGCCGCACTGGTCGGCGCGCTCCGCATGGATCGCGCGCAGAGGTTTGACTGGGCGAAGGCGCGGGCTTCGATTCTGGCGGGGATGCCGCCGGTGGTTTTCCGTCGATGGAGTCAGGAGCGCGATTTCATTCACACGCAATTTGCGCGGCGCTTCGTCGGAGATGCCGCGGCCGTGCTTCCGCGCGCCGGCATGGAGGAGCGCAAGCTCTGGCCACAGCGAGGCGGGTTCGCGCACGCGAGCATCATGAACGGATTCAACGCAGCCCGCGGCGAGGTGATTTTCACGGAGAGCTGGAGCGAGCACGCCCGCGACCGGCGGATGCGCTTTGAGGAAATGGAGGAGACCTGCTACATGGCATGCAGTCCGCGGCTTCCATGAAAACAACCGCATTCATGCTCCTTGCCGCCGCGGCATTCGCGGCCGACCCCGGCCGGATGTGGACCACGAGGGATGGCAGGACTTTTTCCGCGGAGCTCAGCGCTGCCGATGGATTGCGCGCGACATTTACTGCGGAAGGCAAGCCGCCGTTTGTCGCACCACTCGCGGCTCTCTCACCGGCCGATGCGGAGTTAATCCGTGCTTGGCGGGCTGACTGGAAGCGACCGCTCGTCGTGCCCGCGCAGCTCGCTCCGTGGCCCGCACAGGCCGTGGCTCCAGCGGGCGATGTGCGGCTTCGCAGCGAGGATGCCGGAGTGTTTACCTATGAGAGCGCAAACTTTCGCATCACTGCGGACCTTCGTCTTCCCGACGGTGCCATCACGGACATCGCGCGCGCCTTCGAAGCCACCCGTGCCGCGCTGATTGCCATTCCGATCGGTCTCCACGCCGGAGGCGAGCGGGACCGCTACAACGTCGCCATGTTTCGCGACGATGGCGGCTACGGCGGCGCGGGTGGAGTCGGCGGAAGCGGCGGATATTTCGACGGACGAACGCGCCGCATGCTCGTGCTCCTGCCAAATCTCGGCATCACCGAAAAGGCGGGCATTGTGCGCCTCGACTACGCGCGGAATCTGTTCGTCCTAAAGCACGAAGTCACACACCAGCTCCTCGACCGATGGCAAGGCCGGATGCCGATGTGGATTTACGAAGGCATCGCGGAGTTTGTCGCTTCACTCCCGTACGCGCAGGGCACCTACACATTGCAAAACCCCGGCGCGGGAATGCGCGATTACCTGCTTAAATGGCGGAAGACGCGCGACACTCGAAGCATCCGCCTCATCCCGCCGGCGCGCCTCATGGCCATGGAGCGCGACGACTGGAAAACCGCCGTCGGCCAACAGGAGGCATACGATCTCTACAATTCCGCCGCCATCCTCACCTACTACTTCATCCAGAAGGAAAACGGAGCGCCGCTTGCCGGATACCTCGACGCGCTGCGCCGTGGCGAAGACGAACCGGCTGCCGAACGCACACATCTCCTCCGCGGGAAAACGCGGGAGTCGCTCGCCGCCGAAGTCATCGCGCTCGGCAAAAAGATCGGGGTCGAGCTCAAGCTCTCGGACTCGCGCTAGTTCGCCCCCGGAGAGAACAGTCCGTCCGCCAATTGGCGGCCCCCCGCAGTTTTGTCGCATGCGCACCGGTTGAAGGCCGATGTCCCCCTGGATCGACCTCACTGCGCGACTGCATCGACCCAAAAGCCTCCGGATGTACCCTCAAAGCCGGAGGATGTGAGCCTGAATCCGGAGGGTTCCACCACACTGTTGAGCGACAGCGACCTCACTGCGCCAAGACATCGTCACTCGTGCGACAAAGTAAGCACGATCATCAGAGCGGTAAAGCATCGCTTTCTCACGTAGTTCCTACCGCGGCGCGGGAGCTACTGTTTTGGTCGACGTGGATGCAAGGGAGTCCACTTGACACCCTGATAGGTCCCCGACGCCCACATACACGTAAGCGTTTGAGTAGGGGTATTGTAGGGGAAGGTGATGAGCAAACCTCGGTTTCCATAACCAAGGAGGCGACTATTGAGTTTAATCAGGTCCCAATTGGGATGCGTGCCGCGAAGAAGTTGTCGCGCAATCTCTTGAGAGCGTTGACAGAAAGCTTCGCGTAGTCCTTCCGGTTCAGCCAAATCAGCGTCCCACAATGTGGGGAGGGTTTCTTCGGGAACGCCGACGTGAACCTCAGCCCTAAGTTGGCGTTGGAGGCAGGCTACTCGAAGCTTTTCAGCCCCTTTCCGCCAGCCAGCTGCGAAGATGTATGCCAGCGGCTGCGTCTTAAGGCACTCGATTTGATCGTCTCTCAGTTTGCGGCGGGTCTTCTCGCCAAGTTTCGCCGATCCTTCCTCCGTTTCCCCGAACCAGTCGGCGAGGATCCCAGTTGCCTGAGAGCCGCTGCCAATGAAATCGTCGACGAATAGGATTGGACGTTGCTCGGACATCGCTTGTTCCAACTCCATTGCAGGAAGTCCAGCGTCTTGAGCCAGGTAGGTTACAATGCGGCCACTGTCCCTTGCATCACCCAGGGCCACGAGGACACCGTTGTCAAAGACCGGATGCTTGTGGCAAAAATCCCGGACTGCCTGAACGAACATTGGCCGGCCGATCATTTTCATTTTACTCAAGACTCGTAGGCCAAAGGTGATCAGCTTTTCATCCTCAAACTGTGCCAGCCACCCACGAATGCGTTCATCTGCTAAAGGGCCGGGCATGCGGTGGGCCGCGACAGCCGTCGTGAGTTCTTCCAAGGATTTCCTCACAATCGAGGCCCACTCTTCTCGGTCGAGCACGTCGCCCTTGGCGAAAATATTGATTCCAGCAGAGCTGATGGCAGGCTCACGGAAGTGGGCGAGCCAATCGCGCAATTGCGTCTCGTTGAAGCTGATCAACGGAGCAAATTTCTCTTCTTCCAGCAGGTCCGGCGGCTGGTATCCCTCCATGTTCGCACGCAGTTCTTCGCCAAGTTGCACGACGTCCCCATTTCGTAACCGCTGCGGCTCGGGTCGCAGCGAGAAGCGCACCTCGTGATAATATCCCGCCGAGCGAAGCTCCTCGCGCAAGGGATCGAGGCGCGTCGAATCGTCTTTGATTTGATCTGAGGCGGATACCGGTAGGCTAAGTGTGTATTCCCGAGCAAGAAGCCCTTCCATTGCCAATGTTACAAATGGCAGCAGTTCCGGAATACAAAAGACGAGGCCAATCTCCTTGCGGGAAAGATACGCACGGGACCAAGTAGCGACTTCTGGTGAGTGTTCCTGATAAGCGGCAAAACCTCCTCCTTCACGAATCAAGAATGCATGGACGATCTTCTGCGCATGGTTGGCGCCGCTCGGAGGATCGATCCAGAGATACGATCGAAGCGTCTTGTCCGAAAGAGTATCCAGAATTTCTTCTCGATGCAGCGCCCCCAGCACGGTCTTTATTTCCGTGGCCAACTTGTCAGTCAGGCTCTCACGGTCCGCAGGATTACCAGCTTGATTCAGAAGGCGTACCATGTGGCGTCGCGCTGAAGCTGGCATGCCGGGAAAATGCTCGCCGAAGACTGAAGCCCGCACGAAGAGCCGCCTCTCCCTCAGCCGCGAACAAAGATCTTGGACCGAAGCAATAGCCTGCTGGCGTTCGGAACTTTCACGAGCGAACGCCGGCCACACATCTACCAGGCGATCTGCATCGAGGAGAAGTTCGTCCGTTAGGCTGTATGGCAGCGCAAAAATCGGGCCGGTGTTAAGGACCGCCAGCGCTTCCAGTAGCCGTGCTACCATTCCTTCCAAGGCGCGCACTTTCTGATGGCGATAAACTTTGTCGAAGAGGAGCACGCGTGCGAGGAGCAACTCGTCGAGCGCCCGTGTACCTGAGAACGCCATTCCAAAGATCAGACATGGGTTGCCAGTCTTTCCGACCTGTTTGGAAATTCCTTCAGGAAGCTGTCGACGCTCGACCATAGTAGATCGAACTTTACCCGCTAGTCTCGCCACATCGGTGATCGCCGGAATTCCAGTCATCAACGCGTCGCGCTGCATGTAGTCGAGCTTATCGGCATCAAAGGGTCCCGAGATAAGCTCCTGAAGGAGTGGCAACTCAGGGTACACGATGTCGCCAACAATCGCCTTTTGGGTGAGGTCGACCACATTGTGGGGCGGTTTACGCCCGTCAGCATGATTGCGTGCGAACTCAACCAATTCACGGAAAGGAGCGCTCCCCACCACGTAATACGCAACCATCTCGCCCAAGCGTGACTTTCGACCGTGATGCTGCTTTTGAAATTCGAGCATCAAATCCTCGATCACTGGGGACGCAGAGAGCGCATTCTCAGAGACGTGCGACATCACTCCATGACCGAGGTCGTGACAAAGGGCCGCGAAGCGCAAAAGGGCCGCATCTTCTTCGCCGATGGGCGGTCCCTTCTGACTCCGTCCGGCACTGGGTTGCTCCAGCATGGAGCGATTGATTGCATCGACGAGCTGCTGGATTTGGTGAAGAGTGCCGAGCGAGTGGTCGAAGCGGGTATGCACCGCGCCAGGATATACCCAATGAACCACCCCCAGCTGCCGTATGCGCCGAAGCCGTTGGAACAGCGGATTGTCGGCGATGATCGCCTCAAATGGCGTCAGCGAGATTGTCTGCCAGACCGGGTCGTTGAATTCCCGAGTGCTGCGAGCCCTGAAGTTTGACTGAAGCCGCGAGAGGTAGGAGCGAAGTTCAGCTTCACAAAACTGCTCTACCCACTTCTGGAGATCTTCTAACCTTGGGTCAGCCGCTTCCACCGCTTGATGTTCTATGCGGGGATGTGTGCTCGGCTGTAGTGGTCGAAGAACTTCTCGGCGACTGAGCGGTATAGTTCCGGCCCTCCTGGCAACGTCTTTAGAATCTCACTCGCTTCTTCAGGCGCAAGGTTGAGCTGAAACTGCTCAAACGATGGGTTCAAATGGCTAATTAGGTCCCGCGTTACGGAAGCGATTAGGCCCTGCTCAATGGCCTCCGAATCACCGTAGAATGGATTTAGAATGATAACAAACGATGGTTTAAATCCTTGACTTGCAATTTCTTCGTCGAAGGACTTGAAAGCCACGGTCACGGCTTCATTGAAGCGCTCACCGCAGCGGTAAACCTGACGATGTCCTTGGTCGGCGAGCGCAGCAAAGAGTCCACTAAAGAACTCGCCAACGGTGACTCTACTTTTTGTCTTCGGGCTGTTCATGAGATCCTCAAGTTGGAATTAATTTGGGTGTGGAGCGTCTTGGAAAAAAGAAAAAAAACAAGCTTCAAAAGTTTGAGCTGCAGATCCGAAGTTGGAGGAAACCTGAGGATTGTCCAAAAAGGACAAACCGGCAGATTTCTTCGCGACCGAGCCCGAGCTTTCATGGACCAGAGTTTGTCGCACTACGAAAAAGCTGTCAACCACAATATGTTGTGGTGAGTCGAAAATCGAGTGCCCACGGGTTGTACTCGCACGGCAACGAATGGAAGAGTACTGTTGCCGGTCCGGAGAGAAAACGAGCAAGGAAATCTCTTCACGAGTTCGTCTCCCCACTTGGGTAGGGGGACCACCACTCCAATTCTATGAGGATGCGATTTTTCAACCTTCCACTTTTCTACGTGGAAAAATTGGCCTGAAACGCGTTTCCAACGTGTTTCTACAGGTCCTTTGTGAAGGAGTTACACAGGACACCCTCCTTTGGGAAGTCACATGCCACATTCAGTGGAAACGCGAGATTTCCGGGCTTTTAAGCGGATTTTGCGGACCGCGCTACACGCGACAAGCGAGACGACCTCGACTGCATTTCCCGACCAAAAAACGATGCGATTGGCATGTCCTGGTGTCGGCATGTGCTCGTATCGGCGTGTGCCCGACGCAATCTCGACGATGGGAGTTTTCGTGTCGTTTTTCTGCCCCTGAAATCGCTCGATTCGGAAGTCATGTCCCGATGTGCCGATGTGCCGATGTGCCGATGTGGGCATGTGGCCGAGGCCGATAATGAACCACACTCAAAGTAGCAACAACCCGCACGCCGGGCTTGTTGGCGCGTTTTTGGTTTGCCGCTCGGCGCAAGTGCCGCACGGGAAACCATGATTTTCGCCCCTCGACAGAGAAGCCCCGCCCTGCTCCCCTCGGCATCCGCAAACCCAAAAACCAAAATGCCAACTCCATATGCCAACAACACCCTCCTCGTTTGCGGGAGAGTAAGATGTTAGGCGTTTCCTCGCGCTCCGTGTGAACGAAAGCCAATGAGCGCTGCACTCGACTCCACGCTTCAGGACGCCACAGACCTTTACCTGCGGCAGCTTCGCGCTGGCGACTTCGACTCTGCTTTCCACGGTCTTATCGACCTCGACCCCGCTGTCGTCCATCTGCTCATCGCCGCTTACCACGCCGAGACTTCGGCGAGCATTTGCGCCAGCTTGCTCCGAATCATCAGCGAGTTTCGCACGCCTTCCGCGCTTCCACTGTTGGCCGAGGCTCTGCGCTGCCGCCGCGACGACCAATGGAAGCAAGCACTCGATGGCTTGGTCAGACTCGCCTCGGTCGAAGCCATCCAGACGCTCGAAGCCGTCATTCGCGACGAGGCCGTTGCACCCAATCCTGAATCCAGCTACATCGACTGGGTGCGGGAGGCGCTCGACCAAACCAAACAGGCACATGGCAACAACTCGAATTCGACCGGAAACGCCTCGTATGGCGGGGACAGACCGACTATTCTCGCGGCCCGTCAGGGGCGTCGGTGAGCTTGAGGTCGTTAGGCGCTTCCTCGCGTCCACTTCAATGAAGCGTTGGATTATCGCTCTCCTACTCGTCGTGTTGCTCGCCGTGCCCGGCTTTTTCGTTGCTCGTCATTTCAGCGAACGGAGCCGCCAGACGGGCAACGTCCGCCACGATGCCCAATGGTTCACAGACTCACTCAAAATCGGCAACGAGCGCGGCGTCGCCAACTACCTCGCGCGGCCAAAGATGGAGTGGCCGATACTCGAACAGGCATTGCGCACCCACGCCCAATCGCTTCTCAAGACAGACTTCGACACCGCTCCGGTGAGCTTCCGTACGGACGGTCCTACGCTCTTCGCCACGTTTCACTGCACTGGCGGAGCCGCGCTCACATTTTACACCGAGGACGGTGGCGATGTCTGGCGCGTTGCCGAACTCAAACCCGAATGACCACAACGCCAGCAACTGCCCTTCACGCAGAAGCAAAGTCGTCCCGGCCGCAA
This sequence comes from Verrucomicrobiaceae bacterium, assembly GCA_031374705.1. Taxonomy (GTDB): domain Bacteria; phylum Verrucomicrobiota; class Verrucomicrobiia; order Chthoniobacterales; family Chthoniobacteraceae; genus SXWH01. The sequence continues at coordinate 4,812 of JANMGP010000200.1, read as the reverse complement.
GCACGATAAAGTGCCAGAAAGATAGTCGCGCTAGCGCTGCGATGCCTGCTCGGGGTTGACGGGTATTCTGCTTTGACGCTGCATCGGGTTCATCACCTCGCCCCAGTATTGCAGGAAGAATTTCTTTTCCCGAGGTAGCAGTGAATCCGCTTTACCGACGATGGGCCGGATGGCGGTCATCATTTGAAGGCAGACGAATATGAATATCACGGTCCAGCACTTGAACGTTCCATCCGATTTGGAGCCCAAGCGCTTCATCCCTGTGTGAACAAAGCGCGTGCCGAAATACGTCGCCACCATCCAGAACACGATGTGCAGCGCGGCCATGCCGGCGACGGATTCCGTCGATTGCGAAAATACCCATGCCACCGGGGCAAAGCTGAAGAGCAGAAGCGTCGTGAGCGCCAGCAACCCGGCGACCATTCCCGCGACATCGCGCAACCGGGCCTGTGTTCCCGCGAGGCACGCAAAAACATAGAGACTCGGCAAACAGATGCCCGCGCAAAACAGCAGACCGAGCGTGATCTTTGCCGGCGCAGCCCACAGTTGAGTGCCGCCCGAAAACGTCCCTACAACCACGCCGTAAAGCGCCGCTGCGACGATTGCGATGATGAGCAAAGGTGCGATCAGTTTTCCACCGCAGTCTGTGTGAAGGTGATGCAGCACGCCGCGAGGACGCCGCAGCAGCGCGTCCAGAACACCGCCGAGCCCGTGGATGGGTGCGGTCTCGACGGGATCAGGCGACGGAGCTGGAGCGGCGGATGGCAAGTGATTGTCGGGCATGTCGGTCATGGATCAGATTTCTTATGGTTTGAAGGTGTCTCAGTGTGTGAAAAGCGAACGGACGATGGCGAAAAAGCCCTCGATGAAGTTGCCGTGAAATGCGTTGGAACGCAGAAACTGCACGGGCAAATCGGGCGACCCAAAGAATGGCCGGAGAATCCACGTGAGCTGCATCCCGAGGAGCATGTTTCCGCCGAGCCACGCGAACAGGACCTTGAGGGCAAGCATGCCTCCGCCGCTCAGTGATTGCAGGAGTTGCAGCAGCCGCACATTCGCAGCGATTCCGGCAAAGGCGATGAGCACCACTTGCGAAACGAGCAATACGGCGTATGGAAAATTGCTATCCCCAGCCGCAGACATCGGCGCAAGATTGATCACCATGAAGTAAACGATCGGGCTGAACGCACCGAGGATTGCAGCCGTGACCGTAAAGCTCATCAGAATCGCCAGCGAGACCTGCCGGAACGAAGCACCGAGACCGATGAGTTGCGCGAGCATTCCGTTGAGCAGCGCATTGCCCAGCGCCGTGAGAAGGAGAATGAGTGGAAACTTCACCGCGACATACCCCGCCATCAACGGCGATCGCCACGATCCAATCGCGGCACCATACATCCCCGCGCCAATCGCGATCACTGCGCAATACAGCAAGGCACGCGAAGCGAACGGTTGAGTCAGCCAGTCGCGTAGTTTCTCCGCATCGCCTCGCAGCAACACGGGAACCTCTCGAATTTGAATCACAGCAGACACACGGCCTGAGACAGCAGGAAGGTCGGAATGTTCAAATCCGACCGGTCTTCAGCCCGCACACCTCAAGGCTCGCCGATGGTCGGATTCGCCACGACCGCGGCGGTGGTGAGGGCGGCACGAGTCAGCACTTGTTTTCCGTCGGTGCGCGGTTCAGCGGCCATTCCACGGTAGCGGAGCGGCTGGTAGCCGAGGGCAAGAAGTGCGTCGAGCGGGGCTTGCTTGAGGCCGGGTTTCCAATGGTCGGGCGCTCCGCCGGTTTCGTAGTAATAGATCCATTTGCGGTCCGGTGTCGCCCATCCGGCGCAGAGAATGACGTGGCGGTGCGGGATGTTAAGAAGATCTCCGGGGCGAAGGAAGTCCACGTTTGAGAGGACGGTGCAGACCGTCGGGAGCTTCGTGGTGTCGTGGACGGAAGGTAGTTTAAGGCAGCGTGAGACGAAGCCGGAGCAATCCACGCCTGCTGCCTGGGCGCTCACTGCGCTGTTGTCGGCGCGACGTTTCGCGGGTGAGGAGACATCACCGGCGGCGAGCCCGTTTGCGATCGCTGTGTCGAACGAACCGGGGTCGTCAAAGCCGCCCCACTTATAGGGAATGCCGGAGTTCACTGCGCCGGGCAGCCACCACCCGGGGCGCTCCGGCTGTCCAGTGAAGCCCGCGTCGGGAGTGTTCACGAGCACGCCGACCCGGTCTTTTCCGTGCAGAATGTTTTTTGCAAACGGCGTCCACGAGTGAGTGGCGAGCCGCTGGGCGATGGCCATGGCCTCGGTCGGCGTGACCTGCGAAGGCGCTGATGGATCGCCGGGCGTGAGTTCCGCCTTACTCAGTTCTGTCTGCTGCGTGGAAGCACACCCGGCAATAAGCGTGACGGCGGCGATTTGGCAAAGAGTGCGTTGGAGAATCATGATTGAATAGCGAGCGAGGCGGCTTGCAATAAGCGCCGGTTTTCGGCGTTCTATCCGGCACTCGCCGCTGTGCAAATCAACATCTCTATTCGTCTCCTGTTTCTTCTGGTCTGCTCGTTCTGGATCACACTCGCGCCCGTGCACGCCGCAGAAGCGGCAAAGCGGCCGCGAATCGCGCTGGTCATCGGCAACAGCCGGTACGAAGCAACCGTCGGTCCGCTGCGCAACACGGTGAATGACGCGAAGGCGATGGCCAAGACTCTGCGCAGTCTCGGCCTCACCGTGATCGAGGAACACAACGTGACGCGCGACGAGTTGCTGGCGGCGATGTTGAAATTCCGGACAAAGCTCGCCGGCGCAGAAGTGGGGCTTTTCTATTTCGCGGGGCACGGGATTTCGGTCGCGGGCGCGAACTACCTTCTGCCGGTCAAGTCCGGCTACAGCCCGGCGAATGTGGATGAAACCGGCCTGCGGCTTCTCGCCGAGACGAAGCTCTTCAACGCCGAGCAGGCGGTGGCCGAAATGACCAACTCCGGCGTGCGCTGTAACCTCGTGATTCTCGACGCCTGCCGCAGCACACCGGTGGCGCGTAATCCCGCGACGCGCGATGCCGCGAAAGCGGGAGGCCTCGTGGAAATGAACCCGCCTGCCGGATCGCTGATCGCTTTTGCCACCGACGCCGGGCGGGCGGCATCCGACGGCGATGGAGACAACGGACTTTATACGGAGGAACTCATCACGCACCTTCGCACGCCGGGTCTGACAATCGAGCAGGTCTTCAAGCGCACCCGCGCAGGAGTAGTGAAGCGTTCCGAGGGAAAGCAGGTTCCCGCCGAGTATTCGCGGCTTGTCGGCGACGATATCTATCTCGCCGGAACGGAGGTTCCGAAGCCGGCCGGGGAAGTGATTCCGAAAGGCCAGCCCATCCCGCTTCCCACGCCCGAAGACATCACAAAACTCGCCGCGACGGGTGACGCCGCTCGCTGCATCGAGGCGATGCGCAGGTTCACGAGGAGTCGCGGCCCCGGCGCACCGGCTGCTGCTCCGCTCGCCACATTGCTGGATCACGTGAAGGAAAGTCTCCGCGATACCAAGACGGCTGCATCCCGCGCCGAAGCCGCGCTTCAAGCTTGCGACACCATTCTTTCCGCTGTCGGAGATTGTCTGCCTGCGGATCACGCTCAACGAACTTCACTGACCGCGAAAGCCCACAACCGCCGGGGTGATGCTCTATTTCTACTCGGGCGAAACGAGGAGGCGCTCGGGGCGTTCAACGCAGCAATCGTCCTCACTCCGGAAGACCCATACGTCTTCTACAATCGCGGGCGTGCTTTGCTTGCGCTGGAGCGGAAGGACGAGGCCCGCGCCGATTTCACGACAGCCGCGGGCGCGAAGTTCAAGAGTTCCGGCGCGAGGAAACTTGCGCAGGCGGCGCTCGGTGCGATGAAGTGATTCCGGGAGTCAGGCGGCGGTGGTCACTGCTCTTTCCGTCCGGAAAAATAGTCGAGCGATGTCGGAAGATCGTAGTTCTGCAAGTCGAACGCGCCGAGTTTCAGCATGACCAGTCCCACGACAAAGCCGGCCACGGTGCCGCCTACGTGAGCCCAGTGCGCGACTGAATCACCGCTGCCCATCATGCCCAGTAAATCGAGCGCGAGATATCCAAGAATGAGCAGCCATCCCGCGATGTCGAAAGTCCCGCCTCGCATGAACCACATCCAGAAACATGTGACGTTATTATTCGGATACACCGCCAGATACACGCCCATGATTCCTGAAACGGCACCGCTCGCGCCAACCGTCGGGCTGCCGTCAAAGACGACCTGCGCGCTCGCGGCAAGGATGCCTGTGAATAGGTAGAGCAGCGCAAATCCGAACTGGTTCATGATCCCGCAGATTGCGTTGCCGAAGATCCAGAGCATGAGCATATTTCCAATGAGGTGCAGCCAGCCCGCGTGGAGCAGCATGTGCCCGAAGAGTCCGGTGATATGCCAGCCGTCGAGCACCATGGCCTCGATGTCGCCCTCCGGAATCGAACCCGCAATCGCCATCACCGAAATGATGCATGTGATGACGACGATCGCCATGTTCGCAAACGGGCGACGGGTAAAGAGAGTACAAAAATTCGGCGATGTGAAAATCACCGTGGTTCAGAGCAAAGAAGGTCTGGCGCGGATTTTTGCGTTGCCGATCATCAAAGAGATCACGATCACAATCCTGAAGCCCAATGCGGACATTTTTGCCGACGATTTCGAGGCTCAAATTGAGGCCCACTTGGCGACCGCTCAAAGCAAGAAGCTGACCATCAGCTATGAGGCTGATCCCGGAAGCTCGATAGTCGCCACCGATGAGATCAAGGCCATCAGCGCCGTCGCGCTGG
>JANMGP010000171.1:0-8151 GCA_031374705.1 Verrucomicrobiaceae bacterium | reverse complement strand
AATCCTTGGGACGCGATGGAGCACAAGTATCCAATCGGCAAAACCGTCAAAGGCATCGTCCGCAACCTCACCGCATACGGTGCGTTCGTGGAACTCGAAGAAGGCATCGACGGCATGGTTCACGTCTCCGACATGAGCTGGACCCGCAAGATCAATCATCCTTCCGAGCAGGTCAAAAAAGGCGACGAAGTCGAAGCAGTCGTTATCGACATCGACAAGAATGCGCAGCGCATCAGCCTTGGCATGAAGCAGATCGACGAAGACCCATGGAAGGCCATCGAGACCCGCTACAAGATCGGCGACAAAGTCAAAGGCAAGGTCACCAAGCTCGCCGCATTCGGCGCGTTTGTGGAACTCGACGGTGACATCGACGGCCTCGTCCACATCTCGCAGCTCCGTGAGGACCGCGTGGAGAAAGTCAAAGACGTGCTCAAAGTCGGCGACGAAATCGACGCCCGCGTCATCAAAGTGGACAAAGGCGAGCGCCGCATCGGCCTCTCCATCAAAGCAGCGAACTACAGCGAAGAAGACATGCGCAAAGAAGCCGCAGCCTTCGACACCGCAATCAAGCCCGGCGAAGACCTCGTCGGACTCGACAAGGCATTCGCCTCTGCGTTCGAGGACTACCGTCCCGGCCAGAAGTAATCGCGCTTTCGCTTAAGCGAAAACCAATCACAGCCGCGGGCATCTCGGAAACGAGGTGCCCGCGGTTTTTTTGTGACACGCCGCGTACGCTCTGCGTTCGTAGATCCGAAATTGTAGTATCCGCTCCATTCCGGCACCGGTAGGTTTCGCCCATGAGATACTGGCAGCGCGAACTGAAAAACACCGCTCTCATCGTGATCGCAATTTTTTGCGCCGGGATGGGCATTCATGGATTCCTCTTGTCGAGCCGGTTTATCGACGGCGGCGTCACCGGCGTTTCCATGCTCGTCTCCAATGTCTTTGGATGGCCGCTCCCGCTCTTGATTGCCGTGATCAACATCCCCTTTATCGCGCTCGGATACGGCTTCATTGGGCGCGCCTTTGCCGTCCGGAGCGTGCTCGCAATCGCCGGGCTTTCTGTGTGCCTCGCCACCGTGCCCTTTCCCGATGTCACGCCGGACAAGCTCCTCACTGCGGTCTTCGGCGGGTTCTTTCTCGGTGCCGGCATCGGCCTTGCCATCCGCGGCGGAGCTGTCTTGGACGGCACCGAGATCGCCGCCCTCGTCGTCAGCCGGCGTGTGCACATCCTGCGGGTGGCTGATGTGATTCTCGCGCTTAACATCATCATCTTTCTCACCGCTGCTCTCTTTCTTGGAGCAGAGTCGGCAATGTATTCCATTCTCACGTACTTCGCCGCTTCCAAGACGCTCGACTTCATCCTGCACGGGCTCGAGGAGTTCACTGCGATCACGATTATGTCGCACAAAAGCGAAGCCATCCGCATTGCCATCACCACCCAACTGCGGCGCGGCCTCACTGTTTACAAGGGCCGCGGCGGCGTGAGCGGCGAGGAGCAGGAAATACTCATGTGCGTAGTCACCCGGCTGGAGATCGGGAAAGTCAAATCCATTGTCCTCGAACACGACCGCCGTGCCTTCATCATGTTCCACCCGCTATCAGATGTTTCTGGAGGCGTGCACCGGAAGAAGGGCGGATTCTGAGCGCCCTGCCGCCCACAAATCCGAGATGCCGCTTGCCCTTCCCTCCCTGCGCGAGTAGGGTTCGCGCCCTTTTTCTAAAGGCAAAAACCATGTCCGAAAACACGCGCAACTTCTGCATCATCGCTCACATTGACCACGGAAAGACGACTCTTTCCGATCGGTTGCTGGAATTCACCGGCACCATCCAAAAGCGGGAGTCACAGGAGCAATTGCTCGACGCCATGGACCTCGAAAGGGAGCGCGGCATCACCATCAAGGCCCATCCGGTGCGAATGATGTACACCGCGAAGGACGGCATCACCTACAAGCTGAATCTCATGGACACGCCCGGCCACGTGGACTTCGCCTACGAGGTCTCGCGCTCGCTGGCGGCGTGTGAAGGCGCGCTGCTGATCGTCGATGCGGCGCAAGGTGTCGAGGCGCAGACGGTCGCCAACGTCCACCTCGCCGAGAAGCAAAAGCTGAAAATCATCCCGGTCATTAACAAGATCGATCTCCCCAATGCCGACCTCGCGGAAGCGTGCCGCCAGCTCGAGGAAATCCTGGCGATCCCTTCGGACGAAGCAGTTTTGGCCAGCGCCAAACAGGGCATCGGAATCGAGGAGATTCTCGAAGCCGTGGTGGCCCGCATCCCCGCCCCGCCGGATAATCGCGATGCCCGGCTTCGCGCGCTCGTTTTCGACTCCACATTCGACATGTATCGCGGGGTCGTGATTTACGTCCGCGTGGTGGACGGCGCGATCAAAGCAGGCGATGTCGTACGGCTCATGGCGACGAATAACGCTTACGAAGTGAAAGAAGTGGGCATCTTTCGTCCGCAGTATCCGAAGTTTGTCCCGCAGGACGAACTGGGCCCTGGCGATGTCGGCTATTGTATTGCGAACATCAAATCCGCAGCGGAAGTAAAAGTCGGCGACACACTCACGACTTCGCGTCTGCCCGCGGAGAAACCGCTGGAGGGCTTCAAGGAACTCCAGCCGATGGTTTTCAGCGGCATCTATCCCATTAACGCCGCGGACTTCGAGCATCTGAAAGCCGCGATGGGCAAGCTCCAGCTCAATGACGCAGCATTTCAATACATGGCCGAGTCCTCAGTCGCGCTCGGCTTTGGTTTCCGGTGCGGATTCCTCGGTCTGCTGCACATGGAAATCGTCATCGAGCGCCTACGCCGCGAGTTCGACATGGACATCATCGCCACGTATCCGTCGGTCATTTACGAAGTGCTGAAAACAAACGGCGAACTGCTGAAAGTCGATAACCCCGAGGTGCTGCCGGACCCGTCGGTCATCGAGGAAATACGCGAGCCGCTCGTGCGTTGCTTCGTGATGATTCCAAACGAATACATCTCGCCGATGCTCCAGCTCATCATGGAAAAGCGCGGCGTGGTGGATCACACCGAGACGCTCGACCCAAAGCGCGTGATGCTCACCGCCGACATGCCGCTGAACGAGATCCTCGTCGATTTCGTGGATAAGATGAAGTCAATCACCCGCGGCTACGGCTCGATGGATTATGAGCACGCCGGCTACCGCGCGGACAAGCTCGTGAAGCTCGACATGCTCGTGAACGGCGAAATCGTGGACGCCTTCAGCAGCATTGTGCATCGCGATAAGGCCGAGGCGCGGGGTCGCGCAATCGCCACGAAGCTCAAGGAAGTCATCCCGACGCAGCTCTTCCAGGTGGCCATTCAGGCCGCTGTCGGCGGTAAGATCGTCGCGCGCGAAAGTGTCAGTGCGCTACGCAAAAACGTGACGGCGAAGTGCTACGGCGGCGACATCAGCCGAAAGCGCAAGCTGCTCGAAAAGCAGAAGGAAGGTAAGAAGCGCATGAAGGCCATCGGCACTGTGAACATCCCGCAAGAGGCGTTCATCGAGGTGCTGAAGACGAACTAGCGCAAAACGCGTTCACGCCATGAACCGCGAAGACCTGCTCCACCTCGCCACAACCTTTCGCGACGCGGCGGCGGGCGATCTTTCCCAGGCGCAGCAACTCAACGACATCCACTGGGCCACGTTCCGTGCGCACGAGCGGCTCGATAGTCTGGAGCAGCAGCTCTTCGAGGGCTTCGGGGTGAAAGTGGATTGCAAATCCGGCTGTAGTGCCTGCTGCCACCTTGCCAAGATCGATGCCCGTGCCCACGAAATATTCGCGCTGGCCGCATGGATCACAGAGCACTTCAGCGACGAGGAGCGCACGGCCCTCGTCGCCCGCACCAAAGCACACGCCGAAGCCGTCGCGGGCCTCACCCTTTCACAGCATCTCCGCACCGTCCGCGCCTGCCCGATGCTTCGCGATGCAAAATGCAGCGTCCATCCGGCCCGGCCCGGCGTCTGCCGAATCGGCCACTCCACCGACGTCAGCATCTGCGAGCGCGCCTTTGCAAATCCCGACGACCTCAGCGCCCGTGGCGGCCACCACCTCGACTCCCGCCTTTCCATGATCGCCGCCGCCGACGGTTCCACGTTTGCATTCATCGAAGCCGGAATGGACAAGACGACCTACGATCTCAGCTCGGCGCTCTACGAAGCGCTCAGCGACCCCGAAGCGCTCAGCCGATGGCTCGGCGGTGAGCAGGCATTCTCCGACTCCGCCAAGGCGAAGCAGGAAGGCGAAGTGCGGACGACAACCGACGAATAGCGAGCCCCCGGCTGTCGGTTGCGACGAGTCACCGCGCGTCCGGTCTGTTACTCGTGGCGTGCGAACGCGGATTTCCGGCAGAAATGCTTGGCAAAACAAAGTGGACGGCCATCGTCCAAAAAACAATGAGCGCATCAATCTCACTACCACCGGACGCAAGCCCGAACCCCGGCATCAATCCCCTCTCCAACCGCTCATCGACCGGTGGAAACAAAGGAAAACTCCTCACAGGTTTTCTCCGCCTGCTCACCACATTGCTGCTATCGGCTGGATGCCAGGCGGCCGACGCTCCAGCTTTCGGCTTTCAGGATTTCCTGCTCGTGCCGGTGCGCGTCCATCTCCTGAGTTCCGCGGAAACTCCCGAACTCCACACCACGTTGACCGGCGCAGATGTGGAGCGCATTTTTCAAAAGGCGAATCGCGTGTGGGCACCGGCCGGGATCCAATTCTTCGTCGAGTCCCTCGTCGCCGAACCCGCAGTCGAAACGAAAAAGCTCCCCGAGCCCGACATCACGAAACGTGCGCCCGCGGGCCTTGGCGTCATGCTGGAGCACATGCCGCAAGCCACCCGCTGCGCAGAGGCGTTCAATGTTTACTACGTCAAATCCTTCGATGTAAACGGCGTCTATTTCGGAAAACCGGAGGCGATCTTCGTTAAGGACACGGCGAGCCTGCGCAAGGTTGAGGGCGGCATAGACGAACCGCTCCCGCGAGTCACCTCACACGAGCTCGGACACGCCTTTTCACTGCCTCACCGTCAGGACACATTCAACCTCATGGCATCCGGGACGACCGGTACTTCCCTCAACGAATCCGAGATTCGTCAGGCCCGCGAGAGTGCCGCGAAACGTTCCTGGATTCAGTCTTCCAAAGCATGGCAGGAAAAGGCGACGGCGCTCGAGACCGGAGGCAAAGCCGCGGAAGCACTTGCTGCGTTCCAAAAACTCGCGTCCCTCCCGTTGGAAGCAGCGCCGGAAGTTCAGGCTGCAAGAATGAAAACCAGGGCAGCGGCCAGGTAGAAACAGGAAGGCACCACGGTCCGACCACTGGAAGTCGCGAAGGTCACCGAAATTGCGATTATTAATTGCGACTATTAGTCCCTCACATCGTCAAACTCGACTTTGGAAAGTCGAGCCACGGCGGCGTTGGTTTTATCGCTTCCGCACTTTTCCATCACTTCGTTGGCCGCTGCGAGAGGAGGTAGGCGAGGAGGTCGTTGAACTCTGCGGGCGGGATCGTCTGGCCAAATGCGGGCGGCATGAGCGAGGTGTCGGCTTCTTCGCGCTTGGCTACGTTCGACTGCGCGATGCTGCTTTCCTTTCCCTGAATGTCGGCGAGGACCATCTGTCCGCCTTCTTCGCGGCGGAGGAGCCCGCTCGCCACGCCGCCGTCTTTGAGCGTGACGATGCTGAGGCGGAATGCGCGGTCCACGTTGCGATTTGGGTCGAGGATGTCTTCGATAATGCGGTCGAGGCCGCGTCCGCCCACGCCGTCGAGCTGCGGGCCGACGAGGTTTCCTTTCTGCCCGATTTGGTGGCAGACGGCGCATTGTGTTTGGAAAACGATCGCGCCCTTTGCGATGTCGCCTTTGGTGAAAGCTGCGCGGCGGGCGGCGATGAGTTTGTCGGCTTCGATGTTTGCGGCGGGGAGTTTTGCGAGCAGCGTGTCGAGGCGTTTTAGTTCGTCGCCTTTGGCGTTGGCTTTGAGCCGGTCGGCGGTGGCTTTGTCGCGGAGGACGAGCGGCGAGGCTTTGCCGGCTTCGATGGCGTCGATGAGGACGATGGTGCCGTTGTGATTTGCGGAGAGCGCGGTGGCGAAGCTTTGCTGGAGCTTCGACGATGCGGTGGGCATTGCGTCAACGACGAGTTTGCCGGTGACGCTGCCGAGTGCGACGGCGAGTTTTTCGCGCAACGCGTCTGGCTCATCGGCGCTGGCGAGTGCGGCGGCGATTTGCGCTTTCACGACAGCATCGTCCTTAAACGAAATCAACGTCCGCGCCGCAGCGGCTCGCGATTCCGTATCGGCGGTGCGGTCGGAGAACAGCGCGACGAGCGCATCGCGATGCGCGGTGAGTTTGAAGCGACCTGCGAGTTCGGCGGCGATGGCGCGGGATGAGCCGCCGACTTCGCCGAGCCTGAGTTCGGGGAGTTCGGGAGAGAAGCGTCCGAACGCGAGCCACGCATAGGCGCTGCCGGAGTCGCCGTCGTTGGCTTCGAAAAATCCGCGTCGTCCGCGTAAATCGGTGAGGTTCCACTCGACGCGCTGGGCTGTGTCGTTGCGCGGCGGCTTGGCTTCGCGGAGGACTTTGCCGTCGGTATCGACGAGGCGGATGAAGTTCTTTCCTCCTGCCGCGCCGCCGGGCTCGCCGTCGTGTCCGCAGAGGTAAAAGCTGAGCTTGTCGGGAAAATCAAACGTCGCCGAGCGGAGGGTGCTGATGAGTTTTTCGCCGTTGGGGAAACTGGACATGACGCGCGCAGTCTGGCCGTCGGCGCACTTGCGGTCTTGCATGACCCATACGCCGTTCGGGCTCTCGGTCCATTTGCCCTTCGACTTGCCGACAAGCGCCGCGGGGACGTATTCGGCGGCCCATTCGCTGAGGGCGGCATCGGGCTTTGCGCCGCGTTGCTCGAGCGCGGTGAGGATGGCGGCGAGCGTGGTGCCGTCGTCGGGGGATTTTTTGCGGGCGAGCGCGGCGATGCCGTTGAGCCGGTCGGCAGGCGCGTTTTTGATGATGCCCGGGAGATGCTTGGCGAGTTCCGAAGCGGAGACGTCGAGCTTTTCAAAAAGGTCGAGCCGGAGCAAAGCCGCGTGCTCGCCGGGGACCGCGGGGAGGATGTCCAGGATCGCTTGCAGGTCTTCTTTTGAGAGGCCGTCGAGCTTGAGGTGCTTCACGACTTCCGCATCGCGGAGATGCTCGCGCAACGCGACGCGGGTGGAGTAGATGAGGTGGTCATCGGCTTTGTCGGTGGTGCGGAGGAGGGTGAGAAGTTCTGACACTCCTTCGGCAACCGGATGGTCTGCTAGAGTTTCGGCAGCGACGCGGCGAACGCCTGCATCGGAGTGGCGGAACGAGCGGAAAATCGCGGCGACGAATTCGTGCCCGAGCGAATTCTCTGCGGGAAGCTTCACCGAACTGTGGTCGCTTTTTTCAATCGATTTCTCACTACGTAATCGGTTGTGGAATATACAGCTCAACATCCGGAGACGGTGTGTATTCGCTTCGGGTTCGTCATTCGGATTGGACGCAGTACGTGCCATACAATCGCTGATCATGATAATGTCGTAACGCGGCATCCTCGATAACGCATAGAAGATATTCGTTTCTTGTCGGTGGCTGATCTCGGTCTTCATCAAGCTCTCCAACTTTGGTTTGGCCTCCGCCCCAAACCGATCGCAAATCTCATTCAACGCCAGCGAGCGCCGCGTCGGGTTCGGCGAGCCGAGTTCTTTTACCAAAGCGGCGATCTGTTCGTCCTTTGGCAGCGATGTGGCCAGCGCGACATTCATTGAGGGCGACAGTAGCGGGGCCGTCCCGGCCCCGATGCTCGTAGCACAGCGAGCCTGCGGGTCGCAGGCAGGGGCCGAGACGGCCCCGCTACTATTGGGCGCAGGCTCCGGCGTCGTGGCGATGAGCTGCAGCGCCGATTCCTCGAACGGGCGCATAGGAGCGGGGCTTTCCAAAGCCCCGCGAGCCCCGGAGGGGTTCCCTAAAACGGCCCCCAACAGAGTAGGCGACGCTTTTGGATGCACCTTCGGCGCATACGGGGCTTGGGAAAGCCCCGCTCCTTTGTCGCCTTCAGAGAGCGATATATTTCTCTGGCCGACAGAGTTTTCAGGTTCAGAAATAGGGTTGCCGGATTTAACATTC
>JANMGP010000114.1:0-2624 GCA_031374705.1 Verrucomicrobiaceae bacterium | reverse complement strand
CAAACGCCCAGCGCGCGGAAACAGCCCCGCACCGCGCCGCATAAAAGTTCGTAAGTTCCATATACGAACTCCCTACGGAATTTATACCACCGCGTCGCCGTAGCACGACCATCATTCAATGGCGCTAGGCGTTACGTTTACTCTATACTATCCAAGTGCGCGCGTTGGGTGGACTCACGGGCGCAGGCGAATGGAGCAACCCAGTCTCGCAAAGATCACTGTAAGGGCAAAGCCGATAGTGGGACAGACTGATTATCGCCACGATGCGGGTCATGACTTTGCCTTGGCGGGCTTTATTTTCCGTTCCGGACGAAACTTGTAGAACACGAGCACATATATGATGAGGGGGGAGATGAGAAACACGCTGATGACGAGGAGGGGCGGCTTCTTCAAAGGCTGTTTCGGAACAACGGAAAATGGATGGGCGTGCGGGATGGGGTGAAAGTCGGTCAGCGGAGGCTCTTTTGCCGACTCGATGTTGTTCCCGTTCGGGTCCATGAAGTAGATGGTCCGGTGGACGAAGCGCTGGTCGAGCAGAATGAGCGGACAGAAGAAGTAGCCGAAGGCGTCGCCTCGCAGTGAGTTTTCGCCGAAGGAATTCACAAAGAGCTGGCAGTCTCCGATAATCGGCTGCCAGAGCAAGCAATCGTGGATCGCGAAACCCACGTAGTCGTTATAACGGATTCGGAGCTTACCGGACCCGGTTTGGCCCCATCCCCCAAACGCGGAGAGGACGACATACATGGCGACATAAGCGAAGAGCAACATCCCGCAAAGCAGTAGCCAGCCTCGCCGCCGCGAGATGGTCCTTGGGGTGAGGAGATTGGAAAGGCGGGCCATGGTTGACGGCGGGTTCACTGGTCGGCGGGGTTTGTTTGCTTTTGCCAGCCGCAGAAATGGCAGTCGGTCCTTCCGGGCTTGAGGGTGATTCCGCATTGGCCGCACTCGGTCGGGTCGCCGGGCTCGGGCGGGATGGGTTCGCTCCGCGGGGCGATGAAGAGTCCGCCGCAACCCGGGCATTCATACGCGGCACGCCGGTCGCCGATATCGACGGCGGTCTTTTCTTTGCCGCCGGGCTCTCGAAACGTGACCGTGGGGGAAAGCACGCCCATTTGAAAATACCCGATGAACCCGACGCCGAAGTCGGCGATCCCGATGGTCATCGCGGTCTGGCATTTTGGGCAGTTCATGGAGTTGATCGAGGTGTGGATTCGGGCGGTGGTTCTTTCGAGGAATCAAGGCATCGCCTTAGGGAACTTCCTCATGCCTGCGGGCTCGGGTTCAGTAGCGGGTGCCCAGTCTTCTGCGCCGTAGGTTCGGATGGGCATGGCGGATTTTAGCTCTCCATCCTGTACGTGGAATATGGCGGAATAGCTACATCCTCCGTCTCCGCCACTAAACGTGAGGACGAGGTCGTTATCGGAGCCGTCGAGGCTGGCGAGGTGGATGGCGCTGATTTCCTCGCTGCTCGGGCGGATATCCGGATTCCACAATTGCTCATACGAGTATCTCGGGAAGACGAACGATTTCGTAGTGGTGGTGAGTTCCATGTGGGTGATGGTTCCGTAGTCACCTTCGTGCGACTTCCAAGCAATGCTCAGCGTGACCGGCGCACCGGAGGGGAGCGCAAAACGATAGACAAGCGGGTTCGCCTTTTCCGCTGGAGTGGCAATTCGCACGAGCGGCACCGGCTTTACCGCCGGGCGCACCTCTCGATGCTGGCAGGCTGTGGTGATAAGGACGGGAAAAAGGGCAATTGTGTAGAGGCGTGAATACATAGATGCCCGTTCCTTTACCCGAGGAAGTTCTTCAATATTCCCAGCCCGACGGCCTGGCTTTTTTCGGGGTGGAACTGGACGCCGGCGACGTTGCCGCGCGCGGCGGCGGCGGCGAAGGTCTCTCCGTACGTGCTGCGGGCGATGACGCACGACTCGTCGTCGGGCTCGGGGTAGTAGCTGTGGACGAAATAGACGTGGCTTTTTTCTCCCAGGCCGGCCCAGAGCGGGTGCGGGGTGAGGTCGAGGGCGTTCCAGCCGATTTGGGGGACTTTGAGGCCGGGGGTGCGGAAGCGGCGGACTTTGCCGGGGAAGAATCCGAACCCTGCGACGCCGGGGGATTCCTCGCTTTCGGAGAAGAGCATCTGGTAGCCGACGCAGATGCCGAGGAAGGGGCGGTCGGCGGCGAGCCACGCTTTGACGGGCTCCCACAATCCGCGCTCGCGAAGCCCGCTCACGCAGTCGCCAAACGCGCCGACGCCGGGGAGGATGACTTTTTCCGCGGAGTCGATCTCGGCAAGGTCTGCGGTGAGGCGGACGTCTGCGCCGTGAAACTTGAGGGCGTTAAAGACGCTGCGAACGTTGCCGGAACCGTAGTCGATGAGTGCGATCATGTGGCGGGGTGTTTAGCGGAAGTGGGGGGCGTTGGGAAAGGGATTCAGATGGATGATGAAGTATTGCACGCTCGCTTGTTCCAGTGGGCGGGTGTAAAAAATGTGGTCCAACGCCGAGAGGAAGAAGGAATGGGGCGCGGGTAGGGCGGGTATTCTACCCGCCGCGCCGGGTATGCGACCCGGTGCGTGGTGAGTAAGACGGTCGTTCCTTAGCGAAAGAACCCGTCCGCAACTC
>JANMGP010000101.1:0-6430 GCA_031374705.1 Verrucomicrobiaceae bacterium | reverse complement strand
GTGGGCGGTTGGTCTTCTTCGCTGGGGCCGTGGCCGGCGTCGATGACTTTGCGCAGGCGCTTCCAGTCGGCGATGAAGGCGGCGACGGCTTCGGGCGAACGTCCCGTCACGCTCGGGGCGCTTGGATCGGTGGGCTCCAGTTGGGCGACCAGGTCGTCCAAGTCCGTCAGTTGCTCGATCAAGTCGGCGACTCCGGTGACTAGTTCGCGGCGCTTTGTCGCGCTGCCGCCGATGCTCGTGCGGGGTTTGCGCTGGAGGTCGTCAAACAGCGCGATGGCGGCGGTGAGGGCGGTGATTTTTGCCATCGTGACTCCACGGCCCGCCGCGCCGCTCTCGTCGCGGGCTTGCATGGCGAGGTCGCGGATTTCTGTGCATTTTGTGATGAGGATCTGGTAAGTGGAATGGACTCGCAGACGTGGGCGCACGGATGAGAACGGCACCCTGAGGGGCACTGGGGGTCCGAGGACGGGTTTGCGCGGCCCGGTGATAGGGCGGTGCGTCCGGGGACGGGATGACTTAGGCCGGTTAAGAAGAATGTCGGCCCGCTGACGGAACGATGTTGCGACGGGAGTGCCGGAACTGGCTTGGACTTTTTGGCTGCGCCTCTAATACATTCGCGTCGTTCGACTTTGACTCAACCACCGATGAACACCACTCGCCATTCCGCCGCTCCGCTCTCGCGCCGCCACTTTCTGTGGAATTCCGGCGGCGGGCTTGGTGCCATCGCGCTGGCTTGGATGCTGCAACGCGACAGCGCCCGCGCGACGGACTCTGCTTCCGCGATCAAGCCGCACTTTCCTGCGAAGGCGAAGCGCGTGGTGCAGGTTTTTTGCGCGGGTGGGGTGAGCCATTTGGAGACGTTCGACTTTAAGCCGGAACTGGAGCGGATGCACGGGAAGACGATGGAGGGGAAAGGCGAGAATCTCGGCTTTTTCGGTCAGCCGGGGCGGCTGATGAAGAGCGTTTATCCGTTTCGGCAGCATGGGAAATCCGGTGCGTGGGTGAGCGATTTGCTGCCGAATCTCGCGGGGTGCGCGGACGATATTTGCTTCATCAAGTCGATGTTTGCGAAGAGCAACAATCACACGCCCGCTGCGTTTCAAATGAACAGCGGCTTTACGCTCAACGGCTTCCCATGCATGGGCGCGTGGCTCAGCTACGGGCTCGGCACGGAAAACGAAAACCTGCCCGCATTTGTCGTGCTGCCCGACCCGCGCGGACTGCCTGCGGGCGGCTCGATCAATTGGACTTCCGGCTTTCTCCCGGCGAACCATCAGGGCGTCGCCTTTCGCACAAACGCCGCCGAGCCCATCGCCGATCTGCGCACGCCCGACGGCATCTCCGCCGATGCGCGTAATGCCGACATGGATTTGCTCGCTTCAATGAACCGCGACTTCGCAAGCGCGAATCCCGGCGACACGGCATTCGCCGCACGGCTGCGCTCTTACGAACTCGCCGCGCGCATGCAGTCGAGCATCCCCGACGCCACGAGCATCGACGCCGAGCCCGAGGCGGTGAAAAAACTCTACGGTATCGACGAGCCCGCAAACAAAGGCTTTGCAAAGAACTGTCTCATGGCCCGCCGCCTCCTCGAACGCGGCGTGCGCTTTGTGCAAATCCTCAACGGCGGCTCGTTCGGCAGTCCGCGCATCAATTGGGACGGCCACGAAAACGTGAAGGAAAACCACGACACCCAGGCCGCGACGATGGACAAGCCGGTCGCCGCGCTCATCCAGGATCTCAAACAGCGCGGCATGTTGGATGACACGCTCTTTATATGGTCCACGGAATTTGGCCGCAGCCCCGCCACGCAAGGCGTCGGCTCGATGGGCCGCGACCATCACCCCACGGCGTTCACGTGCTTCCTCGCCGGCGCGGGAGTGAAGGCGGGCACGACGTTTGGCAGCTCGGATGAACTCGGCTATTTCGTCGGCGAAAACAAAGTCATCATCCCCGATTTCCACGCGACCATCCTGCACCTGCTCGGCCTCGACCACGAAAAGCTGACGTTCTACCACAACGGCATCAACCGCCGCCTGACCGATGTGCATGGGCACGTTATCAAGCCCGTCCTCGCTTAAAAATTCTCAACCACTACGAACATGCACCTCAAATCCATCCACGCGCTCATCACCACCATCGTCCTCGCCTGCACCGGGCACGCAGAGGTCAAACACTCGTATCTCGTGATGGGGAGCAAGACGGCCATCATCAGCGAGGAGGGCAAGGTAGAATGGGAATTCGCTGGGGGGACGCGGGACGGATTTGTGCTTCCGAATGGCAATGTGCTGCTCGCTTTTTCCGACCGCGTGGAGGAAGTGATTCCCGCCGGGGAGAAGAAAAACCAGACGGTGTTTTCCTACAAGCGGAGTGCGGAGAACAAAGAAATCGGCACGACGCAGCGACTGGCGAACGGCAACACACTCATCACCGAACTCGGCGCGCGGCCCCGGCTTTTGGAGGTGAATCCGAAAGGCGAAATTGTCGTCGATGTCCCGCTTCAGCCCGAGACGGAAAACGCGCACATGCAGACCCGGATGGCGCGGCAATTGAAGAACGGGAACTTCCTCGTGCCGCATCTGCTGGCCTTCGCCATCAAGGAATATGCGCCCGATGGAAAAATCGTGAGCACGATTAAAACCGACCTCGATGAACTCGGCGGGCGCAAAGCGGAGAACTGGCCGTTCACCGCAATCCGGCTGGAAAACGGAAACACCGTCACATCGCTCACACACGGCAACAAAGTCGTAGAGCTGAATCCGCGCGGCGAGGTCGTGTGGAAGGTGACCAACGAGGACGTGGCCGGGCTTTTCAAAGATCCGTGCGGGGCGCAACGACTCGCAAACGGCAACACGGTCGTGGGTAGCCACGCCGCAAATACGGGCGTCTCGATGGTGGAGCTGACACCCGAGAAAAAGATCGTCTGGACGAGTGAACATCCGTTCGCCGCCGGCGTGCATCATTTTCAAATCCTGACGACCAACGGAAAGCCCGAGCCGGGCCTGCCGTTGAAATAGTTGCCGCGATGTGTTGACCATTCGTCAACTCCGACTACCCAAAAGGCGAAATCACCCCCCAGGAACCAACCTCACCGAACGTATGAACCAACCCGATTCAAATCCCTTCTCACTCAAAGGCCGCGTGGCGCTTGTCACCGGCAGCAGCACCGGCCTGGGAAAGCCCATGGCCATCGCGCTCGGCAAGGCCGGGGCAAAGGTGGCCATCAACTACAACAACAACGTCGCGAGGGCCGAGGCCGCGTTCGCGGAATTCAAAGCTGCGGGCTGCGATGGAATGCTCGTGCGTGGTGATGTGAGCAGCGAGACCGACGTTCCGCGTATCATCGCAGAAATCGCAGCGACGCTCGGTCCGGTGGACATCCTCGTCATCAACGCGACGCCCGATCAGCCGCAAAAACCGATCGAGGAATACGAGTGGGCGTTTTATCAACAGATGCTCGATTTTTTCGTAAAAAGCCCTGTGCTGCTTTCGAAGGCCTGCCTGCCGCACATGAAGCAGCAACGTTGGGGACGCATCATCAATATCGGCTCGGAAGTCATCGCGCGCGGAGTGCCGAATTTCACCGCGTATCTCGCCGCAAAGGGCGGGCAGAATGGCTTCAACCGCGGCCTCGCGACCGAGGTTGCGAAATGGGGAATCACCGTGAACATGATCGCGCCCGGCTGGATACCCGTCGAGCGTCACGAAAACGATCCGCAGGAGCAAAAAGACGGCTACCGCGCCCTAATCCCCGCCGACCGATGGGGCGTGCCCGAGGACCTCGCAGGTGCCGTCGTCTTCCTCGCGAGCAACGCTTCTTCATTCGTCACGGCACAAAATCTCCACGTCAATGGCGGTATGACCGTCCACTAAAACTCCACCATGAAACTCAACATCCCAACCATCATCGCCGTCACAGCCATCCTGCTCGGCGGCTGCAAACCATCAGCACCTTCGCCGGGCGGCGCAGGGAAAAAGAAGGTCGCATTTGTCACGAATGGCGTCGCGTCATTCTGGACAATCGCAGCCGCAGGAGTGAAGGCGGGCGGCGAAAAGTTCGGCGTCGATGCCGAGACGCTCATGCCGGTCGAAGGCATCAGTGATCAAAAACGTATTCTGGAAGATCTGCTCACTCGCGGCATCGACGGCATCGCGGTCAGCCCGATCGATCCGACCAATCAATCCGACATCCTGAATCAGGCCGCGAAGCGCACGAAGCTCATCACCCACGATTCCGACGCGCCCGCCAGCGAGCGGCTCGTTTACATCGGCATGGATAACTACAAGGCCGGCCGCCTGTGCGGCGAACTGGTCCGCGAAGCAATGCCGAACGGCGGCACCGTCATGCTCTTCATCGGACGACTCGAGCAGGACAATGCAAAGAGCCGCCGCCAAGGCTGTATCGATGCCATGCTCGGCCGTAAGGAGGATCCAAAACGCTTCGACCCGCCATCGGAAGTGATCGAGGAAGCGGGATTCAAGATCGTCGGAACGCTCACGGATAATTTTGACCGCGCAAAGGCAAAGGCCAACGCGGAGGACACACTGGCAAAATATCCGGAAATCAACGGAATGGTGGGGCTCTTCGCCTACAACCCGCCGCTCATCCTCGAAGTGCTTTCGCAAGCCGGCAAGCTCGGCAAGGTCAAGGTGATCGCGTTCGACGAAGACGACGCATCGCTCGCCGGCATCCAAAAAGGCACGGTGCACGGCACGGTCGTCCAGAATCCCTACATGTATGGCTACAAGTCCGTCGAAGTGCTGGGAGAACTCGCGAAGGGCAACAACAGCGTGATTCCCGCAAACAAGATGATCGACATCCCCGCACGGCAAATTCGCAAAGCAAACGTGGATGCTTTCTGGGCAGAATTGAAAGAGCGCGTCGGCGGCGGAAAGTAAAATGGACCAACCGCTGCTTGAAGCGAGAGCACTCGTAAAATCCTTTCCCGGAGTCCGTGCGCTAAAGGCCGTGAGCCTGACGCTGCGGCGCGGAGAAGTGCTCGCGGTGATTGGAGAAAACGGGGCGGGCAAGAGCACTCTAATGAAAATCCTCGCGGGTGTGCAGCGTCCCGACACCGGAGGAATCTTCATTGAAGGAAAGGCGGTCTCCATCGGCTCGGTGCATGATGCGCTCTCCCTCGGCATCGCGCTGATTCACCAGGAACTGAATCTCGCCGACAATCTCGATGTCGCCGCGAATATTTTCCTCGGTCGTGAGAAGCTCCGTTTCGGCCTCATCGACAAGGCCCGTCAGCGTCGCGAATCGCGCCCGCTCCTCGATGCGGTCGGACTGGATATCAATCCGGACGTATTGGTGGGCACGTTGAGCATCGGCCAGCAGCAGATGGTCGAAATCGCAAAGGCGCTCTCGGTGAACGCCCGCGTTCTCATCATGGACGAACCCACTTCGAGCCTCTCCAGTCACGAGTCGGAGAACCTGTTCAAAGTCATCCGCGACCTCCGTTCGCGCGGCGTGAGCATTGTCTATATTTCGCATCGCCTCAGCGAAGTACGAGCGCTCGCAGACCGAGTCACGGTCCTTCGCGACGGCGCAAACGCGGGCGAACTCGATCGCGAACAAATCACCCACGACGCGATGGTGAGACTCATGGTTGGTCGCGATCTTTCCCAGTTCTATCCGCACGAGTCGCACACGCCCGGCGAGCATGTATTGGAAGTCGTGAATCTGCGAACGCCCGCTCATCCTGCGCAGCCGCTGAGCTTCACGGTCCGGGCGGGCGAGATTGTCGGGATTGCCGGACTTGTGGGTGCGGGTCGGACGGAATTGCTCACGACGCTTTTCGGAGTCACGCCCGCTCTCGGCGGGTTGCTCAAGGTCGGTGGAAAAAGCGTCGCGCCCAGTTCGCCCGCCGAGGCTATCGCAGCCGGCCTCGCGCTCGTTCCCGAGGATCGGAAAAAGCAGGGCGTCGTGCTTGAAATGGCGGTTCGCGACAACATCAGCCTCGCCAGCCTCCGAAGCGATCAACGCAACGGAATGATCAATCAGCGACGGGCTGCCGATCTGAGCAGCGGGATGATCGCCGCGTTGAAGATCAAGACGCCGGACGGACGACAGCCGGTCCAGTTTCTCTCTGGCGGCAACCAGCAAAAAGTCGTCCTTGGGAAATGGCTTGCGCTTAGTCCGCGCGTCCTGCTTCTCGACGAACCCACGCGCGGCATCGACATTGGGGCGAAGCAGGAGATTTACCGGCTCATGGAAGAACTCGCCGGGCGTGGCGTCGCGATCCTTTTTGTCAGCAGTGAAATGGAGGAGGTCCTCCGCATGAGCGACCGCACGCTCGTGATGCACGAGGGCCGCATCACCGGCGAACTGCGCCGCGAGGAACTTTCCGAAGAGGCCATCATGCGCCTCGCCACCGCGCATGCTTCGCAATTTTGAATGTTGGATTTTGAATGCTGAATTCTTCCC
>JANMGP010000095.1:0-6821 GCA_031374705.1 Verrucomicrobiaceae bacterium | reverse complement strand
AGCATGCATCCGAAGCGGGCATGGATATTTTCCGCGTGTTCGACTCGCTCAACGACCTCGGCAACATGAAGGCCGCGATGGAAGCGGTGCAGGACACGCACGGAATTTGCGAAGGCGCGTTGTGCTACACGGGCGACATTCTCGACCCGACCCGCACGAAGTATTCGCTGAAATATTACGTCTCGCTCGCAAAGGAGTTGGAGAAGATGGGCGCGCACATGATCGCCATCAAAGACATGGCCGGACTGTGCCGTCCATACGCCGCGAAGGCACTCGTGAAAGCGCTGAAAGACGAGATCGGAATCCCCGTTCACTTCCACACGCACGACACGAGCGGCATCAATGCGTCGTCGATTTTGCAAGCGAGCGACGCCGGCGTGGACGTGGTCGATTTGGCCATCGCCAGCATGAGCGGCAGCACCTCGCAACCGAACTTGAATAGCATCGTCGCCGCGCTTCAACACACCCCTCGCGACACCGGGCTCGACTTGGATACGCTGAACGAATTCTCCGACTATTGGGAGCACGTCCGTCCGTTCTACACGCCGTTTGACACCGCGCCAAAAACCGGCAGCGCCGAAGTCTATCTGCACGAAATGCCCGGCGGCCAATACACGAACCTAAAAGAGCAGGCCGCCAGCATGGGACTCGGCGGACGCTGGCCGGAAATCGCCCGCTGCTACCGCGAAGTGAACGACCTTTTCGGGGACATCGTAAAAGTCACACCGTCCTCGAAAGTCGTCGGCGACATGGCGCTGTTCCTTTTCACCCGAGGCATCAAGCCCGCCGACGTCGTGAACCTCGAACCCGGCAGCATCGCATTCCCCGAGAGCGTCATCGACATGCTCAGCGGCGGACTCGGCGAGCCAATGGGCGGTTTCCCAAAAGACGTCGTCCGCGCCGTGCTCGGCAACGCGAAAGTAAAACGCACCAAACCCGAGCCCGTAAAACTCAAGGACGTAAAAGCCGAAGTCGCCGAGAAAACGAAGCGTGATGCTACCGAGGACGACCTCTATTCGCACCTCATGTACCCGCAAGTCTTCGCCGACTTCGCGAAGTTCCAATCCAGCTTCAGCGACGTGAGCTGCCTGCCGACGCCCGCGTTTTTCTACGGCCTGCGCCCTGGAGAAGAAGTCGCCGTGAGCATCGAAGAAGGCAAAATCCTCATCATCAAACTTATCAACCTCGGCACGCCCGACAAAGACGGACGCCGCGTCATCACGTTCGACCTCAACGGCCTCCCGCGCGAAGCCACGGTCCTCGACAAGAGCATCAACAAGGAAGTCAAAACCCGTCCGAAAGCCGCCGCCAGCGACGCGCTACAAATCGGCGCACCGATTCCCGGAATGATCACCGTGCTCAACGCCAGCGTAGGTAAAGCCGTAGCCAAAGGCGACAAACTCGCCACGCTCGAAGCCATGAAAATGCAAACCAACCTCCTCGCACCAGCCGACGGCACCGTAGCCGAAGTGCTCGTGAGCGTCGGCGAAGCAGTGGAGGCGGGGGATTTGATGATCAAGCTGCGGGCGTGATTACACTCGCCTGCGCCAATATCCCGGTCTCCGGCTCGTATGGGCGAATGCGAGTATCCAGATCGTGTCTGGCAAAACGACATAGTATATGACGAATGGAAATCGCTCCATCACCAGCCGCCGCGTTCCGCCTTTCCATTCAGGATACCGCTCTGGGTCTGCTTGAATCATCTGAACCGCGACTCGCGCGGCGCGCTCGAAATCCAGGCCCAAACCGACCCGCCTGCGTTCGTAAAATGCGACCGAATCCGAGAGTTCATTCTCCGCCTCGGAATCAATGATGACGGGTTTCACCGTTGATGGCGTGCGCGGATGTCGCGGAACACTTCGGATGCCGGACGACCTTGCGCGGTCCCGTCTTGGACCCGTGCTAAACGTCGCGCCACTTCGACATCCCAAGCCTGCTCAACGTCATCGTCAACAGGCTCCAAGCTGTGCAAGAGAGCTTGAGCTAAATGAGCGCGGTCGTTTTCGGTCAGCGTGAGTGCATCATGCGTGATTTGTTCAATGGTCGCGGACATGGGGCGGAGCGTCGCGCGATATGAGACACTGGTCAAGATTTGATGATCAAGCTGCGGGCTTGAACGAATCCCTCAGCGCAGTATCGTTCCGGCCATGAGCAGCATCGCACAAGAACTCGACCGGGAGATGAGCATCCTCGATCTCGCCACCGCGCGTCGCGTCGAGCAGCTTGTTCGTGATGCGCTCGCGCTGGCGTGGAACGTGACCGGTTGGCTGTACGCGTCGATTTTGCTCTTCGCCTGTTCGTATATGAGCGGGGCCGAGCTTGGGAAACCCTTGAATCCTCCGCCAAATGTGCCGGCCGACTTCCTCGTTCGATGGCTTCCGGGGAAGGCGGCTTATGAACTTCGAATGGCAATTTTTGATGAAACTCCAGAGAAGTCAGATCCGCCGGAAGTCACGCCCTTCGACCGCATTAAATCGGTGCTCACAGTTGGCCCCGGTAAATTTACCGATGTGGACGAGCTGGGCGATTTGACTTCCGTTTACGAAGAGTCTTCCACGAAGCAGCGGGTAGAGATTCATCGGCTGCTGGCAGCCTACGTCGCAAACCTTCGCAGGCTTGGCACGAGCAGGACCGCTCCTGCGAATCTTCCGTGGCATGGCGTCGCTTGCACTGCGCTTTTTCAGAGCGTGTCGCCAGAGCGGTGCAGCGAGAGGCGAAAAGAACGCGGCGTCCGGACAGCGACGGGCTCGTTACTTTGGAAAATTGATTCGCCCGACAGATCGGATTCATTCGAGCTACGAACGTCTCCCAACAAACTTCTGGTTGTTCACGACGACACTTGGAAACTCTACGATCTGCGGCTTCGCAAATGGCGAAACCTGCCGATTTCCATGTCCGAATCGAGAGACGACTCATTTCGATACTCGATTAACGACGACACACTCCGATTTCTCGGACGGTCGTATTCGTTGTCTTCCGGGCAGTCGGTTGCGGCTCCCATCGGAGAGGGAATGTCCGCGTATTTGAGTGATCCGGAGAAGGTCGGAGCGGAGTGGATGACTTTGTACATTAATCCTCCCCACTACAACGAGGAAAAGGTTGACGTGCGCTCGAAGACAGAGCCCGAAATTCAGGCGCTGCGAGATTCGCTTCGGGACAGGTTCTACTTTCGAAGCGATGATGGAACGCAGCGCAATCTGCCGATGAACGAACGCGTGAGCAATCATTTCGTCACCGCTACTGGCCGACTCTGCTCGGTAATCGGGGCTCAACGTCAGAGTTCATACAGGTGGGCTTTCGACGAGTCACTTCATCTCGCGGAGACAGCGGAGAATCGTTCACTCAAGGAAGTGATGAAAGGCGCTTTCAACGGCACGTGGTCCGTGTGGGACGACGGTTCAAAAAATGACCGGATGCTTTTGGAACAGCGGTTTGACTACGCCACAAGCGTTCCCGTCCGTGCTGCAACTTGGGAGCCACAAACGAAGCAATGGGAATTGCTATGGAACACCGATTCTCCACAAATGCCGCCTCCACCACCTGGAGTCATGGTGGCCGCTCTCGCGCAGCGATCACGCTGGGAACTACCGAGGGAACTGACGCACCCGCCTGTAGGAACGCTCGTTCACTGCGCTCGCGTGATTTCAAAAAGGGACACCGCATTTCTGCTATCGGAGTCCCGCGACTATGTCGCCGAACATCATTCAGTTCAGCTTTGGGTCTTCAAACCCGGCAAGCGCACACCGGATAAAGTTGCACTCGTTTTGCCTGGATTCAAACCAGCACCAAAATTTATAGACTACGTAACCGATATCGATGAATTACAAATCAACATCGTCGAGACAGGATTCATCATTGCCGATGAGCGATCCGTGTGGACGGTGGAGTGGGATTTCGAGCGGGGCATTCCCAAGGGCCCGCAACGGCGTTGAAATGAGTGATTCTCCCTTGGTCCGCGAAACCCCGCTGAAACGCTGAACATGGCGGCTGGGGATTTGAGGATCAAGCTGCGGGCGTAGAAACTCGTTGCCGAAGAAATTCGCCGATAGCTTGCGCGTGCTTGATTTGCAAGAATCGAGAATGGGATTTGATTTTTACGGAAACAGCGGGCCGGGAAATTACCCTGAGTCTCTCACTGCATCACCCTCGGGAATGATGCAACTGACCAAGGAAGGCCATGCGCTCCTGAAGAAGATTCAGATCGGTAATTCCGAAACCCCGATTGTGTGGATGTCGAACATCGCGCAGTGTATTCCGCAGTTGGAAATATCGGAACCGATCCCAATGGAAGAAATCCGTCTGATTGAGAAAGAGGTTGGGATGGTCTTTCCGCCGAGCCTCAAAGAAGCGTGGCAACACTTTGGAGGGATGAAGTTGAAATATGATACCATTCTATGCTCTCCGCGTGGATTGGTGGAGTTCAATGAGATGTATCGTGATTTCCTGCCCGAGATCGGGACGGAGAAAATATTTTTTGGCGGCATGGATGCGCATAATTTTGCTCTGGCGATGAACTCCGATGATCCCACCGTAACCGATTGGGACAGGGATGACGGCTGGACTAAACACAAGGAATTGTCAATTTATCGGCATTTGTCCGAGCGTGTGGCGTGGTATGTGACTTACATGACGCCATTTTGTTACGAGCACGGGTATGTTGCTCCAAACGAATACCGATAATGGAACGGAACGGAAAAACGATGATCAACGAGTCCACCGGACCGTAGGCAGAAGCCTTAAATCACGCCTACGCATAAAACAGGGAAAAGCAGGTCAGTGAGAGGAAAAGCGGGGCAGTGTGCTAAAAGCGTTCAAATCCACAACGGAAAGTGGACGAATGAGAAGCAACAGAATCACGCTTTGAAATCCCCCCAAGCAGCGGGTTGACGCCCCGCAGGACTTCGGGCATTTTCCGCGCATGATGACGATTCTTTCTGCCAATGGCTTGCTGGAGATCCCAGAGGAATTCCGCAAGACCGACGGACTGAAGCCCGGCCAGCGATGCGACATTGAGCGCGTAGGGCGTGGAGAGTATCGCGTGCGGACGGCAGATACTGGTGAGGTGGCGGACGGGAATTGGGTGGAGTGGCTGCTGGCGTGTCCCGAAAAAGGATGGCTCGGTGAACCGGACCGGAGCGAGCTGACTTCGCTGAAACCACCGTCGCACTTTTCCGAGTGAAATATCTCGCAGATGTGAACGTGCTCTCGGAGCCGACGAAACCGCAGCCGGATTCACGAGTGGTGGACTGGTTGCTCGCGAACCATGCGGAGATTGTGATCGATCCCATTGTGATGGGAGAAATGTGGGAGGGCATTATCGCGCTGCCAGAAGGCCGGCGAAAAGAGCGTCTCGTCGCTTGGTTTCAGCAAAGCCCCTCGGGACTGATCTGCTTGGAGTGGACGCGGCGAACGGCGGTTGTTTGGGCAGAATTGCGCGACGACGTGCGGCGGCGCGGATTTACGGTGCCGGTGAAAGACACAATGATCGCGGCCACTGCCAAACTGCACAATTTGACGGTCGCGACGCGAAATGTGGATGATTTTACGCGGTGCGGTGTTCCGGTGTTCGACCCGTTTGCGTAGAGAGCCAAAAACCAGCACCACCGCTTGCCCTTCAATCGAAATCCACGCAAGATTCTCGCATGGGAATGTTTGACACCATCCAGTTTGCGACGCCGATGAAATGCCCTGTCTGTGGTGAGGGATGCACCAGCACTCAGACAAAGGAGTTTGACCGCGTGCTTGCGGTGTATCGTGTGGGGTCGGTGATTTCGGGGGGCGCGGTGCGTTCTGGGATCATCAAGGGAACTGCGTGGTGCGAAGGCTGCCGGAAGGCGAAGCGGGATTCGGAGTGGGAGATTTATCTCATCATCTGGCACTCGGTGCTCGCCGGTGTGGAGGACGATTTGGCCAAGGCGGAGGCGCGGCTTGCGAGTGTGGATCGGCTGGACCTCATCGGCTGGCTGGATGAAGCGCAGCGCGATTCTGAAGAATGGCGGCATCGCTACTGGCAGCTTTTCAACGACATCACAAAATGGCGCGTTCACCTCGCGCGGAAGGACGAGCCGGAGCCTGCGGGCGAAGGTGCGGAGAAGCGCCGCGCCCTTCGCCGTCTGCTCGATCTCCCCGATGAAATCCTGAACGCGCCCGACCCGCTCGCCGCGCTCATCGCGGCAAACGAATACCCGCGCCAGTGAACGACGATACGATAGTCAGTCGATTGTTTATCCACGTCATCCTGACCACAAAGGGGCGGGAGAAAGTGCTTTTTCAAGAGCGCCGGGAAGACCTGTATCGGGAGATTTGGCACATTCATCGCAACCTCGGGTGTCGTCTTATTTGCGTGAGCGGAAGCGAGGAACACATCCATATTCTCGTAGGGTTTAAACCGACGATCTCGTTGGATGGATATGCCAACGCAGTGAAGACCGGTGTCGCAGCGTGGATTGAGGCGGAGGCGGTTTTTCCACAGTTCGCAGGCTGGCATGAAGACTACGCGGCTTTCAGTGTCTCCGAGGAGGACAGCGATACGGTTTCGGAATACATCAAAGCCGACGGTGAACGTCATCGCACGGTCCCGTTTTTGGATGAATACAAACAACTACTCACCGAGGCTGGGATCGAGTTCGATCCGAACGAGCTATAGCCTGGCAGAGAAATGAAGCACCAACTCATCGGCGGACTCTACGTGGTCACAGGCGCCAGATTTATTGAACCTGCGACGCCGTGACAAACTCGCCACGCTCGAAGCGATGAAAATGCAAGGTTCTTTCGGGAAAAAAGTGGTAAAACGAGCGATGGGAGAGAATAAGGAGGGGAAC
>JANMGP010000343.1:0-1645 GCA_031374705.1 Verrucomicrobiaceae bacterium | reverse complement strand
ACAAGCTGCCGAAGTCATCTCCGCCGGACGCGACTTCGCCTTCAAAGACGATCCCAATCGCTACGACGAACGCAGCACCGATCAACTCCTCGCGGGCCTCACGAGCTGGTCGCCGTTCGTCCGCAAACGCTCTGCCGCCGCGCTCGGCAAACGCGAAGGGGACTTCGTTCCGACTCTGATAAAGCAGCTTGCGGGCAACGACGCGAATTCACGATACGGCGCGTGCGAGGCCCTCGGCGCTCTCGGCAAACGCGCCGATGCCGCAGCGCCGCAACTCCGAGCCGCGCTCAAGGACTCCGATCCGTGGCTGCAATGCCTCGCCGCCGAAGCGATCGCCTACGTCGGTCCCGCCGAACGCAAGGCGAGCGTCAGCGATCTGCTGGCACTCACCGTGGGAAAGAATCCCGCCGATCCCCGACGCCATGCCGCGCTCACCGCCAGTCTCGCGCTCTTCACGCATTATCCCGGCACCCGCGCGCCGAAGAGCATCCTTGAAGACTCGCTCGATGGCGTGAATCGCGCGCTGCTTTATCCCGCGCTGCAATCTCTCCTCCAGCACGAGGACAGCATCGCCCGCAGCACCGCCGCTCGAACCTACAAGAATCTCAACGACCAGGATCTCGTCGAGCTGCTGCCTCACATCGTCCGTGCCATCGAAGGCCCGGCTCCCAGCAACGAAATGTTCGCCGATGGAGTGCGCCTGTCGGGACTCGACCTGCTCTCCCGCCTCCACATTCGCGAAGGCATGGCCCTTTGCGTCGCCCTCATCGAACCTGACCGCTGGGGCGAGCGGACTCGGAGCAAAGACTGCCTCGTCTACCTCCAGCGCTATGGCACTCATGCCAAAGCGATGCTCCCAAAGTTGCGCGAACTCCGCGCCTACCTCGCCGACGTGAAAAAAGTCCCCGCCGAAAACATGAAGCAATTCGACGAACGCCTCGCCGCCATCGAAGCGAGCACCGAAACGCCGACATTGGTCAGCCTCGATGACTTCAAGAAACCAACGGCCGCTCGCGGTGCTGACGCCGACACGGACAAGAAAACTCTGCGTGTCTTCATCTTCGCAGGGCAGTCGAACATGGTCGGCACGCATTCCAACGTCGAACACATCCAGCGCTTCCCGCCGTTCGCTGGTCTCGACAAGCCGCAGCAGGACGTCCTCTTTTCCTACAACCTCGGACGAGAGACGAAGGAGATCTCAAAAGGCTGGATCGCGTTGCAGCCGACGGGCACCTACTTCGGGCCGGAGCTGAGCTTTGGCCGGCAAGTCGCCAAGGAAACGGAAGCCCCCATCGCCATCATCAAATGCGCCTCCGGGGGCACCGCGTTGGGAGATGATTGGAATCCCGATGAACCGAGCGGCTTCAAGCTCTACCCGCTGGCGTTGGATTTGGTGCGTTCGTCGCTGGCCGAGCTGGATCGAAAGAAGATCGCTTACCGGATCGAAGGCTTCATGTGGCATCAGGGCGAGAACGACATGTTCAGCAAGGAGTTCAAGCCGGCCTACGCCAAGAACCTCACGAACTTCATCGCGAGCTGGCGGCGTGACCTCAAGCTGCCCGGCTTGAGGTTCTACATCGGCGAGCTGTGTACCAAGACGGTCTGGGGCATGGACAACCGCGAGAACATGCACGCCATCCGCACC
>JANMGP010000326.1:0-1816 GCA_031374705.1 Verrucomicrobiaceae bacterium | reverse complement strand
CCATGAGCGTGGCGACTTCCAGTTCGGCGGGGGGATTTGCGAGCGCGGGTTGGGCGGCGATGAACTCGTCTTCGGCGCTGAGGATTTCGGCGGCGCGCCAGATCGCGCGGCGGACATCGCGGCCCATGGCAGCGCTGAGCGCGGGGATGCTTTCGTGGCGGAGTCGGTTGCGGGTGAAGCGGGTTTCGGCGTTGCTTTCGTCTTCGCGAAACGGGACGCGGTGTTGCGCGATGTAGGCGTCGATTTCTTCGCGCCAGACTCCGAGCAGCGGGCGGAGCAGTGTGAGTGCGATGCTGTCCACCGTGCGTGTGGAGCTTGGTTTCATCGCGCTCGGGCCGCCGCGGAGGAGGTTGAAAAGGAACGTCTCCACCTGGTCGTCGGCGTGGTGGGCGAGGATGATTTGGGTGCAGTCGTGCTGCTTCGCCACGCTGGCGAAGAAGTGATAGCGGGCTTCGCGGGCGGCTTCTTCCTGTGCGGCGATTTTGACGCGCTCAGTGATGGAGGGAAGTCGCAGCAGGTGTGCGTGGGCGGCGACAAATTCGGCGTCGCTCGCGCTGGTGTCCCGCAGTCCGTGGTCGAGATGGCAGACGACGAGCTGGCGGCATCCGTTTTCGATGAGCCAGTGGAGCAGCGCCATGGAATCGCGACCGCCGGAAACTGCGACGAGGTATTTCCCGTCGGGCGCTGGCGGGATCGCGGCGGCGAGCGGGTGTCTCACTGGTAGATGAGATACGGCTGGCGCGCGGAGCGGAACGAATTCACGCCACTCTGCCAGCCTGCGACAATCGTTGCGGGCGAGGTGCCGCGCTCGATCTGGCTCTTGATGCTCGTGCTCCCGTAAGCCTTCCAGAATATGCCGTCGGCATCGCGATACTTGGCGAAGATGTTGCCGCGTTGGGCCTGTGCGGCGGCGAGCAGATGGACGTTGATGGCGGCGAGATTGACGCGGCTTTTTGCAGTGATGTTGAGCCGTGCGCCGGAGAATTCATCGCGGCTGTAGGACGATGCGGAGACGCCGCACTGGCACACTTTGGAGGTGAACGAGCCGCCGTCGATCCGGCAGACGCCCGCCATGAGAAACGGATCGCTGGTGCCGATTCCCACGTCGAATCCCGAGCCTTCGAGCGAGCCGAAGATGCTCGTCGCGGCGTATCCGGCGACGGACGAAATGTTCGGGATATTCGGCGATGTCTGCACCCAGCGCAGGCCGGTGTCGGACCACGTCATATCGCGAGTCCAGCCACTCATGGGGACGATGGTGAGTTTGCAGCGCGAGCCCATCCAGCCTTTCGCATTGCTCATTCGTGCGAGCTCGCCGGCGGTCATTCCGTGGAGATAGGGCGTGGGTAGCTGGCCGATGAAGCTGCGCCATTTATCCTCGATGCCCGGTCCCTCGATGCGCTCGCCGCCGAGCGGATTCGGGCGGTCGAGGACGATAAACTCAATGCCCGCCTCGCCCGCAGCCTCCATCGCCCTGCCCATCGTGGAGACGTAGGTGTAGCTGCGAACGCCGATGTCCTGCATGTCAAAAACAAGCGCGTCCAGCCCTCGCAGCATTTCCGGCGTAGGCTTCCGCGTCGGACCGTAGAGCGAATACACCGTGAGGCCGGTGATGGAGTCCTTGCGGTTGGCGACGTATTTTCCGGCGAGGATCGTGCCGTCAATTCCGTGCTCCGGCGCAAAAAGCGAGACGAGCTGCACGCCGGGCGCCTTTTTCAAAACGACGCGCGTCTTTACTCCTGCACCGTTCACGCCGGTTTGATTGGTGATGAGGCCGATGCGCTTGCCGCGCACCGCGTCGAAGCCGCGTTCGGCG
>JANMGP010000323.1:0-91498 GCA_031374705.1 Verrucomicrobiaceae bacterium | reverse complement strand
CAATTACCCCCGTGACCTACGTGGAGCTTGCGCCACAGTTTTACGGAGACTTGGCCGAGCAAGACAACTTTTTGAGCACACACAGAATTCTCCCAATCGACGTCAGGGAGAAACAAGACACTCTAATTGCAGCGAATCATTGGGCTCACTTCGTTGCCCGCAAGCGTGCAGAGAAACTTCCCCGGCGCCCGGTCGCGGATGTCCTCATCGCCGCATTCGCCGCACGTTTCCAGGGCCTCATCACCCGCAACGTGGACGACTTCCGCAAAGTCGCGCCGAACCTCACGCTCGTGGACGCTTCCGCGTTTAAACCCACCGTGTGATTAAAAGGTGGAGGTGCGCAAAATTGCGCTCTCCGTGCACCGATGTCTTCGCTCTTTGGCGACGCGATATTTTCCATTTCCCGCCGCTCGAGCAGTAAACGCGGTTGCTCTTTTTCGAGCGGCGTGGATTTATCCTCCGATGCACACAGTCATCGCAATCGACGGGCCGGCAGCCAGCGGCAAAAGCAGCGTCGCCCGTCTTCTCGCCCGCAAGCTCGGGTATCTTTACGTCAACAGCGGCGCCATGTATCGCGCCGTCACTTGGCTCGTCACGAGCCGCAGTGTCCCGGCTGCCGATGCGGCGGCGGTTGTGCGGTTGCTCGACTCCGTGAACTTCGAATGCGGCGTGGCCAATTTGCAAAGCACGATCCTGCTCGATGGAGTGGACCCGGAGCCGTTTCTCACCGAACCCGCAGTCAACGCGAACGTCTCCGCAGTTTCCTCCATCCCGGAAGTCCGCAAGCTGCTCGTGGATAAGCAGCGCATCTTTTCGACGGCGCACGATCTTGTGATGGAAGGCCGCGACATCGGCAGCGTCGTCTTCCCCGAAACGCCCTACAAATTCTACGTCGATGCCAGCCCCGAAGTCCGCGCCGCGCGCCGCGCAAAACAAGGTCTCCACGACTCGATCGGCGAGCGCGACAAAGTCGATACCACGCGCCGCACCAGCCCGCTCGTCATCGCTGAAGATGCACACGTGATCGAAAGTTCGCACCTCACGATTGACGGCGTCGTCGGCGAAATTATCGGGCGGTTGAAACTCAAAGGTCTCGTCCTTCCGCTCGGAGTTTAGTCGGTCATGGGATTGATTTACCGGTACTGCTGGACAGTCGCGAAGTTCACGGCGCTGAACTTTTTCCGCCTGCAAGTCTATGGTCGCGAAAACCTCCTCGAAGAAGGTTCCGCCATCATCGCGTCGAATCATCAAAGCTTTCTCGACCCACCGCTCGTGGGTATTTGCATGGAGCGCGAACTGCACTACCTCGCCCGCAAATCGCTCTTCGACGTTCCGTTTCTCGGGAAGCTCCTGCCGCATCTCCACGTCGTAGGCGTGGACCGCGATGGCGCAGACATGAGCGCGCTTAAATCCGTCGTTCGCCTCGTAAAAGACGGCGGCTGCACCATTGTGTTCCCCGAAGGAACGCGCTCCCCGGACGGCTCGTTGCTGCCCGCTCGTGCCGGCCTTGGTTTGATCATTTCGAAAACACTCGCGCCCGTCGTGCCGGTCCGCGTGTTCGGGGCGTTTGAGGCGTATCCGCGTGGCGTGAAGTTTCCGCGTCGCGCTCCGGTGACTGTGGTCATTGGCAGGCCGCTTCACTTTTCGAAAGCAGACATCGCCGGCGATCCACGCGTGGTCTATCAGCGACTTAGTGACCTCGTCATGTCGCGGATCGCGGCTCTGGAAAACCCGCGAAGGGATTGACGGTAAACAGAGTTCGTCCTCGCACGGTTCTTTCTTTAGACGGATGTCATGTCACAGCCCAAAGCCACCCGCGCAAATGTTGCCGCGCTGATTCCGTGCTATTTTGAAGAGAAGCACATCCGCGATGTGGCTTCGCGTGCAATGGCGCAACTCAATACGGTGCTCGCAGTGGATGACGGCTCGACGGACCACACTTCCGAGGAGGCGCGATCCTCGGGTTGCGATGTAGTGCGGCATGAAAAAAACGCTGGAAAGGGCGCTGCGATAAAGACCGGATTGCGAACCTTACTGGCAAAGGACGATATCGCATTTGTGCTGATTCTGGACGGCGACGGACAGCATTTGCCGGAGGAGATTCCGGCATTTCTTGCGGCGGCGAACGAGTCCGGGGCACCGATGGTGGTCGGGAACCGGATGGGCGATTTACGCAAGATGCCCTTCGTCCGGAAATGCACAAACCGCTACATGAGCTGGACGATCAGCCGGGTCATCGGGCAACGCGTTCCGGACACGCAGTGCGGGTTCCGGATGTTCCATCGCTCGCTCGCAGCGGAGTTCTTGAGCACCGAGAGCGCGGCGTTTGATTTTGAGACGGAAATGCTCGCGATTGCGGCGCGAAAGGGATGCGCAATTGCGGCGGCGAAGGTGAGCACGGTGTATGGCGACGAAGTGAGCAAGATCCACCCGCTACGGGACACGCTGAAGTTTTTCAAGTTGTTGAACCGGCTCAAAAAGGCGCGCGCGCATTGAGGAAATCACGCACCGCGGGGAACTCAGCTCGCCAACTCAACGGCAGCTCCGGGTCGATGTCAGCGCTCGCCGCGCATTCGCTTTCGCCCGCATCAAGAACGACTGTTCCATGTGGGTCCACGATGATACTGCGGCCGGTGTAAGCGAATCGGGGCTCGTTGCCAGTGCGGTTGACGCCGATGACGTAGGCCTGGTTCTCGATGGCACGAGCGCGGAGCAGCGTGATCCAGTGATCAATGCGGCGCGACGGCCACGCCGCGATGACAACGAAAAGTGTGGCCCCGAGTTCCAACCCTGCGCGGAAAAGCTCCGGGAATCGAAGGTCGTAGCACACGAGCGGAGCCACGATAAACCCGCCCCATTCATAGACCGCGGCAGCGGTTCCTGCGATGTGCGCTTCGTGCTCGCCTGCACCGGTGAACGGGCGCTGTTTTTTGTAGCATGCGAGTTCGCCGTCCGGGGAAAATGCCACAGCGATATTGTAGCCGCGTCCATCGGCGGCGGCTGACAGGCATCCGCCGACGACGCAGCAATGGTGCTCATTTGCGAGGGCCGCGCAGAACGCTGTCTCCGTATCGATGCCGGTATGGAGTGTCTTGGAAAGCTCGAGGCTGAAGCCAGTGGAGAACATCTCCGGAAGCACGATGATGCCGCCGGCTGCGGGCGGCGATTGCCTTAACAATGCTCGTACTTTTTCAAAGTTCGCGGGCTTGTTTTCCCACACGGAGTCGAGCTGAACGAGTGTGACACGCATGCAGCGAGACTGCACGGCGCGGGCGCATCATTCAAAGCCGATCTTTGTGAAGCGGAAGACGTAGGTCGCGTAGGCATTGATGAAAATCGACAACGCAATGAGGCCGTTTTCCAGCGAGGTGCCGCGTTTCGGATCGCAGGTGCGGAGAAGTAAAAGGAATATCCATGGGAGGAAGGGAAGTCCGTATCGATAGCCGTACTGCCCGCAGCCTGGGTCGCCATGACAATAGAGCGGTACGACGAGGATGGCGAGTGCCAGCCAGCAGATCGCCTCGACGGTACGAGTGCCGGTTTTGCGCCAGCGAAGCAGGAGAAAAAGAAGCGGACACGTGATAAGAATGGAACTGCCGAAGCGATCCGGCACCCAGCCGAGGAGGCCGTTGTATCGGTTCCAAGGCTTCAGGAACATGACGTGAAAATTGCGCCACCAGTATTCGGGTTCGAATGCGAATATGCCATATTTGTAGAGTTCGGTATCGACCGTGTGAGGGACATGTGAATGGCCAAAGTCGCTGATTTTGTGAAAACGGACGTAGTTGTACGCGAGCGTGAGTCCGCCGATGACGAGCGGGGTCAGCGAGAAACGCACTGCGGCGTCGAATGCCTTTCTGCGCTGTTCGGGACTGGAAACATGCCACCAGAGCCAGGCCATGAGCGGAGCCAAGGTGACGATTTCGGTCCGTTGCCCGAACGCCATCGCGAACCAGAACCCGCACATCAGCGGATCGCGCCGTACAATGAGTGCGTGGATCGCGCCGAGTTCCCATGCGAAGCCGAGACCGAGCGCGATTTGCCATGCGTCGAAGGCCGCGATATTCGTCCACGCCCACGTCCCGAAAAGCAGCGCTGCCGCCAGCCAGCAGCTTCGGACGGTGCTCATGCCGGAATGTCGCGCGAGCCCGACAGCCCACCACGCAGCGGCCGCCATGCTCGCCGCGACCAGCCATTCGACGTGCCATTCGTGGGTCCAGCCGTGCAGCTTCAGCCACGCAAATGGAAGCGCGGTGAGTGTCTGGCCGAGCGGGAAACCCGACGTGTAGCATTGATGCTCCGGGAGATAAATCATCTCGTTGAGGAACGAAGGCGGCTCGCCGACGTAGCCGAGTTCGCCGCTCAATAGTGCCTCGGCGGTCCGGAGCGGATAATCGTAGTAAGTTGCCGGTTCCTTTGCCGAATAACGATACATCAGGCCGCAAAGGAGGCTGAAAAAAAGGACTCCCCACGCGAAGCGCCGCTTCTCCGCAGCAGGTGCGGGTGCAGGCGTCGCGGAGGCCTCCGCTGCGATGGTTGGGCTGATGGTGCTCACTCGATTCCTCCATGCTTAAGCAAGCTGGGTACCAGCCTAAACGATAGCTGCCGAAGCCCGCCCTGCTCAATTTTCCATTTGCCAGTATGGCCCGGGGCACGGAGAATGCATCCTTACATGATTTCACATGCTTGGCTTCTTTGAACGTCAGCGGCTCGTTAAAAAGGGCCTTGCACCGCAAAAAACGAGACGTCGTGTTACCGAGAGCGAGGTTCTCGATACGCTGGAGCACGGCATTGTGGCGAAGGTCATCCTGCTCGGCGTCTTCGCCGTCGCGTTTTGCTCCCTGATTTTGCTCCGTACCACGGGGCTACCGAGCGAGACCCTGCTCGTCGGCGTGCTTTTATTTGGCACTGGTGCCGCGCATCTGTGCCTCAACCGCCCCGAGGTATGGGGAAGAAACTCCCGGCTCCTGCTGCTCCTCGTTGTCATGCTTTTGCACCTCGCTGCGGTAAAGTGGTGCTTTCTGGCTGCGGGCGATGCGCTCTCGGTCTCCGGCGACGTCGCGGCGAATGCAGTCGGCCGTTTTGAAAAGCGGGACATGTGGCGGCTCGCGGTCCCGTTTTCATTCGCGCCCCTTCTCATCAGCGTTTTGCTGGGCCGTGCGATGGGTGTGTTCGTCACGGTGTTTTGCACATTCATGACCATCCCTGTGCTGGCGAGCATTGATGCCGATTACTCGCTTGTGGTTTCAAATGTGACCACCGGGCTCGTGTGCGGATTCGTCTCCATCTTCCTCACGCTCGATATCCGAAAACGAAGCGACCTTCTCCGCGCGGGACTGTTCGTGGGGCTCGCAACTTGGGTTCTTGGGATCGTTTTTCGAAAGATTCTCCTTCTGCACATCTGGGCGGAGACGGGTATCCTGAACTGGGATACGCTTCTGCGTTTGAGCGGCGTGGCAGTCGGAGCGCCGATCGTTTTGACACTGCTCATCAGCGGCGCATTGCCGCCAATCGAAGGACTTTTTCGTGTCACCACCCGCGTTCGATGGCAGGAAATGGCCGACTTGAATCACCCGCTGCTCAAGCGCATGACCCTCGAAGCGCCGGGCACGTTTCAGCACAGTCTCGCTGTCGCAAACCTCGCCGAGGCCGCCTGCGAAGCGATCGGCGCGAATGCAACGATGGCGCGTGTTTGCAGCTATTTTCACGACGTCGGCAAACTCGTGAAGCCCGAGTATTTTACCGAAAACATGCGGCACGAGCGCAACCCCCACGACGATCTTGCGCCGACGATGAGTGCGCTGATTATCGTTGCCCACGTCAAGGAGGGCGTTTCCCTAGCGCTGGAGCATCGGCTCAATCAGGAAATCATCGACGTCATCCAGCAGCACCACGGCACTTCGCTCGTGTTCTTCTTTTACAAGAAGGCCCTCGACGCCCAGGAAGCCGCCCGGCGGGAAAAAAAGATCGCGTCGATGCACGATGAAGATCTCCCGGAGGTCAGCGAATCGTCTTTCCGTTACGGCGGGCCCAAGCCGCAGTCCAAGGAGTCGGCAATCATTTCCCTGGCGGACTCGATCGAGAGCGCCTCGCGGAGCCTTGAGCGCGTGACGCCGCAGAAACTCGAGCAACTCATCACCGACATCATCCGAAAGCGAGTCGCAGATGGGCAGCTCGACGACTGCAATCTTCAGTTCAACGAGCTTCAGGAGGTGGCGGAAAGCTTCCGGCACACACTCAGCAGCATGATGCATTCGCGGGTGGCGTATCCGGATGACAAAGAAACGAAAATCCGGAGGCATGACCGTTCGGAGCATTCCTCCATTCGTCAGCGCCCGGATGCCAGTGCCGCGTAGGCTTCTGAATCATTGATTCGGCGTGGTTTTCCCGCGGCAGAGTGCCGCTTTCTCCGAAAAAGGGGGGTGGGGTGACCAACGGGACTCGAACCCGCAACAACCAGAACCACAATCTGGAGCTCTACCATTGAGCTATGGCCACCATTTGACGAACCGAAGAGATATCAAAAAGCCGGAGTCTGCCAAGCGGGATTTTCGGAGAAGTGATGTTAAAGTGCATTGTGCCGTCCCCGCGCGCACTCCAAATGGTGGAACCGCGGCGATTGTCGTGTACTCGCTGATTATTCTATAAAAACGACAAGGCCTCTATTCTGTCGGCCACAGATTCAGCTTTGGTTGGTTGAGCATGTCGCGCAATAGCGATGGCGCGGAATCCCAACACCTCCTGTGCGAACACGGTCCCATACATTGCAGCCGCCACTTCCTCGTATTCGAGAAGAATGGCACTGAAGACAGCGAGTTCGATACGCCCACCCATCAGCGACACAACGATAGCTCGATAGGGCGACCGTTTCCCGAAAAGCTGCCCGAGGGAGTTTGCATCAATGCAAACGATCATCCCTGCGCCCGGCGACGCGCACGCACCTCGGCAAGAAGGTCCGGTAACCGTTCAACACCGGTCGTCCGCATTTCATCCGCCATCCAATCCAATCGCTCCAGCGATTGCTCCATCCGCATCCGCAAAATGAATGGCCGCGGCAGCCACAACTCCCGGCACATGAGGTGGACCCCGAAATTCGGCCCAGGGGCTAAGCTATAAAATGGCGGTGGGAGGCGAGTTCAAACACAACACAAAGAACCACCAAAAAATGAAACAAAAACGCAAGCGGAACGAAGCGATCAAGGGGAACAAGACCATCAGCGAGATTGCCGGCGAATTTGACAAAGCGACAAGATCCTGCACGCCGAACGCCGCGAATGGGCCGATGCTGACGGCGTGAAAAAGTGGCAATGGTTCATCGCCGCCGAGCCGTCGCCGGAACTCGTGAAGCGTCTGAGGGAAGAGAACGTCTTCAACCTCGTTCATGCCACCCGGCGAATCGCCGGAGTGGTTTTCCTTCAGCCCGGCCGATGCCCAAATCCTGCTATCCCCCGGCGGCGGTTTCCGTCCGGGCGCACCCGAAGTTCCAAACCCGATTCCCGAGGTGGTCGCGAAAGGGCGGCTGCCGACAACCTCTCCGCCAAAACAGAGTTCTTCGATGTTGCCTGTTTTTTCGAGGCGGCGTGCGCAGCAGTGACAGCTTCACCGTGACCGCGGAGGGCGACGTCGAGCCGGCTTCGGGATTACTCGACCATCCGCTCCACAAACTCCCGGCTGTCGAAAAACGCGAAGTCCCCGGGCTTTTCGCCGGTGCCAATAAAGCGCGTCGGGACTTTGAGTTCGTCCTGAATGGCGACGATCACGCCGCCTTTACCGGAACCGTCGAGCTTCGTGCAAATGATGCCGGTGAGTTCCGCGGAACTCTTGAATTCGCGGGCCTGGGAAAGTGCGTTTGCGCCGGTCGTGGCATCGACCACGAGGAGGCTCTCGTGCGGTGCGGAAGGGTCGGCACGTTGGAGGACGCGCTTCACTTTGGAGAGCTCGTTCATCAGGTTGTGCTTCGTGTGCAGACGGCCCGCCGTGTCGCAGATGATGAACTCGATGTTTTGTTTCTCCGCCTTTTGATAAGCGTCGTAGCAGAGCGCGGCGGGGTCGGCATTGTATTGCCCTTTCACGATTTCGCAGCCGATGCGGTCTGCCCAGATTCCCAACTGCTCAATCGCCGCTGCGCGAAAAGTATCCGCCGCGACCAGAAGCACGCTGTGTCCGCGCTTTTTCAAAAGCGCAGCCAGTTTTGCAGTAGAGGTCGTTTTTCCAGTTCCGTTCACACCGACAATC
The DNA here is from genome assembly GCA_031374705.1 of Verrucomicrobiaceae bacterium. Lineage (GTDB taxonomy): Bacteria > Verrucomicrobiota > Verrucomicrobiia > Chthoniobacterales > Chthoniobacteraceae > SXWH01. The sequence continues at coordinate 83,263 of JANMGP010000323.1, read as the reverse complement.
AGGAGAACTTTCGGCTTCGATGGCAGCGGGCGGAGCGTCCACTGCTCGATCGGGAGGATTTTGATGATCTCCTCGCGCGCAACTTTTACCACGGATTCCGCAGTGAGTTTTTCACCGCTGTCCTGAAGGGTTTTCAGAATGCGCATCGTCATCGGCATTCCAAGATCGGCACGGATGAGACTTTCTTCCAGTTCATCCCAGTCCACCGGTTTTCCGGTGAATTTCTGCCAGATGTTTTTCAGGAATCCAAGGGCCATATCAGGGTTGAGGTGCGTCAGGCAGCCTGACGGGTTTTTGCTTTCTCAGATGCGGCGTCACTGCATCGCGGAGAGGGCGGGTCAGTTCCCGCTTCACCTGATCGAGCACGCCGTTGACGAACTTGCCCGAGTCCTCGCCGCCGAACTTTTTTGCGAGGTCGATCGCCTCATTCATCGCGACGATGGGCGGGGTTTCCATCCGGTGAAACATCTCAAAAATAGCGAGACGCAGGATGTTGCGATCCACGGTATTCAGCCGGACGATTTCAAAATTCCGGAGGTGGCGCTTGAGGACCACATCGACCTCGGCGGCCTTGGCGGCGAGGCCGATGATGAGGCTCTCCGCAAATTCCTTCACCGCGCTGGATGCCTCGCGAACGAGCCAGAAGTCCTGACGCAAATCCGCAGCCGGGTCGCCGTGGATGTCGAGTTGATAGAGATATTGCACCGCTGCTTCGCGGCCGTCGCGTCGTTTGCTCATTAAAATGGAATGTCGTTGGATGGCAGACTGTCCAGCGTCTGACACATTCGCACTGCGGCCCGCGCGGCTTCGGTGCCACGATTGATTTTTGTCCCGAGGCAGCGCTCCTTCGCCTGATCGGGTGTTTTTACCACGATGACTTCGTGGAGAACCGGCGTGTCATAGTTGAGGGAAATATCGAGCAGCGCGTTGGTCACAGCGGTCGCAATCAAGTCCGCATGGCGGGTCTCGCCTTCCCAAAGCAGGCCAAAAGCGAGCACGGCATCCGCGTCTGAAGCGCAATCGAGATAGGCTTTCACGCCGAGCGGAATCTCGTAGGACCCGGGCACCTGAATCAGGTCGATCTCAGCCTTTGGCGAGAGGATCTTCAACTCCTTGCGGGCGGCCTCGATGAGGCCGTCCACGTATTCGGGATTATAAAGGCTCGCGACGAGCCCGAATCGGCGCTTGCCGGTAAGTTTCGATGGTCTGCTTGGCACGTTTTTGGACATGAGAGGCGCGGAGAGTAGCGACGACACGCATTTGCGCAAGCGCCCTCGTTCTTTTGAAACGGATAACCAGCGGAAATTCTCCGCCACAGCCTGTTGGAAAACTTCAGGGGCCGGGCGGCGCACTTTCGCGCACCAGCCCGGCCCCAAGGTGTTTTAACGGATTGCCGTAGATCAGTTGTGCGATAGCACCGCTGCGAGATCCTCGGCATCGACCGCTTTGGCGATCAGATGTTCGAACGGGTTCTCGCGCTTGCGGAGCGCGCGGCGCAGTTTAGCCAGAGCGATGTTTTGCAACTGGCGGATGCGCTCGCGGGTGACGCCGAATTTTTCTCCGACTTCCTCCAGCGTGCGGGCATTTCCGCCGTCCAAGCCAAAGCGGGACATGATGATCTTGCGCTCGCGGTCGTCGAGCACATGTAGCAGGTCCGCGACTTCCTCCTGCATGTTTTTGTCGGAGAGATTCTCCGCCGGATCCACGGCGTTGTCGTCGCCGACAATCTCGCCAAACTGCGTGCCGTCCTCTTCGCTCATCGGTGCGTCGAGCGAAGCGGGTCGAATGCTGACGGTGCGGAGTTGCGTGAGTTTCGATGCGCAAATACCGACTTCCTCCGCGAGTTCCTCGTCGGTGGGTTCGCGACCAAGCGCCTCACTCATGCTGAGCGAAACACGGCGGATTTTCGAGATTTTATCCACCAGATGAACGGGCAGACGAATGGTCTTCGACTGATTGGCGAGTGCACGTTTGATGGACTGCTTGATCCACCACGCGGCGTAGGTTGAGAGCTTGCCGCCCTTTGCAGGGTCGAAGCGCTCCACGGCTTTCATGAGTCCGATGTTCCCCTCTGAGATGAGGTCGAGCAGCGGCAGTCCGAGATTGCCGTAATCGCGGGCGATTTTGACGACGAGGCGAAGGTTCGCCTTGATCATCGTGGTCCGGGCCTCAGCACTACCGCGTTTGATCTTCGCGGCGAGGTCGATTTCCTGTTGCGGCGTCAGGAGTGGAGTCTTCCCGATTTCGCTGAGGTATTGTTTGAATCCGGCATCCGAGTCTTCGAAGCGTGACATTTTAATAGCCTGCCTTTCTGGTTTTTATATTGCAGCCCCGTTGAGGACCGCCTTGGTTTCTGTGTTACTGTCTTTTTGGTCGAACATTGTATGTTCGTTGTAATGACGTATTGATAGCGATTTTTATTCCGACCATGCAATCATTTTTTTATCTAACCGGCTTCCTTTTGTTTACGAAACCGTTACAAACGCCCTCCAACACTGTAAAAATCAGCATCATCACGCTTTGGGATACGACGTGAAAAACCTATTAGTTGCAATTTCCAGAAAGTTTTCCGTAGCGCAGGACGAAAGTTTGTGCTGCGCGCGGGTGTCATTGGTGAGTTTTGCATTCCATTTGTGAGATTTTGGCAATCGCCTTGCGCACGGCACCCCAAACAAGACATGCTCCCTCCAATGTCCAACGTCTCTCTCGCTGCCGTCGCCTCTTTGCTCCGCGCTGACCACGGCGATCCGTCCGCAGTTTTGGGAAGGCACAACAATGAAGTCCGGGTATTGCGTCCCGACGCAAAAGAGTGCGTTGTCTTGCTCGATGGAAGCGCGTTCCCGGCAAAACGAATCGACGCCGCTGGATTCTTCGCGGCCACAGTCACCGGGGCCGGACCGCACCGCTTTCGTTTTACTGCCCACAACGGACATGTGTGGGAAGACCATGACCCGTATGCATTTCCGCCGCTCCTCGGAGACCTCGACCAGCACTTGTTCGCCGAGGGGAACCACTGGGAGCTCTGGCACCGGCTCGGCGCGCACATTGAGGAACACGGCGGCGTGCGCGGCACGGTCTTCCGTGTCTGGGCGCCAAATGCACAACGCGTCAGTGTCATCGGTGACTGGAACGGCTGGGACGGTCGCGTGCATCCGATGAGGAAGCTGATTCCGCTTGGAGTATGGGAGCTTTTTGTGCCAGGCGTCGCGGAATTTGCGCACTACAAATACGAACTTCTCGGTGCGGACGCCGGGTTGCATGTGAAGAGCGATCCGTTTGCGTTCTTTTCGCAGCACGGGACAAAGACAGCGTCGCTCGTGTGGAATCTCGGCAAGTATTCTTGGAAAGACTCCGAGTGGATGGAAAAGCGCCGGACGACGGAGTGGCAACGCGAAGCGGTGAGCATTTACGAAGTGCATCCCGGCTCGTGGCGCAGGCGCGACGGCGTCCACGTCCTGACATGGAACGAACTGGCGGATCAACTCATCGATTACGTTGTCGAGATGGGCTACACGCATGTCGAGCTCATGGGCGTTGCCGAGTATCCGTTCGAAGGCTCGTGGGGTTACCAGGTCTGCGGATACTTTGCGCCGACCTCGCGACATGGCTCGCCGGACGACTTCCGTCATTTTGTAAATCGGGCGCACGAACGGGGCATCGGCGTCCTTCTGGACTGGGTGCCCGGGCATTTCCCGAAGGACGCACACGGGCTTGCACGATTCGACGGCACCGCGCTCTACGAGCACGCCGACCCACGGCAGGGCGAGCATCAGGACTGGGGCACGCTCATCTTTAACTACGGACGCAATGAAGTGCGAAACTTTCTGATCGCCAACGCACTCTTCTGGCTCGCCGAATACCATGTGGACGGTCTCCGCGTGGACGCCGTCGCCTCGATGCTCTACCTCGATTACTCCCGCAACCCCGGCGAATGGCTGCCGAACGCCCACGGCGGGCGGGAAAACCTGGAGGCGATTCATTTCCTGAAATCGGCAAACGAAGTCTGCTACCGCCGCCATCCCGGAATCATGACCATCGCCGAGGAAAGCACCGCGTGGCCCGGCGTGTCGCGGCCCACTTTCCTCGGAGGGCTGGGCTTTGGCTTCAAGTGGAACATGGGCTGGATGCACGACACTCTCGCATACATGGAACTCGACCCGGTTTATCGGCGCTTTCATCACGGGCAGGCCACGTTTTCGCTCGTGTATGCGTTCCACGAGCACTTCATGCTGGTGCTCAGCCACGACGAAGTGGTCCACGGCAAAGGCTCGCTCATCAACAAAATGCCGGGCGACGAATGGCAGCAGTTCGCCAACCTGCGCCTGCTCTACGCGTGGATGTGGGCGCACCCCGGCAAGAAGCTCCTCTTCATGGGCTGCGAATGGGGCCAGCGCAGCGAGTGGAGCCACGAACGCTCGCTCGACTGGCATCTCCTCGAATATGCACTGCACAGCGGGCTCAGCCGCCTCGTGAAGCAGCTCAACTGGCTCTACCGCAACGAGCCCGCGTTCTTCAATCAGGACGATACCTGGGAGGGATTCGAGTGGGTGGACATGCACGACGCCGACAGCAGCATCCTCGCATTCCTGCGCCGCTCGCGCCACGGCTCGTCGGTCCTCTGCGTGCTCAACGCCACGCCTTGCGTCCGCGAAGGCTACCGTCTCGGGGTGCCCACGGCTGGTTACTGGAAAGAGATCATGAACACCGATGGCGAGCACTTCGGCGGAAGCAACGTCGGCAATCTCGGCGGCGTCCATGCCACCGATGATCCGTGGATGAACCGGCCGCACTCCATCACCATCACGCTCCCGCCGCTCGCGATGGTGATGTTCAAAGCGGACTGACCGCTACGCGAGAATCGATTTCACGACCTTGCTCTGCTCCACGCCCGTGAGGCGTTGATCGAGCCCGGAATAGCGGAACGTAAGCTTCTCGTGATCGATGCCCATGAGATGCAGCAGCGTCGCGTGGAAATCGTGCACGCTCACTTTATCCACGACGGCCTTGAAACCGACATCGTCCGTCGCGCCATGATGCACCCCCGGCTTGATCCCGCCGCCCGCGAGCCACGCGGTGAACGCATGCGGATTGTGATCCCGTCCGGGTTTCGCGCCCTTTTGCGAAATCGGAAGCCGCCCGAATTCGCCCGCGCACACGACGAGCGTATCCTTTAGCAATCCCCTCTGCTCCAAGTCCGCAAGGAGCGCGGCAAACGGCTGATCCACCTCGGCTGCAAAACCGCTGTGGTTTCCGAGAATGTCCGAGTGACCGTCCCACGAAAGCTGATTGTCCATCCCGCCGCTGTAGATTTGCACAAAGCGGACGCCACGCTCCACGAGCCGGCGTGCGGTGAGGCATTGCAGCGCCATGTGTGTGCACTGCGGCTGGTCGAGACCATACATTTTGCGAATGTGCTCGGGCTCCTTGTTCACGTCGAACGCCTCGGGCGCCGCCGTCTGCATCCGATACGCGAGCTCGAAGCTATTGATCCGTGCAGCCATCTCATTTTCGGCCGCCGAGCCAGCCATTTGTTCGCGATTGAGCGTCGCGAGAAAATCGAGCTGCTCGCGCTGGCGTTCGTCCGTGAGATCGGCGGGACGCTTCATATTTGCAATGGGCTCGCCCTGCGGCTTCAGCCACGTCCCCTGGTAAACGCCGGGAAGAAAACCCGCCGTCCAGTTGCTCGCATTGCCCTTTGGAAGACCGCGGTTTTTCGGGTCGGACATGACCATGAAGCTCGGCAAATCCTCGCTCTCGGATCCCAGCCCGTAGGTCACCCACGAGCCGACGCTCGGATGACCCATGCGCGTCGTTCCGGTATTCATCATGAACAGCGCTGGCGAGTGATTGTTCGACTCCGTAAAGCACGAGTGGATAAAGGCCATCTTGTCCACTTGCGCGCACAGTTTGGGGAAGAGGCTGCTGCCCCACGAGCCCGTCTGTCCGTGTTGATTGAACGCGAAAGGGGACTTCATGAGCCCGCCCACGGCGTCTGGAAAGAAACCGGTTTTCGGATCGAAACCCGGCATCGGCTGCCCGTCGCGCTTCTCGAGCTCCGGCTTGTAATCCCATGTATCCACGTGACTCGGCCCGCCGTTCATGAACAGCCAGATGATGGACTTCGCCTTCGCAGGAAAGTGCCCGGCCTTTGGCGCGAGCGGGTTCATTCCCGTCGCACCAAAACCGGCCTGTGAGAGCATCGATTGCAGTGCCACCCAGCCGAATCCGGCCCCGGCACGTTGAAACATTTCGCGTCGTGTAAACATAAGTCGATATCAGTTCAGGTAGGCAAACTCGTTCGTCGAAAGCAGTGCCTGACAGAAGTCCGTAAGCGCTTTCTCCCTTCCGGCGGGCATCCCTTTATTGATGAAGGAGACCGCCGCCACGAGTTCCGCAGGGCGCGGCTCGCGGCTCAGAGCGATTGCGTAGGCCCGCGTGACCACCGGCGCGAGATCGTCTCCGACCGGTGCAGCCTCCTTCAGCGCCCGCTGCGCGAATGCCGCCGACCATTTGCGCACTTGCGGGCTGTTCATGAGCAACAGCGCTTGCGGGGCGACGGTCGTTGTCGGGCGGACGCCCTGGCTGGACAGCGGCTCCGGCGCGTCGAAGACGACCATCGAATTCACGAGTTGGCTGCGTTTGATTCGGAAGTAAATGCTCCGCCTCAGGCTGTTCTCATCCAGCGTCCCCGAGCCGAACATCGTTGGGTCCAGCACGCCGGAGACCGCCAGCGCACTGTCGCGCACAGCCTCGCCTTCGAGACGCCGCGGGATGCGCCGCATGAAGAGCGCGTTTTCCAGATCCGCCGCCGTCTTCGCTGCGTCAGCGGTGCTGCTCTGCTTGTAGGCTGCGCTCGTCATCAAGAGGCGATGCATCGGCTTGAGCTTCCACCCGCCCCTCACCAATTCGCCGGCCAGCCAGTCGAGCAACTCCGGATGCGAAGGCAGCGCGCCCGTTTTCCCGAAATCGTTCGGCGTCGCGACAATTCCCCTGCCGAAATGCTGCTGCCACACACGGTTCGCCGTGACACGCGCCATTAGCGTTCCCCCGCCCTGCTCCGTGTCCGTCAGCCAGTTCGCAAGCGTGCGGCGGCGTCCGGAATATTTTGCACCTGCGGGCGGCGACCACTTCCAGCGGTCGGTGGATGCGTCGCGGCTCAGCACTTGCAGGAATCCCTGCGCGGCCTCCGCCTGTTTTTGGTTCGTGTCACCCCGTTTTAAAATGTGCGTCTTCTCCAAAAAAGGCGCACCCTGAGAATGCATCACGATTGGCGAATATCCTTCGGCGCACACCATCACAGGCGTGGTCTTTGCCGGTGATTGCTTCTCGTGGGCGGCCAGTGCGGCGCTCACTTTCTTCCACCCCGCATCGCGCTCCTTCCACCACGCAAAAAGCGTGTCCTTCTCCCCGTCTGCCAGCGCCGTTTTCGCGCGCAGTTTTGGTTCCAGCGCAGCGATCGCCGCCGGCAGCGAAACCGACTTCAGCGAAGGTGCCGCGCCGGTGAATATCCCGAGACGGGGACGCCCGATGCAGTGTGCATCGTTCACGAAAAACTCCAGCGCCACGGTCAGTCGCGCGCCGCCTTCGATATCCAGCGGTTCTGCGAAAGTAAACGCCGCCGCCTGGTCCTTCCCGATTCCACCAGCGTCCACCGCCCAGCCCGACTTCGCATCCCCATCCAGCGACGAAGCCACGGAAAGCGAACCTTTGTTTTGCTCGTGCGTAGCCTCCGCCGCCACCAGCTTTACCTCCCGCGCCGCGCCGCCTTTCAACGGAGCCGCCGAAACCGTAATCCGGCTCAGCGCAAAATTCCCGTTCGCAGCCCGGCCCGGACCTTTGCCGCTCATGGACTCATGCGTGAGCGCCTCCAGCTTGATTCCCGTAATCTGCCGCGCCTGCGTCGGAGTCACCAATGTGAACACGTCGTCTTTCGGATTCGCGCCCCCTGCCAGCCACGAGCCGTCCTTCAAATCCTTAAATTTCGCTCCGCCTTTTGAAGTGATGCTCTCCAGCTCGGCAGTCTCCACCGTCACCTTCGGCAAATCCCCGCCGGTCGCGATCCATGCATCAAGCTTCGTCCGCAGATCCTTCTCGGATAAATCGACGGCCGATTTCAGCTCCGCCCGCTTCTTTTCATGTTCCGCGCGTTGCTTCTCCGCAGCCGCGGAATCCAACACCAAATCCACATTGCTCCGCACCGTCGTCGTAAACGTCGAGAGCATTTGGTAGTAGTCCTTCGCCGGAATCGGGTCGAACTTGTGATCGTGACAGCGTGCGCACCCTACCGTCAGCCCTAAAAATGCGCTCCCCGTCGTCGCCAGCATATCATCCAGCGCATCGTAGCGCGTCCGCTCCACCTCGTTCGCCGTAATTTGCGTCGGAAAAACTCCGGCCCCGAGAAACCCCGTTGCCATCATCGCCTCCGGGTTCCCCGGCGCAAACTCATCACCCGCAATCTGCCAGCGCGCAAACTCGTCGAACGGCATATCGGCATTCGCTGCACGAATTACAAAATCACGATAGTGGAACGCATTCGGACGGTCGTAATCGTGCTCAAATCCGCTGCTCTCCGCGAAGCGAGCCACATCAAGCCACATCCGTGCCCAGCGCTCGCCATAGCGTGGCGACGCCAGCAGCGCATCCACGACTTTCTCCCAGGCATCCGGCGACTGGTCCGAGACAAAAGCAGCCACATCCTCAGGCGATGGCGGCAGCCCGGTCAAATCCAACGCTGCGCGCCGAATCAACGTCCGCCGGTCCGCCTCCGGCGAAAAGTGAACGCCTTTGCCCGCCGCCTTCGCATTCAGAAAAGCATCCACCGCATGCCCCGGCGAAGGAGGCTCATGCTTTGCGAGCGGCACAAACGACCACCACTTCCGGTCCTCATCCGTCACCACCGACTTATCCTTCGCCACGCGGCCCGCAATGAGCGGCGCATCGTAAGGCGCGCCCAAATCGATCCACTCCGCCACCTTCGCAATCGCATCATCCGGCAGCTTCGGTTTTTTCTCCGGCATGTAAGGCTCCTCCTCGTGACGCACCATCTTCAGCAGCACACTCTCGCGTGCCGAGAACGGCTTCACCGCCACTCCCTCCTTGCCCCCGCGCAGCAGCCCCTCACGGGTCACCAAATCAAAGTCGGACTTCGTCTTTTCCCCGCCGTGGCACTTCAAGCAGTGCTCCTTCAAAATCCCCGCAACATCCGAGCGGAACAGCGCAGCCCCCTTCGTCATCCGCTCCGCATGATCCGCCGAAACCGCTTCCACAGCCAACACCGACACAGGAGCGATCGGGAGAAATACAAGAGCAAACAGCGGCGAAAAACGGATCATAAATCGTGGTAAATACAGTCCTGAGACCTACCACGCAATCAACCCTTTCGACAGCAAATCCATTAGCCGGGAAGACGAATGGTCAAATGTCGCCGCCATTGGTCCGATCCATTTTGCCGCTCGCTTCCGGTTTTAGTTTGCTCACATCCCACCACCGGTTCAAACGACATCCCGATGAAACAAATGCTCTCACACTTCGCCGCGCTGCTGATGGTGCTGCACGTCGCGAACAGCGCCGAGCCTTCGCGTCCAAATGTCATCCTTTGCATGACCGACGATCAGGGCTGGGGCGATGTGAGCTACAACGGGCTCACGAAAATCAAGACGCCGAACATCGATGCGATGGCTGCGGCGGGGCTGCGGTTCAATCGCTTTTACGCGCAGCAGACTTGCTCGCCCACACGAGCCAGCGTGCTGACGGGGAGGCACCCGAATCGCATCGGTGTATTCTGGCCGGGGATGCCGTTGCGCAAGCAGGAGACGACCATCGCGCAGCTCGCGAAGCAGGCGGGCTATGCGACAGGGCACTTTGGGAAATGGCACCTCAACGGCGTCGCGGGTCCGGGTAAGATCATCGCTGACACCGACCCGCTCGCGCCGCGCAATGTCGGGTTCGACGTGTCGTTTTCCGTGAGCAATTATTTTGAGACCGACTGGACGTTTGGCCGCAACGGTGTCGCGGAGAAAACGGCCGGCGATGGCTCGGAGGTCATCGTGGGTGAAGCGCTGAAGTTCATCGGCACTGCTTCGGAGCAGAAGAAGCCGTTCTTCGCCGTCGTGTGGTTTGGCAGTCCGCACTCGCCGCACAAGCCTCTGCCTGCGGACCTCGAAGCAGCAGGCGGCTCCGGTTATTACGGCGAGATGATCGGCGTGGACCGCAGCCTCGGCACCCTCCGCGCAGGGCTGCGCAAGCTGGGCGTCGCCGACGATACGATGGTGTGGTTTTCCAGCGACAACGGCGGATGGATCGACCCGCAGAAGTCCGACGCCAACGGAACAAACGTGGATTTGCGCGGGCGCAAAGGCGACATGTGGGAAGGCGGCATCCGCGTGCCGGGGCTCATCGAATGGCCCGCGCGTATAAAGCCCGCGGTCACTGAAATCCCCGCCGGGACCGTGGACATTTTCCCGACGATCGTGGAACTGCTCGCGCTGAAAACCGAGCATCCCGTCCCGATCGACGGCATCAGTCTCGTGCCGCTCATCGACGGGAAGATGAAAGCACGTCCGCAGCCGATGGGCTTCTGGCAATTCGCCGGCAACCAGCAAAACCTCACCCCCAACTCCGGCCCGTCCGCGTGGAACGACAACCAATACAAACTCGTGAAGCCCAAGCCCGGTGTGTGGGAGCTCTACGACATCGCCGCCGACCGAACGGAGAAAACCGACATCGCCACCGAGCACCGCGAAATCGTCGATCGCATGAAGGCTGGCATGGAGGAATGGCAGCAGTCAGTGATCCGCAGTTACAAAGGTGAGGACTACCCGGAAAAGAAAGTCATCGAGCCGGAGAAACACGTGGAGAAGTAGGGCGTCCAAGACAACGGGGGGAATAGCCACTTTTCAATCGCCGTGGTTTCGCGAAGGCTTTGCTCGTCCGGCTGGGGGCAGGCTGCATAGCGTACGCAACAAACCCGCCAGCAGCCTTTCGACTGCGGGCGGGTTGTGAATGTTTTGCCGGTGAGGTCATTCCGGCTCGTCGCCGGAATCATTGGGCGGGTCGCCCAATAAGACTGTGCAGGCGGGTCGCCTGCGCCGCTACGGCTTTCGACTGCGCTTGCGACCAGTCACTTCTGACCAGTCACAAGTCACAGCGAACTACGCGCTGGCTGGCGGGGTCGCTGGCGCCGCTGCGGGTGCGGCGGGTGCGGCGGGTGCGGCGGGTGCTCCACCGGCGGCTTTTTGTGCAGCTTCGTCGCGGTCTTTCATGGCGGCGCGGCGGCTGAGTTTGACTTTGCCGCGTTCATCGACGCCGATGACTTTGACGTAGATCATGTCGCCGATTTTGACGACGTCTTCGGTGCGTTTGACGCGGAAGTCGGCGAGTTCGCTGATGTGGCACATGCCGTCTTTGCCGGGCAGGACTTCGATGAATGCACCGAATTCTTTGATGTTCACCACGGGGCCGTAGTAGGTCTCGCCGATGGTGAGTTCCTGTGTCATGCCTTTGATGATCTGCTTGGCGCGGGCCATGCCGTCCGGGTTGTTCGAGTAGATGCGGACGCTGCCGTCGTCGTCGATGTTGATGTCGCATCCGGTCTCGGCGACGATGGATTTGATGTTCTTTCCGCCAGGTCCGATGATGAGGCCGATTTTGTCGGGGTTGACTTTAATGGTCTCGATGCGTGGGGCGTAAGGCGACATTTCGCTGCGCGGTGCAGCGATGATGGTGTCCATCACGTCGAGGACGCGCATACGGAGTTCGCGGGCCTGGCGCACGGCTTCGAAGAAGATGGTGTGCGGGACGCCGGGCAGTTTGAGGTCGAGCTGAAAGCCGGTGACGCCTTCGCGGGTGCCGCAAAGTTTGAAGTCCATGTCGCCGAAGTGATCTTCGCTGCCGATGATGTCGGCGAGCGTGGTGTAGCGCTTGAGAACGTCGCCATCATATTCGGTGACGAGGCCGACGCTGATACCGGCGACGGGTGTTTTGATCGGGACGCCTGCATCCATGAGGGCGAGGACGCCGCCGCAGACGGAGGCCATGGAGGTGGAGCCGTTTGACTCACATACCTCGCTGCTGATGCGAATGGCGTAAGGGAAGTCTTCGTTCGACGGGATGACTGGCGCGATGGAACGCTCGGCGAGTGCGCCGTGTCCGATTTCGCGACGGTTCATTCCGCCCATGCGTCCTGTTTCACCGACCGAGAAGGGCGGGAAGTTGTAATGCAGGATGAAGGTCTTTTTCGTCTCGCCGCCGGTGTAGCCGTCGAGGTCCTGCGCTTCCTCGGCTGGTGCGAGGGTCGCGAGGCAGAGCGCCTGTGTTTCGCCGCGGGCGAACAGCGCGGAGCCGTGCGAGCGTGGGAGCAGGCCGGTTTCGCCGCTGAGCGGACGGATGTCGTTAAAGCCCCGTCCGTCGCAGCGCGACTGACGGTCGAGAATGGCGACGCGGAATGCTTTCTTTTGCAGGTAGTCAAAAGCCTGGCTGACTTCGAAAGGCGTGGCTTCGGGAAATTTGGCCTTGATGGCTGCGGTGACTTCGTCCTTGAGCGCGCCGACCGCTTTGCCGCGGGCGACTTTGCTCTTCTGGTAAAGTGCGCCTTCGATGCGGCTGCCTGCGACTTCGTAGGCGACTTCCATCAGTTCGTCTTTCACGACGAACAGCGGCATTTCGCGCTTCGTGTTGTTCACGAGGGCTGCGAGTTGCTTCTGCGCGGCGATGATTTTCTTTGCTTCGGCGTGGCCGAATTCGAGGGCCTTGATGAAATCTTCTTCGGGAATCTCAGCGCCTTCGCCTTCGATCATGATGACGTCGTTTTCCGTGCCGACATAGACGAGGTTCAGGTCGCTGAACTCGCGGTCTGCCCACGTCGGGTTCGCGACGAACTGACCATTGATACGGCCGACGCGAACTGCGCCGACGGGGCCTGCAAACGGGATGTCCGATACGCAAAGCGCGGCGGAAGCGCCGTTGATGCTCAGCATGTCGGGGTCGTTCTGGCCGTCTGCGCTCATCACGGTTCCGACGATCTGCGTATCATAGAGATAGCCTTTCGGGAACAGCGGGCGGAGAGGACGGTCCGTCATGCGGGAAGTGAGGACTTCCTTTTCGCTCGGACGACCTTCGCGCTTGAAGTAGCCGCCGGGGAACTTGCCCACGGCTGCTGCTTTTTCGCGATACTCGACGGAAAGCGGGAACCAGTCCTGGCCTTCCTTGATTTTCGTCGCGGAGACCGCCGTGACGAGCACGATGGTCTCGCCGCAGCGGAGTGTTACGGCACCGTCCGCGAGTTTCGCGAGTTTGCCGGTTTCGATGATGATTTGTTGACCGCCGATTTCGACGGATACGTTATGGATGCTCATGTTTATAGAGAGCCCCGCCAGTCCGTCGTCTTTACGCAATGATCCCTAGCTCGTAGCCCAAAAGGCACTGCCATCATCCGCTTCCTCTGCCGCTCGCGGATTGCGGAGCAGCAGAGGAAGGAGGTGAAAGTTGTGCCCTTAGGGCTAAGACTAGAAACCGCGTTCGGCGAACCGTGAGGCAGTTTTGTTTTGTTTGTTTTGTGTGCTCCGCAGCCCGCCGCCCGGTGCGGCGTGAGTGGAGCGAGGTATTTACTTACAGACCGGGAGAAAAAGCATTCACCCCGGTAGTTGCCTACCGGGGCGATGCTTTCAAAAGGAATTCCGTTACTTACGCAGGTTCAGCGCTTCGAGAATCGTCTTGTAACGATCCGGCGCTGTGCGCTTCAGGTAGTCGAGGAGGCTGCGACGACGTGCGACCATGCGAAGAAGGCCACGACGCGAGTGGTGGTCCTTCACATGAGCCTTGAAGTGCTCGGTGAGTTGGTTGATTCGACCTGTCAGGATCGAAATTTGCACATCCGCGCTACCGGTATCCTTATCGTGTAAGCGCAGAGTTTTGGGTGCTTCAGTTGCCATGTAGTTTATTTAGTTTATGTGAATTGAGGGGCGTGGGAAATACCCGAAATGCCGCGGAACGCAAGAAGTTATTCGCCCGCCGTTCGGTGGATTCGGTCGCCAAATCACGGCCTCGACACACGGTACGCGCCATCGGGCTGGACGCGGATTTTTGGCAGCTTGCGGTTCTTTTCAAAGTAGTCGTAAGCCGGCTGGAGTTGCTTCCAAAAGGCATCAAGAGCGGGCTGTTTGGCGACCTCGGCACCGCGCCATGCCTGCCACGCATCGCCGCTCATTCTGGCCGGGAAGATGTGGACGGTGATTGGCCGATTCTTCGTATCCATGGCCGCGAGGTAGATTTGTTCGATCCCGTCATCTCCCATCGGAAGGCAGCCGATGCTGACATTGCTCCCGTGAATGAAGATGTCCGTTCCAGGCTGCGCGCGGTCGCCGAGGATGCGGTCTGCGGCGTTCGGGTAATTAATGCCAAGGGAAAGGTGGAAGAGGCTTTTGGGGTTAAAGCGATCGATTTCGTAGAAGCCCTCGGGAACCTGAAGATCCCCCTCTTTCCGCTTCGGACCTGGGACGCCGCTCGCAGTGAGAATGGCGTGGGTGGCGACTTTTTTCCATCGACCGCCGGCACCCGGTGCCCAAAGCTCCACCTCGCCTTCCTTCTTGAACGCGCGAATATGGAGGCCGGACGGCGGATAGGCGACACCAGCCGCGGTAAAAGCAGCGCGCACTGCGGGTTCGGCACGCTCGCGCGCGGCGGCGACGCGGTCGTCGTCGGGTGTCTGTGCATGGTTGGTTTTCACGGAAACCACACCGATAGCGATCGCGAAGAGGATGGAAACAGTTTTGCGCATGCCTTTCTGATACGGGAAGGGCAACGCGTTCTTGCAGCCATCAGCGAAAATCACCGGAAAAACCTATCGATTGAGCGCTTCCATGGCCCGCCGGGCGGCACTACGAAGTCCGTCGTTGCCGCTGGCGCGGAGCTTTTCCAGCTCGGGCATGAAGGCCATGCCGTCGCGTCCCAACCGCGCCACACGCTCTGCGGCCCACATTCGGATTTCGTCGTTCTCGACGGTAAACGCATGCTGGAGCGACGGAGCATCTTTGACCCGCATGGCCCGAATCGCATCCATCGCATAGCTGTGATCGCTTTCGCTCCGGACGATGTCGATCAGCGGGATGATCGCCGGGATTGTGCGCGCGGCGCTCTGCTCGCTGATTCGGCCAAGCACCCCGGCGGCGGCTTCGCGAACGCGACGGGAAGGGTCCGCAAGCGCCGTGATTCCGGCCGCAACTACGGAATCCTTATCCGGCTGGAGCACGCCAAATGCCTCCACAGCAGTGGCGCGAACTGCTTCATCGGGGTCTTTCAGCGCAGGCTCCGTGACAGGCAGCGCGGCCCGGGCTTCCGCGCCCACGCTTGCAAAGGCGCGGAGCATCTGCGCGCGCAACGCAGGCTCCGCAGTCGGGAAAATGGCGAGCATCTGCGGAATCGCGGAAGCCGCAGCGGCACCGAGCTTGCCAAGGGCTTCGAGCGCGGCGGGTCGCAGCGCTGCATCCTGAAGATGCGAGGCAAGCATCGTTGCCGCCTCCTTTCCCCCGCCGACAGCGCCGATGGCCTTCATAGCGGCGACGCGCACAGCGGAATCGCCATCCTCAATGAGCCGCGCGAGTTCCGCCGAAAGCGGTGCGCCAGCGCTTCCCAACGCGCCCGCGGATTCCGCGGCAGCGCGGCGAACCGCCGGAACCGGGTCCTTCACGAGCTGGCTGATAAACTCGATCTCGCGTCCCACGGGAATTCCAAGCGGATCGAGTGCCTTGAGAACAGCGGAACGGACGAGCGGCTCCGGGTCGGCGGAAAGCTTGAGAATGGCGTTCTGGACGGTCCTCGCCGTGACTCCCTGCGTGCCCAGCACTTTCACTGCGGCGAGGCGGATGCCTGCTTTTGGCGAAGCGAGTTCTTTTTCCAGCGGAGGAACGGCTGCGCCGCCGATCTTTCCGAGCGCCTGTACGACCCAATGATCGTCCTTCACATCCGCCGCGGGGACTTCGGCTAGTTCCTGCACGAGCGCAGCGACCGCAGGCGCTCCGAGGCGGGTGAGCGGCTCCAGAAAATCTCCCGCAGGCGGCGAGGTGCGCTTTGCCGCTGCAAGAAGCGCCGACGCGGCTCCACGGGCATCGCTACCGAAAAAACCAAGCACTGCTGCGCCGCGGGCGGCATTCGGACCGTCGAGAAGTTTCACGAGTTCAGGAACTGCGATGTTGCCCGGCGGCCGCACGAGAACGAATGCGTTGGTCGCCGCACGACGGATGTCATCCCGCTGATCGCAAAGCGCGCCGATGAGCACCGGGACGGATTTTTCGTGCGCGATCCCAATCTTCGGAATCGCGAGAATCATCGCAGCCAGCACGGCTGTTTCCTTCTCATCCTTTGCCACGCGCAACAAAGGCTCGCCGGCCGCCGCCGCGATTGCGCCCAACCCGCCGAGCGCCCTCGCGCTGCCTTCACGAACCCGCGCATCCGGCCATCCGAGGCTGGATATCAGCGGCTCCACAGAAGCGGCACCGATGAGCGAAAGGGCTTCCACCATGTCCGCGCGGAGCGGCGCATCGTCGTGGCCGAGATTCTCGATGAGAGCCGGGATGGCGTCTTTGGCGTCAGCGCCCATCATACCGAGCGCCGTCGCGCAACCGCGGCGGATACCCGTGTCATCGCTTTTTAAACCGGCGAGCAATTCCGGTTGTGCAACTTTGCCGAGCCGGGAAAGCGCGTACGCGGCCCTGAGTTGCCCCTGATCGCGATCCCGCTGGCGGAATCCGCGCCCTTTTCTGCTATCGAGGAGTCCCACCAGCTTCGGGATGGCTTCTTTCGCATCCGGCCCAATCTCGGCGATTGCCGCGGCGGCGTTCGAAAAAACCTGCGGATCGGAGTCATCGAGCGCGGCAATCAGTTTCTGAAGCATCGGCTTCGACGCCGCACCCAGGACGCGGAGCTGGTAGCTGGCCTCGCGGCGCTGGTCGCGCTCCGAGGAGGAAAGCTGCTCCGCGAGTTTGTCGAAATTCGGAGCTGCAAACGCCGGCATCGCCAGCGCAAGCGCGCCCAGGATCGCCGCCCTCATCCCTCCAGCCCGCGCAGCAAACCTGTGCTATCGCCGTGACGCTGGGCATTCACCCCGGCGCGCTGGAGCATCGAAACGAGCAGATTGCACATCGGCGTCTCACTCGCGTAGCGGATGTGGCGTCCCGGCAGAATCCCGCCGCCTCCACGCCCCGCCATGACGAGCGGCAGATTGTCGTGTTCGTGCCTGTTTCCATCCGCGAGTGACGCACCGTAGAGGATCATCGAGTGGTCGAGCAACGAGCCATCACCCTCGGGAATGCTCTTCAATTTGTTGATGAGATACGCGAACTGCTGGATGTGAAAGCGATTGATGTCGCGAATCTGCCGCAGGTTCTCCGGGTTGTTCTGGTGGTGCGAAAGTTCGTGGTGCCCGCGGCTGATGTTGAGATTGCGGTAAGCGCGGTTGCTGCCTTCATTTGCCAGCATGCAGGTTGCGACCCTCGTTGTGTCGGTCTGGAAAGAAAGCGCAATCAAGTCCATCATGAGCGTCGAGTGCTCCTCAAAGCTCTCCGGCACTTGCTCCGGCACGTCGTAGCCTTCGATGAGCCCGGCATCCTGCGCGATCTTCACGCTGCGCTCCGCAGCCTCCACGCGCGTCTCGATTTCGCGAACAGCCGTGAGGTATTCGTCCACCTTCTGCCTGTCGTTTCCGCTCACCTGGCCGCTGAGCGTACGGGCGTCTTCCATGACGAAATCGAGCACGCTCTTCCGGTAGCGTTGGCGGCGGGCGATTTCCTCGCCGGCGACCTTCGGATTTGCCGACGAAAAGAGGCGCTCAAAGACGAGACGTGGACTGATTTCCTTTCCGCTCGGCGAGGTTTCGTTGCGCCACGAGATGTTGTTGGAATAAGCGCACGCGTAGCCGCTGTCACACTTTCCGCCCTGGCGTCCGGGCTCGAGACCGAGCTCCAAACTCGCGAAGCGGGTCTCTTTGCGAAACGCGTCAGCAGCGACCTGATCCGCGGAAACGCCGAGGCGAATCATCGAACTTTCGCTCTTTAACGGCTGCGCGCCCGTGAGCCAGGAGCCTGCCGCGCGGGCGTGGTCCCCTGCCCCGTCACCGTTGTTACGGCCTTTGTCCTGCGCGAGGCCGGATAGGACGAGAATATCGTTTTTGTGCGGAGCCAGCGGCTGGAGCGAGTGAGGCAGCGCAAAGTCCACGCCCGTCGTTGCGGGAGTCCATTCACCCATGTTCACTCCGTTTGGAACATAGAGAAATCCAAGCCGGACAGGAGGACGGCCCGACGCGGCGACAGCCTTCGGCGCAAGACTCTCGAGAAACGGCAGGGCGACCGTTGCACCAAGCCCTCGCAGAAACGAGCGGCGTCCGATTGTGAATGATTTCATGATATTATTAGTGAATAGCTCTGTGTCTGGATTTCGGGACGAGCGGTTTTTCTCCGCCGGGCGAGATGGAATCGATAGATTGCGGCACCGCGTCATCGATCCGGCGGAACGGCACCGTTCCAGCACGCGCGGGCTTCGATTCCGCAAGATTCGGCGACGGCGCAGTGACGAGCGCATCGTGCGTGGCAAAGATGGCGCGCGGCAGTGTGTCTCGGTTGGCGATAAGTTCCATCTGCCGGGTGATTATCCGCTGATGCCCTGCTTCTTTGAACGGTTCTGAGTTCATGAGGGAGCGAAAGCGTGCGTCCGCTGCTTCCAGCCGACCGAGCCTGCGCTCCAGCTCTCCGAGAAGGATCGCCGTGTTCGCGTAGTTTTTGTCAGCCGGCTTCATCGCTTCAAATGCCGCGCTTAGCGAACGGTGGGCAAATGCGAGGTATTTCCGCGCGACAAGCGGCTTATCTTCCGATTGCCACGAAGCCCGGAGGTAGCTGTGGCCAATGTAATACGCCGGGGCTTTCAGCCATTCCTGCATCTGCGCGAAGACGTGATACGACGGGTATTTTCCGGCAGCCTGCGCAAAGTCGCGCGACTCAACAAACGGCCTGAGCGCGCTCACGATTTCCGGCGGAAACGAATCGAGAAACAAAACCGCGCGGCATTTTGGGCACTGCGGTAGCGTGGGGGGCTGCACGACGTCCCCGAGCTGCCGGAGATCCAGCCGCATCCCTTTCATGTTCGCGGAGGTCTCCATGCGCTGTTTCCAACGATGCCCGTCAAAAGGGCACGTAAAATCCTGCTCAATCGAGCTGACTGCAAGGACCTTTCCGACGACGCAAAAAAGAATGATGAGGGCGCGGATCATGGCTGAGCGCTGTCGTAGCAGACAAACACGGACGCGGATATTCATTTCCGGTGCGACCAGCCTCTACTACCGGAGATTCATCCAGAGCGTGCTCGCGCCATGCCCTGTAGGAAAGTCGGGCAGCGACCCGGTGCGCATGTAGTCGGCGGTCCGGCGGTTGAGCTTCGCGCAAAACCGCGCGTTCCGTTCCAGAGTGGCTGCGTCGAGTTTGGAGCAGTTCGTAGAAAGAAGGATGCTGCATTTCGGCGTCGTGAGTTCCATCGCTGCGTTGAGCAGTTCCTCGAAATTCTGCTCCACCTGCCAGCGCCGCCCTTTACTCCCTCGGGAAAAAGTCGGCGGGTCGAGGATGATAACGTCAAACCGCTCCCCGCGCTTTGCAAGCCTCGGCAAAACGTCGAGGACATCGTCCGCAATAAACCGGTGCCCCTCCTCCGAAAGCGCGTTCGCCGCAAAATTCTCGCGTCCGCGGTCGAGCGACTTTTTCGAGAGATCCACGCTCATCGTCTCCGCCCCGCCCAGCGCCGCGACGACGCTGAAGCTGCATGTATATGAGAACGTGTTGAGCATGCGCTTTGGCTTCACCGCGCGGACTAGCGCACGATTCGCCCTCTGGTCGAGGAACAGCCCATGGCTGTATCCCGCTTCGAAATCGATACAGTATTTTACTCCAGCCTCCGTGACCACCGTCGTCAGCGGCAGCGCAGGGTCACCCGCCTGGAGCACGGGAGCAATGCGCTCGTCGCTCTTGAGGGGCAAAAAACGGGCAAATATCCGCGCCGGGTTCCATCCGGAATCCACGCACCAGTTTTCCAGTCCTGCCCGGAATTCTGCCAGGCAAATGTCGTCCTTATAGGAAATCAACGCGTCGTCGCCGAGCCGCTCCACCCAGCCTCCCGGACCCGAAGCGATACGGTGCGCCGTCGTTCCCGCCGCCTCGAAAGCAGCACGTTGCGCTGGCTTTAACCAGATAGTGGATGGCGGAAATGGGCGGCCTTGATGGCGATTGGCTAACGATGGCTTCACGAGGAAAAGCCTGAGAACTGATTGCCACCGTCCCCGGAATCAACTAGATTCAACGCCCTTTCCCGAAAAAAAGTCTTAATTCTATGCGCCGCACATTCGCCATCCTTTGCCTGCTCGCCGGTCTAACCACCGCGCCACTCGTCCCGGCCCGGGCCCAGGACTCCGGTGCCCAAGGTCAGTTCGTCGAAGCATTTCTCATCGTCAAAAAAGGCGACGAAGACGAGAAACATGGAAACCTGAAAGGCGCGATGGAAAACTTCCGGACCGCTGCGAACATGCTCACGCGGCTGAAGCAGACGTGGCCGAACTGGCAGAAGGACATCGTCGAATTCCGCTTGAATCGCACCATGGACGCCATCAAGCGCATTCAGGGTCAAATGGGCGGTCCCGGCGCTGAAGTCCTCCCTCCTTTAAATCCCGGCGATGATCCCGGACCGCTTCCTCCACTGACGCCCGAGGCTGGCGTTACACTCCCGCCAATCGATCCGCCGGAGCCTATCATCAAGCGGGGACCGAAGCAGCCTGTCAAAGCCGCACCGGCGGGAGGCCTGGATCTTGTTCGCCAGCAAATCGCGGATTTGGAATCGCGTCTGGAAACGTCGCAGGAAGATCTCCGCGCCGAGAAGCAAAGAAACACCCAGCTCGCAAAGGAACTCGATTCCGCGGTGACCGCCCGGAAGTCCGCGGAGACAGCGCAGAAAAAAGCGCAGGACCTCGCCGAACTTTACCAAAAGGGCGTCCTGGAGATCAAAAACTCCGGCGACAAAAACAACGCCCGCGTCAAGGAACTCGAGACTCAACTCGCCGATGCCAAGAAGCAGCGCGACCTGGCACAGACCGAACTCGCAGCCGCCACCGAGCGCGAGGAACAGCTCGCCGCGCGAGCAAAAGCGATGGCTGCCCGCGCCCAGGAAGCGGGGGAACTTCCCAACAAAATCAAGAGCCTTGAAAGCGCCATCGCCGAGGAGAAAAAGAAGAGCGAGGGACTTCAGGGCAAGGTCGCCACACTCACGAAGGAACGTGACGACGCACGCTTCGAAATCACGAAGCTCAAGGACCTCAACAAGCAGACCGACAAGCTCATGGCCGACAATGCGTCGCTGCTCAAAAAGCTGGGAGACGCCGAGAAGCAGATCCTCAATTTCAAGTCGGACTCCGTCGAAAAAGATCACGCCATCGCCGAACTCCAAAAACAAGTCGCCGAATCGCAAAAAGCACTTGGAGCATCCGACGAGAAGAACTCGAAGCTGACGATGGAAGTCGGCGACCTCCAAAAGAAAGTCGGCGACTACTCAAAGCAAATTCAGCAGTTCAAGGCAGACAAGACCGCGAGCCTCGACGAGCAGAAGCGGATGACCGATGAGAATCGCCTCCTTCAGGGAATCGTCATGCGCGTCCTGCAGGAGGACGCCAATCGCGCCCAGCGCAAAAAGATGATCCAGAAGGAAATGGACAAGCTCCACATCCAATCGGACGTCCTCATCAAGCAAATCGGCTTTCTCACGCAGCCGGTGATGAAACTCAGCAACGAGGAGCGCAAACTCTTCAAGAAGCCCGAACTCACGGTGCAGGATCCCAATACGCTGGTCGCGGTGCTTCCAAATGCCGCGCCGTCATCGGGCGATGCATCGCCTACCCCTCCAGAGACATCTGCAACGCCTCCGTCCGTCACACCGCCCGGAGACAAGCCTCCCGTGGAAGCAGCGGCGTCGGGCACGGATCCGAAAGCGGAAGCGCCAATGCCCGAAAAGAAGCCGACCGAAGTCGCCAAGCTGGATAATCCGCCGCCAAAGATAGACGAACTCCCAAAGAAGGAACCGGCGGAAATCAAACCCGAGCCAATCAAGCCAGTCGGCAATGCTCCAGCAAACAACCACTCCGTGCAGACGTCCGCGGTGCCTAATCTGCCGGACGACGTGAAGCCGCTGGCCGAGCAGGCCAAAGCCGCCTTTGATCGCGAGAAATACACCGATGCCGAGCGCCTCTACGACAAAGCGCTTCAACTCGTTCCCAACAACCTCTACCTCCTCTCGAACCGCGGCGTCGTCCAATTCCGCTCCGGCAAACTCAAGCAGGCGGAGGACAGCTTCCGCAAAGCGCTCGCCATTGCTCCGGAGGACTCCTTTTGCTGGTGCACGCTGGGCATCGTTTATTACAGCCAGGCCAAGTACGACGAAGCCGTCAACGCGCTGACAAAATCGCTCGCCATCAACTCCCGCAACGCCACGGCCCACAATTATCTCGGCATCACCGCCGCGCAAAAAGGCTGGATGGAAGCAGCGCAAAAGGAACTCGAGACCGCGCTGCAACTCGATCCGAAATATGCAGACGCATGGTTTAATCTGGCAGTGGTGATGGCAACGAAAACGCCCGCCAACAAGCCCGAGGCCAAGAAGTGCTACGACACCGCGGTCCAACTTGGCGCTGACGCCGATCCTGCGATGGAGGCCCTGGTAAAGTAGTTTCCCGAGGCATTCCTCCCGGCGAATCCATTGAAGAAGCTCATTTTTCTATTCCTGCTCGCCTGCATTGGCGGGTTTGCCTACGCGCCTTTCCAGGCGACGGACCGCTACGCTGCGGCTGTGGCGAGTCATGATGCGAAGGCGGTCCTCTCACTCACGGACGTTGTCGCATACCGCGAGTCACTCAAGGAAGCTCTCCGCCCGGCACTCGCCGACTACATCCGGCTCGTGGCTCCCGTCAACCAACCCTCGGCGAAGACGCAGGCGGACACGGTATCCGGAACCCTCTTTTTTGAGAAGCAACTGGACCTTCTGGTAAGCGCGGAGAACCCCGAAAAATTTCTCAACGCGACACATGATCAGTCGGAGAAAAACGACTTCGTATTCCTCAAGCGCGGGTGGCGCTCGCCACTGGTTTTTGTGGCCGTGGACAACCGCTCGGAGACCAAACGGATATTTGAATTTCAAGGACTGGCAGGATGGAAGCTGACGAAAATCGAGGCTTCACGAGACATGCTCCGCAAGGAATGCGAGCGCCTGCTGAAGATGGTCCGCAAGTAACACGGTTTCCACATTGAGCGATCAAGAAAGTAACACAGGCTTTCCAGCCTGTGAGAGAGTCTTCATAGGCTGGAAAGCCTGTGTCACTTTCTATTCATGCTCGCTCACCGTAGAAATCGTATCAACCTGCCGCGGCGAACCGCCACTCAGTGCACGAAACCTGAATAATACAGGCCCAGCAACGCTGCGGCCACGGCAATCCGATACCAGCCAAACTTTGTGAACGTATGGTTGCGCACGTAGTCGAGCATCCAGTTCACAGCAAGAATCGACGAGACTCCCGCCACGATAAATGCCAGCACCAGCGGCCCCCACAGGACTGGTTCAGGGTGTTTGATGAGTCCAAGAATCTTCAGCCCTCCGGCGGCAAGAATGGTCGGCACCCCAAGAAGGAAAGAAAACTCCGTAGCCGGCCCACGCCCGAGTCCCAGCATGAGCGCCGCGAGAATCGTGATTCCGGAACGAGACGTCCCCGGAAATGCGACCGCGCACAATTGCGCCGCCCCGATTGCCAGCGCCATCGCCCACGAAACATCTCGGACACTTGTGCGCCCGTGCAGCCATCGCTCGACGATCAAGAAAAGCAATCCGCCGATCGCGAGCGCCCCGGCGACCGGCATGACAGACTCCGGGAGCCGCAGATTCGCAGCCTTCAGCGCCAGCCCGCCCGCAGCGGTGATGCAAAAGGCCGCGAACAGCTTCAGAAAATAATCCCGATATTCCGGCTCGCGCCAGCGGGCAAGTGTCGCGAGCCGATCGCGGAAAAGAGGCAGCGCAGCAAGCACCGCTCCGCACTGAACGACGACATTGAAAAACTCCCCTTTAAAAAACGTGCCGTCCTCGATCCCCAAGAGATGCTCGGCGATCAGCAAGTGACCGGTCGATGAAACCGGAATGAACTCCGTAAGCCCCTCGACGAGACCGAGGATGATTGCGATAAACCAGGCGGACATCGAACGTTCCGCTATACTGCGCGCTCGCCGTGTTCCTCGGTCCGAATCCGGATGGCGTCCTCCACATGAAACACAAAGATTTTCCCGTCGCCGATTTTGCCGGTTTTTGCCGTGGCTATGATCGTTCGCACGACTTCATCCACGCGCTCGTCAGGAACGACGATTTCGAATTTTGCCTTTGGAAGAAAATCCACAGTGTATTCGGAGCCACGGTAAATCTCCGTGTGTCCCTTCTGCCTCCCGAAACCCTTCACTTCGGTCACCGTCATCCCTTCAATGCCGATGCCCGCAAGCGCATCCTTCACATCCTCTTGTTTGAACGGTTTGATAATGGCCTCGATTTTCTTCATGAGGGATGAGCACTAATCGCCGCACCGGGAATGGCAAGCGTGATGAGCGCCAACGCAGCATTTATCAGCAAAAACGAACGTTTTTCTAAAGTGGAAGGCGCATTTGCTCCATCCACTCCTCCGTCAGCGACGCCACGCCGACGCCGATGAGACGCAGAGGCCGCTTCACAAGCTTGTCCCTCGCAAGGAGCCAGCAGGCCATGCGGTAAATTTGCGTCGCGTCCGTGAGAGGCTCTTCCAATGTGGTCTGGCGGGTGAGCGTCGTGAAGTCGCTATACCGCACTTTTACCTGAACCGTGTACGCTGCGAGCCGCCGCTTCAGCAGCTTGCCGGCGATGTCCGCCGCCTGCTCCCGCAAACACTCGCGCAGGATCCCGCGGTCGGCAGTGTCGTGGAGGAACGTATTCTCGCTGCTGATGCTCTTGATATCATCGCCGAAGTCCAATGGCCGCGTGTCTTCCCCAAACGCGTATCGTTTGAGTTCCGCAGCCCACGAACCAACTTGCGCACGGAGATCGCCGCGATGTGTCTGCAAGTCCCCGATGGTCCCGATACCGGCGCCCGCCAGCGCCTGCTCGGTCACTTTTCCCACGCCGTGGAGAGAGCGGACGGGCAGTGGGCGGAGGAATTCAGCCTTGCCCGTATCGTGGATGACCGTAAGGCCGTCGGGCTTTTGATAATCGCTGGCGAGCTTGGCGAGGAGCTTGTTTGGCGCGATGCCGATGGTCGCGGTAATGCCTCGCTGGTCGTGAATGATTCGCCGGATTTCCGTCGCAGCCGGAATCGCGGCGTCGAGGCTCGCATCGTGACTTTCGCGCTGACACTGCGCGGAAAGATCGAAATACGCTTCATCCACCGACACCTGCTGGACGAGTTCGCCGGCAAATGAGCGGACGATCGCCATCACCGCCCGCGATTCCTCGCGATAAGCTTCCATGCGAGGCCGGACGAACTGTCCCTGCGGACACAGCCGCCCCGCGGTCGCACTTGGCATCGCGGAACGCACACCAAACTTTCGCGCCTCGTAGCTCGCCGCGCACACAACGCCGCGGCGATCGGGCGGCGAGCCGACGATCACGGGCAGTCCGCGGAGACGAGGATCATCGCGCTGCTCCACGGAAGCAAAGAATGCGTCCATATCAAGATGCAGGATGACGCGATACACGGCAGCTATCTCCAGTGATCAAACATCAGCCGAGCCGTCTCTTGTGAAACATTCAATGAAATCTGGCATTTTTCTCATATCGGCGGACATTTTGGCGAATCGTAGCGGCAAAGTGTTGCCAGGAAACTGCGCTGAGCAAGCGAATCACGAAACGACGTCCGCTTCCCGAATCGTATCCCGACCGACCGACTGTCCAGAAATTCACCGATTGATGAAAGAACCTTAGTTTTACCGCGTATTGAACGGAATCGACATGAACTGCGTCACACACCCGTTTGAAATGAACCTGCAAACCACCACCTTCCAGCGAACCAAAGGAGCCACATGGGCATTCGGATTCGCCACGTGCATCTGCGCGCTCCTGCTCGTCATCCGCCGATTCTTCGCGGATGAATTCGCATGGAGCGGCCTCTTTGGAAACCTCCTCCTCGCCTGGATCCCTTATCTTCTCTCGCTCGCGGCGTGCGCGATGATGGAATCCGGCGTGCGCCGCAGAGCGTGGTTTATCGCGTGCATCGTCCTCTGGGTGCTCTTTTTTCCAAATGCCGGCTACATCGTCACGGACCTCACCCACTGGCGCATCCGCCCGCCCGTGCCGAAGTGGTTCGACTACTTTTTCATCACCGCCTACGCATGGACCGGCCTCGCTCTCGGCTACATGGCGCTGAGTCTCCTCCAGCGAAAAATCGCCGCCATTCACGGCCACCGCATCGCCTGGGGTTTCGTGGTCGGGATGCTCGGAGCCGGCGCACTTGGCGTCTATGTCGGGCGCTTTTTCCGATGGAATAGCTGGGATGTCGTCACGCGCCCGTGGAAACCCTTCGCCGACCTCTTCCGCTTCGGGCAAAAAGAAACGCTCATCCAGGCTGTGGGCTTCTGCGGGACTTACTTCCTGCTCTCGTTGCTGGTGTTCGTCGTGCTGGAAGCAATCGCGCGGATGCGGATGGAGGACTAAACCGCACGAACGGCCCAGCGCAGTTTCGCCGGAGTCGAGCGTGGATTTGCGCGGCGCTCGTCGGGACCCGCCACCGTGACTTCGTCGCTGATCGCCGAGTAGAGCCCGCCATTCAGTCCGAGTTTGAAAGCCTGTTTCACTCGACGATCCTCGCCGGAGTGAAAGCTCATAATGACGACGCGCCCGTCGGGTTTGAGGCAATTCGGAAGCTGCCGCAGCAAGATATCGAGCGCGCCGAACTCATCGTTCACCGCGATGCGGATCGCCTGGAAAATGCGACGCACGCTTGTCTCGATGTCATCCTCGTCGACGCGGCGATTTCCTCTCGGATAGGCGCGACGGATGAGATGCGCGAGCGCCGTTGTTTTCTCCAAACGCCCCGCGCCTTTGATGACGGCGGCGAAGTGCGCAGCGAGCGGTTCGTCGCTGAACTCGCCCAGCCAGCGCGCCACCTCCGCCTCGGGCGTGCGGACGAGAAGGTCGGCTGCGGACAAGCCTTTGTGCGGGTTCATCCGCATATCGAGAGGCGCGTCGGTTTTGAAAGTGATGCCGCGTTCCGGATCGTCTATTTGCATCGAGGAAAGCCCGAGGTCCGCGAGGATGGCATCGGCCCCGTCCGGTGCTTCTGCAGCGAGCAATCCCGAGAGCCCGGCGTAGTTCACCCGCCGGACCACCAGTGACTCTTCTGGAAAACCCAGCACCCGCAGCCGCGCCTCCGTTTTTGGAAGTTCGATTGGGTCTTGATCCAGCGCGATGAGCCGTCCGCCGGGCTGGACGGCGGCCAGCAACTCCCGCGCATGCCCGCCGTAGCCGAGCGTGCAATCCACTGCCGTTTCACCGGGCTTCAGGGCGAGAACATCCAGAATCTCCCGCACCATGATCGGTCTGTGTGTGCCCGCCGGAGTCTTCCCGCCCTCCAGCACCTTCGCCACATCTTTCACATACCGCTCGGGATTCTGCTCCTTGTATTTCTCATGGAAAGCGCGCGGATTCTTCCCGTTGTAGCGCGGGCGGCGTTGTGGTTTTTCGGGTGTCATGTGCTTGAACGAAAACATCTATTCCCGCGCACTCACAATTGCGAGCCTTCCATCGAGCGACATCATCGGTTCACCCCCGCGATG
Organism: Verrucomicrobiaceae bacterium; assembly: GCA_031374705.1. Lineage (GTDB taxonomy): Bacteria > Verrucomicrobiota > Verrucomicrobiia > Chthoniobacterales > Chthoniobacteraceae > SXWH01. The sequence goes on along the minus strand of JANMGP010000323.1, from coordinate 55,421 downwards.
CTACGATTTCGCCAGAGGCGCACGGCAGATAAAACCGAGCGATTTCCAAGACTTCGAAGTCATCCTCGCCATGGACCCCAAAAAACCTCCGCGACCTCCCAATCCGCGGATAAGCTGTTCCAGATTCGTTCCACCCTTCCCGAGTCGGAAGGGGCGACAGAGAATGGAGATGGCGGAAGGGGTGGGATTTGAACCCACGGAACCTTTTACAGTTCGTTCGATTTCGAGTCGAGTGCGTTAGACCACTCTGCCACCCTTCCGTTGCGCCTATTTATGCGCATTGCGCGGATTGCCGCAAGGATGAAATCGTTTCTCACAAACGGACGCGCCCGGCGATCGCCTCGCCGAGGGCGAGATGACTTGCGGCGTCGAGGTGCAGGCTGTCGAGGGGTGTTGGCTGCACGATGGCCTGTGCATTGAAAAAACCGACTTCGTTTTGCACTGCGATCGCATCAAGGAGTCTCGGGAGTTGGAGCGATTTCTCACGTGCTCCGGCGAATCGCGCGGCGAGGTCGGGCATCCCGACAAACTCGCCGACGGAAGGCGGACACACGAGGAGAATGCGTGGTGCTTTTCCATCAGGGCCGGCGTCGCTTTGCATGACTATCTTCAAAAGCAGGGCGATTCCGTTGGCGATATCCTGCGCAGGGACGCTGAGCAGCGCTTTGAGATCGTTCGTGCCAAGCATGAGCATGACTAGGTCGATGGGTTTGTGGGATTCGAGGACGACCGGCAGATGAGCGCGGCCGTTCCGCGATGCCAGGGCCGTCGGATCTTCATGCACCGTGGTGCGCCCGTTCTGGCCCTCCTCGATGATGTGATAGTCAGGCCCGAGCCGCGTTGCGAGGACTCCCGTCCATCGCACGTGACGAGGGTGCCGCATCGGGAAAGGCGACGTGGCCGTCGCCGCGGCATCGTATCCCCAAGTGTTTGAATCTCCGTAACAAAGAATGACAGGCATAATCGCATTCCAAGCCTGCGATTTCGGAAAAGGTCAAGCGCTCTGCGTCCGCGCGGGCCGACACGATGCTGTGCGACACTGCGCCATGCGAAGATTTCGCACCGGGTGGCAGAGTTCTTTCTTCCACGAAGACGCATGAATCCAAATCCGGCAGCATTTTACGCGATGCGCACGCATTCCTTTTCGGACCGCAGCGCGAGCTGCTATCGCGACCTTTGAGCTCCCGCGACGCGATGAAGCGCCTGCTTTCAGTCTTCGTATTCTGGTTCGCCGCGCTTTCCGATCTGCGAGCGCAAGTGCCATCCGCGACGCTGGCGGACCTCGACGGATCACGGATCAATCGCGCCGGCATGCCGCAGCTTGCGCAGGTCGCACTATCGGTCCCAAATGCCTGGAAGCACGCGGAGACGACGAATTTCATCTACCATTTCACAGATCGCGCCGCCGCCGCGAACGTCGCATCGGAAGCGGAATTCTACTACCGGGTAATCGCCCGCGAACTCGAGAAGGACACGAGCCAATGGGAGCACAAGGCGCACATTTTCATCTTTGGATCCGATGAAGAATGGAAAGCCTTCCAATCCGCCGGCCAGCTCGACCCGCGCACCGGCGGACTCCACGCCGCGGGCGCACTCTTTCTGAAACGCAGACCGGCAGCAGCGCTGAATGATGAGACGCTGGCGCACGAAATCGCGCATCTGATCATCGGTCGCTTTTTCGGCTCAGGCACGCCGATGTGGCTCAACGAGGGATTTGCCGAGAATTCGGCCATCCGCTGCCGGAGTGCATTTTTCCGCGCCCGCGGGTATAGCGCAAACCCGCGATATCGCACCGTATCGGCTGCGGGATATCTCCCGCTGGGCGAGCTCACCTCGCTTGCAACCTACCCGGCGGATACGCTGAAGCTGCTCGCGTTCTACGACGAGTCGGAGAAGTTGACCCGCTTTTTGATGAACACGGACAAAAAGGCATTCGGGGCATTTCTGGACGGCCTGTCGAAAGGCAATCGCTTCGAGACGGCGCTCACAAAAGCGTACGGAGGACGATTTATGAACTTGGATGCGCTGGAGCGGGAGTTTAAGCCATTTGCCATCAGCAGCATCGTGCCCGGCAATCCATGAGCCTGGCGGCGCGGCTGCAACCAACACACCATGCCCGCAGCCAAGACCGGACAAAAAACAGCAGCCATTCACGCCATCCTCGGTTCCGACGAATTCGAGGTCAAGCGGGTTGCGATCGAAGTCGCAAACTCGCTCAGTCCCGGCGGTGACTTCGGGCTGGAAATCATCGATTGCGCGGCGGACAACCTCGAACAGGCGGTGCGTGCGATTCACAATGCAATCGAGGCACTTCAAACATTTGGGATGTTCGGCGGAGAGAAACTCGTCTGGATGAAGAACGTCAATTTCCTCGCCGATACGGTCGTCGGGCGCTCGGAGCAAGTGCTGAACGGGCTGGAGAAATTGCTCGGCATCCTTCAGGCAGGGCTTCTCGACGGGACGCGGTTTCTCATCAGTGCCATTGATGCGGATAAGCGCAGGACTTTTTACAAATCGCTCTCCAAGATCGCGGAAGTGCAGGCGTTTGAGGGCCTCGACAGCAGCAAAGCGGGCTGGGAGGAAAACGCTTCGATGCTCGTGCAGGATCTGGCGGGCAAACTCGGCCTCACGATGGACCACGACGCGGCGGAACTCTTCACGCTCTACACGGGCGGCGACCGCCGCATCATCATGAGTGAACTCGAAAAACTAAACCTCTACGCCGGAAAAACGCGGCGCAATGTGACCGCCGACGATGTGCGCCTTCTCACTCCCCTCTCCCGCGCCGGCGTGGTGTTCGAGCTCGGCAATGCCATTTCCGCACGCCAGCTCTCGCGTGCCATCGATTTGCTCAAGCAGCTCATTTTTCAGGGCGAAAATGAAGTCGGCATCCTCCTCGTCGCAATCATCCCGACGGTTCGGAATCTTCTCATCGTGAAGGACCTGATGGTCCGCCATAAACTCTCGAAGCCCGCACAGCCGTTCTTTTTCGGAAAGCAATTGGAACGCCTTCCCGCCGCCGCCATCTCACATCTGCCACGGACCAAGGAAGGCAAACTCAACGCTTATCCGCTCGGCATCGCGGCCGCAAATGCACACCGTTACACCATTCCCGAGCTCCGAAAATCGCTCTCGGCGTGCCTCGAGGCCAACGTGTCGCTCGTCACCTCCCCCACCGAGAAAGAAGTGATTCTCAACCAGCTCATCATCCGCATCGTTGCGGGATGACAAACGCTATTTGACTTTTGTCGCGACCTTCGGCGTGCCCGTCGTAAGGTTGGAAACGAAACTGAAAATGCCGCTTCCGTAACGCTGCTCGGTGATTTCCACCGACGTACCAACGCCAACCATGTCGTAAAGGCTCATGACGTCCTTGCTCTTCATACGCACACAGCCGTAGCTTGCGGGGCGTCCGATATGCCGCTCGTCGGGAGTGCCGTGGATGTAGATTCCCCGGCTGTAGGCGCGGGAATTCTGCTTCTCCACGCCGCGGAGATGGAGGATGCGCGTCACGATTGGATCGCGACCCTTCGCGTTCACTGCGCACACTTCGCCTGTGCGGCACCGGCCTTTAAAGACGGTACCCATAGGCGCGCCGTCGCCCACTTTGGCTGCGACTTCGAGGTGCCCGAGAGGCGTGGAGTAAGTGCCCCGACCGTCGCCAAGTCCGAAGGCGGAAGTCGAGACACGGTAGCTGGCCAGCTTTTTAACCCCGTCAAAGACGTACATCTTTTGCTCCGGGACGCTGACTTTTATCTGGATGTCCTTGCTGGCCGCGAGGGCCGACGAGGAGATGATGATACTGAGGAGAGTGGCGGAAATGAGGTTTGTCCTCAATTTTCGCACCTCCGCGCTGTTGTTTGTTGGTTTGGGCTCATCGTTGATTGGAAACGAAATCCCATGCCTTCCAAGGCCTTAGGCCGAAATGGTGTCACCAGAACTCTTCCACGGTGCACGTAGTCCAGGAAACCACTGTGCAAGCGAGCAAAGAGCAACATAAGTGAAACCAGCGGCGAAAAGCACAAGGAACGGAAGGGCGAACCAATTCCGGTATGCGATCTCGTTAATGAGGAAATAATTGAAATACGCCGCAAAGCCAATCTCAATAAACGGCAAAATCGTTTTCATTGGGGAATACTTGGTTTTCTTCCAGCTATTTGACTGGCTGTGCACGCCATATTTCGGGGTTCTCGTGAACTCCCCGGTCGCACCGGCCATTCCCTGAATGACCGCCCATGCATTGTTCACTGCGAGGCCGATGGTGAGAGCCAGCAAGGCAGGAAGATACAAGATCTCCCGCCACCAGGAACGGGGATACAGTTCGCGCTGCGATACAATGTAGAAGACGATCGCGGGGAACGAACCGGTGATGAAAATCGGGATATCGATGAGAATCGTCCGCAGCCACGAAGGCGTGCCGCTTCCGGCTATCGCGTGGCTCGTCATGCCGCCCGTGCTCGGATGCATCAGCACACAGATGCAAAACAGGAGGAGAAATGCGTAGTTCGATGTGAGGTGAACGGTGCCTTCGATCTTCACCTTCAGAGGCAGGTCTGATTTCCAAACCGCGGGAAGCAATTTCCGGCACGTCTGGATGCTGCCTTTGGTCCAGCGATGCTGCTGGCTCTTGAATCCGTTCATGTCCACGGGCAGTTCCGCCGGTGTGACGAGGTCGGGGAGGAACACGAAGTTCCATCCTTTTAACTGCGCACGATAGCTGAGGTCCAAATCCTCCGTCAGCGTGTCGTGGTGCCAGCCGCCCGCATCAGTGATGCACGATTTCCGCCAGATGCCGGCGGTTCCGTTGAAGTTGATAAACCGTCCGCTTCGATTGCGCCCTGTCTGCTCGAGAAGCAAATGCCCGTCGAGGAACATGGCCTGAACCCGTGTGAGGAGCGAGTGCGTGCGATTGAGATGACCCCAACGCGTTTGAATCATCCCGACGCGCGGATTGGTAAAATGATGCACCGTCTTCATCAACACGTCTGGCGTCGGCACGAAGTCCGCATCGAGGATGAGAATGAACTCGCCCTTCGCGGTCTTCGATCCGTTTTCCAAGGCACCTGCCTTGAATCCAGTCCGGTCGATTCGATGAATGTGGACGATATCCAGTCCAGTCGCTTGAAGTTCACGGACGCGCTTTTCGGCGAGCTCGCGCGTTTCGTCCGTCGAATCGTCCAGCACCTGCACATCGAGCAAATCGCGCGGATACTCGAGTTTCGCAACGGCTTCGAGCAATCGTTCGACCACATAGAGTTCGTTGAAGATCGGGAGCTGAACCGTAACCCGAGGCAGTTGTTCAAACTGGCTCTGCGGAACTGGCACGTTCTTCTTATTCTTCAGATACAAATACACGATGACGTAACGGTGCAGCCCATACAAAGATAGACCTAAAAGCACCGCCATGTAACACAGCGTCCAAACGATATTCCCCAGATTTTCGGGCATAGAAATGTCCGTTATAGCCTATTCCGGCAAACGAGGGGCGGATAAAAGCGGGGAGACCAAGGCAGGGTCAAGCCGGAAAAGTTCGGAAATCCGCCAATCGTATCGGCTGCGAGATGTGAAATCGGCGTATAATCGCAGTGGATATGTCCGTTTCCACGCAATTCTTCGCGGTTCGCGTGTTGTATTTTTTTCTGATCGGAACACAAATAGAGCCATGAGTGATCCAGCTCTCGACATCGTCCATCAAGCCGTCCAATCCCTGAAAGAGCGCGCCGCCAACGTCCGGGCCTCGGCAGGCACGCTCGGCCAGCTCGCGGCGACTGCGGGCACCAGGCAGGCCACCGCCAAGCCTTCCCCTCCATCCGCTGTAAATCCGCTGGAGCCTCGAAAAGCGGAATCGCCGCGTCTGACAACTGCAACACTTCCTGCCCCGGTTACCGCAGCGCCGCCTCGCGCGGCAGCAAGCGGCGGCACTGGAAAAGCGGAGCGTCTTGCCGCATTGAGCGGGCCCGTTTTAGTCTGCGCAAAATGTCCGCAATTGGTCGCTTCGCGCACCCAAGTCGTCTTCGGAGTCGGCAATCCCGATGCCGAAATCATGTTTGTCGGCGAGGCGCCGGGCGCGGATGAGGACATGGTCGGCGAGCCATTTGTGGGCAAAGCCGGGCAGCTTCTCACGAAAATCATCGAGACCATGGGACTTCGCCGCAGCGACATCTATATCGCAAACGTCCTCAAGTGCCGCCCCGACATGCCTCCCGGCGAATCCGGCAACCGCAAGCCCACGCCCGCCGAGATGGCGACCTGCAAGCCCTACCTCCTGCAGCAGATCGAAATCATCCAGCCCCGCGTCATCGTCGCGCTTGGAGGGACGGCGGTCGAGGGCCTGCTCGGCGAGGACAAAGTGTTCATCACCAAACTGCGCGGCACATGGAAGGAATTCCACGGCATCCCCGTCATGCCCACGTATCACCCGTCCTATCTTCTGCGCAACCAGGCCCTCTCGGAAAAGCGCAATATCTGGGAAGACATGCTCGCCGTCTTGGAGCGCCTCGGCAAACCCATCACGGAAAAACAACGCGGCTTTTTTCTTTCGAAGTAAATCAGCGGACAGTCCAATATCTAAAATAGCCACTATGAGTGCCGCACCTTCCAAATGAAGACATCCGACGACAGCAGTAAGCCGATTGACTGGCGGGCTCGTCTCCACTCCCTCCCCAGCGGCACCGAGCCGGCATCACCCGCGATGATCTGGCTTTTCCGCGCTTTCTTTTGCCTCGGGCTTTTTCTGGTCGGCGCGCTCTTCGTGTTAATGTCAGGCGCGTTCTTCGGACCGTCACGCGGCATCGGTCCCGACCATACCGGCGGTGCGGCGTATATCTTGCCCGGCCTCATCTTCGACCTCCTTGCGGGCATCGTGATTGCCGTAATCGTAGCGCGTCGCTCATCCTCGCGGATTCTGCCGCGCCTGGTCTTCTACTCCTTTACAGCACCGGCTTTTCTCGCAGTCATTCTTCTCGCACTTGCACTCGCGAAGCACCTTTTCCAATGAACGTACTCAAGTATCTCGCATTCCCCATGGTCCTCATTTTTTGCAGCAGCGCTGTCGCTGACGAATCCACCGACCGGAAGGCCTGCATCAGCCAAATCCGAAAACTCGGCGAGCTCAGCGTCAGCTTCGCTTCTGCGAACCGGGGACGCCTCCCAAAGTCATTTGATGAATTACTCTCCACCCAGAAAACTCCGGACCGTTCGCTTCTTGTCGCACCACTCGCCGCTGAAAAAGGGAAGCCGAGCTATGAGTTGTTGTCGCCTGCCGGGAAGCTTTCCGGCATCGGCAACCCTTCCCGGACAGTGCTCATTCGTTCCCTCTATTCTCTCAAGGATGGAAGACGGCTCGCTGACTTCGCCGACGGGCATGTCGAGATTCTCGACCCAAATCCATGAACCCGTGAGCGCGGTAATGAACCACGCCCACAGCAATCCGACTCCGATGAAATCCACCGCTCTACTCGTCGTTCTCGTCGTACTGGCATTCGCCGAAACAGGATGTTCTACTATCCCGACCACTCCGGCGTCCATCGCCGGAGATTACACCACTCGCGACGTTACGAAGAATTACTTCGCATACAGCAGATTTACGTTGAGCGGCGATAGCTGGCTTTCGCGTTACGTCACCGACGCCATGCCTGGACCGGAACCCACCAAGGGGCATTTGTCGCTGGATGGCTGCCTCTTGACGCTTGAGGGCTCCAAAGAGCGAACCCAGTATATTGTCACGCAGCTCCGCGGGCGATTCCTACTTTGGTCGCCGAAAGATTATGAGGAATACCTCAGGACCGGGCGGACATCTTCGGAGGTACTTTATCAAGCACGATGACGGCAACGCCTAGGAGAGCGATCAAGAATAACGCTCACCGCAAGCCGAGCCCCGCTAAACGCGCAACACCAATTAGTTTGTTGCCCGAGCCGGCAATATCCGGCAAAACCCAGCCCGATGGAAGCCCGTACCCGAAATAGTCCAACAAGCATGTCCCGCCCAAAAGCGGACCACAAACATGCGGATTTGTTCGTGGCCCAATCTTTCGGCGACTAGCCACGCATCTATGAAAACCGCACCGACCAAAGACCTAGAACTGCAGCGGCTCGAACTTGAGCAGCAACGATTCAAGCTCGAACAACAAGGGACCATTTTTCGTTACGTAGCGATTCTTGGTGGTATAGCGACGTTCGCCTGGTCATCCTATACCTATTTCGACACAGCACACCGCGAGCGAGATAAGCTGACGGACGAACGCGCCAAACAAGCAGACGAGCGCGCCAGGGCCACGGCCGCCCAAAGAATTGCGGGCATGCAGCCGTTTCTGGAGCGGCAACTGCGACTTTTTGAGGAGACTACGCAGACGACAGCGTTCCTAGCAACGACCCTCGATTCTCCAGACCGGGCCAAGCGCATCGAGAAATTCTGGCAACTATACTGGGGCGAACTTGCCCTTGTTGAACACGGCAAGGTTGAGTCGGCGATGGTTGCGTTCGGAAACGCACTCACCGCGGGTGCCGACAAAACCCAATTGCAGAGACTTGCCCTTGACGTCACTTACGCCTGCCGAAACGAACTCGCCGAAAGCTGGGCGGAACCCAGTTGGCGACACAATGAATAGCTCGCCTAAACTTTTCTGATGGACTGCACTCACAGTGATCGGAAAGACGATTCCCTTACACGCGCCGTCGTCGAAAAAGTGCGCATTGTCGCGCACGATTTGCAATGGGCGGCGCAGTTCGTGGCGGAGCGGGCTCGCCTTCTGGATGTCCTTCCCAGACGTTTCGCCGCAATCGAACATATCGGCAGCACCGCAGTCTCACGACTCGCCGCCAAGCCGATTATCGACATCCTTGGAGGAGTGGGCTCCATGAGCGAGGCGGATGCGTTGCTGGAGCCTTTGTGTGCGCTGGGCTACGAGACTTCCGCGGAGTTCAACGCGACTCTTCCGGAACGGCGATGGCTCATGCGGCATGCATTCGGCAGGCGGACTCATCATTTGCACCTTGTCGGCTTCGGCGGGGAGCAGTGCGTTCAACGATTGCAGTTTCGAGACATGTTGCGGGCCGATGGGGATCTCGCCTCACGCTACGGGCAGCTCAAACAAGAACTTGCCGGACAGTATCGTCACGACCGCGAGGCTTATACTCAGGCTAAAACCGCGTTTATCGATGAAGCCCTCGCCGGCGTGACCTGAGACACCGCTCTTAAGGCGCAAGAGCAACGAAGAGTCGCTGAACCTGCGCGCGGGAATTATTTTACCGCTCCCCGGAGAAACGATCATTCTAACAATTCCCTGTCGCCACCCGTCACACAAAGCGGCGGGGTCTGGGATTGCATCGTGCGGTCGGCGGGTTCAGCCTGTTTTAGATTCCTGCATCACTATGAAAACTCGCTTCCAGTCCGCAGCCGCTCTCATTGCGGTCCTCACCTTTCCGACGCTCTCCTGGGCGGAGAATGAAGTCGGCTTCATCGAAAAATTCGCGCTCGCGGCGGATCGCGAGAAGGCGCTCTCGGAACTCGTTCCCGGATCCGAGGACTATTACTTCTTCCACGCGCTTCATTATCAAAACACCCGCAACGAAGCGAAACTCGCGGAAATCCTGAAAGCCTGGTCGGACCGCTCGCCGAATGAGAACGCCCGCCGCCGGATCATCCTCAACCGCGAAGCGCTGCTCGACTACGATGCGACCCCGCAGCAGACCCTCGCCTATTTGAAAGAGCGGCTCGGCGTGCAGTTCAATCACCAGCAGGAAGCGCGTGACCAAAAGCCGAATCTGCCCGTCACGCTGGATGCGGGGCGTGTGGCGCGTGAGGTATTTTTGAAGGACACACTCGCAAACGATCCTGGACTGCAATCGCTGACGGTGGAAGCGGTGGAGTCGCTCGTTATTGCAAAGACGCCGCTCTCGCAGCAACAGCACCGCGCCGCGCTCGGAAAGCTCACGCGGCCTGATGTGGCGAACCTTGTGGAGTTCATCGCGGCGGAGTTGATGATGAAGGAGTCGGCGGGCTTTGGACAGTTTGCCATCCACAAAGCGCTGCTGCCGGAGCAACTCGATGCTCTGGCGAAAATCATTCCGCGCCTCGCCACGGAGGAAGCGTTTGTTTTCACCAAACTGCGCAAACTCGCACCGGGTGCGGATGTCGATATCGAGCAGGATGCCGCAGAGCGCGAGGCGTGGCTGGAACGGGTGTGGGCGTATGCCAAGACGCTGCCGAATGCGTTCAATACGGTGAAGGCGCACATCCTATTTCGGCGGCTGGAGCATGATCGGAAGAAGGGCATTTACGATCAGGACCGTTTTTTGGAGTATCTTAAACTGCCACGCAGTTCCAGCTACGTGAACCCAAAATGGCTGGAGACTCAGCGCGAGAAAGTCGGCCTGTGGGACGTAAATGCAAACCTCGCAGAACCGCTCCTCCGTGGGCGCCCCATCGGCAATGACGAGGAGCTCGTGCGGGATTACGTCATTCACCATTTCCAACGCACGGCAGTCCGGCTCGGCGACCTAAAAAGTGCCGCCAACCTCCACATCGGATTTTCCGAGTATATCCGCGACACATGGCTGAAGCCAGTGCTTGCGGAGGCACTCATTACCGCCGGCATCGGCAAGCCCGAGCAATGGGCATCGCTGATTTCCCCGCAGGAATTTGCCCGCCTGAAGGATCGCGTGGACATCGAGTTCCCGCGGACAAATGCCGAGCAGTTCGCGCCGGGTGATGATGTGAAGTTCGACGTCACGCTGAAGAACACGCCAAAGGTCATCGTGAAGATCTACGAGTTGAACGCGCTGAACGCATTTCAAACACAAAAGCGTCAGCTCAACACCGACATGAATCTCGACGGTCTCGTGGCCAACAGCGAGCGCACCGAGGTGTTTGACGGCGGGCCGTTTGTGCGCACGACAAAGGCGTTCACTTTTCCGGAGCTGAAAGGCCGGCGCGGCGCGTGGATCGTTGAGTTCATCGGCGGCGGGCGCAGCAGCCGGGCGCTGGTGCGCGTGGGGCAATGGCAGGTCGTGCAGACAGTTTCGCCGGGTGGCGACTTGCTCACGGTGCTCGATGAAAAAGGCGAGCAGGTGAAGGATGCGGTCGTCTGGCTGGATGGCCGCAAGCTCGTGCCGGATGAGAAACTCGGCTCGCGGATCGTTGTTCCGTTTACCGCGCAACCGGGCGCGAAGCAGCTCATCGTGAGCGATCCGGCGGGGACGTTTGCGACACTCACGCAGTTTGAGCATCACGCGGAAGCGCATGTGCTCGACGCGCAGTTTCACATCGAGCGCGAGCAACTGCTTTCGCGCCGCTCTGCAACGCTCGGCGTGCGCGTGTCGTTGATGCTCGGCGAGTCGCACCTTGCGCCGGAGATGTTGAAAGACACAAAGCTCACGGTCACTTCGACCACGCACGACGGCATCAAGACGACGAAGGAGTTCAAAGACCTCAAACTCAGTGCAGGCTCCATCCTCACGCAGGAAATCACCGTACCCGAGCGTCTATCGACACTCACCGCGACGCTCGAAGGCAAAGTGGAAGTGCTGAGCAACGGCGGCGAAAAACGCGCAGTCTCCGCGACCCATTCGTGGAACGTGAACGGGATGGACAAGACCGACGCTACGAACGACGGACATCTTTCGAAATTCGGCGACAACTACGTTTACGAACTGCTCGGCAAGAACGGCGAACCCGTCGCGGACCAGCAGGTGGTGTTCACGTTGAAGCATCAGGGCTTCACGCGGGCACAGACCATCGCGCTGAAGACGGATGAAAAAGGCCGCGTCGCGCTCGGTGCGCTTCCGGGCATCAAGAGTTTCCACGCTAAAGCGCCGAATGGCCGCGATGCGCGTTGGGAGCTGGATGAGTTTGAGCGGACGTGGGCTGCGTCGATTCATACGGGCGCTACGCAGGGATTGATCATTCCCGCTCCGCCAAACTGGGGCGCTGGCGAGGTATCGCTGCTCGAAACGAAGGCGGGCACCTTTGTCGCCGACCACTCGGCGAAGCTCGGAGTGAAAGACGGTTTCCTTGTCGTGCCGCCGCTTCCGCCGGGCGATTACTCGCTGCGGTTCCGTCGCGAAGAGCGCGACATCGCGATCAAAATCAGCGGCGGAAAAGCGAGCAACGGCTGGTATCTCGGAGCTGCGCGCAATTTGCAGGCGAAGGCGGAAGCACCGCTGCACCTCGTCAGCACTGCGACGGACGACAAGTTCATCACCATCAAACTCGCAAACGTCACGCCGTTCACCCGCGTTCACATCGCCGCGACGCGCTTTGAGGCGGGGCGCGGCATTTTCCAAGGGCTCGGCGGGTTTGCGCGCTTCGGCGCGGCGGAAGGTGTGCCTGCGCGGAACCCGAATCTTTTCTCCGCCGGTCGCGAGATTGGCGACGAGTATCGCTACATCCTCGACCGCCGCTACGCGAAGCTGCTTCCCGGCAATATGCTCACGCGTCCCGGCCTGCTCCTGAACCCGTGGGAAGTGCGCGACACGGACCTGAACGAACTCGCGCAACAGCAAGGCCAGCAAGCCGGCAGCACCTCTGGCGGACGCGGCGGCGCGATGAAAAAAGCACAGGCTGAAGCAGCGGCGCTGGACCCGCAGGGAATTCCCGGCGGCGCGGCTGCGGATACGAACCTCGACTTCCTCGCCAGTTCGGCAGCGGTGATTTTTAATCTCATCCCCGAGGCTGACGGCACGGTCAAAATCCCGCGTGAGCGGCTCGGCGACCGCCAGCATGTCCAGGTGTATGCGGAAGACCTCGGCAACGCTGTGTGGCGCACCTTTGCGCTTCCGGAAGCGGCGACGAAGTTCGGTGACTTGCGGCTGGCAAAAGCGCTCGATCCCGCGAAGCCATTCACGCAGCGCAAGGAAGTCAGCGTCCTCGCGAAGGGCGAACAGCTCACGCTCGCCGACATTCTCACGAGCGAGCTGGAGACCTACGACACGCTCGGCGGAATCCACTCGCTGTTCACGACATTGAGCAATGATACACATCTCGCGGAGTTCGCATGGGTGCTCAACTGGCCGAAGCTCAAGGACGACGAGAAGCGCGCGAAATACAGCGAGTTTGCCTGCCATGAATTGAACTTCTTCCTCTCGCGCAAAGACGCCGCGTTTTTCGACGCGGTCGTAAAGCCTTATCTCGCGAACAAGAAGGACAAGACGTTCATGGACGATTTCCTCCTCGGCGCGGATATGGCGCGCTACTTGGAGGCGACCGCATTTGCACAATTGAACGCCGTCGAGCGTGCGCTGCTCGCGACGCGAATCAAGGCCAACGCCTCCGACATCTCGCGTAGTCTCCGCGAGCTATGGGAGCTCATCCCGCCGAATGCGGAGGAGCAGGACCGGTTCTTCGAGACGGCGCTGCGTGGACGGGAAATGGAGGAAATGAGTTTGGTGGAAAGAAATCAAATTCTTGACCATGTGGATGGACTCGGACCTGTGCCAACTGCGGCCTCTGCGGCGCAATTCAAGATGGACCAAGCAAAGAGTGCGCTCCGAGCAGTAGCCGCAGCAGCGCCGATGCCGGGCGCGGCCGCCCCCGCAGCGAAGCCGGGAGCGCTCCGCCTGAGTACAGCCGCGGACAAGAGCCGTGGCGTAGAGATGCTCGGCAGGATGGTGAAAGATGGAATCGCGATGGACGCAAAGCAGTTGGAGTCCCTCGCGGATATGGATGGAGACGGCATAGAGAATTTGGGGTTCGAAGGGAAAAAACAATCATCCGAACGCCGACGGGCTGCACTCAGCGATGGGTCGATCGCGGGCGAAAGTTTATTCGTGTCTAACGGGGTTACAGGGGGCGGTGTCGTATCCAACCCGACGGCCGAAAATTTCGCCTACTTCGGAGTGAATGCCGCCAGCGCCGTCACCCGAGAATACCGCGCAATGTTCCGCCCGCTCGGCGCGACGAAAGAGTGGGCGGAGAACAATTACTACAAGCTCCGCATCACCGAGCAAGACGCCGACCTCATCCCCGTGAACGCGTTCTGGCGCGACTACGCGGCGCATGTCGCCACGGGAAAAGCCACGCCTTTTGTTTCCAGCAACATCGCGGAGGCCTCACACAATTTCACCGAGATGATGCTCGCGCTGGCTGTGCTCGATTTGCCGTTCGACGCACCGGAGCACGCGAGCAAGACGGACGCTGGAAAATTCTCGCTCACTGCGGGCGGGCCCGTCGTCGTGTATCACAAGGAAATCAAATCGGCTGGCGCAGCAGCCGCCGATGCCGGGCAGTTGCTCGTCTCGCAGAGCTTCTTCCGGGCGAGCGATCGCTACCGCCAGGAGGGCAACGAGAAGTTCGAGAAATACGTGACGGAGGAATTCCTCACCGGCGCAGTCTATGGCGCAAACGTCGTGGTCACCAATCCCACGTCATCGCCGTCGAAGGCCGAGGTGCTCCTGCAAATCCCGCAAGGCGCACTGCCCGTGAGCGGCAGCAAGGCCACCGACTCCCGCCGCGTGCAACTCGCGCCGTACACCACGCAGACGTTTGAGTATTACTTCTACTTCCCGGCCATCGCAGCCGAGGGGAAAAAGTTCCCGCACTTCCCCGTGAACGCCGCAGTGAAAAACGCCGTCGCGGGCGCTGCGAAGCCGTTCGAGTTCAACGTCGTCAGCAAGCTCACGCAGTTCGACAAAGCCTCGTGGGACTACGTCTCGCAATATGGCACCGACGCCGAAGTCTTCGCGTTCCTCGATGCAAACAACCTCGCCTCCCTCGCGCTTCCACGCATCGCGTGGCGATGCAAAGACGCGGCGTTTTTCAAAAAACTCACCGCATTCCTCGGCGCGCATCACATTTGGGACGAGACCATCTACAGCTACGCGCTCGTCCACAACGACGCCGCCGCGCTCCGCGAATGGCTGAAGCACAAGGACGCGTTCGTCTCGCAGTGCGGACCTTTCCTTTCCTCGAAGCTCGTGCTCCTCGACCCCATCGAGCGCCGCGCCTACGAGCAGCTCGAATACTCCCCGCTCGTCAACCAGCGCGCCCACAAGCTCGGCAACGACTTCCGCATCGCGAACCCCGCCGTGCGCAGCCAATACACGCGCTTCCTCGACATCCTCGCGCACAAACCCGCGCTCGACCCGATGGACACCATGACCGTCTCGTATCACCTCTTCCTGCAAGACCGCGTCGAAGAAGCGCTCGCACGCTTCCGCAGCGTGGACCCAAATGCCGTGGTGAAGGAAACGCAGCACGACAATTACGGACCCGCCGGAGCAGGCTTCATCGTCATCGAAAAGCGGACACTCCCCACGCAAATCCAGCACGACTACTTCCGCTGCTACGCCGATTTCTACGAGGGCAACCTCGCCGACGCCCGCACCGTCGCAGCGAAATACGCCGCGCATCCCGTCACCCGTTGGCGCACGCTGTTTAGCGAAGTCACCAGCCAGCTCGACGAAATCGAAGGCAAAGCGCCCGCCGCGAAAGGCGACAAACCCGACCGCGAAAAACAGCAGGCCGAACTCGCCGCCACCGAGCCCACGTTCGACTTCAAAGTGGAGAAACAGACCATCTCCATGAACTACAAAAACCTCGGCGACGTGACCGTGAACTACTACCTCATGGACCCCGAGTTCTCGTTCAGCAGCAACCCGTTCGTCAGCGAAGACGCCAGCCGCTTCAGCATCATCAAGCCCAACAAATCCGCCATCCAGGCCCTCGCCAAAGACAAGGACGCGCTCGACATCCCGCTGCCCGCCGAGTTTGCAAAAGCGAACGTCCTCATCGAAATCGTCGGCGCCGGCCAGCGCAAAGCGCAAGCCTACCACGCCAACACCCTCAAGCTCACCCTCACCGAAAACTACGGCCGCATCGAGGCCCGCGACACCGCCACCGACAAGCCCGTAGCACGCGCCTACATCAAAGTCTATGCGCGCCTGAACAACGGCACCGTGCGCTTCTACAAAGACGGCTACACCGACCTCCGCGGCCGCTTCGACTACGCCAGCCTGAACGGCGGCGGCGCACAACCGCAGCCCGGCCCAGCCGAAGCAGCGCCCAAAAACGGACTCGACTACCAAATGCTAAAACCCGCCGAACTAGGCAACGTCGAGAAACTGAGCATCCTCATCCTCAGCGAGACCAACGGCGCAGCAACGCGCGAGGTGAAGCCACCGGGCGAGTAGCCGCGGCCAATGCGAGCGCCAAGTAGAGGACGTCGTAGAAGCGACGCCCCGTCGCTTTGGGGGTGCCAGCGACACCCCGTCGTAGAAGCGACGCCGCGTCGCTTTGGAGGTGGCAGCGGCGCCCCGCCGCCTCTGCCGCGCCACCCCGAGGCGACGAGGGCGTCGCCTACACTGCAAGCGACGGGGCGTCGCTTCTACGACACGCTTGCGCGGGCCGACCGCATACGGGCGTAAGCCCATGATGAGAACCGGCGGTGAGTAAAGGGTGTGCCGCGGCCACATCGAATGCGAACCGTTGCTGACCGGAACCAGCCGCGTGGTATTTCCCGAGTGTTCGATTCGATATTCTCCTGCAAGGATCTTGCCCGGGGACGAAGAATCGAACCGGAAACTCAGCCGGACGGAGCTCTACCGCGCCGCTCCGCCTTGCGGCCGGGGCCCGGGTCTTCCACCGGGGCCGCCTCGGCGGGCGCTGGCTGCGGGGAGGTCTTTTTTCATCGACTCGATTTGTGCGATGAGGCGGCTGGCGGTTTCCGGTTGCGCGGAGAGTTCGTCTTTTGATTCGGAGGTGTCGGTGGCGACACAACCATCAGTCTGGCACGGATGTATCCGGTCGAAATCGTCGAAATCGTCCCGAAGGGACAGGATGAGAATAGCCCGGCGTTTGAACGCCGGGGCTTTCGCAGAACGAGGCAAGTCCCGAAGGGACGGCTGAACGAAAGGTGAGTTCTTCCGCTCTCAGTCGTCCCTTCGGGACTGATTGCTTGGGCGCAAGGTTCCCGGCGTTAAAACGCCGGGCTATTCTCACACATCCCTCCGGGATTCCATGGCTTCGCTTCGGTCGGTTTCTTCCTTCATTCAACTTTTAACCACAGCCCCCGCCATGTGAATCACCGGACTGGCGTAACTCCCAAGTCGCCCACCCTCGTTGAAGCTCCACCGCCGCGGCTGTTCGGGGGTCGAACAACGTCACGGGCGGCTCTATTTCGTTCGGAGATAAAGGATGTGCCGTGGCCAAAAGGCTTGCGAGTCGTTGCTGACAGGAATCAGTCGCGTGTTCTTGCCTGAGTGTTCGATTCGGTATTTCGACGCCAGTATCTTTCCCAAATCGGTAGAGTCCGCTGGTCGCAACTCGATGTGCCCTTCCCACGGTGTCCATTCGCCCATTTCCCTTCCCCACGGGTGCTGTGTGCACCCCCACCCTTCCGCGCGATAGTGTCCGCTTGGCATCAACTCTACGACGATGCAGGTGCTGATGCCTAGAACATCAGTGGAGTAACGCCCTGAATAGGCGCGATAATCGCGCTCCAGCGCGCTGCGCTCCCTCGCGATGTCTGCCCGCGTCCGCGTTTCTGTGGCGCATCCAGCCATCAATAAAGCTGTCAAAAGCGAGAGGTAAATCGGGTTCATCGGAAGAGCTTTCATCCTTATCTGCCGGAACAGCCATGTCGATCCGGGAGATCTATCGCACCGCTCCACCTTGCGCCCGCGGCCCGGGTCTTCCGCCGGGGCCGCCTCGGCGGGCGCTGGCTGCGGGGAGGTCTTTTTTCATCGACTCGACTTGTGCGATGAGGCGGCTGGCGGTTTCCGGTTGGGCGGAGAGCTCGTCTTTTGACTCGGAAATGTCGGTCGCGAGATTGTAGAGCGCGCGTTCGCCGGTGCTGGATTCGATGAGTTTCCAGTCACCGTCGATGAGCGCGATGTCGGCGTTTGCGATTGCGAATGCGGGGCGTTTTTCAACGCGCCCGTTTTGCAGTGCGGGCCAGACGTTGAAGCCGTCGAGCTTTGCGTCGTTCTTGATTCCTGCGGCAGCGGCGAGTGTGGGGAACAGATCGAATACCGCGACGGGCTGATGGCTCGCCGTGCCGGGCGCGATCCGGCCGGGCCAGCGAATGATGCATGGCGTGTGGATGCCGCCTTCGTAGAGTGTGCCTTTTCCTGCGCGGAATGCGCCGTTGCTTCCGTTGCGTCGCGACGCGCCGTTGTCGGAAAAGAAAACGACGATCGTGTTTTCGCGCAGCTTTTCCTTATCCAGTGCGGCGAGGATTTTGCCGATGGATGTGTCCATCGCATCGAGCACCGCGGCGCTTGTGGCCTGGCCGCCGAGGTTCTTGTATTTCGCCAGCAAATCGTCGGGAGCGCTCAGCGGTACGTGTACGGCGTTGAAGGCGACCTGCATATAAAACGGTTTCTTTGCGTCGCGCTTTTCGAGCTGCCGGATGGCTTCGTCGGCGAACAGAAATGTGGAGTAGCCTTCCTCGTTGAGCGTCGTGCCGTCGCGCTGCCAGTCCACATCGCCGCGCTGGCTGGTGTGCTTGAAGTAGTCGATTTCCGGTCCGAGGAATCCGTAGAAATGGTCGAAGCCGAATTGCTGCGGGACGCTGCTGCCTTTGCCGAGGTGCCATTTGCCGACGAGCGAAGTCGCGTAGCCTGCGCTGCGAAATGTGCCGGGGAGCGTGGTCAATCCTGCGGGCAGCGCCTGTCCCGGTCCCATCACGTCGTTGATTCCGAAGCGACGCGGCATTTGTCCGGAGAGCAGCGCCGCGCGTGTGGGGCTGCACACGGGGTGGACGTAGAACCGCTGAAGCTCCACGCCTTCCTTCGCGAGGCGGTCGAGATTTGGCGTCGGGACGTTGCCTTTATGAAAGCCCACATCGCCCCAGCCGAGGTCGTCGGCGACGAAGACAATGACGTTCGGTTTTCCGGTCTCCGTGCGGCTGGTCGCGGGCGCAGCCGCAGGAGCTGCAGTCAAGGCGGGCGCGGGCGTCGCAGCCGCTTGTTGCGGACGGTCACCACCGCCGCCCGGACCGGCGCGATACTCGTCGGCGCTCAATTTTCCGTCGCCATTCTTGTCCAGCGCCTTCAGCGATGCTGTGGCTTTCGCGATTTCATCCGCATCGATGACGCCGTCCTTGTTCAAATCGAGCGCCGAGACAGCCAAGCGAGTCGGCGGTCCGCCACCGGCCCGTGTTGCAGATGGACCAGTCGAAGGGACGACCTGCTCAACGTTCGCCTGTGCTAGAAAGAACGCCGACGCAGGTTCGGTGTCCGACAGTTCCTCGTGGGCGGAATGCGCCAACGCGGAAACGGCCATCGAGACAAACGCCGAGGCGGCAAGCTTGAGTGCGGAAATCATCGCCAAGGTTTCCCACGGTGACCTTGAGCAGAGATGAAGCGTACAATTCTTTTACAATCTCTGCGCTCCCGTGTGACATGCTGCGGCGCTTCCTGCCGTAGAAATTTGCCTTATGAAAAACATCATCTCATTCCTGCTCGCTTTGCTTTTCTTCGCGACTGCACGCGCCGCTTCGGATGCCGACTTCACCATCGTGAAAGCATCTAAAGTCACGATCGAAGAAGACACCATCACCATTGTCTGCGAAGCATACGCCACCATCACCCTCGTGAATGACGACCACATCCCCGAATACAAAGGTAACCAATGGCATGGGATGCCCGCCGAGCGCGTGAAAGTTCGCACTGGCAACAACGCCACTCTCGTCGTGCGTCGACCCCGGCAAGGACCGGATGCCGCATGGCAGGAAACGCTCAAGCTCGCGAAAAACTTGCAAGACGGCAAGGAGGTCGGACGGATTGGCCTCTACGAACCGGAGATGACTATCAAAGGCAATGTACTCACCACGGTAGCGGGACCGGGATTTTTGTATCCAAAGTAGAGGGAAACAGTGGCGCGATGCGCGTCTCCTTTTACGGAGGTTCTGTTTCCTCGGTGAGAACGAAGCATCGACTTTGCAAGAGGCCGTGAGATAAGCGCGCCATGCGTCATCTTCTGACTGTCTTCTCGCTGCTCGGTTCGTGTGCTTTCGCTGCGGAGTCGAGGCTGCTGGAACCACGCAATCCGAAGAGCCCGACGGTCGTTTGGAGCACGTCGCTCGGTTACACGGGGAGCATGACGGTCGCAGAAGATACGATTCTGGCGGGCACTGCGAGTTGGGCTCCAGCGCTCGACGCCAAGGAGGCAAAGCTCTGGACTCACGCGGTAGGACGGCGCGCAGGGGGCGGCTACGACGATTGCGCGATGGTCTGCCTCGACGCCCGGACGGGTGTGATGCGATGGCGTTCCGTCCATCCGGGCGAGACCGACCGGCATGCCGGAATCCCGTCTTATCCGATCACGTCAAAACCATGCGTGGATGGGAACCGCGTGGTTTTCCTCACGACCGGTTGGGAACTCGTCTGCTGCGACATGGAGGGATTTTACGATGGTGAAAACGATGGGCCTTTTGTCGAGGAGACGTTCAAGGATGCGACGGATGGCGATGTCGTCTGGAAACTCGACTTGCGTAAAGACCTCGGTGTTACGCCGCGCAGTGCGGGCGACGTGGGCTTTGTGCAATCGGCCCCCGTCGTCATGGGCGGGCTCGTGTATGTCGTCACCGGGCACGGCCCGAATCGCGACCGCACAATCACCGACGCGCCGTCGTTCATCGCTGTGGACATGAAGACGGGGCGGCTCGCGTGGAGCAGCAATGCTCCTGGGAAAAACATTCGGTGGCTGCAAGGAGGCTCGCCGGTTGCGTTGCCGGATGCGGGTGAGATCGTCTTTCCCGGGGGCGACGGATGTCTTTACGGGTTCGACGCGAAAAGCGGGAAGCAGCACTGGAAGTCGGACTTCAATGCTCTCGGCGGGACGAAGGCGCTGTTCTTTGAAACCCAGCCGCTTTTGGCCGGGAGTGCCCTTGTAGCGAGCCTCCGTCTCTCGTTGGAAGGCGGCCCTCAGCGCGGCGCACCGCTCATCGCAATCACGCCCGGCGCGGAGCCGAAAACGAAGTGGATTTTCGGGAAGGAACTGAATGGCTTTTGGTGGCAGACGCTTTTGCAGGACGGCGTGCTATATGCGTGCAGCGCACCAAACATCCTCCACGCGCTCGACCCCGACACTGGGGTAGAGAAATGGCGCATCGCTCTCGGCGACGACGATATCGGCGACGGGATGACAATCAGCGGCGGCGATGGAAAAATAAATGTGACCAACGACGCGGGAGATTTCTTCGTCGTGCGCCCCGGTGATAAACCCGAACTTCTCGCGACGTTCAATCTCCAGGACAGCCCCGCAAGATACGGACGCCCGACCGTGTGCGAGCATGGGCTTTGCGTGCCGATTCGTTCCGGAGTTCTGATGCTGCGTTTGCGCTGAACTATTCGCCCGGACGCGGTGGTGGGCCGCCGATGCCGGGAGGGCGATACTCTTCGGGCGTCAGTTTACCGTCTTTGTTTTTGTCGAGGGCCTTGAGAGATTCGGCTGCTTTGGTGATCTCGTTGGCGTCGAGCGCGCCGTCTTTGTTGAGGTCGAGCGCGTTGATGACGGGCATAGCCATTGGGCCACCGCGAGTTGGCGCGGGGCCGTTGGGTGAAGGGCCGGGGCCGCCTTCGAGGATTCCGCGCGGTGCGCCGCCGAATGGAGCGGGACGTTGCGCGCCGCCGGGGCCGCCGCCCGGTGGACGGTCGCCTTTTGAAAAACTCTGGTCGGGTGTGCCGCGCCACATGCGCGCGACAAACGGATACTCGGCGCTGATGCAGTAGTAGTAGGTGCCCTCGGGGAACTCCGGGGTCACGCCGGTGCGTCCATTGGCTTCGTCGAGATCGCCGGCACCAGCGACGAACTCGAAGTCTTGCGAAAAGCGTCCGTCGTAGTTCCCGCCGGGCCCGCCTTCCTGCGCAGGACGCGGGCCTTTTTTGAGTTGGTAGCTGGATTTCATTTTGCGCAGGTCGCTCTTCGCGTCCTTCGCATCGGTGTAGGCATAGCTCGTGTAAACGGGGAATCCATCGGCGGCCCAGCCGACTTGCAGCATCTTTTTGCCGTCGCCGCCAAGCCGCTCGACGAGGCCGACAGGCAGGGCGTGGTAATGGTAGGAGCCGTTTGGCTGGACGTGGGCGTTGTGTTCATCGAGCCCGAGATTGAGAAATCCGGTCGCGGCTTCGTAGCGCCAGCCGGACTGCGGATCGTTGTTCCAAGTCTCGCCGGTGCCGGGCTCAAAAGGCACGCCGTTCAGCGCGACGCCCCACCACCAGCCGCCGCGACGTTGCGGAGATTCGCTTGCCTTTGGCTTCAGCGGGACGCGGAAAGTGTAGTTCTGCGCGGTAGGGACGTTTGGATTTCCGCGGCGCGGAAAAGTCCCCGGCGCATGGTCGGGCCAGCCGTTCGCTTTGATGACACGAAACTCGCCATCGATCGTGATTGTCACGGAGTTCTCCACTTTCCCTGCTGCGGCCACCGCAGCAGGGCGGCGCGGCGCGACGTCGGCTTGCTCGAGGAAAAATGCGGGAGCATTCGCCGCAGCACCCTCATCCTCGTGCCCCGGATGTGCCGCCGCGGATGCAACGAGGAAGAGGAATGCAGCGCTACAAAAAAGGAAGTCTGGTCGTCTTTTCATCGAAGTCATTTATTCACACCCACCTTCAGTGGCGATAGAGGAATCGCAGTTTTTGAGAAAACTTCCCGCCAGCTCCAAAACGGCACCGACCCGTTTTTGCAGCGGTCTATCGGTTGCCCATTTTTCCGCCCATGAGTGTCACTGGGAAGGTTCACCCACCGAATCGGCTCCCGGTCCGAAAAAAGTCCATCGCGGCACTGGACTAGCTCAAAACAGTGCGCGATGTTCCGCGCCATTGACGTGGAGCGGTCTAATTTTCCGCTTTCTCGCACGTATTCCGTTTTACTTACTCATGCACATTGCCCGTTCACTGCTCACCGTATCTCTTCTCGGCGCTTCGGCGCTGGGCCAAAGTGGCGTAATCCCGCCGCCGCCTTCGATCACGCCTGCTCCCGCTCCTGCCGCGCAACCGGCAACAACGCTGGGGATGTCGGAGCCGAACTCGCTCAGCCCGGAAGAAAAGGCGCAGGGCTGGCGGTTGCTGTTTGACGGGATGAAGCTGATCAGCATGCGAGGCGTGCAAAAGACAGACCCCATCGCAGCCGGATGGAAGATCCAGGCCGGGGAACTGAAACTGCCAAAGGAAATCAAGGACATGGACCGGGTAACCGGCGGCGACTTGATCACCGCTGATTCCTACTATGATTTTGAACTCCGGTTTGAATGGAAGTCATCCACTTCCTCGGAAAGCGGCGTCCGCTATCTCGTGCAGGAACAAATCGGAAAATCGCCCGAGGGGTTGGAATACCAGATCATCGACGACGTGCATAACACCAAGGGCCTGAAGGGCGGCGGGATCATGCGTTCGAGCGCACTGGAAGGCATCATCGCTCCGGGCAGTAATGTGGTTTTGCGCTCCGCCGATCCGATGGAGAAACGCGGCGACCAATGGAATGAAGGCCGCATCCTCGTGCAGGGAACCAAGGTGGAGCACTGGATGAACGGACAAAAGGCGCTCGAGTTTGAACTGGGGCCAGGGCTTCGCAATACGGCCGGAGCAAACGGGGTGCGGGTGGGTCCGACTTGGGGAACAAAGAAGATCACCAAAATCGCGTTCCTCGATCAAGGAACGGAGATTTCGTTCCGGAATTTGAAAATCCGGGTGCTGAACCCGACTCCCGTGGTTCGTCCGGGAGTGGCATCCGCGCCGGGTTCCGCCGTGAAGCCGCCGGGGACGCCGTCCATTCCGGTAAATCCGTACCTTTTACCGAAGCGACCGCTCGCTCCGCGGTAAGGCAATTTAGCGGGAAGCGCCCTGTTGCGTTTCCGTCTCAGCGTGTCAGTGTCTGCGACGATGCGTTTCCGGCGTGTGCTCACAGCTCTTGCGATGGCATCCGCCCTTGGCCGGGCGGAGCCGCTCGATCCGCGCATTCTCGCGCGCTACAAGCAGATGCTCGCGACGAATCCCGCGGAGGGAATCGCAGTCGAGCGGCTGTGGAAGGCGGCAGTGGAAAATGGGACGACGGAAAAGCTACTCGGGGAATTTCGCGACGGACGGACGTTTTCGAGCGAGATGGTGCTGGGGCATTTTCTCCGAAGGAGCGGGCGCGACCAAGAGGCCGCACAAGCGTTTGAGCGCGCGGCGAAGCTCGATGCATCGAGTCCCCTGCCCCACCTTTCCCGGGCACGACTGGAGACGGATCGGACGCGACCCCGCGATGCGGCGCTCGCGCTGGAAAAGGCGTGCGCACTTTTTAAAGAAGGCGACCAAGCGCTGCCGGAAGCGCTCTTGCAACTGGGCGCTGCGTGGTATTCAGCAGGGGATACTGCACAGGCTTCAAAGGCGTGGGAAAAGACGGTGGCGCTCAACCCGAAGGATCTTGTGCTCCGCCGGCGGATGGCGGACAGCTATGCGGCCGGGCTCCTCTACGAACCGGCGCTTGGGCATCTGCGATACATCGCAGAAAACGGCCCTGTGGCGGAACGCGCGGCGGCGCTCCAGCAGACGGCAAAGCTGCTTTCCGCTTCGGGCCAACCTGCAGAAGCCATGCTCGCACTGGAGAAGGCGGCAACGCTGACCGCGCCGGGAAACTGGCTGCGCGGCGAGTTGAACGGGCAGATGATCCGCCTCGCACAGCGGCAGCATGTCGAAGGTGCGCTGGAGGCGAAATGGCGGAAAGATGCGGAAGCAAATCCCCGCGACCTCGGCGCCGCGCTGCGAATGGTCGAGTACTACGAGCGAATTGGCGCGCTCCAGCCGCAGCAACAGTGGCTGGAACGCGTGACGACGCTCACGCCGAAATCCCACGAATACCGCCTGCGCCTCGCTCGAGTGCTCGCACAACTCGACAATCTGGATGGCGCGGCGGCCCAGCTCGACCAGTTGATCGCAGCTCAGCCCAGCGATGCCGATCTGGTCTTCGAGCGTGCGCGCCTCGATCTCCAGCGCGAGGACGGCGCGGCTGCGCGCAGCCGTCTGCGCGCGCTGGTGGCCACCCGGAAGGCCGACGAACCTTTGCGGGCAAAAGCGCTGGAATTTTATCAGGAAAACCGGCTGCTCGATCTTGCCGAAGAAGCGCTCAAGGGCGATGCAGCCGCCGGAAACGCGGATGCGATCCAGTCACTCGCGGCATTCTACTTTTCCCAAAAACGGGAGTCCGACGCGCTCTCAACGCTGGGCCGGCTTGTGCGACCAGGCGACCCGCCCGCGGTCCGCGCGGCCGCGCATTTTCAAATCGCCCAGGCGCTGAAGCTCCAGACCTCTCTCAGCTCGGCGGCCGATCAAGCGCGGCAGGCCGTGGAACTTGCGCCGGAGGTTCGCGATTACCCCATCATGCTCGGCGAACTCCTCACGGCCCTCGGGCGGGGAATCGAAGCCCGCGCGCCGCTCGAGCGCGCGTGGGAGCTGTCAGTATCCGACGCCGAGCGGATGGAGGCAGACCAGAAACTGTTCGCTTCATTCAGTGCGCGGGCGCTCGCTCCCGACGAAGATCCAGACCTCGTGCCGCGGCGAAAAAACCAGACCGCTGCGGAGGTGGAGGAATTCATCCGTGAGCTGATGAGGCGTGCGACCGCCGCAAACGCCGCCGCAGGATGGCTCCGTGTGGCGCGCTGGAAAGCGTGGAACGGCGACAAGGGCGGCGCGATGACTTACGCGGGAAAAGCGAGCGGGCTGGAACCAAAAAACCCGCTGCCCGTGGAGTTCATGGCGCAACATTCCGCAAGTAACGGCGACCAAACCTCCGCGGCCATGCATCTCCGTGCACTGGTGGATCTCAACCCGGCAGGTCGCGACGGCTACCTCCGCCAGATCGCGCAGCTCGAAATCCTCTCCGGAAACATCCGCGAGGCGCTGCGCATTTTCCAGGATCTCGCGCAACGGAATCCCGGAAACCCCGACGCCCTCGCCGACCTCGCAAACACCGAGGAGCGAGCCAGGCAACTCCCGGCTGCGCTGGAGACCTGGAAGAAGGCACACACCATCGCCCCGCCGCAGCGAAAACGGGAGTTTTCGGCATCGATTCTCCGGGTGCTTCAGCAACAGGAGAAACACGAGGAAGCCGCGGATTTACTCCTCCGCATGGCCGACGAGACTCCGGACGAAAAAGAGAAGTCTGCTCGATTCGACGAGCTGCTTCTCCACGCCCAGCAGCACAGCCAGCTCGAATGGCTTCGGGAGAAACTCGAGCAGCGTCGCAAAGTCCGCGCAGACGATTATTTCACAGCGGTTTCGCTCGGCCGGGTGTTGAAATTACTCGGCGAAAAGTCGGCTGCGTTTGACTTGTTTGCCGACGCCGTATTTTCCGCACCGAATCAGGAACAGGCGATTCCCGAACTCATCCGCGAGGCGGAGGAACTGCGCCGGCTCGACACGGCAATCCGGCTGCAGGAACAACTCACGAGGGTCGTCCATCAGGACCGTCCGGATGGCTTTCTGAAACTCGCATCGCTTCAGGAAAAAACCGGCGACCTCGAAGGCGCGGAGCGGAGCTGGGGCCGCGCCACGGCAAAGTTTCCACGCGATTTTGAAGTCCTGCGGCGCGCTGCGGATTTTCACCTCGCGTGGGGCGATCCGGCACGGGCGACGCTCCTTTTGCGAAAGCTCACCGTGATTGAGCCGGCCTACCTCCGCGGCGCGGTGGAACTCGGCGTGATGGAGTTGCACGCGGGTAATTTTCCGCAGGCGAAAGACGCGTTTGAGATTGTGCTGCGGCTTTCGAAGCCGATCGAAAACCTCGCGCTTTTCCCCACCAACACCGGAGAGAGTCCGTGGACCGAGCGCGTTTCGTTTGAGCGCGGCGGGACCAGCGCGAGCCCGATCTTTTCCGGCACGAGCCGCACCGACATCCGGCCAGCATGGATGGCCGGGGAGCTATTCGCGATTTCGCCCAGTGGCGCCCGCATGGAATCCCCGGAGCGCCGCGGGCGGATCGTCCCGCCGATGCGGAGCGGTGCCGCAGTTGCAAGACTTGCGCCCGATGCGGAGTGGCGGCTCCTTGCGATTCGCGGCGCCGCGCTGGCGGTACGGCGGATCGGCGGAACCGCTCAGGAAGTCTGGACTCGCGACTGGATCGACAGCGCAAAAGCAAACGCCAATGAAGCAATTTGGGGGCTCTTTTTGGCCGGGGAAACAGGCCGGGCGCTCGACCTCGTCGAGGAATCACTTCGCACCACGCCGGGCGACCTCGCGCTCGTGCAGGCCTTTGTCTCGATGGGACTGGAATCGCTCCATTACGAGCGGGTTTCACGCTGGCTGGAGGCAGACGAGCGTCTCGGGTCGCACCGACTGGTGTTCTCGCTCGCCTTTGCAGAGCATGTCCAAAAGCGCGCTGGTTTTTCGAAGCCGGAGATCGCCCGGCTTTTCCCGCCGCAGGCTGCCGCGCGCTTGTGGGAAAGCGGGTTGCAGCTCGCCCGCGAGAGGAGTTTCGAGCCGGCGCTTCTGCTCGGAATCCGCGCCGTGGAGCGGCTCACGCCGGACTCCGCGAGCGCCCTCCGCGAAATGGCGCGATGGAATCTTCCGCTCGGTCGCGTGGATGAAAGCCGTCGGTTGCTCACACAGGCCGCCACTGCGGCAGCCGAATCGTTCGAGTCCCCCTCCATCGCGTCTTTGCAGGAACTCCACGCGCTTCTCCCCCTCGGAGACCGTCCGACATTCGTCGAAGCCGAACTTACGAAACTCAAAGGAGACGATTTGCAGGAACAGCTCCGCCGCACGGTCGTGCTGCGGCTCGCAGGGCGGCGCGGCGAAGCACTCGCGGAATTGCACCGCGTGCTCGACCGCCACGCGCTCGGCCAGTCGCGTCTGGACCGCAGTAACTCCGCCCATCGCGAACTTCTCTGGCTCGCAGGTGCCGCGGACGTTTTTGTCCAGTGGAACATGCCGGACCTTGCAGCGGGTGTATGGGCGCGCACGCTTTCCGATCCAGGCGCGGCCGCCCTCAAATCGCGCATGCTCGTCAAAGAACAAGTCGATGGCTCCGCAGCCGGCTTCGTGTGGGCGCGCGGCGACTCCGTGGACGATATCCTCGCTGCGGCGGCCAATCAGCTCGACGCGCTACGGTACGCGATGGGAGGGCCCGTCGAACGCGCGGAAATCCTCGCGGGCCGAGCACGCGAATCCGCACACACCGGGCGTGCGCAATCCGGCAAGGTGATGGCTGACCCCGAGGACCGCGACGAGCCTTTCCTCTCGCTCGCAGATGCGCTTCGCACTTTGCAGGCGTGGCCTTCTGCGGTGGAAGTCTGCCTCCGGGCATGGGAGCGCAATATCGAAAGCCCGCGGGTTTTGCGCGAGCTGCTCGATGCCTGCCAGCGCGCCGGAGATGACGTGACTGCGGAAAACGTCCGCCGCCGCTGCGTGGAGGACCGCATCAACCCGGCGAACGACTCGATCCTGCGGCAATTTGCCCTCGACCTCGCAGACCAGTTGGAGCAGCGGGGCTCCGTGGATGAAGCGCTGCGGGTTATCAGCGGAGGGCTCGATGGCTCGCCGGGAGACTTCAGCCTTCTCCGCCGCGAGGCCCAACTCTGCCAGCGCGCAGGCAGGAACGAGGAGGCGGAAAAAACCCTCCGCCGCCTGGCGCAAATGGACGGCGGGACTGCGATAGCGCGCGGCCAGCTTGCGACGCTCCTCGAGCAGCAGGGCAAGGTTGCAGAGGCGCTGGAAGTGAGGCTCCGCGGCGGAGGCCTCGACAGCCGTGTGCCGGTCCTCCTTTTTAAAACTGGCCGCACCGACGAAGCCGTCGCGATGCTGGAAAAACTCTCCGGCATGACATCCGTGGAGCCTGTATCCGACCTAGCGACTGCCATGGCGCTCGCAGGTGACCCCGCCGGAGCGAGGAGTATTCTC
Organism: Verrucomicrobiaceae bacterium; assembly: GCA_031374705.1. Lineage (GTDB taxonomy): Bacteria > Verrucomicrobiota > Verrucomicrobiia > Chthoniobacterales > Chthoniobacteraceae > SXWH01. Next base: position 26,612 of record JANMGP010000323.1, on the reverse strand, counting down.
GTATCTCAAATCGCCCGAATCGCCGACCCGCGGGCCCAGTTTACCCTCCGCTCCAAACTGCTCACACTCCCCGGCGCACGTCCGACATTGGAATTCATAAACCGCGTCAAGGAACGGATGCACGCCCTGGCGGAGACGCGCACGGAGCTGTCCGAGCGTTACTACGAGTTCTTCCAGCAGAATGCCGGGCGGCTCGGGATTTCGGAAGCGTGGAGCGCTGAAATCACCCGTACATGGGTAACGGCCAATCCCCCGATCGGCGCGGGACTTTCGTTACTCCGCGGGCAACTCGCCGCAAAGACTCCGGAGGCGGCCGCAGCGACCATCGAGTCGATGCTCGCGAAGCCATATCCGCCAAAGTATCTCGTGACCCGGCTCCGCGAAGTGCTTGAGGACTCCGCCTACCCGGCACTGCGTCTTCCCGTCGCCAAACGCGCAATGGACCTCGCCGTGCCGATGTCCGACGAGTTGCAGGAATACGTGGAATTACTCGATTCGCTCGGGCGCCGGGAGGACGCGAGAAATGCACTCGCCGTTCACGAGTGGATTTCCTCCTTCACGGGAAACGCCGTGACCGTCGGACGACTGTGGATGAACCTCGGAGAAACGGCGCGCGCGCGGTCGTTTCTCGAGATTGCGCTGAAGGATCGCCCCCTCGGTTCGCAAGCCCCCGCCCTCGCAGAAATGGCGCGGACCCAGGCGGCGGCGGGCAACAAGGAAGCAGCCCGCATCCTTCTCCGGAATGCGTTTTCGCAGCCGTCCTTCCACGATTTCAGCCCGCTGGTGGATGTCCTGTCCCGAACCGGAGATTTAAACGACTGGAAGGCTATTGCCGAGGAACTCGGTGTCCGTCCCCAGCTCTTTCACGAACTCAAACTCGCGATTTTCAGCCACTACGAGCGCAACGGTCGCCTCGCCGAAGCCCTCGCATTGGTCCTCGCTCATTCGGGGATGATCTCGCCGGTAAATAACCAGCGCATCGAACGTGGACCGCGTGCTCCGCTTTCGTTTGCCCGCATCCGGGCGCTGGCGGGCAGGACGGGCGACTTCAAATCCGCCGTCACAGCATTTGAAGCGCTCCTTCGTTCTGGAGCGCCGGACGCAGGCCCGGAAACCGCCATGCTCAACGCCGATTGGTGCATCGCGCGGGGTGAGAATGCCGCCGCCAAGCCTTTTTTGACGTCCGCCGCAAAAGATCGTCTGGCCAACTGGGAATACGTCCGAAGGGCGGTGGGAGCGCATTTTTTAGACGGAGAGAAAAATGACGCCGCAACACTGTTGGAAGGCTTCCTCAACGTGAGCCAGGTGCCCGACGAACGTGATGAAGCTGAGGCTGTCTGGGAACAGGCGAAAAAGCGCTGAAGAGACGGCTCTCTGAAAAAAGAGTAAACTCTTGCTTGCCAAGAGAACCGAAGGGCGGCAAGTTGCGCGCCCTTTTTCTACAAATACTTATACGCCTGTATGTCCACTGAATTGATGACGGAATTGCTCGAAGCTGGTGTTCACTTTGGTCACCAGACCAAACGCTGGAACCCAAAAATGAAGCCCTTTATCTTCGAGAAGAAGAACCAGATTTATATAATCAATCTGGGTGAAACCGTAAAGCAGCTTCACGGCGCTTGCAACTTCCTCGCCAATCTCGCAGGTCGCGGAGGCAAGGTCCTTTTCGTGGGCTGCAAGAAGCAGGCACAGGAAGCAGTCAAGGAAGCAGCGGTCGCCTGCAACCAGTTCTACGTGAACCAGCGCTGGCTCGGCGGCACGCTCACCAATCTCAAGACCATCCGTCAGAGCATCGCCCGTCTGAACTGGATCGAGAACATGGAGAAAGATCCGAATTACGCGAAGATGGGCAAGCAGGAGATTTCCGCAGTCCGTCGCGAAGGTGCAAAGCTCCTCCGCAACCTCGAAGGCATTCGCACCATGGATCGCTACCCGGATGCACTCGTCATCATCGACCCGACTCGTGAATTGAACGCAGTCGCCGAAGCCCGCCGCCTCGGCATCCCGGTCGTTGCGATTGTTGATACGAACGCCGACCCGAGCCTCATCGACTACCCGATCGCCGGAAACGACGACGCCATTCGCGCCATCCGCATCATTCTTCAGAAACTCGTGGACGCCCTCGTCAGCACGAGCGCTTCCGGAGCAAAGAAAGTCGAAGCCGAACTCGCGGCTGTCGCCGAGTAATCAGACTCACAGGCTGGAAATTTTGCTGAAGGGTTGTGAGCTCAGAGACACTGTCTCGCGGTTCCCGACCCTTCCGCATTTTGAGCCGCCACCTCCCTGGGACTCACCACATAAACCACTCTTAAACAATACTGTATGACTATCGATCCGAAACAAGTCGCCGCTCTCCGTGAAAAGACAGGGACAGGCATGATGGAATGCCGCAAGGCACTCACCGAAGCAAACGGCAACCTAGAAGCCGCCGTGGACATCCTCCGCGCGAAGGGCGCTGCCAGTGCCGCGAAGAAAGCCGACCGTGCAGCAAACCAGGGCGTCATCGCCCAGTCCATCCTTCCTGGAGCGAAGGTCGGACTCCTTCTCGAGGTGAACTGCGAAACCGATTTCGTCGCCAAGAACGACAGCTTCCTCGCGACAACCGCAGACTGGGCAAAATCGCTCGCGGAAAATCCCGCGACCGACCTCGAAGCACGCCGCGTCGAGTCCGTACAGAAGATTGGCGAGAACATCCAGATCCGCCGCCACGTCCGTTTCGAAGTTGCCGACCACGGTGCAGTCGCCGCATACATCCACCTCGGTGGAAAAATCGGCGTACTCCTCGAAGTCAGCGCCGGGAAGGCCGAAACAGCAGACACGGAAGACTTCAAGCAGTTTGTCCGCGACGTAACGTTGCATATCGCAGCAGCGAGCCCCGTTTGCCTAAATCGCGACGAGGTGCCGCCTGCACTCGCCGACCGTGAGCGCGCAATCTGCATCGAAAAAGCACCAAAGGACAAGCCAGCGCCGGTCGTTGAAGGAATCGTGAAGGGCATGATGAACAAATACTTCGCAGGTGCCTGCCTTCTCGAGCAGGGATTCGTCAAGAATCCTGACCAGACCATTCTCGCGCTCGTCGCAGAGAAGAGCAAAACGCTGGGCGACACGATCGAGATTCGCCGCTTCGCCCGCTTCCAAGTGGGCGAGGAGCTCTCTTAGTCGGCGAACCATCGGCAGAGTCGTCTTTAACAGAACGCCCCGTCCATTCGCTTGGACGGGGTGTTTTTTGTTCTCGAGCAGCGTAGACTGGGAAACGTGATTGAAAGTCTCCGCGGAAGTTCACCGAAACCAATATTTCTGAGAATCCGAGCTTTCACTGCCACGGAAATCGCCGCGCAGTTATTAGTCAACTAAGGGCGCTAAAGTTCGCTAAAAGGCTACCGCCCTTTAGCCCGCACTTCTACATACGCGGTGGTGGGGCGCTTCTCAGAGTGTGAGAAATTCGGGTCAGCGCTCTTTAGCGCCTTTAGTTGATCAAAAACTTCCGTGTCTGCCTTCCGTGGATCTTCAACTGCGGATTCCCGGGTGCAATCTTCGTGCTCGCGATGGTGGCGCTGAATGACTCCACCGGGCACTCCGTAGGATACGGAGCGCGGCGGGCAGGATGCCCGCCCTTTCCACAACTCGTCGCTCGGTCTATTCCAAGCGTCTCTTTATTTTCGATACGTGTTATTGCGCCTCCGCAATTCGTTGTCGCATCAGCGGAGGATTTCGCGCAGCTTCGCGCTTCAATTATGAAACTACTCGTCTCTGCTCTCTGCTTTTTCTCGGCCACGACTTTCGCCGAAGAAGGATTCACGCCGCTCTTTAATGGGAAGGATTTTACCGGCTGGGAACAGCACAGCGGGAAGGCGGCGTATCGCGTGGAGGATGGCGTGGTCGTCGGGAAAACGGTAGCGGGCACGGGGAATTCGTTTATGTGCACGAAGCAGGAGTATGGGGATTTTGTGCTCGAGTTTGACTTTAAGGTAGCGAAGGACATGAACTCGGGAGTGCAGTTCCGAAGTCAGTTTTACGCGAAGGAAACGGAGATCGAAATTGCCGGGAAAAAGAAGAAGTTTCCGGCCGACCGCGTGCATGGTTATCAATATGAAATCGATCCATCACCGCGTGCTTACACGGCGGGGATTTATGATGAGGCCCGCCGCGGCTGGCTGAAGGATTTGAAGGGGAATGAGGCGGCGCAGAAGGCTTTCAAGCAGGATGACTGGAATACCGCACGCATCGAGTGCAAGGGCGATAGCATCAAGACATGGATTAACGGGGTGCAGGCCGCGGAGCTCAAGGACGGACTGACGCAGAAGGGAATCATCGCACTGCAAGTCCACGGAATCGGCAAGGGGAAGAATCCGGGCGAGGAGATCCGGTGGCGGAATATCCGCATCAAGGAACTGAAGTAAGACTACTCCCGGTTCGCGGGGAGGTAGCGGTAATACGATTCGAGCATGAGCACGCAGAGCGTGGTGCGGTAGATGGCGCCGGTAGTGCTGCTTTCTTTTTGAAGATTGCCGTGGGCGGAATTTGCCATCGGAGGCCAGCTTCCTTCGGCGGACTGGGCTTTGACGATTTCCACGGAGAAATGCTCGTTCCATTTTTTCCACGAGCTTCCGCCAAACATGAGGAGCGCCTGGGTGTGGTAATACCATGCGTAGAGGTCGGCCTTTTCGTGCTGGTAGCGGATGGGAAATTCTTCGAGGCCGCGCATGATGAATTCGACGCTGCGCCGGCTTCCGGTGTCGCGGGTGCCGCGCCAGAATAGCTCGCAGAGAAGGCCGACGCCGGTGAGCGACCAGCGGTCCTCTGCCTTGCGATATCCGTAGCCGCCTTTGTCGGTCTGGACGCGCTGGAAATTGAGCATGGCCCGATCGAGCGCGGTATCGACGCCGGGGATCTTCAGGCCGGAGAGGTGCGCGGTTTTGAGCGCCTGCACCTGCCAGCCCGAGACGGAAGTGTCGCTCTGTGTTTTGTCGAAGTCATACATCCATCCGCCGTCGATCCCCTGCCCTTCCAGAATGTGTGTGACTGCTCCGCGGAAGAGCTCCACGACACGCGCGTCGGGTTTTCCGATGAGCATAGTCATCGTGTAATATTCACCGAGGGCGTAGGTGCCGATGCCGTGTTCATAGACGCCGGAGTTGCCGCTGCCCCAGCCGTCGCGCGTCATCGAGAGCCGGCTGCCGGAAGCGGTACCGTTCTGGAGCATCCACTCGATGGCACGATTGACCGTAAAGCCAAACTGCGGCGACTGGCCGTACTCGCCATGCCCGAGAAAACAGAGCAGCGCGAGGCCCGTCATCGCTCCGCGATTGCGCTCACCCCATGATCCGTCTTCGTTCTGGATTTTTTGCAGCCACGCGAGGGCGCGCAGGACGGCCCGCTCAGTTGCATCTGTGGGTTCCGGGGTGTTTCCTTTGCCGGTCATCCTGATGCAGCCGTCTTTGCCTTGCTGAAAGCGACCGAACATGTCGCCAGCCTTTCCCGTCGGAGCAACAGGCGCCGTTGCGATGGGAGGCTGAAGCGACGTGCGCGGAAGATAAAAATGCACGCCGGGGCAAATTTGCATGGTGGTGAGGGTCGTTTGAATCACCGGAATCGTGAGAGGCGGAATTTGCGGGACCGCCGAAGTCGCGGCCGATTTCGCATCCGCAGTAAATTCGGGCGGGCGTTCGATGGGGGCATCTTTGGGCTTCGGAAGATCCGCGTCCGGCAGCGAGTAGCTTGGGCCGGATGTCATATCGACTGGAGGCTCCATGTTTCGCACGACCACGATGCCGCCGAGGAGGACGACGATCGCGGCATGCAGCGCGAGAGAAACGGTGAGGAATTTGGAGCGCGCGAGGCGTTCGTGCATTCGGGAGGCGAGTGATTCTGTGGTGGTGTGCATTGGTTGCGTGTGGTTTCAAAAGCCATCACGAGCGGCCACCGTCCGGCATTAGGCGCGGAAGAGTACAGCGCTGTTAATTTCCAAATACGCCTCCCTCAAAAAGCAAAACGCCCCGGAACCGTTGCCGGCTCCGGGGCGCTTGAATGCTTATGCAGCGCGCTTAGTAGCGGTAGTGCTCGGGCTTGTAAGGTCCTTCGACGTTGACGTCGAGATACTTGGCCTGAGCTTTGGTGAGCTTCGTGAGGACGACGCCGATTTTCTCCAGGTGGAGGCGGGCGACTTCTTCGTCGAGCTTCTTCGAGAGGCGGTAAACTTCGGGCTTGTAGGTGTCTTTGTTTGCCCACAGGTCGATCTGCGCGAGCGTCTGGTTGCTGAAGCTGGCGCTCATCACGAACGACGGGTGGCCGGTGGCGCATCCGAGGTTCACGAGACGGCCTTCGGCGAGCATGTAGATGCTACGGCCATTTGGCAGAATGTATTTGTCGTACTGCGGCTTCACGTTCACACGCTTTATTCCCTTGAGGTTGTTGAGGCGCTCGACCTGGATTTCATTGTCGAAGTGGCCGATGTTGCAGACGATCGCCTGGTCTTTCATTTTGACCATGTGCTCGAGCGTGAGCACGTCGCAGTTGCCGGTCGTGGTGACGTAGATGTCGCCGACGCCGAGTGTGCTTTCGACGGTGTTGACCTCGAAGCCTTCCATCGCGGCCTGAAGAGCGTTGATTGGATCGACTTCGGTGACGATGACGCGTGCGCCGAATCCTTTCAGCGAGTGCGCGGAGCCTTTGCCCACGTCGCCGTAGCCGCAGACGACTGCGACTTTACCAGCAATCATGACGTCGGTCGAACGCTTGAGTCCGTCCGCGAGCGACTCGCGGCAGCCATAGAGGTTGTCGAACTTGGATTTCGTGACGGAGTCATTCACGTTGATGGCCGGCACGAGAAGCTTCCCTGCGGCGTGCATCTGCGCGAGGCGGTGAACGCCGGTCGTCGTCTCTTCGGAGACACCCTTCCAGGATTTCACGACGGTGTGCCAAAAGCCGGGGCGCTCCTTCGCGACGCGCTTGAGCAGGTTCTTGATGACCTGCTCTTCGTGGCTTCCGCTCTTGGTGTTTACCCAATCGCTGCCGTTCTCGAGTTCGTATCCTTTGTGAATGAGGAGCGTCACATCGCCGCCGTCGTCCACCACGAGCTCTGGTCCGAGCTGGCCGGGGAAAGTCACCGCGTCGAGCGTGCAATCCCAGTATTCTTCCAGCGACTCGCCTTTCCATGCAAAGACTGGCGTTCCGGCCTTGGCAATGGCTGCCGCGGCGTGGTCCTGCGTGGAGAAAATGTTGCAGCTCGCCCACCGGACGTTCGCGCCAAGTTTCACCAGCGTCTCGATGAGCACTGCGGTCTGAATCGTCATGTGCAACGAACCCGTGATGCGGACGCCTTTGAGGGGCTTCGACTTCGCATGTTTTGCTCCGATGCTCATAAGACCCGGCATTTCGTGCTGCGCGATCTCGATTTCCTTCCGGCCCCATTCGGCCTGGGTGATGTCCTTTACTTTGAAGTCGTGCGCGGTGTGCGCTGCGAGATCGATGGTCGTGGACTTTGCGGGTTTCGCTGCGGGCTTGCGGCGGACAGCTTTGAGTTTGGTTTTTGCCATGTGAATAATTGGTTTGAGTAAGGTGAAACGTCCGAAGTATTAAAACAGACGCATCGACGCATCATGATGCGATGATGCGTTCATAAACCAATTAACGTGCCAGTCAACCGATAAATCTCTTTCCGCTTCCCTCAAATGCCCGTTCATGAAACACCGTCGCCCGAATTCTCATGGCATCCACTTTCTACAAACCGGCAAATCCTCTCCCGTAACCAATGGAACGCGAAAAAATGCACTGGTTCGGCTGGGTCTGCTGGCTGGGGATTGTCATCTGGACGTGCACGGTCTTTTACCTGTCGTCTTTGGGAAGCACTGAGATTTCGGAAATGAACGTCTTCGATGCGAACGACAAGCTCCTGCATTTCATCGCCTTCTTCAGCGGCGTGCTGGCCGTCGTGCCCGCGCTCCGGCTGACGTGGGGCTGGCCCTGGAAAAAGGTCTGCATCGTCGCCGTGGCGTGCCTTTCTCTTTACGGTGCGCTCGACGAAGTGCACCAGAAATTCACTCCCAGCCGGAGCGCTCTCGACGTTTGGGATTGGCTCGCCGATACCCTCGGCGCGTCCACCGGCGCTCCGCTTGCCGCTTTTGTCCATGCCTACATCTCACGAAAAAATCGCCCGGCTCCGCCTGGAAATTGAGGAACACGATCGCCGCTACTACGTCGAGGCGCGCCCAACGATCACGGACCCGGAATACGACGCGCTTTTCCGAGAACTGCGCGAGTTGGAAGCGGCCCATCCCGAACTTATCACACCCGATTCGCCGACGCAGCGCGTCGGAGGGAAAGCAACTGACGGATTCCAGCAGGTGCGCCACGCCGCTCCCATGCTCTCGCTCGATAATCTCTTCGCAAAAGATGGAATCGACGGACTGAAAAAATGGATCACGAGTGTGGAGAAACTCCTGCCCGGCGAAGCACTCGAGTGGCTCGTCGAGCCAAAGGTGGACGGTCTCGCTGTGAGTCTTCGCTACGAGGATGGACGCCTCGTTACCGGTGCCACGCGCGGCGACGGCGAGACCGGCGACGACATCACGGACAACCTGCGCACCATACGCGCAATCCCGCTCCATTTGAAGAACGCGCCGGACGTCCTCGAAGTCCGCGGCGAAGTCTATCTTCCGGTGGATGCCTTTCGCAAAATGTGCGACGAAATGCGCGCCGCCGGCGATGAACCGTTCGCCAACCCGCGCAACGCCGCCGCAGGTTCGCTGAAGCAACTCGACCCCGCGACCGTGGCAAAACGTCCCCTCGCCATCGTTCTCTACAGCCCCGGCGAATGCTCCGCGGACCCGCCGCCGACACAGGCGGAATTCCTCGCGTGGATCAAGGAGTTCGGTTTCCCCGTTCCTCGCTTTCGGCGGCTGTGCAAAACGGCCGATGAAGTCTTCGCAGCCATTCAGGAACTCGACGCAACGCGCGATACATTCGGCTACGAGACCGATGGCGCCGTCATTAAACTCAATCAGGTGCGGCTTCGCGAACAGGCCGGCTACACATCGCGATTCCCCCGTTGGGCCAAGGCGTGGAAATACCTTTCCGAGCAAGCCGAGACGCGTATCAACACAATCACCATTCAGGTCGGCCGCACCGGAAATCTGACGCCCGTAGCGGAGCTCAAGCCCGTCTTCCTTCGCGGCAGCACCATCTCCCGCGCGACGCTCCACAATGAAGATGAAATCCGACGCAAAGACATCCGCATTGGCGACACGGTCATCATCGAAAAAGCCGGCGAAGTCATCCCGGCGGTCGTGCGTGTCGTGCTCGAAAAACGCGGGCCAGACGCCGAGCCGTTTGATTTCCTCAAGCACATCGGCAACAAATGTCCCGCCTGCGGACACGCCCCGCGACGCGACCCGGATTTCGCCGCATGGGTTTGCGAGAACCCCGCGTGTCCGGCGCAAAAGACACGGAGGCTCGAGTACTTCGCAAAGCGCAACGCGCTGGACATAGAGGGCGTCGGCAGCACGGTCGCCGATGCCCTCGTGGAGCGCGGCGTCGTCGATGAGCCGCTCGACCTTTACTCGCTCACACTTCCCGTGCTCGGCGCCCTGAACCTCGGCACCGACGCAGAGCCCCGAACCTTCGGCGAAAAGAACGCAGCCAAAGTCCTTGAGGCCTGCCAGCGTGCCCGCACCATGCCGCTTGCACGCTGGCTTCACGCGCTCGCCATTCCCGACGTTGGCGTGGAAACCGCGCATGATCTCGCAAAATTTCACGACTCGCTGGATGCCGTCGGCGACTCTCCCATCCTCCGCGACGTGGTGGCGCTCGACCGCCTCCGTACGGAGATCGAAGCCGCCAGCCCGCGTTCCCGCGCAAACAAGGACTGCTCTGAATTGGAGAAACTTCAGCTCGCCACGCGTCAGGCCGCGCTCGTCGCGGAAGCCAACGCTGTCGGCGCGCGCCTCATCGGTTCGGGATTCGCGACTCCCGCAAAGCGAAAAGGTGCCAGCGATGCCGATGCAGTCGTCGCCGTCGGGCCCGTCGCCGCAGCCGCGACGCTCGATTGGTTCGCATCCGAAGCAGGACGAAAAACGCTCGCCCGCCTCGCGGATCTCGGCATCGCGCCGCGCGGCGGAACACCCGTCGCGAGCGACTCGCCATTCGCCGGAAAGACCATCGTCCTCACCGGCTCGCTCGAGCTCATGACCCGCACCGACGCGCAGGAAAAAATCCGCGCAGTCGGCGGCAACGTCAGCAGCAGCGTCAGCAAGAAAACGCACTTTGTCGTCGCCGGCCCCGGTGCAGGATCAAAGCTTGACGACGCAAAAAAACACGGCGTCCCAGTGCTCACCGAGCAGGAATTCATCACGATGCTTGGCGAGCCTGTTCCCGCAAAAAAAGACGACGGTATGCTGCTCTGACCCGCGGGAAAGCAGTCAGGTACCAAAATGCCCGGCAGCACCAACTCCGGTTGTCATTCCTGCCTTCCCTGGACTCAACCGCGGTTTTTTAGGCGTATTGCAGCCCACACCGGCGTCACACCATGCGCCTCGGACGCGGGATATCGATGGTCGGAATGCCGGCGGTATCCGAGAGCAAGGCGCCCACACCCGCAGCGCGAAAATCCTCCGGAATCGGTGCGATGAGATCGATCCGTTCTCCGGTCCTCGGGTGATTAAATCCGAGCTTCCATGCGTGCAGCATCTGGCGTGAAAAATTCCCTCGATTTCCGTAAACCTCGTCGCCTGCCAGCGGGTTGCCGAGGTGCTTCATGTGAACGCGGATTTGATGCGTCCTGCCCGTAAATAGCGTGCATTCCACGAGTATCCCGTCCTTAAGTTCGCCGAGCAAACGCCAGCCAGTCTTTGCCTCCTTGCCCTCTCCCGGCCGGGCGACGGACATTTTCTGCCGGTGGACTCGATGCCGCCCGATTGGCGCATCGATGATTCCGCTCCTCCGTTTCAACTGCCCGGAAACAATCGCGAGATAGACCTTGGTCACATCGCGCTCGGCGAATTGCGCTGCGAGCGACTGGTGCGCGAGATCGTTCTTTGCGGCGACCATGCAGCCGCTCGTTTCCTTGTCGAGCCGGTGCACAATTCCCGGCCGCTCAACGCCGCCGACTCCGCTGAGTTCGTCGCAGTGGAAAAGCAGCGCGTTCACGATCGTCCCGTTGTGATGCCCGGCTGCGGGATGCACGACGAGGCCCGGCGGCTTGTTGATCACAATGATGTCGTCGTCTTCAAACAGCACGTCCAGCGCGATATCCTGCGCTTCAGTCGTACTCGCAACCGCCGGCGGTTCGATGAGCACGACTTTTTCAGCGCCCCGCAATTTGTGATTGGGCCGCACGATCGCGCCATCGACGGTGATGTGACCTTCGCGGACGAACATCTGCAACCGTGATCGCGAATACTCGAGTCCGAGCTCGCCTAAAAAATGATCGAGACGCACGCCGGTGTGCGACGGCGTGACTAAGAACTCCTGTGGATTGGACATGTGCTTTTTAGGTGCTCAGTGCTCAACCACACCGGAGCCGAGAGTTTATCCCTCGATGGTCTGAATCTCAACGGGCTCCACTTTGATCCCCTGCTCTTCCAGCCAGGCAATGGCTTTTTTCACCACGTCGCGGTCGCCTTGCAGTTCGATGGAAACGAGCCCGATCTCGTCATTCACGCTCGCCTGCCGGATGTTAAAAGTGACGTCGAACTGCTTCGCGAGTTCGCAGATGACGGGCCGCGTGACGAGACGCGTGGGATACATGAGCCAAAGGCGTTGAGTGTCCATGATTTGAAAAAAGTCAGTACGTGAATTTCGGCGCTCCGAGGTTCAAATGGGCGCTCGCCGAGGCTTCGGGCGCGGCAATTGTCGCGGACGTCACGGAAAGATTTCCGGGGGTGTGCGATGGCTCCACAGATGCGATTCCGAATTCGCCCATCGGCGTCACCGCGGCCCCGCCGCCGGTCGCGATTTCGCCGGCCGGAGCTTCGAGATTGATGAGCTGTGAGACTGCGGCTACTGCGCCTGCACCCGAGACGGCATCCTCCGCCCGAATGGCCACGCCTTCAGTTGCGGCAGAGTGCGCGCCGTCGGCACTCGCGATGGTGAAATCCCCCGTCGGATGTACGACATTCCGGACGGGGACCGTGAGCCGGTCGTTGGTTTGCAAATTAGTCATGCGGTCTTTTACACCCGCCGCGCCGCGGTGACAATCAAAGAGCGGCCCCAGACTCGAGCGCGCTAGATCTCGCCATCATCCACACGCGGCGGTTCCTGCCACTTGATGGGGCCGTAGCCGATGTCATCTTCATCGAAACGCGCGAGGTCCTTATCCTCTTCGACCGGCTCTGGCGCTAACTCCAACTCGGCCTGCCCGATGAAAAGCTCGCCGCTAAAAATACCGCCTTTCTCCACGGTGATCGCCCTCGCGTAGACCGTCCCCTCCAGACAACCGCCTTTATTGATCACCACTTTGTCCGCGATGATCTTTGCGATCGATCTTCCGTTCACCGTGAACTCCTTGCACTTCATCGTCCGCACAAACTCCACGTCGGCCTTTTTGTCCACGACGAGTTGCTTGCAATCGATCCCTCCCGTCATCCGCCCTTTGATCCGCACCGTCGCCACGCCCGTGCAGACGATGTAACCGCGCACACTCCCCTCGATTCTCGCGGAACCGCACGTCACTTTCGTGCTCGTCAAATCACCCTTCGGCGAAATGTACAGTTCCCCCGCAGTTTGCACGCTCCTGCTGAAAGGGACAGTGATTTTGAAGTCCCGCAAATCGATGTATGAGCCACACTCCGGGCACATCGTGCTGTGTGCCTCGGTGCTCAATATCTGGGTGTGCGCGCAGGTAAAGCAGACGACCTCCCGCTGCTTGACCCCAAAAACCATCCGACTCAGCTTTTCAAAAAGTCCCGGCGCTTTGACGATGCTCGTGTTCTGGTCGTCGGTCGCGTGATCGAGCGGATACTCGGTCCGGCACTTCCGGCACACGGTCGTCCGCAGCATGACGGATTCGTCCTGAACGTGTCCGCAATGCGGGCACATAGCGGACATCTTTTCAGTGTTGCGACGTTGATTTTTGGCCACGGGATCGAGTCGCCGATGAATCGCTGCGCAGGAAAAAACATACAGCCTGTCGCAGCCGAACTCCGGCGCATCTGCCACCGCCGCCCGCCACGGCGCGCAGGCTCCCCGAGATCGGGTCACCTGCCGAAACCATGGCCGGGCGCGGCAGCAAACGAAATGAATCCGCCTTTCAGCGGATGCTTCTTACTAACGGGCGGGACCGCCGGTGCCGGTCGCGCTCGGGCGCACGATCTCCGGCTGGCGCATCGCCACCTTGTTCGGCGTCACTTCCGATTTACCGACGAATGTCGCACCATCTTCGATCACCAGGCGCGTTGCCTTCAGGTCGCCATGAAGGACCGCGTGGGCCTTCAATTCACAGCGCTCTTCGACGGTGATGTTGCCATGCACTTTGCCGAGGACCGTCACGGACTTGGTCTTGATCTCGCCTTTGATCTCCGCGTTCTCACCCACGGTGAGGACTCCGGAGGAGTTGATTTCACCTTCGATCTTACCGTCGATCGTCAGTTCGTTTTGGAATTTCAGCGAGCCTTTGATTTCGACGTCGCTGCTCAGGATGTTCTTGCTTGTAGGTTCGGCCATTGTAATTGGGCGGTTGATGTTGCGTTGAAATATCCCACCCACAATGGATGAGACCTATGGATTCCGGAGCCGAAAACTGCCTGTTTTCATCTCCAAAACCGGGCGAAGTATGAGTTTCGAAGTGCGGGTGTCAACCCTCTGCATCGTCCTATTTCACAACCATCGCCAACGCCTCGAAGGCACCCGGTTTTTCTTCCCCGCAGCACTCGCAATTTCCCGCTTCGCTCCATAAGAAAACACCATGCACATCCGACCCGCCACCACCGCCGACATCCCGCTTATCCGGGCGCTTGCCCACGAAATCTGGCATGCCCATTACCCAAGCATCATCCCCGTTTCCCAGATCGATTTCATGCTCGGATGGATGTATTCCCCGGAAGAAATCGAGCGTCAGATCGAGACCGGCACCCGCTGGGAAATCGCCGAGGAAAATGGCGAACCCGTCGGCTTTCTCAGTTACGGACTGGAGAACGACGGACGCGTAAAGCTGCACAAACTCTACATCGCGCCAGCCAGCCAGCGCCGCGGTATCGGGCGGAAACTCCTCGCGCACGTGCTCGCCGCGGCGGGAGTTCTCGGCGGCACTGAAGTATGGATGCAGGTCAACAAGCGCAACACGGCCGCCATCGAAGCCTACAAAAAAGCCGGCTTCCACATTGAAAAGGAAGCCACTTTCGACATCGGCCATGGCTACGTCATGGACGACTATCTCATGGCCAAAAGCGTTCGCCGGATCCCCGACGCTCTTTCATGAATCCCTCACTCAAGATCACTCCCGAAACTGCAACGTCGAGAAATTGTGGTACACGCCGCCTTTGATCGCCTGAAGTTCTTCGTGCGTCCCGGATTCCACCACACGTTCGTCCTCGATTGCCTCAATCCGATCCACATCACGCACCGTCGCGAGCCGACTCCACCGCCTGCCGGAGCGACTCCCGACCTACCTTAGCCTTCGGGAGTTCGACACCAGCCTGATCATTTCATGAATAACGCGCCATAGGCCGACATTACCGGCTGGCACCCGTTCCGCAACATCCCCAAAAACCGCCGATAATCCGAATCATCCGAATCGCTCAAAGCCTCCCACCTCCGAGTGTTTTTGGTGAACTGTTTAGTGAAAACCAAAATCTTAAAGAGGTGGCTGGACCCGGAATCGAACCGGGGACACGAGGATTTTCAATCCTCTGCTCTACCAACTGAGCTATCCAGCCTTTCTCTTGAGCGCCACTACGGCACTGTCGGGGGCGGAGAGAAATAGAGAACCGCACAGTTTTGGCAAGCGGTTTTCTCGTTCAATTGCCGGAAAGTTTCGGGTGTCGCTGGAAACGCGCCGCGGAAACAGAGTGGCTTAAAGCCGTTCGCTTGTCTCCGCACGCAGGATGTCGTCGATGGTTTCCCGGCGGCTGATGAGTTCCAGCGAACCATCGGGCTCGACCCAGACCTGCGGCGCGCGGCCGATGGAGTTGTAGTTGCTGCTCATCGCGTAGCCGTAAGCACCGGCGTCGCGGAGGGCGATGATGTCGCCGACTTTCGGGCGCGGGAGCATGCGGGGCTGGAGTTCCTCGTCGGCTCCGCCACGGGTAAAGACGTCGCCGCTTTCGCATAGCGGACCCGCTACGACAATTGGCTCATGCTCTCCGATCGCGGGCTCACCCGAGGTTCCGTCGAGCACATCGATTTGGTGGTAGCTTCCGTACATCGCCGGACGCACGAGATCGACGAAGCCGGCGTCCACCATCGCGAATGTCGCGCCTGCACCCTTTTCATTCGTGGAGGTCGTTTTGATATCGTGAACCTGAGTGATGAGCGTGCAGCTCGGGGCGACGTAGTAGCGGCCGGGCTCAATCTCAAGCCGGAGGTCACGCTTCGCAGAGGCGCTAATTCGTTGCTGGCAGGTGGTGAAAAGTTCACGGAGCGGCTCCACCGGAATCTGCGCGTGCGAATCCCTGTAATTGTGCGGGATTCCGCCGCCGAGACTCACCGCCTCCAGACCGGGGAAAAGCGATGCGAGATCGCGAAATTCCAGCGCGAGGCGCGTGAGGTTGTCGTGCAGTTCCTGATGCTTCGGTCCGCTGCCGATGTGTGCGTGGAGCATCACGACTTTGAGGCCGGCCTTCGCTGCGTCGCCGGCGACAGAGATCAGTCCTTCATACCAAATTCCGTGCTTTGACGACGGTCCGCCCGTATCGCATGTGTTCACGTGCCCGTGGCCAAATCCCGGATTCACCCGCAGGCTGACCGGCCCGGAATATCCCGCTTCCTTGAGCTGCTGAATCATCCCTGGCGAACCGATGTTCGGGAGCAGTCCATTTTCCAAGACCACCTCCATCGCGTTGTCGCGAAAGACGTCTGCGGTGAAGCACACGACCGGCGGATTATTGCCCGCGGCGTGGCCTGCGCGCAGAGCGCGGAGGGCCTCGTTTCCGGAAACGGCGTCGATCCAGATTCCTGCCGCCGCCATTTCGCGAAGCACCTTCGTCGCAGGACACGCCTTCATCGCGAAGCGCGCCTGAACATGCGGCGCATGGGTCATGAATTGAATGTCGGCGATGCGCTGCCGGATCACGGCGGCTTCATACAACCAGAATGGCGTGCCGACTTTTGCGGCGATGGACCGGATAATCGAAGGATCGAGCTTCATTGAAAAAGGGCGCGGAACATGATTTACCACGAGCGGGCTGTCGAGCGGGCAATTTCGAGATTTGCCGCTTTGTGCTGGAAAAAATGCGCATTCGACAACATCCGGCTTCCCCAATCGGCGGCACCTTCGATACCGTGCGCGAATTATGGCCAGAACCAGCAGTGTCACCGATCGAACTCTCGCAATCATCATGGGCGGAGGCGCAGGCAGCCGCCTGTATCCTCTCACCAAGGATCGCAGCAAGCCCGCCGTCCCGCTCGGCGGCAAGTACCGGATCGTGGACATTCCGATCTCCAACTGCATCAACTCCAGCCTGCGCCGCATCTACGTCCTCACCCAGTTCAACAGTGTGTCGCTACACCGTCATATTCAGGCGAGCTACAAGTTTGATCAGTTCACGCGAAGCTTCGTGGAGATCCTCGCTGCGCAGCAGACTCCCACTGATTCGGGCTGGTATCAAGGCACGGCCGACGCGGTCCGGCAGAACCTCGCCGACTTCCTCAGCGGAGCATACGAATACTTCGTCATCCTCAGCGGCGATCAGCTCTACCGCATGGACTACCGCGATGTCCTGGACCAGCACATCGCCACCAAGAGCGACATCACGATCGCCACTCTTCCTGTCACCCGTAAGGACGCCAGCGCCTTCGGAATCATGCACACCGATGCGGAGCGAAAGATCATCCAATTTGAGGAAAAACCGAAGGACCCGGCGCTGCTCGACAGCCTCCGCATCCCCACCAATTTGCTGAAGGAAATGGGCCTCGAAGAAACCGACGAGCTCTTTCAGGCGAGCATGGGCATTTACATCTTCAGCCGCGAAGCCCTCATCGCCGCGCTGGATAATGACCACATTGATTTCGGCAAGCATGTCATCCCCGAAATTATCACGAAGTTCCGCGTGACAGCGTACATTTTCCAAGGCTACTGGGAAGACATCGGCACGATCCGCTCTTTCTTCGACGCAAACCTCGCCCTCACCAATCCACTCCCGCCGTTCAGCTTTTTCGACGCCCGCGCGCCCATTTTTACCCACATGCGCTTTCTCCCCGGCAGCAAAGTGAACGGTGCAAACGTCAAGCAGGCCATCATCGGCGACGGCTGCATCATTTCCGACGCGCACATCGAACGCGCCGTCATCGGCATCCGCTCCATCATCAAAAGCGGCAGCACCATCAAAAACAGCGTCGTCATGGGCGCGGACTACTACGAGGGAATCCGCCCCGCCCGCGATGGCGAACCGCCCATGGGCATCGGCGAAAACTGCATCGTGGACCACGCCATCATCGACAAGAATGCGCGCATCGGCAATGGCGTCGTCATCACTCCCGAAGGCAAGCCCGACAACGCGGACGGCCCGGATGAATCATGGCCCGACGGCGTTGCGCGTCCGCGCTGGTATATTCGCGACGGTATCGTCGTCATCCCAAAAGGCGCAGTCATCCCGGACAGCACCTGGGTCTAGCCGCGCATGAAAGTGATTCGTGTCCCGTGGATCGTCTGCCGTGCAGATGAATTTGGCGCGTCAAGTTACGCGAAGTCGTGGCGCGGCCATGACTTCGACATCATGGCTTACTCGGAAAAGGAAGCGAATGAATGGTGGGAAGAGCTTTCCGATAACGAACGCAACCGCCAACTCGGCAGCGGCGGCGGGTCCGAAGGCGGCGAACTCTCGCTGTTTTAGATCCGGATCAACTCCCCTGCCCCCATCTTCGCCGTCTCCCACGCCTGAAAATGCGTGAGCCCGATCGCCAGCGCGTCCGCAGCATCCGCGTCCGGCGTCTCCGTCAGCCCGAGCAACACCCTGACCATGAAGCCCACCTGATCCTTCTGCGCCCCGCCGCGACCTACGACGCTCTGCTTCACCTTTCGCGGCGCGTACTCATAAATCGGCAGCCCGGCCTCCGCAGCAGTCACCAGTGCTGCGCCGCGGGCCGCACCCAGCGTGATTGCCGTCTTGTAGCTCTGCACAAAAATCACGCCCTCGATCGCCGCGGCGTCAGGCTTGTGACGATCGATGACGTCCGCGATTTTCGCCCGGATCGCCACCAGACACCCGCTTGGCAGGAGCGATTGCGCGTTTTTAATGGTCCCCCACTCCAGCGCCCGCGCCTTCCCTCCGACCTTCTCAAGCACGGCAAACCCCGTCCCCCGGAGCGATGGATCGATTGAAATAATGCGCATCCCTCACACAAACGCCAAAGCACCGCCGGAGAAAAGCCGCAACTTCCGCCACAGCGCAAGAGGCCGACGCGGGCGGCTCCGACACTCGTGGAACCACGCGTTCGCGATTGAACATTTCCTCACTGTCTGGGATGAACCGCCGATATGAAAACATTTCGCGTCGCAGGGATTAATTTCGATCACTTTCACATGGGCGATTTGCTCCGCATGGTGCACGACCATCCGGGCGCGGAGATCGTGGGAATTTGCGATGCGCAACCGGAGCGCATGCAGAGCGCAGTCGCGAATTTCGGCATCCCGGCGGCAAACGTCTTCACGGATGTGCGAGCGTGCATGGAGCAGGCGCGACCGGATGTCGTCATCCTCTGCCCGGCGGCGGCGCGACACGCAGAGTATGTGCAACTCGTCGCACCCTACGGCGTCCATGTGCTGATGGAAAAACCGTTTGCCGCGACGCTCGCACAGGCAGACGCGATGATCGCGGCGATGCCGAGCGACCGCCTGCTGGCGGTGAACTGGCCGTTGCGCTGGGACGCGGGAGCGGCGACGGCCAAGCGGATGATCGACGACGGAATGATTGGCGAGGTCCAAAGTTATCATCACTACGGCGGAAATCGCGGACCGCTTTACCATGGCGCTGATAAAATCGAAAAGGAGCCGACGGCGGAGGAAAAGGCGGCAAGCTGGTTTTACAGCAAGGATGCCGGCGGTGGGTCGCTACTCGATTACCTCGGCTACGGGACGACGCTGGGGACCTGGTTCATGAATGGCCGCAGCCCCATCGAGGTGACTGCGGTCGCAGTTGGAACGCCGGGCCTCGAGGTCGATGAACACAGCATCGTGTTGAGCCGCTACGCCACCGGTCTTTCCAAATGCGAGACCCGCTGGGGAACATTCAGCGACCCGTGGACGACGCAGCCGCAGCCGCAGTGCGGATTTGTGATTTGCGGGAGCGACGGAACGATCGCGTGCTACGATTACGAACACGCGGTGCATGTGCAAACCAGGGAGCATCCCGCAGTGCGGACGATTCCCGCAGACACTCTGCGGGCACCGGAGCGGAACCCGGTCGAGTATTTCCTCCATTGCATCGAGACGGGCACACCGCTCTCGGGCCCTCTGTCACCAACCATCTCGCGCATCGGTCAGCAGATCGTGGACAGCGCGGTTTTGTCGGCGCTGGAGCGGCGAACGGTGCCTCTTGTGAAGTGACGTTCACGGGGCGTTGACGAAAAATTTTCGCACTTCGGAGTTGCCATCGGGAGCCTGCGCACGTAACCACGCGCCACTTCACAAACCAACCAACTCTCATGTCCGAAAAATCAATCTCTGAAAAAGTAAAAGACATCATCGTGGAACAGCTCGGGGTCAACCCGGAGCAAGTCACGGAAACCGCATCGTTCATCGAAGACCTCGGCGCCGACTCGCTCGATACCGTGGAACTCGTCATGGCATTCGAAGAGGAGTTCAGCGTAGAGGTTCCTGATGAAGACGCCGAGAAGCTGCAGAGCGTCGGTGACGTCGTGAAATACATCGAGGAAAAGACCTCGAAGTAGTTTCGTCCATTTTCCTAACAACACTCAGAAGCCCCGGTCGCAAGATCGGGGTTTTTGCTTTTTAGCGGACGAGTTTCGCCACCAGCCAGATCAGGAAAACGCAGCCGAAAAGCAGGCCAAGGATGGCGGCTGCCACCTTCAGCATGTCCCGGGAATTCAAGTTGGAGCGGGAGCGCCAGTCGTTCATGCCGCAGATGTAGCGGAAAATGGCGTGGTGAAAACCATATTCGCCTTGCGGCGGCGGGAGCAACTTTCTACACCGCAGGAGCCGCGCGCTCCGGCACACGGCTTCCATTTCACAAAAACCCACACATTCACCACACATCAACTCATGAGCAGAAAAATTCGTTACGGCATGGTCGGCGGCGGACGCGGCGCCTTCATTGGATCCATCCACCGCATCGCGGCGGCAATGGACCAGCAGATTGAACTCGTGTGCGGCGCTTTCAGCAGCGACCCGCAGCGCAGCAAGGATAGCGGCTCGGATTTCTTCTTACCCGCAAATCGCTGCTACGGCACGTTTGAAGAGATGATCGCCGCGGAAGCAAAGCTCCCTGCGGGCGAACGGATGGATTTCGTCTCCATCGTGACGCCCAATCACATGCATTTCCCGCCCGCAACGATGGCGCTCGAGAACGGCTTCCATGTCCTCAGCGACAAGCCTGCGACATTCAGCCTCCAACAGGCGAAGGACATCGCTGCGATCGTGAAAAAATCCGGCCTTCTTTATGGCCTCACCCACAATTACACCGGCTACCCGCTTGTGAAGGAAGCGCGCGACATGGTCGCCGCGGGCAAGCTCGGAAAGATTCGTAAAGTCGTTGTCGAGTATCCACAGGGCTGGCTCGCCACGCGCCTCGAAGCCTCCGACCAAAAGCAGGCCGCCTGGCGCACCGACCCAAAGCGCAGCGGCGCGGCCGGCTGCATCGGCGACATCGGCACGCACGCCGAGAACCTCGCGGAATACATCACCGGCCTGAAAATCTCCGAACTCGCCGCAGATCTCACTGCCTTCGTGAAGGGCCGGAAGCTGGATGATGACGGCAACCTGCTACTCCGTTTCAAAGGCGGCGCGAAAGGCGTGCTTCACAGCTCGCAGATTTCCGTGGGCGAAGAGAACAACCTCAACATCCGAGTGTATGGCGAAAAAGGCGGACTCGAATGGCACCAAAACGAGCCGAACACGCTTCTCGCTAAATGGCTCGACCAGCCCACTCAAATCCTCCGCACCGGAAACGGTTACCTTGGCAAGAACGCCGCATCCGCCACACGCACTCCTCCCTCGCACCCCGAGGGCTATCTCGAAGCATTCGCGAACATCTACAAGAATTTTGCAAACGCCATCCGCGCCCGCATCGCCGGCAAAAAGCTCGCGAAGGATGATCCCGCAAACGACTACCCGAAAATCGAAGACGGCGTGCGCGGCATGGCGTTCATCGAAGCGGTAGTCGCATCGTCGAAAAAGAACGCTGCTTGGACCAAGCTCGACGTCTAGTCGAACATCCGAACGGTGCGCAGTGGGCTAATTCCCGCTCGCAGACGCGGATGTTTTCAAATCCCGCCCGCGCAGCCACAGAAAGATCACGGGCGTGACGATGAGGATGTGGAGGAGGCTGCTGAGCATTCCGCCGAGGATCGGTGTGGCGAGGGGTTGCATCACTTCCGAGCCGGTACGGTGGCTCCACATGATGGGCAGCAGGCTGGCGATGATCGTCGCGACGGTCATCACTTTTGGCCGGAGGCGGAGGCGGGCTCCTTCTTTCACGGCGGCGATGAGATCGGCTTGCGTATAGCTGCTGCCGAGGCGTTGGACGGCTTCGTCGAGATACACGACCATGACGACGCTCGTTTGCACGGCGGTGCCGAATAGCGCGATGTAGCCGACCCAAACGGCGACGCTGAAATTCCAGCCGAGCGCGTATTGCAAAAACACGCCGCCGCTCAGCGCGAAGGGAATCGCAAGCAGGACGTGCGCGGCTTCGCGGGCTTTGCCGTAGAGTTGGAAGAGCAGGGCGAAGATGATGAAGAGAACCGTGGGCACGATGAACTTCAACGTGCGCACAGCGTGGAGCTGGTTTTCGTATTCGCCGCTGTAGTCGAGCGTCATGCCTTGCGCTGCGAGCTTCGGCGCTAGTTCTCGTCGCAGGCGCGATTTCACCTCCTCGACAAATCCGCCGAGGTCGCGTCCGCTCACGTTTGCCTGCACATACGCGCGGAGCTGGCCGTTCTCGCTGGAGATTTCGTTCGGGCCTTCGACGCGGTTGATGCTCGCGAGCTGGCCGAGCGGAATGACTTGTTTCGATGGCGTGGTGACGAGGACGTCTTTCAGCCGGGTCAAATCTTCGCGTTCGCTGCGCTGCAAGCGCACTGAAACCGGCACGCGCTGGCGGCCTTCGAGCGCGGTGGTGACGGTCGTTCCGCCGAGCCCGGCTTCGACTGTTTCGAGGACAGCCTGCGCGTTCATCCCGACTCGCGCGATGGCGTCGCGGTTCAGCGAAATCTCGATGTAGGGCTTGCCCTGAATGCGGCTCGGCGTCACGCCCGTCGCGCCGTTCACGCTTTGAATAATCCGCTGCGCGTCGAACGCGGCCTGCTGGAGTTTGCCGAGGTCGTCGCCGAAAATCTTCACGCCGAGCTGCGAACGAATGCCGGTGGAAATCATGAGCACGCGGCCCTCGATGGGCTGGAGGAATCCGGGAATGGAGCCGGGCACTTTGCGCAGCGCGTCGATCATTTCGGCGATGAGCTTTTGCTTTGTCATGCCGCTGCGCCATTCGCTCTCGGGCTTGAGCATGATGGTCGTTTCGATCATCTCCACGGGCGCAGGGTCGGTCGCTGTTTCGGCGCGGCCGAGCTTGCCGACAGCGCTGCGCACTTCGGGGAAACTCGCAAACACTTGATCCTGCCACGCCATCGCTCGCTTCACTTCCGAGAGCGATGTGGCGGGCGTGAAGCTCGGCATGAAAAGCAGGCTTCCTTCGTTCAGTGGCGGCATAAATTCCGAGCCCATACGCGGGACGAGCGCGAGCGCTCCGGCGAGGATGATTGCGGCACATGCGATGGTCGTCTTCTTGCGCCGCAGGGCGAAATCGAGCGCGGGATCGTAGAGTTTTAGCAGCGCGCGCATAACGACGTTCCGGTCTTCCGCGTGGAATGGGCCGCGCACGAGCCACGTGCAAAGCACCGGAACGATTGTCACGGCAAGCAGTGTGGAACCGAGCATGGCGAACGTCTTTGTGAATGCGAGCGGGTGAAACATTTTGCCCTCCATCCCGCTCAGCGCGAAGACGGGGATGAATGCCAGGATGATGATCGCCATCGCGAAGACGATGGGGCGGCCGACTTGCTTCGCCGCAGCGAGAATGGTTTCTGCGTTTGTGTTCCCAGCCTGCTCGCAGCGGCGGATGACGTTTTCCGTGATGACGATAGCGGCGTCCACGAGCACGCCGATGGCAATCGCGATGCCCGAGAGGCTCATGATGTTCGACGTGAAGCCGAACTCCCGCATGAGGATAAACGAGATCAAAATGCTCACGGGGAGCGGGAGCATGACGATGAAGATGCTGCGGAAGTGAAACAGGAAAATGATGTGCGCGAGGGTGACGAGAATGAGTTCCTCGGTAAGCGCGGTTTTGAGCGTGTCGATGGTGCGGTCGATGAGCTCGCTGCGGTCGTAGAACGCCTTGATGCTCACGCCCGGCGGAAGCGCGGCGGAAATCTGCGCGACCTTCGCCTTCACGCGGGCGATGACTTCGCGGGCGTTTTCGCCGGTGCGCATCACCACGGTGCCTCCGACGATTTCGCGTCCGTTGATGTCGAGTGCGCCGCGCCGGAAATCGCCGCCGAGCTCGATTCGCGCGATGTCTTTGAGCTGCACGTTTTCCATCACCGCGATCTTCTCCAGGTCCTCCGCGCTGCGAATCACGCCGATTCCGCGCACGATAAACTCCATTCCGTTTTCCTCGATGCTCTTTCCGCCGACGTTGATATTCGACTGGCTCACGGCCATCATCACCATGTTGAGCGACACGCCGGCGGCGCGCATTTTTTGCGAATCCACTTCCACCTGATACTGCCGCACAAACCCGCCGACGCTCCCCACTTCCGCAACGCCGGGGACTGCGTTGAGCTGGTTGCGCACGAACGAATCCTGCACGGAGCGCAGCTCGCCGAGGTCGTATCGGTGCCCGCTCACGGGATCGACTGCGAGGTAGTATTGATACACCCAGCCGAGCCCCGTCGCATCCGGGCCGAGCTTTGCTCTCACGCCATCGGGCAGCGCGTCGCTTGCGAGATTCAGCCGCTCGAAGATTCGCTGGCGCGCGGCGGCCTTGTCCGCACTGTCTTCAAAAATCACGTTGATGAGCGAGAAGCCGAACATGCTCGTCGCCCGCACGCTCTTCACCTGCGCGAGCCCTTGCAGACTCGCGGAGAGCGGCATGGTGATTTGGTCCTCCACTTCCTGCGGGCTCCGGCCCATCCAGTCGGCGAAGACGATCACCTGATTCTCGCTCAAGTCCGGCAGCGCATCCACGGGCGTCTCGCGCAGCGCCTTGATGCCAAACGCCACGAGGAAAAGCGTGGCGCACACCACGAGGAAGCGGTTCCTCAGCGACCATGTGATGAGCGCGTCGATCATCGTTTTACTTCCGCTCCACACTCCAGCATCTCCTCGCCCCAATATGGATTCCTCAGCCCGCCGCCGAGCTGAATCCACCCCGCATTCGCAGGCGCTCCGGGCCAAAGCTGGTCCGTCATCGAGCACCGGAACACGCGCAGTTCCGGCATCTGCGACTTCATCTTCAGCGCCAGCGCGGCGACTTCCTGACTCCACGGCAGAAACGCTTTTCGCATCGCTTTGAGGTCATCGCTCTTCGTGGGCGGCGGAGTCTTTACCGCGCCGTCCGGAGCTGGCGGGATCTTCGCCAGCGCTTCGTTCGCCGCGTGAATGTCGTCGTTCGCCAGCGCATCGCTCAGCACCGCCACGGCTTTCATAAAGGCGGCAAACTCCGCGCTCATCTCGGACGTCGGCAGCGCGACCATCGCGTCGAGTTGCGCCTGACTGTCGATGAGCATATTCCCCCGCACCACGACCCGCTCGCCTTCGCGCAACCCGTCGAGCAATTCCCAAAGCACATCTCCCGCGCGACCGAGCTTCACGTTGCGCTGCTCGTAAGTGCCCTCCGCCTTTTCGACAAACACGCGCGGCGAATTCCCCGGCCACAGCACCGCGCTCCGCGGAATCGCGGCGACCTCCGGCGATTCGAGCTCCACCGTGCCTTGCGCAAACGATTTGTTTTTCAGCTTCCGCTCCGGATTTTCCAGCACCACGCGCACATCGGCGGCGCGCATCATTTCGTTGAGGCTCGGGCTGATTCTCGCGATGCGTCCGCGCATCGTCTCGCCCGGCAGACTGGGCGTTGTGACGTTCACAAGCTGCCCCGCTTTCACCAGCGGCAGGTCCTGCTCGGACACGGGGAACATGAACCACATCCGCGAAAAGTCCGCGATTTCAAACATCCGCTCGCCCTCCTTCACAACCTGCCCTTCGTGGACGTAGCTCTTCACGATCGTCCCCGTGAGCGGCGCGAGCACGCCGAAGTAAATGTCGTCCGGCTGCCGCTGCGGGATCGTTTTGATTTGCTCCCACACGAGCCCGTGCTGCTCCAGCCGGCGCTTCGCCGGTTCCGCTGCGGCTTCGCCCTGTGCCAGCGCGGTTTTGTAGTCCTCGGCGGCGGCGAGCAGCGTGCGGCTAAACATCGTGGCGAGCGGCTGGCGACGCGTCACTTGCTGGCCCTCGTGGTTCATCGCCAGCCCGTCGAGCCGCCCTTCCACCGGCGCGCTGATGACCCCGTGGCGCGACTCGTCCTCGCCGATCATCCCCGCCACGCGCAACGTGCGAACGAGCGGCTGCTTCTTCACCTCCGCCGTCTGCACGCCCACGACATTCGGGCTGCCCTGCGGGAGCATCACGAGGTCGCTCGCCGCGTGGTCAAAGCTCGCGCCGCCCTCGTACACCGGCACGAGGTCCATCCCGCAAACCGTGCATTGCCCCGGCTTATCGGACTTCACCCACGGGTGCATCGGGCTTTGAAAAAACAACACCTTGCGTCCAGCCGGAGCGGTCGTCGTCCGATGCGCCATCGTCGCGCCAAACCAGCCGCACGCCGCAGCAATCGTGATGAATACGAATCCGACGAATTTCATGAATGGAAGAAGAACGGCATGGCGCACCGACCATGATGGGAAATGGCGGACGGTGCATCCGAAAAATTGTCAGGGCGGTGTAAAGGTGGGCCTGCGGGGAATCAGTGCTCCGGCGATTTTGGTAGTTTCCAGATAGTTTCGTCGCTCAGAAAGTATGCTTCGTCGTGGCTCCAGCGCGGATCGTAGGCGCGGAGGAAACTCCGATACGTCTCTTGAAGCAACGTCCCATCGGATCGGTAAAGGCGGATATATCCATCGATTGCATCCGACCCTTGTCCTGGTGGCGTACCCAGCAAACCGCTCGTAGTCCAGACCCTGTAAAACTCGATGCGGAACCTCCCAATGGACTTCATACAGCCCTGATGGGA
>JANMGP010000274.1:0-65730 GCA_031374705.1 Verrucomicrobiaceae bacterium | reverse complement strand
CGGAACTCATCCGCCGTTGTGTCTTGTTGGGATTACTGGCGGTGGGGCTGGCGTATTTTGCGACGATGCAGTGGACCCACGGTCTGGAGCCGAGGGATGGCGGCATCCACGCAGCCGGTGCGGCCTGGGAGGACCAGCCGGGGCACACGGCGATCGCGCTCAGTTTTTTGTACGGGGATAACCTGACCCGCTTTGAGTATCCATGGTTTGCTGGCTGGCCGCTTGGGTATCCGTTTCTTTCCGATTATCTGACGGCAGCGTTGCAGCCTTTCGGTGCGGGGCTGTCGGGCGCTGTTTGGATGGGGATGTTTTTCGCCAGCGCAGCGTTCCTTTTGACGGGCTATTGTCTGGCCCGTGAATGGTTTGGCTCGCGTGCGGTTGCCGCTCTCGGAGTGGCATTGGCACTGCTCGGAGGCGGGCTGGGTTTTGTCAACTTGCTGACGCATTTTCCGGAGGGGAAGTCGCTACTGGAGGCAATTCGGCAGCGGGATTACGGGAACGATTTCGACCACGGAATCAACCTCCACAATCTTACGACATCGATTCTCCTAGTGATGCGTTCGAGCACATTCGGCATGCCGGTGGCGTTCGCGGCATTGCTTCTTCTTGGTCGCGCGGCGGAGCAGAAATCTGCGCGACATGCGCTGGCTGCATCGGCACTCACTGCAGCGCTGCCGATGATCCACATGCATTCCTTCCTGATGGTCGGACTTGCGGCGGGAATATGGGTGATTGCGTGGCGTTCGTGGCAGCCGCGAATCCTGCTGGCGTGGCTGTTGCCGCTCGTCCTCGCGGTGCCGCAAATCCTCCGCACGCAGCGGCAGTTGGCCCAATCATCCCGTTCATTTATCAGGGTGCAGGCGGGATGGATGAGCCCGCAGGGCGATTGGTGGGCGCAAGTGAAATACTGGCTGATGAACGGCGGCGTGTTGCTACCGCTTAGCGTGCTCGCAGTCGTATTCGTCACGGCGCGAATACGAAAGTTGACCGCACCATTCTTTGTGATGTTCGTGCTTTGTGCGTTCGTCGTTTTTCAGCCGAACGACTTCGACAACATCAAGCTCTTCGCCTTCAGCGTGTGCGTCTTTGCAATGCTCTGTGCAGACGTATTGGTTCGTATGTGGGAGCGCGGAAGGTTTGTAAAGGGGGCCGCCATCTTCGCGGGTTCCGCCATTTGCACGAGCGGTACGTTTTCCATGATTCACGAATGGAATTCGTCCTGGCGAATCGCCGGTCCGTTGGAGATCGAATTTGCGGAAAAGGTGCGTGCTTTCACGCCGCCTGACGCACTGCTTCTCACAGGACAGCAGCCGACTCACCCCGCGTTTTTCCTTTCGGGACGGCGGGTCTTTCTCGGATTTCACAACTGGATCGGCCAGCATGGCATGCCGATTGATCCGCGCCGTGAGGAAGTGCGCGAGATGTTCACAGGGGGACCGAGGGCAGGGGAGTTGCTCAAGGCGAATGCCATCCGCCATGTGGTGATCGGTCCGCCGGAGCGTGAAGAATTCGGCGGGGAGGTGAACGAGGAATTCTTTAAGGAGCACGCCGAGGACAGTGTAAGTGTCGGCACGTATACCGTTTACAGATTGCGTGAGCGGGCGGCGAAGGAGATTTCGCGGAAGTTTTGAGTGGAAAGAAGACATCACGTGACCGAGGTGCTGGTCGCCTGTTCAAGCCGGGCGAATTCCTTCCTCGGGAGCGAAACATAGAGTCTGTGGCGGATTGGGCATCCGCTGTGCTTTCCCAAAGACGAAGTGCCTAAACTAGTTCAACCAACGACATCAAAATCCAGGGTCCTCAACGCGACTCTCAATGGAGGGTATCTGCCGTTGCCGGTGGAGATGCCGGCCGTACCACTACCGAAGAAGAAGAAGGTCTCTGCATTGAAACTGCCCGGCAAGCTCGCGTCCGGTTCGCGAGGGATGATGCTGCCTGCGGTGGTGTTCGGCGTTGCGGCAATCTTACCCGACGTCAGCGGATTTCCGCCGTATGTGCGATGGCTGCTGATTTTGATTGGGGGTCTTTCGATGCTTCATTCGATGAGGCGTGCAAAAGAGACGGTCGATTCCATCAGCACGCCGCTCGCGGAATTGGTTCGTAAAACCCGGATGCTCGCGGAAGGAGACCCGGATCAGCCGTTCGATTTGCCCGCTCGGGATGACGAGTTCGGAGAACTGACGGACGCCTTTCGACGTGTCATTGAATGCAATCGCCGGGATCGGCACCGGTTGCTCCAGATTAATCGCGAAATGCACGAAGCGAACGAGCGTGCAATTACCGCAAAGCAGGAAGTGGAAAGCTACGCATTCCGGGCTGGCGAGGCGAACGCAGCGAAGCGCGAATTCCTCGCGGTCATGAGTCATGAGATTCGCACGCCCGTGAATGGAATCATCGGGATGACGGAACTCGCGATGGGGACGGACCTCAGTGCTGCGCAACGCGACTATCTGGAGACGATTAACTCCTGTGCGGAATCGCTTCTGGCGTTGTTGAACAACATCTTGGATTTCTCGAAGATTGAGGCTGGGAAGCTCGAATTGGAGCGCACGGAATTCAGTCTCAGAGAATTGCTCGGCGAGGCGTTAACGACCCTCGCACCGCGTGCCCACGGCAAAGGTTTGGAACTGCTCCTGCACATCCGGCCCGAAGTTCCCGACATGCTCATTGGCGACCCTCATCGTCTGCGGCAGATTGTTGTTAACTTTGTCGGAAATGCGTTGAAGTTCACGGAGCGCGGTGAAGTCATGGTTCGCGTCGAAAACTCCCGCTGGGTGGATGGCGCTGCGGAACTGGCATTCGCGATTGCTGACACCGGAATCGGAATTCCCAGTGACCGGAAGGATACCATTTTCCAGGCATTTAGCCAGGCGGACTACTCGACGACGCGGCGCTTCGGGGGAACCGGACTGGGCCTCGCGATCACGCAGCAATTGGTGGCGCTCATGGGCGGTGACATTAAGGTGGACAGCGAGGAAGGCAAGGGAACGGTATTCCGCTTTACGGCGCTCTTTGATTATCGCGATTCCGAGCAGGATGACTACTCGGCGGAGTCCTTCAAGGGATTAAGAGCCCTGGTGCTCGACGCACATCCGAACAGCCTCCGCATCACAACGGAGATCCTCACAATCTGGGAGATGGAGGCGAATCCGGTTCGCGATGTAATGGGTGCGCTGAGCGAAATGCGCAGGGCTGCGAGTGAAGGGAAACCGTATGATTTACTCATCGCCGATGCCGTGCGGCCTGAGAGCCCGGGCGTAAAACTTGCATCGACGATCGATAGCTATCCGGAGCTTGTTTCGACGCGCGTGGTGCTGCTTGTCTCGTCGCCGCGGCGCGGAGAAATCGATCGTTACAGGCACGCCGCGATTCGCGCGACATTGATCAAGCCGGTCACTGCGCGGTCCCTCCGGGTCGCAGTATCCAAGGCGCTCCAAGATTCCAAAAAGGACTCCAACATGTCGGTGCCGAAGGCTTCGAACTGCCCGCCGATGCGCCCGCTGGAGATTCTCGTGGCGGAGGACAACGCGGTAAACCAGCGTCTCGTGAAATTGAGTCTCGAAGGATGGGGCCACAAAGTGACCCTCGCAAACGATGGCCTCGAGGCGGTGAAGGCATTTAGCGAAAACCGTTTTGACCTCGTTTTGACGGATCTTCAAATGCCGAACATGAGTGGTTTTGAAGCGACTGCGGAGATCCGGCAGATTGAGAAACTCCGGACGCTTCGCCGCACGCCGATTCTCGCTCTCAGTGCGAACGTATTGAAAGGAGTGCGCGATGAGTGTGCAAAATCCGGGATGGATGGGTACGTTTCGAAACCTGTTCGCCAGCAGGAGTTGCTGGCCGCGATGGGCGGTGTGATTCCGGACCTGCTTCTGGATTCTGCCAGCACCCCCGTGTTGCCGAAAAGCGACGCCAGTCACGAATCATCGCCGATTAGCGCTGTCTTTAAACTGGTGTCCGACCCGATGCGGCAGCAACCGGAGCAGCCCCGGCAGGGGGTGCCCGAGAACAGTCTCAGTCAACAGCTCGTCGGCGAGGTATCGACTTCGCCTCTTCCCGAGCCAGTTGCGATTCCCGTTGCGGAGTTACCGATGCCGGAGGAGCCAAAGGCACGGGGCAATTCATTTGATGCAGAAGCGCTGATGTCGAATCTCGGCGGGGAGATGGAGATCCTCACTGAAGTCGTGAAACTGTGCCGGGAGGCCGATGCGCCGCGGTTGCTCAAGGACCTCGGCGATTCTCTTTCAAAAGGGGACTGCGTGGAGGTGGGAAAAGCAGCGCACGGAATTAAAGGAATGGTCGGGGCGTTTAGTGCGACCGACGCATGGGCAGCAGCGAAACAACTCGAAACCAGCGGACGGGAAGGGAAGCAGGACGTGTTGCGCATGCAGGCCGATGAACTGGTGCAAACACTGCGAATTCTTGTTGAAGACCTCGAGAAGTTTGCCGGTCTGGATCATCAGCCCATCGTCTGGGGCTGAGGCGCGGCTACTTGGTGAGTGGCCAGAGGATCGGGATCAGGATGAGCATGACAATGCTGAGGACGGCGGTGAGTCCGGAGCCGACTTTTACGAAATCCGTGAACCGATATTTACCCGGCGCATAGACGAGCAGGCATGACGGTTCGAACGGGGTGATGAAAGACACGGAAGCGGCGAGCATGACGGCCATCGCGAAGCTGTGTTCGTTTGCTCCAAGCTGCTTTGCAGCAGTGATTGCGACGGGAAGGACGACGAGTGCGGCTGCGGCGTTGGACATGGGTTGTGTGAGGAGCACCGTGAGCAGGAAGAAGCCGGCCATGACAAACCATGGCCCGATGCCACCTGTCATTCCGATGATCGCATTCGCAAGGAAGTCCGCAGTTTTTGTGTTGCTCATGGCCTGGCCGAAAGCCGTCATTCCTCCAATAAGTATGATCAGTTTCCAGTCCACGAATTCGTACGCTTTTTCGACCGAGATCGCGCGGATCGAGACGATAACGACAGCGGCAATGAGAAATGCCACGCTTACCGGCATCGGCCCCCATACAAGGGAGCCGTCTTTTGCGTGCCCCGGAAGAAAGGGAATCGTGCTGGCAGCGATTGCCACGAGGAAAATGATCACGGTTCGGATTCCGAGTTTCGGATTGTACAGGGTCGGTTTGACCTCATCGAGCATCGAGAGACCGTACTTTTCCCGGGCATTTGCGATACTTTCCTCGGGGCCCTGAACGAGCAGCACGTCGCCTGTGCGTAAAGGAACTTCGCCGATGCTCTCGATCAGCGACTGGCCGTGCCGGTATATCGCAAGGACGGTGATGCCATATTTGGAGCGGAAGTCCGCCTCGCGGAGTGTGCGGCCGGCAACCTCGCTCTGGAGGGTCACCAGCATCTCCGCGATCCGGAATTTCGCACCTTTGAGCGCGAGGTCGCCGAGTTGGGCTTCGGCTTTAATCTCGATGCCCTCGATGCGCTTCACCTTCATGAGGTTCTCTACCTTCCCTTCAACGAGGAGGACGTCGTTTTCTTCCAGCACGACGCGGGAGTCCGGAAGGAGCTGCTCGGTCCCGCGGATGACTTTAAGGATTCGAAATTCGAGGATGCTCAAGTCGCAATCGAAGCTCCGCTGCCCGATGAGCGGTGAGCCGGGCATGATGATGATTTCGCTCAGATACTCGCGAATTCCGTAGTCGGCGGTGAGGCTGTCGTCGGCGCGGGCGACGAGTTGCTTTCGTCCGATGAACATCATGTAGAGAATCCCGACGGCGCAGATTACGAGACCAATCGGGGTGATCTCGAACATCTTCAGTTCCTTAATTCCGTTCGTTTTGAGGTAATTGTTTACGGCGATATTGGTGGAGGTTCCGATCAGTGTCGTCGTTCCGCCAAGGATGCTGGCGAAGGCGAGGGGCATCAGGATTTTTGAGGGGTTTATCTTTGTCCGCCGCGCAAGCACGACGACTGCCGGTGTGAACATCGCCGTGACGGTCGTATTGTTCATCACTGCGGATACGGAGCACGCAACGACCATGAGGAGAAAGATGACACGTGTTTCGTTTCCGCCGCTCAGCTTCATGATGCGGCTGCCGACGAGGTCCAAAACGCCGGTTCCTGTGAGCGCTCCGGAGATTACGAAGATTGCAGCAAGCGAAACGACGGCCTCGCTGCTGAAACCGCGGAATGCCTGATCGGGCGTGAGGATGCCGGAGAGGATGAGCGGGATGAGGACGCAAAACGTCACTACATCCACGGAGATTTTTTCCGCGGCAAACATGGCGACGGCCACGCCGAGCAACGACAGCACGAGTACGATCTCCCATGCGACGGCGCCGGGTGGCAGTGCGAAGATTCCCGCAATCATGGGCGTGTAGCCTTCAATCATTTTGGCGCATGAGAGCGAGCGGGCGCAAAACCGACAAGGGGCAAGTATTGGTTTGGGGTGGATTTTCTACGTCAGCCGCGAGATGCCGCCGTGGCAAAAACCACGGATGTCAGTTCGGATCCTCGTTCACATCCGGGCACCAGAAAATGCCGCTCGTATCAGTGGCGTTCCATTTGATGCGTATCCCTGCGGAGCTGTCGAGCACTTGGGCGGCTTTCACCTGCTCGACGTGGCCATCGAGGAAAACCAGCATCCCGTGGTCACTCCAGCGGGTGACGAACTGCCTGGGACTGGCTTTGCAGTCATCGCGGTCGTAAGACTTCATTCCTTCGATCGGGCGCTTCTCGTTTTTCAGGCCCTGCTCAATAAGGGCGACCACTCGCGATGGGTTCGCGACCTTGTTGATGTTGATGCGGGGTTTCTGGCCGGTCGTCGCGTCTTTGCGATGGAGCTTTGTATTGTAGGCAAACGCATACATCGGCTTGCGCATCTGGGTCTTCGGATACTTCACGCCTTCGAGAGCGAGCAGGCTGTCTTTTGCGTAAAAAGCGGCCGGATTTCCTTCCTTGAAATAGTCGCCGGTTCCCTTTCCTCCTGCGAGTCGAGGAAGCGCATTGTACCACGCGTCGTCTGCATCGGGGCGGGAGGCAGCTTCCCAGGACCCTTGCCCACTGTCGGCTTCTTCCTTCGGGAGGAGGCCGTTGTTGTCCCCGGTATAGCGGGCGAGCGCGGTGCCGAGTTGCTCCATTTTTCGCAATGCCATCGCGCGATTTGCCTTCTGCCGGCTGCTCATCCAAATCGGATACGCGATGGACGCGAGGATGATGATGATGGCGATGCCGACGAGCACTTCCATGAGGCTGAATCCTGCGCGGTTTTTGAACGGAGTGAGACGGAGTTGCATGAGTTTCCGGGTGTGTGTGAGTTTGCACGCACGGCCTGAGCCGATTTGGGAATGATACACACAATGTCGGCAGAAACAAATCGGCGTTGAAGACTAACGCAAAGTTCACGCGCCCGCTCAAGGTGGGATGTTCATTTTTCTGACGCGGAACGGACCCGGATTTCGATGGTGACTGAGCAATTCTGTTATGACCGTCGTATTGGATGTCGTGGTGGCGGGCGGTCGGGAGACTCCGAAGTGGGAGGCATATCCGACGCATCAGTTCATCCATACGGCGCGGCGCTGGACTGCTGCCAGACAGGTGGATCCTGGCGCTCGCAGACGGTGCCGCTCGGCGATGGGAATGTTTTGCCGGTTGGGTTTTGTTCTCAGGGGATTGGCAGACGATGGAAGTCTCGCGAACGACCAAATCCGCTGGCGAAGACCGAAACGAAACTGACGGTGCTCGGTATAATGCATGAGCGCAGATTACGGGTTTTTCCGGGGCGGCAGAGGATTGCGTTTTGCTGACATGTGGAGGCATGAACAAATCCCGTATCCTTATCATCGACGACGACGCGAAAATCTCCCGCCTTGTCGCGTTACTTCTAACCCGATTCAGCAATTGTGAGGTGTATGTTGAGAATCGTCCGTTTGCTGCCAAAGCTGCAGCCGAGCTTTTCCGCCCGGAGCTAATCCTCCTCGACGTGGACATGCCCGGCAAGGATGGAGGCCAGGTCGCCGCCGAGTTCCGTGCAGATCCGCGTTTCGCAAGTCTGCCGATTATTTTCCTGACATCGCTGATTTCGCCCAACGAGGTCGGTGATGAGGCTGTCATCCGCGGCGGGATGCCGTTTCTCTCGAAGCCTGTGAATCAGGAGGTGCTGAACCGGACGGTGAAGCGAATGCTCGCAAAGAACCAGCCCCTCGCTGCGTAAACAAGCTGGGAGACCATTCCACAAACGATGAAGGATGATTACCTGCGGACAGCGCATATCCTGCTGGTGGACGATGAGGTGAGTAACCTCTGTCTCCTCGAGAATGTCCTGAACCGCCTCGGCTTTAGCAATGTTCGCAAGGTCGGGGATCCACTGGCGGTGGCGGCGGAAATGGCGGCCGCGCCCCCGGATCTGATCATCACGGACCTTGCGATGCCTGGCATGGACGGCATCGAATTGATCGCTCAAATCCGTGTGACGTATCCGGATAATCTGATGCTGCCGATCATCGTCTTGAGTGGTTCTGCGACGCCGCAAAACAAACGCAAGGCTCTAGCCGCCGGGGCCACAGACATCCTGCACAAGCCGCTCGATTCAGCGGAAATCTTCATGAGAATCCGGGGCGTGCTTTGCAGCAGAGCCCTTCATATGGAACTGCAGAACCAGAACGTCCTTCTCGAGGAAAAAGTCGCTGAGCGGACAAAAGAGCTGAAGGACAGCCAGCATCAGGTCGTCCAGCGGGAGCGCTTCCGGGCATTTGGCGAGATGGCCAGCGGCGTTGTGCATGATTTCAACAACGCGCTCGTGGCGGTGATCGGCTACAGCGAATTGCTGCTTGGCGACGAGACCGCGCTGCGGGATCCGGAAATGGTCCGGGAGTATCTCAAAATCATGCTCACCGCGGGACTCGACGCGACGCATGTGGTGGCACGACTGAGGGATTTCTACAGGCCTCGCGAGGAGAGCGATGTATTTTCCGCACTCGATCTCAACAAATTGATCAGCGAGGCCGTCGCGCTCGCACAGCCAAAATGGCGCGAGCAGACGCAGGCCAAAGGGCTGAGCATCGAGATCGCGCTCGAATTGGAGAAGGTCGCGTTCGTCTCCGGTAGCGGTGCGGAGTTGCGCGAGGTGTTGATGAATCTGATCTTCAATGCCGTGGACGCGATGCCTGCGGGCGGCACGATTACGGTCCGCTCACGGCAGGAAGGGGAACGAGTGCTTATCGAAGTGGCTGATACCGGAAAGGGAATGCCTGAAGAGGTCCGCCGGCGCTGTTTCGAGCCGTTTTTCTCGACAAAGGGGGAGGCGGGCACGGGCCTGGGTCTCGCGATGGTTTTCGGTATCCTCAACCGCCACGAAGCGGTGATCGACGTGGAGAGCGAACCCGGCAGGGGCACTACGTTTCGCCTGGAATTTGCGGTGCTGGATCGGATCGAGCACGATCCCGCTACAAGCCGCATCGAGAGACTCCCGAGCATTCGCATCCTGGTCGTCGATAATGATGATGTCGCCAGCGACATCATGTGCAAATATCTCCGCTCCGACGGGCATCAAGTGGACAGCGTAA
Organism: Verrucomicrobiaceae bacterium; assembly: GCA_031374705.1. Lineage (GTDB taxonomy): Bacteria > Verrucomicrobiota > Verrucomicrobiia > Chthoniobacterales > Chthoniobacteraceae > SXWH01. Next base: position 56,195 of record JANMGP010000274.1, on the reverse strand, counting down.
GTTCCGGCCAGAGCGCACTGGATCGCCTCGAGGACAACGATATCGAATTGTTGATCACGGACTACGGCATGCCTGGAATGAACGGTGCCCAGTTGGCAGAAGCCGCCCTTGCGTTGAACGACGAACTGCCGGTGGTCTTGATGAGTGGCTTCGGCCTTGATTTCCGGGACAATCCCGACCTCTTCCGAGGCATCCTTCGCAAGCCCATCCAACAACGGGAACTGCGGAAAATCCTCACCGAGATCACGCAGAGCTGACCGGGAGGGTGGTAGCGAGTCAGGGAAGCGAGTCAGGGAAGGGCGAATGACGAAGCACCTACGTCATTCGTCATTGCGAAGAACTGGGGACAAGTTGAAAAAACGTGTCCCCTCACTCCTTACTCTAGCTCTGTTTTCAGAATCGAGTCACCACGAGCATGAGCACGAGCATTAGTAAGAAGTAAAAACAAGGGCGCGCTGGTAGCCCGCCGACCACTCATACCATCTTTGAGAAATAAAGAGACGCTCCCGAGGCGGGCGACGAGCGGCGGGTCGGATACGATAGAGCGGCGACAGCCGGGACAAATCGGAGCGGGGCTTTCCTAAGCCCCGTTTGGCGCGATAGCGGCAATTCGCGCTTGCCACTGACGTGGCAACGGGGCTTAGGAGCCGTCAGACCGCCGAAGGCAAAGCCCCGCTCCCATTCGCGCCTCCGCTATAGTCTCGTTCTTTTGGGCAGATGGTATCAGGCGCACAGTAGCGCGGGAGGTGGCGTATATGTCCCGCGCAAGGACAGAGCTCTGCTCAGCGCCGAGAGTAGGGTTTCCGTGCTGAATGGTTTGTAGAGCACTTCACGCACGTTGAGCGACCGTAACTCGATTAAGCGGGATTCGTCGGCATAGCCTGTGGCAACCAGGAGGCATACTTCGGAATCGATTTTCCTCAATACGCGGCAGAGCGCCACGCCATCGACCACGGGCATCATGATGTCGGTGATCACGGCGCGGATTTCGTTTCTATGCTGTGCGAACGTGGAAACCGCTTCGGCTCCGTCGGCGGCCGTTAGAACTTGATATCCGTATTGCGAGAGGACGGTTGCGGTCATGGTCCGGACGTCGAGCTCGTCATCCACTACCAGGACCAGCTCACCGCTGCCTGCTGCCATCGGTTCTTCGGGCTTTTCAGGAGCGGATACTATGGCTTCTCCGGAAATCGGAAGGAAAACTGCGAAGGTCGTGCCTTTGCCCAGTTCGCTGCTTACGTCGATAAAACCATCGTGACTTTTGATGATGCCGATGGCGGTTGAGAGGCCAAGACCCGTTCCCTTCCCCAGTGCCTTGGTGGTAAAGAAGGGGTCGAAAATCTTGTCCATGTTTTCCGGTGAGATGCCTGTGCCGGAGTCGGATACGCGAATCGCAAAATAAAGTCCTGCGTGTGAATTCGGGGCCATACTCACGTATTGCGTGTCGAGGTTGACGACGCTGGTGTCGATCTTCAGCGTTCCGCCATCGGGCATGGCGTCCCGCGCGTTCACACAGAGGTTCATGAGGACCTGGTGGAGCTGTGTGGCGTCGCCTTCCAGACAGCCCATGTCCCGCGAAAGCTCGCATTCGATGCGGATATTTCTCGGAAACGTCTCGGATGCGACATTGATGATTTCGCGGAGGAGATGACGGGGCTGAAGGAGCACGCGCTCGCCCTCGACGCCCCGTGCAAAAGTCAGGATCTGCTTCACGACTCCTGCGGCGCGCTCTGCGCAGTTTTCGATCATGGAGACAAGGTCCTGTGATGCCTCCGGTACGTCCATTCGCAGCAATCCAGCAGACATGAGGATGGGCGAGAGCATGTTGTTGAGGTCATGTGCGATGCCGCTCGCGAGTGTGCCGATGCTTTCCAGCCGTTGCGCGCGGAGCAGATGTGCCTCGGCCTGCTTGCGCTGCTTCATTTCGGTTTGGAGTTGCTCGTTCGCCGAGCGGAGTTCGTGCGTCCGCTCATCGACGATTCTCTCGGTCTCGGCGAGGCGCTCGCGCGCAATTTGGGTCAGATTCCATTTCTCTGTCATCGTGCATGCAAGTTGGAGCACTTCGATGTTGTCGAACGGTTTCTTCAGGATCACCAGCCGATCCGATTGCCCTAGCTTCGCGACCATCTCGTCCCACGAGTAATCCGAGTATGCAGTGCAGAGCACGACTTGCAGATCGGGATACACTTCCCAAATGCGTGAGATCGTCTCGATGCCATCCCACCCCGGCGGCATTCGCACGTCCATGAACGCCATTGCGTAGGGCCGGTTTTCGCGGAGCGATTTCTCGATGAGTTCGAGCGCCTCCTGACCCTGCGCTGCGGAATCGATCTCGAATGTGCGCGAGCCCGGGCCGCTGGATTCATCGCGGAAATACAACGCGTCAAGCGCGTCGAAGTCCTTTGCCGCGGCGTCGCCACAGAGGATTTTTTTGAAGTCTTCGTGAATCGCCGGATTGTCATCCACGACAAGGATTCGGCGGTTGGTTTCGGGTTGAGCGGGTGTGGTGTTCATGAGTGTTGGCAAGGTAGTTCGATGGTGAAAGTCGCGCCGAGTCCGGTGCCGTCGCTGTGTGCAGTGAGGGAGCCGCCCAATTGCTGTGCGATGAGCGCTCCGTTGTGCAGGCCGAAGCCGTGACCGTCTGCTTTTGTGGTAAATCCGTGGCTGAAAATGCGGGTGAGGTTTTCCGTAGGGATGCCCACGCCATTGTCGCTGACTGCGATTTTGATGCGCCCGTTGGAGTTCGTTACGCGGATGGTCACCTGCTTGTCCGTCTGCCGGCCTTCGTTGCAGGCATACTTCGCATTGCGAATCAGGTTCACGAGGATCTGCAGCACCTTGTGCTTCTCGACGTTGATGGGCGGCACCGCATCAAATTCGCGGACGACATTCACGTTGTATCGCAACAACGCCGCAGCATTCATACGCACGCTGTCCTCGATAAGGTCGGTGACGTTCAGCACTTCCGCGACTCCGGACACTTTTCCGTAACTCTGCTGCATGGCCACGATGTCCTTGATGTGCTCGATGTTTTTGCCGAGTGAGCCGAGCTCCTTGAGTACGCCGGATTGTTCGGCCGACAGCCGCTGGTGGAGCTGGCGCAGATAGGAAGGAAGTCCTTGTCCCCGGGGGTCATTGGCCATGAACCCGCAGAGGTCGTTGCGATTCTCGTCCAGCACTGAGACGAGCCGGCCGAGGCTGGTGAGCTTTGAGCCATCGACAGTCTCCGCCACGAGCGTGGCCGAGACGTTTACGCTGTTGAGGACGTTGCCTACATTGTGCAGCACGCTTGTGGCGACTTCCGCCATACCTGCCTGGCGCGACACATCGCGGAGCAGGCGGACATTTGTTCTAGTGTCCTCGCGCGCCTGGGAAAGGCCCTCGCGTGCTCCTTTTAGAGCTTCTGCGGCGCGGCCGATTTCCTCCTGCAGCCGGTTAAAGCTATGCGCCATCGAACCGATTTCATCGCGCGAATGCACGAAAACCGGTGTGAATATGAAATGGGCCTTTGCAGCGGCTATGTCTCCCGCCGCCAGCGCCCGCATCGCGCGGGTGAAATCGGCAAGTGTGCCTTTCACCAGCTTGTCCGCAGCATCGGAAACCTGGACTGCGGAATGTGCGATCATTCCCGGCAGGATCAGCCCGACGCCGAACGTGAGAAGTGCGACGATCACGAAAGTGTCTTCGAGAATCACAATCAGCGCTTCGTGGTTCGCGGGCACATGGCCCACCGCAATCAGGTAACCCACGGCATCGAGCACGAGCACCAGGAGCATCGCGCCGGTGAGCTTGAGATGAAGAGTGCGCGCGATGCCCGGCAGGCCGGCCTTGCGGCGGTCGGAGAACCTTCTCCATGCGTAAAGGACGGAGCCGGAATATGCGAAGGCGATGCCAATAAGGACGGTCGGCAGTCCGAATTGCTGGAAACCGAGGATCGCCGTGAGTGCCCATGCGACGGCGGCGATCAACCCGAGGACAATCGTTCCCCGTGGCGCACGGTAGGGGCGCTCCATCTGCGGCTCATTGCGGCGCAGCAGCCAGACTGCGATGCTCGGCATTGCGATGCCGATGAGATAAGTGAGATTCGCAGCGGCAATCAGCCACACTGGATCGCCGATGAGCAAAAACGCGATGGCCATTCCCGATGTCAGGATTGTCGCCGCCCACGGCGCATCGGTGCGGGAGCGCTTTGCGAGGAATTCCGGCAGAAGGCCGTCCTCCGACAATTGCGCAAGCGTCCTCGAAGCCCCGGCAAGCGCGGCGATGGTGCCGTGGAGCATGTTGAAGATCATAAACCATATCGCCGTCGCCTTCGCCGCACCGCCGAGCAGGGGCGCAAAAGTCGGCCCGAGTTCGAGCGCGAGATCCCTCCCCATCGCCTCCGGTCCGAGCGCACCGAGCCAGACAATCGGCAGGACGATGAAATACAGCGTTGCCAGTCCCGCGCTCGCGAACATCGCACGAGGCACGTTTTTGTTCGGGTCCACAGTTTCCCCGACGTGACACGCCGCCTGCTCAAACGCCGGTGCGGCGAACCCGATGAGGTATAGCCCGGCCATGACGCTGGTCACCTGGCCAAACCATCCTGGAAATGGAGTGGTGAGATGGAATGTGAACGCCTGCTGCCAATCGACACTTCCACTGTAGATCGGGACGACCGCCGAGAGGAATGCGAGCACCGCCGAGGCCGTGGCTATCGGCATCGCGAAGCGCATGACCCATTTCACGCCGCAGAGGTTGATGGTCGTAAAAAAGAGCACGATGCACGTCGCGAGCAGCGGGACAGACACCGATGGCAGGTACCACTGATTGATCGCCGATGCCGACAACAGGGCGGTGAGGCCGCACGTCGGCACCCAGCCCCACCAGTAGCAAACGCCGGTGAGGTTTGCGAGGATCGGGCTGTACGGCCGGAACGCCTCCGCACAGGTCGCCGCGATTCCTCCGACGCGATTTGGATACATGAGGATCAGCTCCGTCCATCCTGGTGTCGCCATCCAGCTCAACAGCAGGCCGACGCCGAGCAGCACCACTGATGCGCTGCCCTGTCCCGGGATCGCGCCCTGGCCGATGAAGAGGGCGCTGAGGAGAAACAGACTTTGATTGATGCCTCCCATGGCGACTGCAGTGGTGCCAAACCAGCCGACCGTGCGAGGGTGCGGCCGGGGAGGGGACTTTTCCCCTCGGGAGGTTGGAGGAGTGGAATTCATTTTCGAGTTCAATGCGGTCATGATGTTGGGCTGGGATTAATGGTTGAGCGTTCGCTGGCTCCTGAAGGCTCCAGTGGGAGCGCGAGAGTGAATGTGGAGCCCTTGCCGGCGCCGTCGCTGTGGACGTTTAAGGAGCCGCCCATCTCCTGCGCGGCCAGCGCCCCGCTGTGCAGGCCGAATCCGTGACCTTTGCGCTTGGTGGTGAATCCGTGATTAAAGATGCGGATGAGGTTTTCCTGCGGAATGCCCACGCCGTTGTCGGACACGGATACCTTCACCCTGCCGTCGCCATTGAATACACGCACCGTCAGCCTCCGGTCCGAACGATCTGCAGCTTCGCACGCGTGTTTCGCGTTGCTGACGAGGTTCACGAGAATCTGCAGCAGCTTGTGTTTGTCCGCCATCACCAGCGGCACCGCCGCAAAATCCCGGACCACTTGCACATGATGGCGTGTCAGCGTGTCGGCGCTCAACCGGAGCGTATCTTCGACGATGTCCGCCAAATCCAGTTTTTCAGATGCGCCCGAGATTTTTCCGTAGCTCTGCTGCATGGCAACGATGTCCTTGATGTGCTCAATGTTCTTTTGAAGAGTTCCCAGCTCGGTGAGGGCGGTGGCTTGCTCGCCGGCAAGCCGGGCGGCGAGCTGCTCGAGGAAATCCGGTAACTGCGCGCCGCGTGGATCGCTCGAAAAGAACCCCGGGAGATCCTGATTGTGCTCGCGGAGCATCGCCACAGTGCGGTCCAGGCTTTTCAGCTTTGAGTGCCGGATAGAATCGGCGACACAGGTCGCCGCCACGTTCACGCTGTTCAGCACGTTGCCGACATTGTGGATTACCCCCGTGGCCACTTCGGCCATGCCTGCCCGGCGCGATGCGTCCACCAGTTCGCGATGCACTTTGGCGAGCGCTACCTCGGCATCCTTGCGTTCGGTGACATCATGGGCGGTGCCCAGAATCTGCCATGGCACCCCATCCGGGCGGCGTTTAAAGACGGTCTCGCGAGCCCAGATCCAGCGCCACTCGCCTGCGGCGTTTTTGAGCCGGAACTCGAGATCGAACACCCGGCTGTCCATCACTTCCGCATATTCCTTGTGCTGCTGCGCGATTAACGGCAGGTCCTCGGGATGCATGATCTTCGGCAGGATCGTCCCGCCCAGCGCGGCGATTTGCTCCTGCGTGTAGCCGAGGAATTCTGCGACGTTGCGGTTCGAGTAGATTGTTTTGCCCGTCGCAAGTTCGAAGAGATAAATGATGCTCGTTGAGTTTTCCGCGATGCTCTCGGCAAAGTGCTGGCTCTCGCGCAGGGCTTTTTCCGTAAGCTTTCTCGCGGAGATGTCCTCAAGGACGGAGATGAAGTACTTTGGCGTGCCGGACTCCGTGCGTTCGAGAGTCGTGACCAGATTGATCCATACGACGTCGCCGTTCCTCCGGCGGTAGCGTTTTTCGGCCGTATAAGAGGACTGTTCACCGGCGAGCATCGCGCGCTCTGCGGCGGTGCCTGCGGCGAGATCTTCGGGCACGGTCAGGTCCGCAAACGTCATGTTCAGCAGATTCTGGCGCTCGAAGCCGAAGATGCTGCAAAGCTTGTCGTTGACGCGGAGGAAGTGCCCGTTCGTGGAGACGTGAGCGATGCCGACTGCCGCCTGCTCGAAGGTTCCCCGGAAGCGCTCCTCGCTTTCGAGCAGCGCGACTTCCGCCTTTTTCCGCTCGCTGATATTCTCGTGGGCTACGACGATCCGCACAGGGCCGTCGCCGCCGAAGCGTGTGACCCTTACGATGAACCAGCGCTGCTCCGTCGGGCTGTGGCACGGGTATTCGAGGTGGAATTCCCGGCACTGCCCGGCCATGACGGCGCGGATGCCAGCCGCGACCGAGGATGCTTCTTCGGAGAACTTGCCGACCGAATCATCGCAAAGTTGCAGATAGTTGTCGCCCATTCCCCGGTGACCTCGCGGGAGGTCATTTTCGGCGGCGAAGCCATTCCATGCCGCGTTGACTTCGACGATGGTCCCGCGCTCGTCGAGGATCGCGATGTGGGAGGAGAGGGCGTTGAGCGTGGATTGCAGAAAGCGCTGCGATTCCGCGAGAGCCGTTGCCGCGCGTTTGCTCTCGGTGATGTCGCGGAAACTCCAGATCCGTCCGTAGTGTTTTCCGTCTCCACCAACCACGGGGGATGAGTAGCGGTCCATCACCGTCCCGTCTTTCAGTTCGATTTCGTCCCGTCCGATTTCATTCGGGTGGGCGTATAGGTGGCGGACTCTTTCGATGAATTCGGTCGGGTTTTTCGTCGCTTCGGTGACCCAGCGGACCTGAGCACTGTCGTCCACGTCTCCGGCGATGTGCCGAGGGATCTTGAACAAATCGGCTACTCGCTGGTTTTGGAGGATGTTCCGGCCTTTCTGGTCCACGACGATGATCCCGTCGAGAGATGACCTTACTTGGGCTTGGAGTAGAGCCGTCTTCCAGCGCAAGTCCTCTTCAGCCTGCTTGCGAGCTGTGATGTCCTGAATCTGTGCCACGAGATGAAGTGGCAGGCCTTCGTTGTCCCGGACTAGTGAGACACTCGTCAGCGTCGTCACGAAGTGTCCGTTTTTGTGGACGTAGCGCTTCTCCATTAAGAAAGGCCCGATTTCTCCGCCGATTAATTGGAGCACATTCGTCCGGCAGGCATCGAGCTCTCCGGGATGAGTGACGCTCTGGAAATCATGGGTGAGCAACTCGGTCTCGGAATAGCCAAGCAATTCGCAAAGTGCTCTGTTCACTTTGAGCCATCTGCCGTCGGTCAATACAAGGGCGACACCGATGGGGGCATGTTCAAACGCACCGGAGAAGCGCTCTTCACTTTCGCGCAGCACAGCATAGGCACGATCGCGCTCCATGACTTGTGTTCGCAGCAAAGAGGTGGCTGTGCTTGAGCCGAGCAGGACGATCTGAATCAGGCCCATGAGGGCAAGCACGCGCCACTTTGCCGATGCGATAAGCCCTTGAAAACTCTTTGCGTCAAAATCGACACCGAGCACGCCCTCTACGCGGCCATCCGGCGCAAGCAACGGCACAAATGCGCTGACCCATGTGCCCCAGCGATCGGTGATGGGCTCAAACGCAAAACTTGCCTCCCCGAGGAACGCGCGCTCCAAGGCGGGGTCCGCCTCGTCGTAAACATCGCCGACGGGGGTGCGCTGCTCACGGTCGCCTTCGTATTTGCCGTTGTGATCGTAGTCCGTCTCCGAATCTACGAGGAAGACGTTTTTGCCATCCGGCCGTTTGCGAAGCGTGTAGATGTCGCTGATGGAGGCATTCAAGGTCAGCCATCGCTTTTCCATTTTGATGAGGGAAAGATAAAGCGAATCGTCTGCGGCTGCGTCGCCCGGCAGTCGGGCGTGCCCGCTCTGCTGCATCTCGTAGCCGTAGAGCCGTGCGAATTCTCCAGTCATGCTCTCGATACGGTCCCGTTCGCGTTTTCCCGCATCTCCTGAGACGTACCAGGATGCGAAGAGAATGCACACACCGAGAATCCAAACTTGCCACGGAGATTTCGTGCGCCTTTTTCTCCAAAGCCAGACACCATGGATGCCGATTGCCACCACCCAGCATGCGGCGAAGGCGAAAAACTCAGAGTATTGTGATAGCAAAGCGTGCATTTCCTTCAACGTGAGATAGCCACCGCTGTGCCCCCGTACGGCAGGGGAAACCCGCATTCTGCTGCGGGGATTCCCCTAATCGACTCCCTCCGGTCGATGTCCGCCCAACCCAACCACGCCGGACGCCGCTCAACTTCGCACGCGTGGGCGGTATGATGGGTCGCGATACGGGAAGAGCTCGGGGTGGGCCTTGCGGATCCGGGAGATGACGTTGGTGGTTCCACGGTAGCCGGTTTTTTCAAAGATTTCTTCGGGGCTTGCACGGGCGATCCAGAGCGCGCTGAGGAGATTTATTTTCGCTGCACGGGCGGCATTTCTTTCCGCAAGGAGGACTCCTTGTGCGGCTGCTTTTTTCTTCCTGCGGGCGGCAAATGTATAGGTGTCCACTCCGATGCTCACCGCGTAGTTGCGGGCCATTACGCGGCTGATTCCGTATTTCCGGCCTATTGCTGCGAGCGAACGGCCTTCTCCTGCGCGGATTTCCGCCGCCAGCGCCTCGCGTTGGGCCAGGGTGAGGACGCGCTCGTAGGTTGCGCCGCGCGGAGATCCGGCTTTCCGCACCTTGACGCCGAGGGCGGCGAGCAGTTTGCGCATGCTGTTATGGTTGATCCCGGCGGCAGCGGCGACGGCGCGGACACTTTCTCCGTTCGCGTAGCGTTTGCGCAGTTCGTTGTCAGTGAGGGCTGATTGCGCCAGCAATACGGCGAGTTTTTCCTCAGGCGTCCGGAGGCGCACGCCGGAGGTCCCAAGGCTGCGCTGGACGAAAGCGGGTTCTACTGCCGCCGCTTCGGCAATTTTGGCGATGGTGACACCAAGTTTGTAGCGGCGGGCGATTTCCCCACGGGTGAGTGTCGGACGGAAGGTTTTCGGTTTTCGTGGCATTTCCAAAAATCAGACGGGTTGGTTAAACCTTGTCGGAAATCAGGGCGTTGTGCCTCGCATACGTTGCTGCAAGGCGGGTGCTTTCTCGGCGAGCCCCGCTTCGGATCGCATTCCTGCCATTCGCGTGGCGAAATCCTCCGGCGGAAATCCCAATTCGTTACAAAGCTCCGCGTAGGTGCTCATCATTGCAAGAAGTTCGGTGTGTGTCCTTCCGCACTCGGCCGTGTGGCGCAGGAGGATGGTTACTGCCGTGCGCAAGAGGGGCTCGGCCTCGCTCAGGCGGCCCGTTGTGCGCAGCAATTGTGCGAGCTTCGCAAAGCGAATGGCGATGTCAGGTTGCAACGGAGCCAACGATAAGCGCTTGATTCGCTTCGCAGACCCCATGAGGACGTCGCTTTCTTCAATACGGCCTTGGGTTTTGAGCACATCAGCAAGCGATTGGAGGAGCACGGCGCTTCCTGGGTGCGATGGTCCGTTCAGGGCTTCGTGGGTTTTGATTGCGAGACGGAGCGCCGCCTCTAACTGGTCTTCGAGTGTCATGGGTTTGTTTTGGTGCGCCCCGGGTGACGACGCTGTCAGGGGAATATAGGGTTGGAATAGAAAGGCAAAACGGTTTTTTAAATATGAACAGTTTTCTCCCGCAATGTTCGGAGCACGCCCCTCGCCGCGCCGCTATGGCTGCACGATGTGATTGCGGACTGCGTAGCGGACCAATTCGCTGAATGCCTCAAAGCCGAGCTTTCGCATGACTGAGGCCCGGTGCGTTTCTACTGTCTTGACGCTGATGCCGAGCAATGTGCCGACCTCCTTGTTGCTCCTGCCCTCGGCGAGCAGTTGCACAATCTCGCGCTCGCGCGGGGTGAGGACATCCCGCTCCTTCGTTTCCGGATGGTTGCCCCCTTTGATGTATTGTTCAAACACCATGCCCGAGATGCGTGCGCCGAAGAAAGGCTCGTGATTGCAGAGCGCCTTGATGGCCGGGATGAGGTGCTGGGCTGCCTCGCTCTTGAGCACGAATCCGCGGGCTCCCGCCGCAAAGAGCTGATGCACCAGCGCTTCGCTTTCCTGCCCGGTAAAGATGAGCACTTCCGTCTCGGGTGAATCCCGTTTGATCTGGCGGGTGACTTCCACGCCGCCAAGCTCCGGCATGCTCACATCCACGATCACGATGTCCGGTTTCAGTTCCAGTGCCATGGCGACCGTCTGCCGGCCCTCCATCGCCTCGCCGCAAATCTCCCAGCCCCATTCGGACTCGAGCAGCGGACGGATTCCCCGGAGGACGATATCGTGATCGTCGGCGATAAGGATGCGGATATTCTTTTTCATGAGGAAGGTGGAGTGGCGGATGGATGCAATGCTTCGTTGATTGCGTGCAGCAGTGCCTTGGCACGGTAGGGTTTGTTCAAAATAGTTTTGATGTTCATCGAGTCGAGTTCGGCGAACTGCGCCTTTTTACCCAAGCCGGTCGAGGCGATGATCGGTGTCTCCGGGGACATCGCGCGCAGGGCTCGAATCAAGGCGACGCCGTTCATAAACGGCATCATGAGATCGGTGAGCACGACTGCGATTTCCGAGGAGTGCTTTGCAAAAACGGCGAGTGCCTCCGTGCCGTCCGCGGCTTGCAGCACCCGATAGCCCTGGGCGTGGAGAACATTTCGGACCGTGCCTCGCACTGCGTCTTCGTCGTCCACTACGAGGATGGTTTGCCCGTGGCCCTTCGCCGGGTCCGAGTCCGAGTCCGATTGGAAAGTGCCGGGGATTTTATCGTGGACGGCAATCGCCGGCAGATACACCTGAAAGTTCGTCCCCTTGCCGGGGTCGCTCGACACACTCACGTGGCCCCCGTGACTTTTTACGATCCCGAGCACGGTGGACAGGCCCAGGCCGGTTCCCTGGCCGAGAGGCTTGGTCGTGAAAAACGGGTCGAAAATGCGCTCGATAATTTCCGGCGCGATGCCGCTTCCTGTGTCGCCTACTTCGAGAATCACGTAAGGCCCCGCTTCAGTGCCGGGCATCATGCTGGCGTAGCTCGCATCGATCTCAAGGTTGCGGGCGCACAGCCGCAGTTCCCCCCCCCTCCGGCATCGCATCGCGGGCATTGATGCAGAGATTGAGCAGGATCTGGTGGATCTGCGTGGCGTCGCCCATCACCGGCCAGAGACCGGGTGCAATCCTCTGTTCGAGCGTGATGTCTTTTGGAAAAGTCCCGTGGATGATTTTCACGATCTCGCCGATCAATCCATCGACTTTCACCGGACGTCTTTCACCTTCGACTCCACGTCCAAAGGTGAGCACTTGTTTGACGATCTGCGCCCCACGCTCGGCGCTCATCTCGATCGTGGCGATGATTCCCTCGCGCTCCGCCGCCGGGAGTTCGCGTCGCAGCATCGGCACGGACATCATGATGGGCGCGAGGATATTGTTCAGGTCGTGCGCGATGCCTGCGGCCAGCGTGCCAATGCTCTCCATCCGTTGCGCACGGAGGAATTGCTGCTCGAGCTTCTTGCGTTCGGTGAGATCCACCGTGAAGCAGACGCCTTCCATCGGGTTGTCATCGAACACCGCTGCCGCGATAATCACCGGCACTCGCGACCCGTCTTTGCGGAGGTATTCTTTTTCATAGGGCGCGCAGACTCCACGGGCTGCGATTTCTTCCAAACAGTGCCGATCCATGTGCTCATACTGAGGTGGCGTCATGGCGATCCAATTCATGCGCCCGGCGTCCAGTTCCTCGCGGCTGTAGCCTGTGAGGTTCAGAAATGCATCATTGGCATCGGTGATTGAACCGTTCTTGTTCCAAAAGAGCACGCCTTGCGCGTTGGATTCCACCAATCGGCGGAAGCGCTCTCCCGACCGCTTTCGCTCGGTGATGTCAATTTGGCAGCCCATGATTTGCGAGGGCTTGCCGGCCGCGTCCGTTGTCATCTTTGCCCTCGTGAGAATCCACCGCCACGAGCCGCTCTTGTGGCGGAGCCGGAACTCGATTTCATAGTCCGGGCGGCGGCCTTCGAGATAATCCTTTACCGCGCCAAGCGTCGTGGCGCGATCTTCCGGGTGAATGCGGGTTTCCCATTCCTCATACCGGTTCGGCAGTTCCGAGTCCGTATAGCCGAGCTGGCTCTTCCACTCAGGCGAGAAGAAGACTTCATTCGTGGCGAGGTTCCATTCCCACAGGCCGATATTCGACGCCTGGACGAGGATGCGCATGCGCGCCTCGCTTTCCTTCATCGCCTCTTCGGCTTTTTTGCGCGCGGTGCTATCCCGTGCGACCCCGACCCAGTGCGTGAAAGTTCCGTCCGCGTTTGCCACCGGCACAATATCCAGCTCTATCCAGAATTCCTCCCCGCTCTTCGTGTAGTTAATGAGCTCGGCCCGGACCGGCATCCAATGCTGCATCGCGTCGCGAATGCGTTTTAGTTCTGTGCCGCAGGTTTTCGGCCCTTGCAGGAAGCGTGGCGAGCGTCCGATGACTTCCGCCCTCGTGTAGCCGGTGCGGAGGATAAAGGCATCATTGACGAAGCGGATGGCCGGACCCGGCTCGTCACGCGGCTCGGCCTCGGTGATGACGACGATATCGTTCAGACGCGCCACGCATGTTTCGAGAAGCTTGAGATGTTCATCCACCTTTCTCTGCTCCGTGATGTCGTGGGCAGTGCCGATCATCTTTACCGGCAGCCCGGATTTCTCATCATAAAAGATCTGCCCCGTCTCGCGCACGATGCGCTCTACTCCATCGGGCCTTCTCATTCGGTGGACGATGGAATATTGCCCGTGTTCCCGGATTGCAGCCGCGACTGCCTGACGGATCGCTGCATGATCATCGGGATGAACCAGACTGAAGAATAGTTCGTTGGTCACCTCCACCGCGCCGGGCTCGTATCCCGCGATGCGGAACATCTCGTCGGACCAGTGCAGCCCGTTGGCGTCGATGCCGTCTGGATTTGTCATCTCCATTTCCCAACTGCCGAAGTGGGCGATTTGTTGGGCCGCGGCCATTGTAGTCTGGCTGACCAGCAGGGACGCCTCCGCATTCTTGCGCTCCGCCCTGAGCCGTGCCTGGTCCAGTGCGTGGCTGACGGCCAATCCAAGACGCGCCAGCCGATCTTTTAAGAGGTAGTCGCTCGCGCCCAGTTTCATCACCTCAACTGCGATGTCCTCCCCAATGGTTCCGGAGATGATAATGAACGGAATATCAAGCCCGCTTTCGCGCAGAAGCTCAAGCGCCCGGGGACCGCTGAACTGCGGCATCTCGTAGTCGGACAGCACGATTTCGACTCCTGAGTGAAGTCGTTCGAGATAGTCTGATTCCGTGTCCACCCGTTCCCACTCGGGCTCGAAGCCTGATCGACGCAACTCACGCAGGATCAGTTCCGCGTCAGCGGGACTGTCTTCGGCGATGAGGATTCGCAATGGTTGCATGATTAATCCTCCAGTTTCGGGGGTTGATTCACCAGCAGCCAATACATGCCCAATTGCTCCACGACTTCGGCAAAGCGCTCGAAGTTCACCGGCTTAACGATGTAGCTGTTGACGCCCAATTCGTAGCTCTCCACCACGTCCTTCTGTTCCTTTGACGAGGTGAACACGACCACCGGAATGGTTCGGATCCGCGGATCCGCTTTGATCCGCCTGAGCACTTCCAGCCCGTCCACCCTGGGTAGTTTCAGGTCGAGCAGGATCACTTTTGGCGCGTCCTCGATCCTTCGCGACGCGTGCGGGCCCTGACAGAAAAGGTAATCAAGGGCCTCTGCGCCATCACGTGCGATCTGGATGCGATTCATAGGGTTGGCTTTGCGGAGGGCACGCTGCGCCAGTTCCAAGTCCTGAGGGTTGTCTTCTACCAGCAGGATTTCGATGGGTGTGGTTTCGCTCATGGTTTGGTTTCTCCTTCGACGGTGAAATAGAAGGTGGCACCCCGATCGACGGCTGCCTCGGCCCATATCCGTCCTCCGTGTCGGTGAATGATTCGCTGGACGATCGCCAGGCCGACTCCCGTGCCTTCGTAGTCTTCCGCCCGGTGCAGCCGTTGGAACACGCCAAACAGCTTGCCCGCGTATCGCATGTCAAAGCCCGTGCCGTTATCGCGCACGAAGAAGACGTTGCCTTCCGGCTTCGCCTCGCAACCAATTTCCACCACCGTGGCTTCCCGCTTCTGTGTGTATTTAAGCGCATTCGACAGCAGGTTGATCCAGACCTGTTTGAGCAGGGCCGGGTCGCCTGTGCAGGTGGGTAATTCGCCGATGCGCAAGTCAATCTGCCGTCCCTCCTGCTGGGCTTTGAGTTCGGCGAGGGTGGCGCGGACCAGTCTGCCGGTATCCACTTCCTGTTTGTTTAGTGGAGCACGGCTGAGTCGTGAGAAAGTCAGTAAATCGTCGATAAGCATGCCCATCCTTTGCGCTCCTTCGCGGATGATCTGGAGGTAACGACGGCCTTGCTCGGGCAACTGCGCCCCGTAGTCCTCCAGCACCGCGTGCGAAAACCCGTCCACAGCGCGCAGGGGCGCGCGCAGATCATGCGATACGGAGTAGGAGAAAGCCTCCAGTTCCTTGTTGGCTGCTTCCAGTTCAGCGGTTCGCTGAACGACGCGCTCTTCGAGTTCAGTGTGGAGTTGATGCAGGGCTTTCTCGGCCGTTCTCCGTGCGGTCACGTCGCGCACGTTGCACTGGATCACCTTGGTCCCGCTGACGAGATAGACGTTGCTGACGAATTCCGCATCGACCTGACCGCCATCGCTTCTTTTCAACGGAAGGTGGTCGTAGCTGACGTATTCCTTTTCCCTTAATTCAGCGAATTTCTCCTCGTTGGCCACGATGTCACTGAAGAAGCCAAGCTCCCAGATTGCCTTTCCCAGAAACTGATCGCGCGAGTATCCCAAAAGCGTGATCAAATAGGGGTTCACATCCTCCACCATACCCGTCTCGGCATCGAGAATCAGAATCCCGTCTTGAGCGGTTTCAAAGAGGCGCCTGTACCGCAACTCCGAAGCGATAAGCGCTTTCTGCGTCAGTCTTTCTTCCGTGATATCACGTCTCACGCTGAGGATGCACGATTCGCCGTTAAGGGTAATCATTCGGGAGGAGATACTGAAATCGACGAGCCTGCCGTCATTGATGCGGAGCGTTGTCTCGAAGTTCATGCACTGTCCGTCTTTCTCCAGCGCCTGCAAGTAGCGCAGACGCTCTTCTTCACTCAGCCATCGAGAATGATCCGCAGACTTCTTGCCGATGACATCCGCCGGGGTGGTGCCCCAGATCCGACAGAGCGCCTCGTTGACCTTCAATAGCGAGTGGTCGGATGCACGTTCAAGCGCCACGCAATCCGGGCTCAACCAGAAGGCTTTTGCAAAGAATTCCTCACTCTCTCGGAGTGACCCCTCCATCCATTGCTGGTCGGTAATATCGCGCACCACTTTCGAAGCGCCAACGATTGTCCCATCCGAATCCTTGATCGGGGAGACCGTCACGGAGACTGCAAGCGGTCTGCGATCCTTGTGAATGCGCCGAGTTTCAAAGTGACGGACGTTTTCGCCCCGTCCGACGCGTGCGAGGATGCTTTCTTCCTCCTTCACGCGATCCGGCGGGATCAAACGCATGATTGAGTTTCCGACCATTTCGGATGCAGGGTAGCCAAATATTTTCTCCGCGGCGGCGTTCCAGCTTGTCACCGTTCCGTCCAAATCAGTCCCAACGATTGCGTCTTCCGAAGATTCTACGATGGCGGCGAAGTGCGCGGCTTTCCCGTCTGGCAAACGACCGGGTGATATTTCAAAAGCCATCTTATTTTCCTCTCTGTTTGGATCTGTGCTTCGATCGCACAAGGAAGCTGATGACTATTCGTCCGTGCCGGGTGATTTGCGTGTGTTTATTTCTTTAAAAGCGATTCAGGGATCAGCTAAAAGCGCGAAAGGCCGCTAAAAACAAACACTTGCACCGAATAGGCGACTCGAGTCGCGGTTGCGCGCCCCTTTATGCAAATGCTTCATTTAGCGGCTTAATTCAGCGCGTTAGTTGTTCTCTATCACCGCTTTTTCACGGAGTGTGTTTTGGTCACTTGGGCGGAGCACCGATAAATTCACGCATAAAGCGCCTTCCTAGACGATCTCCACGGGGCACTTGGGCAGCGCTTTCATGAACGCCGAACCGTAGCTCTTTGTGAGGATGCGCGGATCGAGTATCACCACGATTCCTTTGTCGCTCTTCGTGCGAATGAGTCGTCCGACTCCCTGCCTAAGTTCCAGAATAGCCTCGGGAAGCGAGTAGTCGCCGAATGAATTACCACCCGCGGCCTCGATGGCCTCGAGGCGCGCTTCGACAAGAGGCGTATCGGGAACTGCGAATGGGAGCCTAGTGATGATGACGTTGCTCAGCGCTTCGCCGGGGACATCGACGCCGCTCCAAAAGCTTTTCGTACCGAAAAGGACATGCTTGTCGTCGCGCTTGAACTCCGCGATGAGCCGCGTGCGGGACATGCCTTCGCCCTGGACGAGCAGCTTCCAGTCATGCTTCTCGTCGAACGGTTCGCGACAAATCGCGGCAACATCCTGCATGGTTCGGTAGCTTGTGAAGAGTACGAACGCGCGGCCGTCGGTGAGCTGGATGAATTCTTCGATTCGCTTTGCAAGCGCCTCCACGTAGCCCGGGTCGCGGGGATCGGGCATCTTTTTTGTGACGTAGAGGCGCATCTGCCGCTCGTAGTCAAAGGGCGATCCAACCTGCTTGCCTACTGCATCTTCAGCACCGATGCGTTTCCGGAAATAATCTAGGTTTTCGCCGCCGATGCTCAGCGTCGCGCTGGTGAGGACAGCGGTGTGTTCCTCGCGGAAGAGCAGCGCGCGAAGATGGGCTGCGACGTCAATGGGGGCCGCGTGGAGATTGTGGAAGTTGCCCGTCTTCCCGCTCTGCTCCACCCAATAAACGTAGTCCTCGGCATCCTGTTTCAGGAAAGTCGCGAGGCTGCTGCGGGCATCGCGAATCTTCCGTCCGAGGTCCTGAAGTTCAGCCTTCGTTGTTTCATCCTCCGTGGCTTTGAGGGTCTGCACGACGAGCGTTTGCAGCTTCGTCAGCTCGCCGCTCAGGGTGTCGGGAACGAAGTCCGGATTTCGCACCCGGAATTCCTTCCCTTTTTTGAAGTCCGCAGTGGTTCCGACCGTATCGAAAAACGAGTCGCTCTTTTCCATCGTCTCAGTCACTGCGCGGACCCCGTCCGCATTACGAAGGATTTGGAAAAGCCCCTTTTTCGTCTTGGGATTGTAGAGCCGCTGGAGCGCGTACCGCAGGCCGTATTGCGAAACGTTGAGGCCGATCATTTTCGAAGCCACTCCCTCGATGGTGTGGGCCTCGTCGAAGATCACGAAATCGTTCGCAAACAGATAGCCGCTCTCATTTTCCTCGGATTCGGCCACGCCGCCCAGCGATAGAAAAAAGAGCGTGTGGTTCAGGACCACGACATCCGCTGAGATGAGCGCCTTGCGGACACGCTGATAATGGCACTTTGGATTGGTGCCGCAGCTCTTGGTCGTGCAAATGTGCGGCTCGCTGCAAACTTGCGCCCACACCGTGGAGTCGGGCTCGACTTCGAGGTCGGAAAGCGAGCCGTCCTGCGTGGTCTGCGCCCATTCCCAGATCCGTTTCAGTTCCTCGATTTCCGGGCCGGTGAAAAGCTCGCCACTCTGCTGCATTGCGCGGTCGAGCCGGTTCGGGCAGACATAATTTGCCCGGCCTTTCCAGAGCATCGCCGTAAAACCGTCCTCGCCGAGCAGATCGCCGAGCACTTTCCGGACGATGGGGATGTCTTTGTAAACGAGCTGCTCCTGCAAATTGATCGTATGCGTGGAAATGATCGCCTTCCTCCCTTTTTCCTTCGCCCACAGGACTGCCGGAATCAGGTAGGCGAGCGATTTTCCGACGCCGGTCCCGGCTTCGACGACGAGGTGTTTTCCCTCTGCCAGCGTGGTTGCGACAGCGACCGCCATGTCCTGTTGCTCCGAGCGACGTTCAAAATTGGCAGCCTGCCCGAGCAAGCCCTCCGGCGAAAAAATATGCCGGATTCGCTCGGGAAAATCAGACACAGTGCCGCCGCCGATGGAAATCACGCGTGGCGATTACGCGTTGAGCGCGATGTCCGCAAGCGCGGGCTGCCGTAATCGTGAAGAAGAGTGCGCGTTCCGGATGAACGCGTTCGCGAAAACCGGAGCCCTCCGTCGAGAGCATTTCCATTTTCCACTGCTTGCACTCTTCGCGCGCATTCTGCAATCTCGCGCTGAGTTATGAATCTTCGCCCAACGATTTTTGCCGCGCTTCTCGCGATGGCGCTGCCAGTCTTCTCCCAGGAAAAAGCGGATTCCGCCACGCCGCCACCTCCGCCGGTGAAAGACGGAGTGCGCATTACTTTCCTGCCGCCTCCGCTTGAGGGGACGCTCAGCGTCGGTGTTTACAACGCCGAGGGAAAGCTCGTCCGGACGTTGCATAAAGAGGCGACGAAGAAGGATTTCACAGTCGGCGTGAACGGGTTCATCACCACATGGGACGGCAAGGACGACGAAGGGAAGGACCAACCGCCCGGGAAATACGGCGTGCGCGGGTGGATGGTCGGGGACCTCGGTGTCGAGGGCGTGGCGTATCACGGCAACGACTGGATGAAGGCTGACGATTCTCCGCGGGTTCTTCGCGCCGTGGGCGTGAAAAATGTGGGTCAGGACGAGATTCACGTCTGGCTGGAGCACATCCGTGGCGAGCAACTGGAGTTTTCCTGGAGCATGAAAAAGGAAGGCGCAGAGCCGCCAAAAGTGGACACCGTTGCGACCGTGGAAGAGGGCAAATTGCAAGTCCGTAAACCCGAAGCGGAGCCCCTGTTCGTTCCGCTCGCCGATGGTGAGCAGGCGATCCAGGCAGCGGTGGGATTTGGGAATACGGTGTGGGCAATCGTCGAAAATGCAGGCAATCGAGAGGTGCGGGCTTATTCGAATTCCGGCGAATTTCTCCGCCGGCTCTCGTATATGAAAGACGAACCGGCTCCTCAGCAACTTGCCGCGTCGATGTGGAGCGAGACCATTTTTTTGATCGAGGAAGGCGGTGGTGAACAACGGGTGCGTGCGCTTTCGATGACCGCGGTCCCTGCCGCAGAGGCCGCGAAAAAAGACGGCCCAAAGTCCGCTTGGAAGGTCGTTTATTTAAAGCGCATCCTGGCGAGTGCGAAGTTTGAGGACATCGCGGGAAAGCTTGGGCGCCCAAAGCCATTTGAGCCCCAGCCGGAAGTGAAAATCACGACCAAGCCGAACCCGCTCGCCGAGAATAACGCAAAGTCGGAACTGTCCGTTCGCATCAAAACCGCGCCGACCGGAGCCATCCTGGAAGCCTCGGACGGACTCCCTCTCATTCACCTGAGTGACACACCCGGTCTGAAATGGGCGGTGATGGGCCGCGAAGGCGACATCATCTCCGTGTTTCAGGGCGATGGGGCTTTGGTTGAGGAATTCAAAATCGGGAAGCAGTCGAACGTGATGTCGTTCGACGCCGGCGAATACGAACTGAAGGCCAAGTAGCCATCAGCGCCGGCCCATCTGGATGTTGTCGATGAGCCGCGTAGTCCCAAAAAAGACTGCGAGTGCAATCGTGTCGCCTTTTTTCATCTTCGCGACGGGCTCCAACGACGCGCCATCGACGGCTGCGATGTAGTCGATGCGCGCAATCGGCGAGGTCGCGATCGCTTTCGTGACGAGCTTCACGAGCTTCGCCGCCGAGCGTTCACCCTTGCGAAACGCATCCTGTGCCGCGAGCAATCCGCGCCGTAAAACGGGGGCCTGCGCGCGCTCTTCAGCCGAGAGATAGACATTGCGGGAGCTGAGTGCGAGTCCATCGCGCTCCCGGACAGTCGGCGCGAAAACGAGCCGCACCGGAACGTCCAAATCGCGGACCATTCGCGCGATGACATTGCATTGCTGGTAGTCCTTCAGTCCAAAGACCGCGATGTCTGGACGGCACACGTTGAAGAGCTTGAGCACGACCGTACACACGCCGCGAAAGTGCCCGGGCCGCGACGCTCCACAGAGCCCTTTCGAGACAAACTGCTCCTCGACATACGTCGAAAACCCCGCCGGATAAACGACCTCCGGCGACGGGTTGAAAATCGCATCCGCTCCGAGTTCGCGACATAGCTCCGCGTCGGCGGAAAACGGACGCGGGTAGCGGGAGAGGTCCTCTTTCGGCCCAAATTGCGCCGGGTTTACAAAAATGCTCACGACCACGCGTCCATCGCTGCCCGCGAGATTGCGGGCATGTTCGATCAGTGCGGCGTGCCCCCGGTGAAGGGCGCCCATCGTGGGCACGAGGACGATTTTTCCGGTCGTGGAACCGAGCCATTTGCGCATCGCGCCGATTGATTTTAGGACTTTCACTGCGCCGATAAAGCGCAACTTCGTCCGCACCGCAAGCGTGCCCGCGGACGGCATCGCTCGGCGAAAAGAAGCCTACTTTCCAGCCGGGAGATACTTCGTCAGTTCGCGCAGTGCGACGACTTTGCAGCCCTGCTCCTTCAAGTGCGCCATATACTTTTCGAAGTCCGCGAAGTTCGTGTTTACCCACGGATGCTGCTCGTCCGGAACTCCGTGAAAAGTCAGCACCGCCACTTTCCCGTCCTTGGCTTTGGCGACTGCGGCGACGAAATCCTCGAACTTCACGCCGGGCTTTGAATCGAATACCTGAGGCATCAACAGCGGTTCATTCGCGGCGGGATCAAAAGGCCGTGCGCCGCCTGCACGCGCGAACTTGTAGCCGCGCTCGCGGAGCACCTTCAGCGCATCGTCGCCCGTCGCGTAACCGGGGTAGCAAAACGTCACGGGCCGCGGGATACCGTGCTGTTCGCACTGCTTCTCAATGTATTCCACGTCCGCATGGATTTGCTCAGCGGTCTGTCCGCTCACCGCCGTGTGGTGCCGTGTGTGATTCCCGATCTCAAATCCCGCGTCGTGCAGTCCCTTGATTTGTTCCCACGTCATATAGATCTTCTTGTTCGTCGGGAAATCGAAGCCCTCGGTAATGAAGAACGTCGCCCCAAATCCGAGCTTCTTCAGCAACGGTGCGACATTGGTGACCTGGGTCGCTACGGAATCATCGAATGTAAGAACGACTAGTTTGTCCGGCACCTTCTCCGCCGATTTCACAGGAGGTTCGTCTGCGAGGGCGGCACCGCACACGAATGATGTGGCAGCAATCGTGAGGACGGCGACGATGTCGCGTGCGAATGCGCGGCGCGTCTGGAGCATGGCGGATCGGATAGGTTTCATAAGCGAAAGTCATTCCCTATTATCGTCCACGCGTCACGGCTGAATCTCGCAGAACAGTGGAGCGCTGATGTCCGGGCGGGAACCTGCTTCATTTTTGGAAGCGGGCGGTTTCGTGCTTGGATAGTCCGGCGCACATGCTAACAGGTCCATTCATGGGTAAGTACGCCGACCGCAATCGCTATCAGCGCTGTGCATTTCCCGCAGCCGGACTAGGGACTGACCGTCCCCAGTTGACCCGCCGCAATCGCACATGAATACGGAGCCGACCATCGCATCCAATCTGCCATCGGGAGCCGGTCTGTGGACGAAAGCGCTCTCGGGTGTTCAGCCGGTCGTGGGGGATGGGATGCGGAGGCTCGGGGTGGTTTATTGGTATCCGATATACGCGTGGTGGCGGCGTGCGGGTCTGTCTGCGAAAAAGGCTGTCATTGCTACAGAGGGATGCTTTGAGCGGTGGCTTGGAGCGGAGCCGCCGCGTTGGGGGGACTCTGGTTCCCTAGCGATGCGGGAGTGGGCTCTTGGCCGGATGGAGGATCTCGCAGGGCGCGGAGTAAAGCTGATTGGGGTGCCACCGGTAGGTGTCGATGCGGAGTGGGCGGAGAGTCGTTACGAGCGTGAGCCGGAGGGGACGCCGGACGTGATATTCCATCGTCGCTGGGCGCTCACGGTTCTGGAGGCAGTGGTCGATGTTCTGCGTGCGGAGAAGTTTTCGGAACTTCTGCCGTTTTTGAACAGCGTTGACGGAGGCGGGCAGCCGGCAGCAGTTTTCGAGCTGCGCAAGCGATACCGCGAGATCTTGCGCACGGTAATATTAGACACGGTGGCGAGGCCCGCCGAGTTCAACGTGGAGATGAAGATTCTGCGAGCCGCGGTCTCGGGCGCGAACAGCCCGACCGGTGCCGCCCCGGCGCCGTCGAGGCTCGGGAGTCTGCCGCCGGAGGAATGGTTTGCATGCGCGATGCGCATTGAGGAAATGCCGACGGATGCCACTGAGTGGAGGCCGCCGGGTGTGGAGGAAGCAGTCCGCCTTTTCCCAAAATATGAAATCCTGTCGCTCATCGCGCACGGCGGAATGGGCGCGGTGTACAAGGCACGGCAGCCGGCGCTGGCGAGGACGGTGGCTATCAAACTGATGCCGCTTGAGGTGAGCGCGAACCGTGCTTTTGCCGAACGATTCAGCCTGGAAGCGAAGACTATGGCGTATCTGAATCACCCGAACATTATCGCGGTGTATGAGTTCGGGAAGACGGAGGCGGGGCATTTGTTTTTCGTCATGGAGTTTGTCGAGGGCTCCAATCTGCACCAGGTCATCCACGGCGACGGGCTCAAGCCCGAACGGGTGCTGCCGATTTTCGAAGATGTGCTCGATGCGCTCGACTACGCGCATGGTAAAGGCGTCGTGCATCGCGATGTGAAGCCGGCGAATGTGATAGTGAATGCGGAGGGCCGGGCGAAGGTCGCGGATTTCGGGCTCGCGCGCTTGAGCCACCCGGGAGCGCAGGCGGACGGAATGGTGTCGGCCATTATCATCGGGACACCGGACTACATGGCGCCGGAGCGCTTGCACAACACGCAGGTGGACCATCGGGCGGACATCTATTCGCTGGGTGTAATGCTGTACGAGATGCTGGTGCGCGAGGTGCCGGGCGGTGTGTTCGATCCGCCATCGAAGCGAGTCCCTGTGGATGCGCGGCTGGATGCCGTGGTGATTCGGGCGATGCAGCAGGCACGCGATCGGCGCTATCAGACGTGCGCGGAGATGAAAACGGTCATCACCGCGATCCGCGCCGCGCGGCCGAATCCGGCGCCGGAAAAGCTCCGGCATGTAGTTCCGCAGGCTGCGCAGCGAGCGATGGTGTCGGTGAAAAAGCCGCGTTCGCGCACTCGAGAATACATCGCCGCCGGGGCAGCCGTGGCCGCAGTGGTCGTCGTCGCTCTTTGGCCAAAGGAGAAGCCGTCGGGACTGTCCGAGGCTGAGAAAGCCTTGGCCGCCAGGGGATCGAACCCGCGCGCTGAAGTGAAGATCGAATCAACGCCGGCACCCGCGCCGAAGGCTGCGCCCGTGCAGGTGATGAGCGAGGTCGCGATGTTTGGCGGCGCGCGTTTTCAACTCGTATCCGGCGCACTGCCGTGGGCGGATGCGAGGGCTGTGGCGGAATCGTTGGGCGGACGGCTCGCGACCATTACGAGCAAGGAAAAAGACGACTTCATCCGGGAGACTTTCGGCCCGGTTTTGGCGGCGCAGGGAAGTTTCGTCGTGCTCGGCGGATATCGGCTGAAGGCGGGGTCGAGCTGGCAATGGCTGGGCGACGAAGAGTGGGGCTACGACGGCTGGGCGCAGGGAGAGCCCACGCACAATGGAGCAAAAGCTGGGGACCTTCCTGTGTATCTGGTCCTGTCGCGATTCTCGCCCGCGAAGGGAGGAGGAATCGGCTGGAACGATAAAACGCAGAGCGACTCGGCGCGCGCAGATTTCGCAGTGAAGTGCCGGGGCTTTATTCTCGAATCACCGCCTGACGCGCTCGCCGCACGCGACGCTGCCGAAAAGGACCGATGGAAGGACGCACTCGCCGGGACCTCATTGCCGGAGGGCTGGACGTTTGCCGACGGCGTGCTGACGCATCCCGTTGGTGCCGTCTCGACTTGGCAGCCCGAGGCAAAGATGCGTGACGGCGTGTTGCGTGTGGCTTTTGACTGGACGACGCCAAACGCGGTGCAGCTCGGCATACGCAACGATGGTGAATCCATGATCCGCCTGACTTTCACCGGCGCAAACGGCAGCGGAAACATCGGGGTGAAAGTCGAGAAATACCTGCTCAATGATCGCTCGTCAGTGCTGCTGATTCCGGAGTTAAAGATCGCGCAGCAGCCGGCGGCGAAGGTGCCCGTCCGGATCGAGATGCGGGCGGTCGGCGAAGTCATCATCATCGCCGCAAACGACCGCGTGTTCACCGTGCGCGACCCACAGCCGAAGGAAGGTCAGCCGTATTTGTGGATTCGGAAAGAGAGCGCGCAGACGTTCTCGAAGTTTGAATTGCTCAACCTCAACACCACACCCGCCCCCGTCGCTGAAAACTCCAAGCCCGCTCCGCCTCCGGTGCCGATGGCTCCGCCGCCGAGCGTTCCCGCGCCCCCGCCCGCGCCGATTGTTGAATCCGAAACCGTCAAATGGCTCTCAGCGGTCGATGCGCAATGGCTGCCGTTGTTTCAGCGTGATGTCATCACTCCTTTCGAGAAAGCAGTCGCGGACCTCCGGCGGCAATACGTTGCGACGCTCGACAAAAACATCGCTGCAGCGAGCCAGAGTGCGAATCTCAACGACGCTCTCCTCTGGCGAAATGAAAAGGTTCGCATCGGCTCGCAGGCACCGCACGAGGGCGCGAACGATCCCGCCGCGTCCGCCGCTCTGATACAGCTTCGCGACAACTGGCGAAAGGATTTTAGAAGGGTGGACCAGACGCGATTTGCGCAAGCGAAGGCCCTGCATGCGCGCTACGACGCATTGCTCGAACAAAACCAAAAGATGCTCACCCAACGCCAGCGGCTTGATGATGCGCAACTGTTGAAGACGCGGCGCGACGAAATCGCCCGCGACTGGCTCAAGCCTGCGCTCGATTCAACACCCGCTCCCGGCGCGGTCGCCATGCCCGCTGGAAAGCTGAAGGCCCGCGAGGCGCTGGAGTTTCTGCTCGCTGCGCACTGGAAGGTCGTTGTGGAGGAGGGCGGCAAACGCGTCCCCATTGCGGGACCGGATGCGATGCCTCGCGGCCAGTTCGAGATATTGGAACTGAACACTCCCGAAAAACTGGCGAAGGACGCGAAGCTCCCGACGGATGAGGATCTGGCGAAACTGGCGCCGATGCGAGGGTTGAAAAAATTCGAGTTGCGCGGCGCGGCGATTACCGGCGCGGGCCTCGGGTTTCTAGCCGAGGCGGACGAACTCACGGAACTGGTCGTTGATTCATTCGCGCTCACGGATGCCGTGTATTCGGCGACATCCCGCAACAAGAAAATACAGCGACTTGTGCTCCGGGGCGGGAAGGATTTCGCGCTGGCGCGGCTGGCGGACTTGCCGTGCCTCCAGAGCTTGCATCAGCTCGATGTGCGGGCGACCGGCGCGTTTCTTCCACCATCAGGCCTCGCGAAAGCACGGGAATTGCAGCAGCTTTCCATTGAGCGACCGGCCATCTCCAGCGAGCAGATCGCTATAATTGCGTCCATGCCTGCGCTGGTGAAACTGACGCTCAACAATTGCCAGAGTCTTCCTGCGACAGGGTGGAAGGCACTGGAACATTCGAAGCTGGAGCATCTTCATTTTCAGAACAGCCCGCTTGTCGGCATCGACCTTGGATTCATCGGTGCGATGCGAAAGCTGGAGTCTCTCGAAATCGACGCGGCCGATGCTCCACAACTTGCAAAAATCAGCCCCGCGACGGCATTGCGCTCGGTGACGCTTTCTCCCTCGCGCCCCGGCACCGACTCAGCGCTCATGGCCATTGCCACGGCGTTTCCGCGTCTGGAATCGATCGGCCTCGGCCGCGCATCGGAGACTTTTACTGCTGCGGGAATCCGTGCGCTGGCAAAGCTCCCGAAACTCTCCAGTATTGGTTTTTCGCCGTCGAAAATCACTGATGAACAACTTGCAGCCATCACTGCACTCCCTTCACTGGAGACGCTGAAAATGGGCGGCAGCGGCGTCACCAACGCGCAACTCTCGATGCTCGCAAAAATCAAATCACTCGCGGTGCTCGTGTTGAACGGCACGCAGTTGACCGCCGACGCAGTGGAGCCGTTGAAGAGTCTGCGCGGGCTCCGAGACCTGGATATTCGTGACACGGAAATCCCGCCCGCAGCGGTTGCCGAACTCCGCAGGATGCTGCCGAAGTGCAAAGTGGATCGGTAGCGCGCCAGGTCCGCGGTGAAACGACGGGCTTGATGTGACTGCACTGCCGTAGCACATTGCAGGCACCATGAACCGACGCGATTTTCTGAAGTCCGCATCTGCTGCAACACTCGGCGCGCTCGCCGCGAATGAGCCCCGGCTGTTTGCCGCGAACGAAGTCGAGAAAATTGCGCCCCGCGCGGACTGCATCATCGTGTTGTGGATGGCGGGAGGAATGGCTCACACGGAGACTTTTGACCCGAAGCGCTACACGGCATTCGAGAAAGGTGTCGAGTCGAAATCGGTGCTCTCGACGTTCCCGAGCATCCCTACAAATGTGGACAGCATCCGCTTTTCCCAAGGGCTCGAAAAGATGGCGGCGGTGATGGACAAGGGCACGCTCATCCGCACTGCACAGGCAGCCGATCTCGGGTTTATTTTGCATTCCCGCCACCAGTATCACTGGCATACGGGCTACGTGCCGCCGCAGTCGGTCGCGGCTCCGCACATCGGCGCTGTGATGGCGCGCACGCTCGGCCCGAGGAACCCCGCAATCCCCGCATTCATCAATATCGGACAGCGATTCGATCTCGGCGAGGGTGAGGAGTTGAAGGCGTTTACGACCGCCGGATTTCTGGGCAGCGAGCACGGCCCGTTTAATATTCCTTTTCCGCAAGATGCGACGCAGGCCGTTCGCCCGCCCGCGGGGATGACGCCCGGTCGGTTCGAAGATCGCAACAAGTTCTACAAGCGACTGCTCGAGGCGAGCCCGATCCGGGAAGGCGGTACGTTCCAGCGCGAGTCGTTTGTCCGCGCGATGGATAATGCCCATCGACTGCTCGCGTCGCCCGATGCAAAGGCTTTTGATATTGCGCTCGAACCGCCTGAGAGCGTCGCCCGCTATGTGCCGCCGGGCTTTGATGGCGCGAAGCTCACGGGTCTGAAACTCGATCGCGAAGGTGCATATGAAACGCTGAGCGCAGGGCGGTTCGGCCTCGGATGCCTTCTCGCTCGGCGGCTCGCAGAGGCCGGTGCCCGCTACATCGAGGTGACGACAGAATACATCCCTTTTCTGAATTGGGACACGCATGAAAACGGGCACACCAAGCTCGAGTCGATGAAAGCGATGATCGACGCACCCATCGCGCAATTGATCCGCGATCTCGACCAACGCGGCCTTTTGAACCGCACCCTCGTGGTCCTCGCGAGCGAGTTCAGCCGCGACATGCTCATCGAGGGCAAGCAAAACAGCCAGCAGCGCGAGCAGGCGCGTGTGCCGGACCGGATCGAGGAATTGAAATACTACGGTATGCACCGGCATTTTACCGAGGCGGGTTCGGTGTTGCTTTGGGGCGGAGGAATGAAGCGCGGCCATGTCCACGGCGAGACCGCCGACGAGCGTCCATGCAAGGCGGTAAAAGACCCCGTCGCCATCGAGGACCTCCACGCGACGCTTTATAAAGCAATGGGAATTTCTCCAAAACACAGCTACCTCGTCGAGGAGCGGCCTTTTTACGTCACCAAAGACGGCCTCGGGCGACCGGTCGAATCGCTCTTTGCGTGAGCAAGGGGCCGCCGCGTTCGGTCTCGCTATTCGCAGTCCGGCGCGGTAGGTTCCCGTCCAAGTCGATATGTCAGAAGCGCTAATCACAGCAAGAATCACCACCGCAGAACTTTGCGGGAATACGGAGCTATGCTTTTTCGACCCCGAGGCGGAGCGTTTTCGAGGGGCATGCCAGCGCGCGAAAAAAAATCACCAATTTTCTAAAAATGCGACTCCGTAGTTCTTGACCTTTAGTGGCATTTAGTGGCATTTAGTGGGCACTTAGTTGAACTTTCCCAAAGTTCACGAGTTCGCCCATGCCCGATCGCACAACAACTGAGACGCCTGTTTTTACTCTCGAATACCGCAACGCGGTGGACGGGCAGTGGCGTGTTACGGTGCCGTCGGCATGGCGTTTCGAGGACCGGGCGGAGTTCTACATTCGCGTGAAAAAGGACCATCTCGTGGTGTTTCCAAAGAGCGAACTGGACTTGTTCATTGCGTGGGCAAATCAGTTGCCCGGCGCGGAGCGGGTGGACGTTTTGGAAGAATGGGGCAGCACGACGGAGCGCGTGAAAATTGACAGTGCCGGACGCATCACACTCCCGAGCAAGTGGGCGACCTCGGTTGGGATCGAGGTCAAGAAGAACGCGGTTCTTCTCGGTTCGATCGTGAATTTCAAAATATGGGGCGAAGCCTCTTACGACGCGATCGCTGCAGATCGTCGCGCCCGCGGAAAAGCTCTGCTGGAACGTTTTGACGGATGATCTTCGAAATCTGCCAACCGCTGTCCTCAACCATCGAACCGGAGGAATATCTTATGCCAGCCGATCCACACGCGCACGGCTATCACCTGCCGGTCCTGCTCAACGAAGTCGTCGAGCACCTCGAGCCTGCGCCGGGGAGAATCGTCGTTGACTGCACGGTCGGCGGCGGCGGGCACAGTGAGGCGTTTCTTCAAGCCGGTGCCAGGGTGATCGGAATCGATCAAGATCCCGAGGCGCTGGAGCACGCACGTCAGCGGCTCGCTTGCTTTGGCGACCTGTTCACGCCGGTGCAGGCGAGCTATCACGAGATCGGAAACGTCCTGCGGAATCTTGGAATCGAGCAGGTGGATTCGATCCTCGCAGACCTCGGCGTGAGTTCGCACCAGCTCGACACGCCGTCGCGCGGGTTTTCTTTCCAGCGTGACGGAAGTCTGGACATGCGGATGTCGCCGCTGAATCCTGTCACGGCCGCGGATCTCGTAAATACCGCGAGCGAGGATCAGCTCGCGAAGATTTTCCGCGAGCTTGGCGACGAACCGGCTGCGCGCCGTGTTGCGGCACGAATCATCCGGGAGCGCGCGACCACTCCTTTCACGCATACGCTTCAACTCGCCGAGACCATCTCCAGCGTCATCCCAAAGCGGAGCCGGGTGCATCCTGCGACGCGTGTTTTCCAAGCCCTGCGCATTGCTGTGAACCGCGAACTCGAAGTCCTGGAAGCCGGGCTCGATGCATTCACCCGCGCAATCGCTCCGGGCGGACGGGTTGCGCTGATCACCTTTCATAGTGGCGAGGACCGCCGCGTGAAGCATTTCTTCAAGGACCGCGCGGTCGAGTTTCTTGACCGGCCCGAGTGGCCTGCGCCGCGCAAAAACCCGCTCTTTCAATACCGGCTCATCACGAACCGCCCGGTCGTGGCTTGTGAACCCGAGCAGCGTGCAAACCCAAGAAGCCGCTCTGCGAAGCTCCGCGTCGCGGAACGGCTCCCTAAAACCTAGACCACCATGCCAAACCGTTACAAAACCGCCAAACAGTCACTTCCCATTGCCGCGTGGGTCATCGGATGCTGCGTTGCTGCATGCATCGTCGGCTTCGGGCTGAAGTTTTTGACCGTAAAATACCAGGTGTTCATGGGCGGAAAGGCCGTCAAAGAAAAGGAAGTGAGGCTCTCCCGTTTGACTACGGAAATCGAGGGACTGCAGGCCAGCATCGACAGACTCTCGGCGCGCCCCGAGCTAATGAAAAAGTTCAATGCAGGCTATCTCGCTCTCCGCAGCATCGTGGAGACCAAGGATGTGGTTTATCTCGGCCGCGATGACAAGCATGTTGAGTGGAAGGCGGGCGTCGCATATGTCGCGAACCGCGTGCCGTTATCTCCCGGCAAGAATGACGAAGGAGGAGGAAGCCGCTGATGTCGATGCAGACGCGAGCGATGGTTGCCTGCGGGTTCTTTGGACTCGCATTCACCGGCCTGTCGGCACGGCTCGTCCAGCTCGCGATCGAGGATAACTCGAAACGGTTCGAGAAAGCCTGCAATGCCTACGGAGGAAAAGTGTCAATCTTTGCGCGGCGCGGCGAAATCCGGGACACAAACGGCGAAGTGTTGGCCCGGAATGAGCCGCTCAAAACCGTCATTGCCGATGCTTCACTGCTGTATGAGCTGGATGCACTGGACAAGCAGGGCGTCCGCAAAGTGAAATTTGACGAGCGTGACCGTATTGCAGGGATTTTCGCGAGCATCCTGGGACTGAAAGTCGCCGACGTGCGCGCCCGTTTTGAGCCCGACGCGAAGACAGGAAAACTGGGGCGCTACATCGTCATCAAAAAGAAGATTAGCGAGGATACCGCGCGCGCTTTGGAGACAGCCTTGGTAAAATCGAAAATCGAGTTGATGCGGGTCCGGGCGGGAACCGATCGGCAGAAACTTGAAGCACTGAGGAATATCGAGAAGGCGACGACCCTTGCGGAAGCAGGTGTTCGCGGCGTTTCCTTTGAGCAGGATTTCGAGCGGATCTATCCCGTCGGGACTCTGCTCGCGCATGTCGTCGGGTTTTACGGATATCTCCCCACCTACGACGAAAACGGCCACGAGCTGAAAGAGGGCACATTCGGGGGAGTCGACGGGATCGAGCGGTCGATGGATCAATGGCTGACCGGGCTCGAAGGCCAGCGCTTTTATCAGAAGGATGCAAACGGCAGGGAATTGGTGGCGATGCGCGCATCCGAGCGGGCACCGAAACATGGCGCGCATGTCCGGCTGACGATCGATCTCAGCGTGCAACAAATCGTTGAGGAGGAACTCGAGGCCGCATGCAAAACACTGAAGCCGAAGCGTGCGTGTGTGATGATGATGGATCCGAACACGGGCGACATCATGGCCATGGCAAATCGGCCGGTTTATAATCCGAATTTCCCGAAGAACGCGAAGCCCGAGCAGCGATTAAACTTTGCAGTCTCCGGTGCGTATGAACCCGGCTCGACTTTTAAGACCATCACGGCCGCCGGGGCGCTCAACTGCGGGAAGGCTTGGATTGATAAGATGATCTTCTGCGAGAACGGACGCCTTCCCTACA
Organism: Verrucomicrobiaceae bacterium; assembly: GCA_031374705.1. Taxonomy (GTDB): domain Bacteria; phylum Verrucomicrobiota; class Verrucomicrobiia; order Chthoniobacterales; family Chthoniobacteraceae; genus SXWH01. The sequence continues at coordinate 24,417 of JANMGP010000274.1, read as the reverse complement.
AAGGCGGCATCCTCAAAGATCATCACAACTACGGAGATTTGTCGGTGTCCGACATCATCGCCAAGTCGTCCAACATTGGTGCCGTCAAACTTGGGTTGGGCCTTGGGCCGGAAAAGTTTTTCTCCCTCATCCGGGATTTCGGTTTTGGCTCCCGCACAGGTGTCGCTCTGCCGGGAGAGACTCGCGGAATGCTCGCTCCCATTTCCAAGTGGACCGCGCCGACAATGTATCACATCCCAATGGGGCATGAGGTTGCCGCGAGCCCGCTCCAAGTGGTTACTGCAACTTGCGCGATTGCGAACGGCGGAAACCTCATCACGCCCCAGATCGTGCGCGATATCACGGACGACGCCGGCGGGATCGTGGTGCAGTTCAAGCCACAGATTGTAAAGGAGGGATTGATTACCAAAAAGACCGCTCACGAGGTCAGCGGCGCATTGGAAAAAGTAACCTCCAAAATCGGAACCGCAATTCGGGCGCGTGTCCCCGGCTTCCGCGTGGCGGGCAAGACGGGAACGGCCCAGATTTTCAATCACGAGACAAAGAAATACTCCAACGAGGACCACATTTGCTCGTTCGTCGGCTATATGCCGGCGGAGGCACCACGCTTTTGTATGATTGTCATTATCGACGATAGCGCGACTGTGAACGGAAGTGCGGATACTGGTGGTATGATCGCCGCGCCCGTTTTCTCCAAAATCGCAGAGCGCGTCGCCGCTCATCTCGGACTGCAACCGGACCCGCAGCTATTCGATGAGGAAATCGCGTTTCGCAAGCAGCGGGAAAAGGAGGGTAAGCTATGAAGCTTGATGTCCTTTTGAAATCCGTGGAGACGCTCGCAGTGACAGGAGCGCAGGATCGCGAGGTTACGGCGATCGCTTATGATTCCAGGCAGGTTGTCGAGGGCGCGGTGTTTGTCGCCCTTGCCGGCGAGAAGGTGGACGGAACGCAGTTCATCGATGCCGCCATCGATCGCGGTGCCGTAGCCATCGTTTCCGAAAAGCCGGGGCTGGTGACGAAGGCCGCGCACATTCAGGTTCGGAACGCCCGGCACGCGCTGGCGGATCTAGCCGCCGCGTTTTTTCGCAACCCTTCCCATCATCTGAAGATCGCCGCAGTCACCGGTACGAACGGCAAGACGACCACGACCTTTCTCATCAAGCACCTTTGCGATGCGGAACTGATGCGGTGCGGCCTGCTCGGAACGGTACGATACGTGATCGGCGATCGTGAATTGCCGGCGACCCGCACCACGCCCGAGAGTGCCGATGTCCAGGAGTTGCTGTGGCAGATGCGTTCTGCCGGGTGCAAGGCCTGTGCGCTGGAAGCGAGTTCGCATGCGATGATTCAGGATCGTCTGCGAGGCGTGGAAGTGGATGTCGCAGCCTTCACCAATCTGAGCCAGGATCATCTGGATTTTCACAAAACAATGGACGCGTATTTTGACGCGAAAGCGCTCCTTTTTGAAGGGCTTGTCTCGCAGAAAAAAAAGAAGGGCCGGGCGGTGATCAATCTCGATGACCGGTTCGCATCCCGGCTGATCGATCGCATCGGAAAAGCGGTGGAGTTCTTTACCTACGGACAGGGTGCCAACTCGCAATTCCGAGCGAGCGAAGTGAGGATGACGTTTGAGGGGACACAGTATCAACTTGATGCACTCGGGAAGAGCTACCTCGTTAAGATGCCGTTCATCGGCAGCTTCAATGTTTACAATAGTCTCGCCGCGATCGCGAGCGCCCATGCGATGGGGGTTCCGGTGCGTAACGCCGTGAAGTCTCTCGCAGATGCGCCCGCCGTTCCTGGTCGCATGCAGGCGGTCCGCGGGAAGAAACCATTCCGCGTGTTTGTGGACTACGCGCACAGTGATGATGCTTTGATCAACGTGATCCGAACGCTCCGGGAATTGCAGCCGGCGCGGCTGATCGTTTTGTTTGGCTGCGGTGGAAACCGCGACCGCGACAAGCGCCCTAAAATGGCGGCGGCAGTGGATGCACATGCGGACTTCGCGATCGTCACGAGTGACAACCCAAGAAAGGAAGATCCGCTGGCGATCATTGAGGATATCAAGCCCGGCTTCCGCAGGCTTGTTCCGGAGATTATTCCCGACCGCAAGGAGGCCATTTTTCGTGCTATCGCGATGGCGGGGCCGAGGGACATCATTTTGCTCGCCGGCAAGGGACACGAAACCTACCAGGAATTTGCAGATCACACGCTGCCCTTTGATGATGCGGCAATCGCGGCGAGCGCAATGCTCGATCGCCGTGAGAGTGTGACCCGTCGCCAGCCGCGCAATCCATGGAATGATGATCAGGACCGCGGGCCCGAGCGCGACCGGAGAGATGAAGGGGGGGCTTACTAGTGGACAGAACGCCGCTCAGTCAGGTCGCAAGCTGGTCCGGAGGACGTCTGCTCTCGGGTGGAGCGGCAGCGATGGTGGAAAACATCTGCACCGATTCTCGAGCTCTAAAACCCGGAGATCTATTCGTGGCGCTGCGCGGTGAGAATTTCGACGGGCACAAGTTCATCAGCGATGCGGCGAATCTCGGAGCTGCCGGCGCGATCGTGGAAAAGGCACCCGTCGGACTGCCTTCGGAATTTGGGATCGTTGAAGTGCTTGATACGCTGAAAGCGCTTCAGGACCTTGCGAGGAATTATCGTGCGAGCCTGCCGGTGCGGGTGATCGGGATCACCGGAAGTAATGGAAAGACTTCTACGAAGGACTTCACCGCCGCAGTGATGAGCCGCAAATTTAGGACTGCAAAGACATCCGGGAACCTGAACAACCACATCGGTGTTCCGATGACGCTTCTCTCGCTGACATCTGCGGACGAAGTCGCTGTTGTGGAAATGGGCATGAACCATCCGGGAGAAATTGCCCCACTCGCAGCGATGGCGCAGCCCGACGCGGCGATCATCACAAATGTCGGGGTGGCGCACATCGAATACATGGGTTCGCGCGAGGCCATTGCCAGTGAGAAGGGTGAACTGGCAGTCGCAGTGCACGAAAAGGGCGCGGTGATCCTGAATGCCGACGACGATTTTACCCCCGCCATCTCTGCGCGATGCCGCGCACGCATCGTCACTGCCGGCACCAGCACCGGCGACTTCCGCGCAACCGACGTGGAGCCAATTTCATCCGGGATAAAATTCCGTATTCATGCCACTGGGCGGTGCTTGAACGCGGAACTCCCGGTGCCCGGCGAGCACATGATGAGGAACGCACTCCTCGCATGTGCCGCCGGGGTTGAATTCGGAGTGAGCCTCGAAGAATGCATCGAAGGGCTGAAGAAGCCGGGCCTCAGCAAGGGCCGGCTCCAACAGAAAGAGATCGCGGGAATAACGATCCTTGATGACAGCTACAATGCGAATCCCGACAGCATGATTGCAGGTCTGAAGGCGCTGGCGACATGTCCCGGCAAAGGCCGGCGCATCGCTGTGCTCGGTCGCATGGGCGAGCTCGGATCAGAGAGCGAGCCCGGCCATCGTCGGGTGGGCGAGGCGGCTGGTGCATTGGGGCTCGGATGTTTGATTTCCGTTGGCGACGAGGCGCGCTGGATCACTGATTCTGCGAAGGGGGTTGCGGAAATTGTCCATGTGGCCGACACCGATGCTGCTGTTGAAGTCCTCAGAAAACTTGCGAAGCTGGGGGATATCGTTTTGGTGAAGGGCAGTCGCTCTGCGAAAATGGAGCGCGTGATTGCCGGATTGGAGAAAGGGAGGGAGGCGTAATGCTCTATTATCTCGAGAGATTAAGCGCCGGTGCGACGAGCGATTTTTTCAAGGCTTTTAACGTCTTTCAATACATCACGTTTCGCTCCGTATTTGCAGCATTGACGGCGTTCATGTTGTCGCTGGTTTTCGGGAATTACACCATTCGGAAACTCCTCTCGCTAAAGTTCGGGCAGCCGATTCGCACCGCCGATGAGGTGAACAAGCTCGCGGATCTTCATGGCAAGAAAGCCGGTACTCCGACGATGGGCGGCATCCTCCTTCTTGGGTCCACAGTAGTCTCGACCGTCCTGTGGGCGCGTCCTGACAACACGTTTGTGTGGCTGGTGCTGGCGTCCATGCTCGTTGCCGGCGCGTTGGGCTTTGCAGATGACTACTTGAAGGTTGCCAAGAAAAACTCCGCGGGTGTTCGAGAGCGCACGAAGCTTATCGTCCAGCTTGTCATTGCGATTGGCGTGACGTGGTTTTTCCTGAGGGATCCTCAGTTGAATATTCAAGCGCAGGCACTGTATGTTCCGTTCTACAAAAGAATGCTCGTCGAGAATATGGGCCTCGTGATCACGTTCCTTTTCGTTGCGGGAATCATCATGGGGACGTCAAACGCCGTGAACCTCACGGACGGTCTCGACGGTCTCGCAACCGGATGCACGCTGACGGTCACGTTTGCATATGCCGTGCTCGCTTACATTGCCGGGCACTACGGATACGCCGAATACCTGCAGGTGCCATTCTATCCGCAGGCGGGAGAGCTCACGGTGTTTTGCATGGCCCTCGCCGGGGCTTCCCTCGGCTTCCTCTGGTGGAATGCACATCCTGCGAAAATGTTCATGGGTGACACGGGTTCGCTCGCGATCGGCGGCGCGATTGGCGTCGTTGCAATCTGCGTGAAGCAGGAACTCCTCCTGATGATTATCGGCTTCGTTTTCGTTGTCGAAGCGGCCTCTGTGCTGCTCCAGCGTTTCTATTTCAAATACACGCGCCGCAAGTTCGGCGAGGGTCGCCGCATTTTCAAAATGGCTCCGCTGCATCACCACTTTGAGTTGAGCGGATGGAAGGAAACGGCAGTGGTGACCCGCTTCTGGATTGTGAGCTTTATTTGCGCGCTCCTCGGGCTCGCCACCTTGAAACTGCGATGAACGTATCCGGCCTTCATATTGCCGTCCTCGGGGCGGGCGAAAGCGGTGAGAGCGCCGCGAAGCTCGCGCGTACGCTTGGGGCGCGCGTGGCGGTCCTGGACAGTGGAAGCGCCGATGCGCTTGCTAAAAAAATCGAGCGACTTGCAACTCTGGAAATTGAGTTCATCGCAGGAACCGACGCTGACACGGACGCCACGGTTTACGACCTCGGCATCCTGAGCCCGGGAATCGATCCAGTGGTTCCGCTAGTGAAGAACTTCCGCGCGAAGCGGATCGAACTTATTGGGGAGCTCGAATTCGCTGACCGCGTTTGTGGCCGTCCCGTAGTTGGAATCACAGGCACGAACGGAAAGACGACGACGACCCAATTGGTTGAGACAATGTTGAACGCAGTCGGTGTCGAAACCGTGGCTTGCGGAAATATTTCACCGGCATTTTCCGCAAAAGCACTGGAGGCCCGCGAACTGGATGTTGTGACTGTCGAGCTCAGTAGTTTCCAACTCGAAGAAATCCGTCAGTTCCGGCCGAAAGTGGCGGTCTGGCTTGGATTCGCGCCCGATCACCTCGACCGCTATCCGGACATGGAGAGCTACCGCGCCGCGAAACTGCGGATCTTTGAAAACCAAACACCGGACGATTATGCGGTCGTCAATCTTCGGGACAATCTTCCGGAACTGAAGGCAAAGCGGATCACGTTCAGCGCGTATGTCTCGGGAGGTGATTTCGAGCTTCGCGATGGTGTAATCTATCACCGCGGGAAGCCGGTGCTCGCGATGAGTGCCACGCAATTGCGCGGCTCCCACAATGCTGAGAATCTGATGGCTTCGCTCGGAGTGGGAGTCGCGCTCGGACTGGACCTCGGGTCACTAGCCGCGCCGCTCTCCGCGTATCGCGCGCTTCCGCATCGGTGTGAACTGATTCGCGTTGTCGATGGCGTTGAATACGTCAACGACTCCAAAGCCACAAATCTGGATTCACTCGAGAAAGCGCTCGCAGGCGAAAACCGGCCGGTCATTTTGATTGCGGGCGGGAAAGACAAGGGTTTCGAGTTCGACAGCGTCAGCTCGCTTGTTTCAGCCAAATGCAGGTGCGCCATTCTGATCGGCGAAATGGCCGACCGTATCGAACGCAATTGGTCGCCGCGGGTTTCGTGCATCAACGTCGGCCGCTCTTTGGAGCGTGCAGTTTCAACAGCGCAGTCGCGTGCACGGAGCGGTGACATCGTCCTTTTTAGTCCCGGAACCTCATCGTTCGACATGTTTCAAAACTACGCCGACCGCGGGAACCAATTTCGCCAGATAGTCCAGAAACTCCAACCAATAACAACGCCCAGTCAGCCATGAATAATCCGATCCGCAAGTTCCGGAAATTCTTCGTGAAACCGAAGAAGATGAACGCCACAGCAGTGCGCAACGCCGCAGCATCCACCTACGATGAAGAGACCGACGACACGAAGCTGTCCGGTGCGTTCATCATCGTTTTGATTTTGCACATCGTCGCCGTCGTGGGAATCGTCGCATTCACCCGAATCAAGGAAAACCGCAAAAACTCGGAGCCGGCGGCAATCCCTGCGACGAAGGATAAGAAGAGCGGAGCAGTCCTCCTCGCAGATGCTGGCGGAACGAAGGTGGCGCTGTCCGCGTCCGCAACGCCGTCAGGCGGGGCCGCGGCAATCGAGAACAACCCGCCGAAGACGCTCCCCAGCACCGGGACGTTGGTGCACACCGTCAAACAGGGCGAGACGCTCACAAAAATTGCCACCTACCACGCAGTCACGGTTGCCGACCTCGTAAGGATGAACGGATTGAAAGGTGCGGACGACATCAATGTTGGGCAGGTATTGAATGTGCCTGACAAGAACATGCTTCCACCGCTGCCCGCAATGCCCGACCATCGCGCGGATCTGGTGAAAAACAACCCGCCGAAGTCAGTGAGTCCGGCGTTGTCGAAGACTGCCGCGCAGTCCGCGAAACCGGCGCAAATGAGCACCACTAATTACACGATCAAGAAGGGGGACAGCCTCATGAAAATCGCGCGCGAGCAGTCGGTCAGCTACGACGATCTCGTCAAGGTCAACAAAGGTGTGGATCCCAAGAAAATCCAGCCGGGTCAGTCATTGAAGCTTCCGCAGAAGAAATAGACGATGCGCGCCTTCGTTCAACGCTTCATCGAGTTCTTCCGCCACAACTTTGTGATGTTTTGCATCTTCACAATGGTGGTCGCTGTCGTTGCGCTCGTGTCGATTGGAATCCTGATGCTCACGAGTACGGGAGCCTACGCACTGGAAGCGAAGGGTGATCCGCAGTATTTCCTCAAGCGCCAGCTTTTCTGGCTGGGAGTGGGTGCCGCGATGTGTTGTCTGGCTGCACTGATCGACTACAGGAGAATCGAGAAATACCGCTGGTGGATCTATGGTGCAGCAGCGCTGTTGCTGATTGCGTGTTTCGTGCCCGGTGTGGGCAGGAAAATCAATGGAGCCCGCAGGTGGATCGGCGTAGGGTCGCAGACGGCCCAGCCATCCGAGTTTGCGAAACTCGCGGCGATCATTATTCTCGCCTGGTGGTACTCTCGAAAGGAGATGATGGCGAAAACCATCAGGCTTCCGCGGGCGAAGGAATTCAAGGCGGGTTTTCTGTTTCCGCTCGCGCTGGTCATGGGTCTCATCGTCCTCATCGCGCCAGAGGTGGATTTGGGGTCGTCGTGCCTCATTGGTGGAACGGCAATCACAATGATGTTCGTCGCAGGCGCGAGAATATGGCATCTCGGCGCACTTGCGATCCTCGGCTTCGGAGGGCTGGCGCTGGCGATCAAGTTGATGCCTGAGCGAACAGGGCGAATCCTGGCATTCTTGTATCCGGAAACATACCCGGAAGACGCGTATCAGCAGTTGCAGGGGTTGATCGCGTTCGCTTCCGGGGGTATCGACGGCCGCGGGCTCGGCGAAGGAATGCAGAAGTTTCTGTATCTCCCGTATGCGCACACGGACTTCATTTTTCCAATGGTCGGCGAGGAATTGGGACTTGTTTGGACGCTGACAGTCGTCTGCGCCTTCCTCGCGCTCTTGCTGACGGGCACAGTCGTGGCCATGAAATCAAGCGACCAGTTTGGCAAGCTTCTTGGCTTCGGAATTGTAGCGCTTCTCGCGTTGCAAGCGGCCTTGAATATCGGCGTTACGTCCATGGTCCTTCCGAACAAAGGACTGCCGCTTCCCTTCATCAGTTATGGCGGTTCGAATCTCGCCTTCTGCCTCGGAGGAATCGGCATCCTCATCAGCATCTATCGCCGCGGGCACGGCGAGGCACATGATCCTGATGGCGTTCAACTGCGGGCGAGGATCCAGACACGCCCGACTCCCCGACTCTGATTTCAAGAACCCAACACAATCCATGATGAAAAAGTCCGCAAAAACCGCCGGCGTTCACAAAATCGATTCCGACGCAAAGGAGTCCCTTGCGCACCCCGTCGTGCGGTGGTGGCCGCTCAACACTCCCCGACTTACCGGCAAACCATTTGAGAATCCGGTCGCCCGGATTCCGACCGTGAATTCGCCAATCGCGAAACGGGAGGAAAGCTAGGTCCAGTTGCTATGTCCACGAATTGCACGAAGAGCATGAAGCTGTGCGCGAGCGGACGTAAGTCGACCGCGCCTTGTGCTGCTTTGCAAGTTCGTTGCAGACCCGAGACCGATTTGGGAAACGGGAGGGTGTGGCGGTGAACTTTGTGATAGCAGCCGGTGGAACCGGCGGTCATTTGTTTCCAGGAATCGCTGTCGGAGAGGTGCTGGTCGGACGCGGGCACAAGGTCATGCTTTTGATCTCGGAAAAAGAAATAGACACTGTTGCGACGAAAGGCTGCTCAGACTTTCGCATCGAGAAAGTTGCCGGTGAGGGGCTGCAATCGAAGTCGCCGTTCGCGCTCTTGCGTTTTTGGTTAAAGCTCCAGGCTGCGAAAAAGCGGTGCGCACAGCTTTACGCAGAATGGAATCCAAGCGCCGTGCTCGGAATGGGAGGCTTCACCTGCTTTGCTCCGATTTTCGTGGGACGGAAGCGCAAGGTGCCGACATTTGTTCACGAATCGAACGCGATTCCCGGGCGGGCGAACAAGCTCAATGCGCGCTACGTCACACGGGTGTTGCTGGGTTTCGAGGAATGTCGGCATCACTTTCCAAAAGCGGTGTGTGAAGTCGTGGGAACGCCCATCCGAAGCGCGCTGAAGCAGCCCGTGAACAAGAGCGATGCGCGGGCTTCCTTTGGGCTTTCGCGGGAGAAAACGACGCTCCTCGTCATGGGCGGAAGCCAGGGTGCGGCGGGGATTAACAGGCGCGTCGTCGAGGCGCTTCCTGCGATCGGCGGACGGGTGCAGACAATTCACCTCACTGGAAAATCGGACGAGGCATCGACACGCGACGCCTATGCCGCGGCAAACGTGCAGGCGTATGTGGCTGCGTTTCATCATTCGATGCAGGACGCGTACGGAGCGGCCGATATTGCAATTGCAAGGAGCGGGGCCGCGAGCCTTACCGAACTCTCGCATTTCAGCCTCCCATCGATCTTGGTCCCTTACCCGTTCGCCGCGGACGACCATCAGACTGCGAATGCGCGGATTTTCGAGAAGGCCGGAGCCGGACTGATGATGCGTGAGAGCGACGCGACCGGAGCGGCGATTGCGGCGAACCTCACAGGAATCCTCGATTCTCCTTCGCGACTCAGCGAGATGTCGGCGAGCGCTCATTCGCTGGCACCGGAAAACTCTGCCGACCTCGTGGCCGACACTATCCTAAAATCCTGCGCATGACGATGGACGGATCTAGACTCGCCGATTTTCTCACTGCCGGAGCACGCCGAATTCATCTCATCGGCGTGGCGGGTTCGGGCATGAGCGGCATCGCGGGACTGTGTATTTCGCTGGGGCATCGAGTGAGCGGCAGCGATAAGGCGACGACCATCGAAACGCAGCGACTACAGACGCTCGGACTCGATTTCGCGTCGCCTGCGAATCCTACGAAGGTCGCCGGTTCCGAACTGGTCATTTATTCATCGGCGATCAAGCCCGGACATCCGGATTTTGATGCGGCGGTTGCGCAAGGAGTCCCGATGGTTCGGAGGGCGGACGCTCTTGCGGCAATCATGCGACTTAAAAAGGGAATCGTCGTGGCTGGAATGCATGGAAAGACGACGACGAGTTCAATGGCGGCGCATGTCCTGCGATGCGGTGGATTGAATCCATCGCATTACGTCGGTGCGGAAATTCCGATTCTCGGTGTAAACGCGTTGTGGGATCCCGCAGGCGAATACTTCGTTGCGGAAGCCGACGAGAGCGATGGAACAATCGTCGGCTACCATCCCGAACATGCGATCATCCTCAATATCGAGGAGGAGCATCTTGATTTTTATGCCGACCTTGCGGCGATCGAAGCAGCGTTTGAGCGGCTGCTTTCGAACACCACGGGGAAAGTCTTCTTCTGCGCCGACGACCCGAATGCGGCTCGTCTAGTCACCACCAAACACCACCGGACGATCGCATTCGGGGAGTCGCGCGCAGCGCTTTACAGGTTCGAGGCAGTACACACGAAGGACTTCCAGTCCCATTTCGTCGTGACGCGTGCGGGCGAACTGCTCGGGGCCGTGACGTTGAACGTTCCGGGCCGCCACAACATCAGCAATGCGACCGCGGTGATCGCGCTCGCAACGGAACTCGGAATTTCGTTTTCAAAAATCGCGAGCGCCCTTGAAACTTTCCGCGGTGCAAAGCGCCGGTTTGAGATCAAATACCGGAGCGAGCGCTTTATGTTTGTGGATGACTACGGGCACCATCCAACCGAAATCCGTGCGACCCTGGCGAGCGCGAGGCAGACCGGACGGAAGCGTATCATTACGCTATTCCAGCCGCATCGGTACACGCGGACGCAGGCGCTCAAGGATGATTTCGGCCGTGCGTTTGAAGATACGGATGTCCTCGTGGTGGCGGATGTTTATGCCGCGAGCGAGCAGCCGATTCCGGGCATCAGCGGGCAGACGATAGTCGATGCGATCGCGCAGCAGACGGGGCAGGAAGACTGCTCGTTTCAGCCCCGACGCGAACAGATGATTTATGATGTGGGTCGGATTCTCGAGCCGGGAGACCTGATCATTACCCTTGGAGCGGGAAACATCCACGAGCAGGGAGCGGTGCTGGCGAAGGACGTCGCCATTCTCGATGAACTTCAAGTCGTGATGGGCGCAGGTGTCATCAGACTCTACGAGCCGCTCGCAAAACACACGACGATGCGTATCGGCGGTCCCGCTCAGTTCTGGGCGGAGCCGGAGACGGAGGAGGGATTCGCGCGGCTGGTTCGCTTTTGTACGGAGCGGGAAATCCCGCTGTTTGTCATGGGGCGCGGCTCGAATTTGCTGATCCGTGACGGCGGCATCCGCGGGGTCGTCGCCTACCTCGCGCGTGGCGAGTTTAAGCGCCTGGAAGTGCACGAGGGATTCATCACGGCGGCAGTCGGAGTGAAGCAGCGCGAACTGGCGATCGCTGCACGCGACGCGCAGATCGGTGGTTTTGAGTGGTTTGAAGGAATTCCAGGAAACGTGGGGGGCGCGCTCCGGATGAATGCCGGCGCAATGGGCGGCGAGACTTTCCAGCAAGTCGTCAGCGTGCGCTACGTTGATGAACAGGGCGAATTTCACACGCGTACGCCTTCCGAAATGGATGTCCATTATCGCGATGTCTCCACTCTGGCGAAGAATTACGCGGTGAGTGCCATTTTCCGCGGTGCGCCGTCGAGCCCGGAGGAGATAGCGCGCAAGCTAGACGAGAGTCAGCAAAAGCGCCGGACTTCCCAGCCGCGCGAATCGAGCGCGGGTTGTATTTTCAAAAACCCGGGACCAGTGGGGGCGGGAAAACTGATAGACGAACTCGGGCTGAAAGGCACGCGGGTCGGCGGTGCGAAGGTCTCGGAGATCCACGGAAATTTTATCGTCAACGACGGCGGTGCGACCGCTGCCGACGTGATTGAACTCATCGAACTCATTAAACAGAAAGCAAAGTCAGAGCGGGGACTCGAATTGAATACCGAAGTGCAAATCATCGGCGAGAGCAGGGGATTCCACGGATGAAAAATGAAAGAATCCGGAAAGCCGTCCGTATTCTCTGACCATGAACCATTTTCAAATGTCTCTGGACCTTACTAATCGAAAAATCGCCGTCCTCATGGGTGGCCCGGGATCTGAACGCAAAGTCTCCCTGAAGTCCGCCGAGGGCGTGATTGGAGCGCTGCAATCGCTCGGTGCAATCGTGACTCCCGTGGATGTGACAGATGCGCGCTTCGTCCTGCCGGAAGGAACGGAACTGGCATTCAACGTCATTCACGGAACATTCGGTGAGGACGGCCAGGTGCAGCGCGAACTGGAACGACGCGGCGTGCGTTACACTGGCGAAGGCGTCGCGGGGAGTGAACTTGCGATCGACAAGATTGCGACGAAGAAGCGATTGATCGAGCGTGGAGTTCCGACTGCTGCGTTTGAGATACTGCATGATGGAGCGAGCCCCACGCTCCCGCTGCCTTTTGTTTTGAAGGCTCCAAAAGAGGGAAGCAGTGTGGGCGTTTACATCGTGAAAGAGTCTTCTCAACTCGAGCAGTCGCTCTTGGATGTGTGGAAATTCGGGCGTGAACTGCTCGTTGAGCAGTTTGTCGCGGGGCGTGAGTTGACGGTCGGAATCGTGGGCGACCTCGCCCTTCCAGTCATCGAGATCGTTGCGAAGAAAGATTTTTACAACTTCGAGAACAAATACACATGGATGAGCCCGGGGGCCGCCGGTGCTGATCATTACTGCCCGGCCGACCTTTCGCCGGAGGTCGCAGCGCTTGTTCGAGAGACAGGAATCGCTGCGCATCGTGCGCTCGGTCTTGAAGTTTACAGCCGAGTTGACATTCTCCTCTCTGATGCGGGCGAGCCATTCGTACTGGAAGTCAACACCATCCCGGGGATGACGCCGTCTTCGCTACTGCCCGAGGCCGCCGCCGCCGTGGGCATTGGCTACGCAGAGTTATGCCGCCGCATCGCCGAACTTTCATTAGCCAGAGCCTAGAAACACACCGACCATGAGCCGCCGCAGCACCCGCAATACTCGCATGACACCCGCCCGCCAGCGGAAGAAGCAATTCTTTGCCGAAGTGAACGCGCGCGGCGGCAGGGAGCGATGGAATCGATTTGCAATGTGGATTGGCCGCTTCCTGCGAATCGCATTCGTTCTCGCGCTTCTAGGCGGATCGTACTACGGCATCACGAGAGGCTGGAACAGCCTGTTCTGGCGGAATCCCGACTACGCATTGCGCGACGTGACGGTGAAGAGTGACGGGTCTTCGTTGACGCGCGACCAAGTCATCGCGGCATCAGGCCTCCAACTTGGGCACAACATCCTCTCCTATCGTCTGCCGGAAATGCAGGAAGCACTGAAGAAACTCCCGCAGGTGGAGTTTGCCGAGGTGCGCCGGTACCTTCCGAACCGGATGGAGATTCGCATCAAAGAACGCAAGCCGGTGGCGTGGATCACGACGAAAGCAAGCGACGACTATCTGAGCAATCCGAAGAGTTACCTCGTGGACAAGGAGGGAGCTTGGTTCCGCCCGAAGCAGGTCCTGCACGAGTATGAGACTCTGCCGGTCATTGTCGGCGTGGTGACTGACAACTTGCAGCCCAAGCAAGTCATTCGCAGTGCGGAGCTTTTGGGTGCGCTGGAGCTGATTCGCAGGACGACCGAAATCGATCCGCAGCACCCCGATGGTCCGCGTCTTCAGCCTCGCATTCTCGACATTTCGAAAGGATATTGCATCGAATTAAAGGATCAGAACGGGGCGCTGATCACTTTTGGACTTTCAAACTTCGATGAACAATTCGCCCGACTGGAGGCCGCACGAAAGGCGGAGCGTGACCTTTCCCAGCAGATCTCAACGGTCAACTTGATGATGTCGCGCAATATTCCGATTATGTGGGTTCCGCCGCTCCCGCCGGAAGAAAGTGATTTTCCGCCGAAGGCAGTGGAGAACGTGAAGCCGGGCACAAAAGAGCTCAAGCAGAAGCAGGCGAACGCCGCCGACACGAAATCCGACTCGAAGAAGGAAGTTAAAAAAGAGCCGAAGAAAGAAGTGCCCAAGAAAGAGCCGAAAAAGGCGAACCCGGACCACGGTTTGTACAAACCATTCTTAACCCGCTCGTGATGGCAAAAGACGAGATAGTTGTAGGTGTGGAAATCGGCACGTCGAAGGTGTGTGTGGTCGTTGGTGAAATCAAAAGCGACCGCACGATCAAGGTGATCGGTGTTGGCGAAGCTGCATCCCGCGGAGTGCGCAAGGGCGAGATCGTGGACTTTGATATCTGCGGAAAGTGCATTCGGGAAGCGGTGGTGGAGGCCGAGGAAAAAAGCGACGTCCTCATCAAAAACATCTATCTGGGCGTCACTGGTGCGCACATGACGAGCTTCAACAGCCGTGGGGAGCACCTGCTCCCGGACGAGCGCGACGAGATTTCGAACGAAGACGTGGAAGCGGTGCAAGAAAAGGCGAGGGACATTTCCGTATCATCGCAAAACACGTTTCTGCACACCATTCTTCAGCATTACTACGTGGATTCGCAGGAGGGTGTGCTGAACCCTGTCGGCATGTACGGGCGGAAACTGGAGGCGGATTTCCACATCATTCATGGTGTTGCGAGCCGGATCAAAAACACGATTCGGTGCGTCAAGGATCTTGAGCTGGAGGTCGAGGACATCGTTTTCAATCCGTTTGCCGCGGCGCAAGTGGTGCTCGATCAACAGCAGAAAAACATCGGAGCGCTGATGATCGATATGGGCGGCGGGACGACGGGCTACATGGCGTACCTGGATGGGGCGGTGGAGCACAGCGGTGTGCTGGGGCTCGGTGGCGACCACATCACGAACGATCTGTCGCTTGGGCTGCGGATCCCGATGGCGAAGGCGGAAAAGCTCAAGATCGAGCACGGTTGCGTGACGCTCGGAAACAGCGTTCCCGGAGATGTGATTTCGCTGCGCGACGAACATGGTTTTGCCGGGAAGGAAATTGAGAGGGAGGCGTTGAACACAATCATCCACATGCGCGTTCGCGAGACGCTGGAACTCCTCAAGAAGCGCCTCGTCGATGAAAATGTGCTCGATATGCTCGGCGCGGGAATCGTCCTCACCGGCGGCAGTTCATTGATGCGCGGCGTTAAGCATCTCGCTGAGGAGGTCTTTGGATTGCCCGTGCAATTGACCAGGGCGCAGAATTTGTCGGGCAACATTTCCGCTTTTGAGAACCCGAAGTATTCTACCGCGATAGGCCTTGTGAAGTATGCGCAGGCGACCTTCGAGCTGGAGCACAAAGGCTTTCTTGGCAGCATCTTTGGCTGGCTCATCTCCGGAAGAAAGTAGCCCATTTAACCGTCATGATTGAATACCCGAGAGCGTCGAAAAATCGTCCGCCAAACATCCGTATCATCGGGCTCGGTGGCGCAGGCTCCCGTGTTTTGGAACGATTGATCCACGAGCATTTGGAGGGAGTCGGTTTTGTGGCGATGAACACCGATGAGCAGGACCTGTCGGCGTCCCGCGCGCCAAGCAAGGTGCAGCTCGGGACGCAGGGAACCGGTGCGGGCGGGGATCCTGATGCTGGATATGATGCGGCGGATGAATCCGCGTCGATTATCCGCGAATCCCTGGAGGGTTCGGATTTGATCTTTCTATGCGCCGGGCTCGGCGGAGGTACGGGCAGCGGCGGGGCACCGCTCATCTCGAATATCGCGCGACAGTGTGGAGCCGTTGTGGTCGCGCTGGTGTCGCTTCCATTTGGCTTTGAGGGAAAGCGCCGCCAGCAACAAGCCGACACTGCGCTGAAGCAAATCGGGCAGCAGGCGCAACTGGTGATCTGTTTTGAAAACGACAAGATGCGGGATTTGGTCGAGCCTACGGCACCGGCGCATGAGGCGTTCGCGCTCACCGACGGGATCTTGTGTCAGGCGATTCGCTCCCTTGTTTCGATCGTGACCGGGCGCGGATTGTTGCAAGTCGGTCTGGATGAGCTCGCGACGGTGTTGCACAGAAAGGACGCCCGGTGCCTTTTCGGCCATGGCGAGAGCGACAGTGAAAGTCGTGCAGTCGATGCATTGGAGCGCGCGCTTCGCAGTCCGCTGATGAATCTTGGACAGATGTTCGCTGAGGCTCGCGACGTCATTGTCCATGTTGCGGCGGGCCCCGAAATCACCGTGCCGGAGGTCAGCATGCTCATGGAGCAGGTGCAGCGTCATGTCGGCGAGCATGTGCGATTGCACCTTGGTGTTTCCGCGGACGCCCGGATGGGGCGAAGACTTTCGGTCACGATCATTTCCGCAACGGGCAGCGACCCGGCCGAGCCGATCCGGAAACCTGAGCGCAAGGCCGAACGCAAAATTCCAGTGGCTGCGGCAACACGTCAGGACGAGGAATTTGAAGGCGAGCCGGAGCCGGAGCTGTTCCGCGAATTATCGGAGCCTGAAGCGCTTGAGGCTGCGCAAGCGGCGAAGAAAGAGAAGGTCGAGCAGATGCAATTCGAGCCTGTCAATAGAGGGCGTTTCGAGAAAAGCGAACCGACGATTGTGGATGGACAAGACCTCGATATCCCGACCTTTTTGCGAAAAGGACTGAGGCTGAAATAGGCGGCCGCGCGCTCCTGATTACAGGCCCGGGACCCTCGCATACCCGACAAACACTGCACGGCTGCCGGGTTTTGGGAGGACGAAATCGAAGACGCTCACGCCGTTGCGTTTCACGCCGCGGTACTTCCGGCCATCGCTGGCGCCGGCCATGACCGGTGCGCCGGTGGCCTTTTCCTTCCCGAGATAGACCATGGCGTGGGAGATGGGCGGATTGCGATTCACGCCGTAAGTGCCTTCCCAGAAAAGCAGATCGCCGGGGCGGAGATCCTTCATCCGGGGATCGTTGAGATCGCTCGTTCGGACTTCCTTCAAAGTGCCGTAGGATTGTGCCCACAGATAGATGGAGCTTGCATCCCGCGGTGGTTCCTTCAGGCCCATGTAGCGGAGGAGAAAGTGAATCGTGCCGCTGCAATCCATCCCGCCGTTTGCGGGGTCGCTCGAGCCGAACTGATACGTGAGCCGGCATTTCGTGAGATGCAGGGCCGCTTTGATGAACTTTTGCGCGAGGGGCGACTGGTACGGGAACTCCGCAAGGTCGGCGGCATCAAGCGTTGCCTGCGCACCGCTCTGCACGGGCGCTGCGGGCGTGTTGTCGCCATCGTTGTCGTAGGTTTTCGGCGAGGTGTTCGACGGCGCTTTCTTCGCAGGCGGAGGGGTGCTTTTTTTGGGCGCAGCGGTTGCGACTGCTGCGGAGGCAAGAATGGCGAGGACTGTCTTAAAGATCACAAAAGTAGTGTTCCCTCGCACAACAAATCGCGCAAGCCTGCACTGAAATCACCTTTCTGTACGATCCCTCTGGCCAAGCGGCCAATGGCGTGCCATTTGCTAGGGGTTTACAGCCCACATGAAGAAAGCGCTTATCACTGGAATCACCGGTCAGGACGGCAGTTACCTCGCCGACTTGCTGCTCGAAAAAGGATACGAAGTCCACGGCATCATCCGCCGTGCATCGACGTTCAACACCTCGCGAATCGATCACCTTTATCAGGACCCTCATGTCAACGGCGTCCGGATGTTCCTTCATTACGGGGACCTGAGCGATTCGCTGAATCTCACGCGCCTCATCGACCGCATCAGCCCCGAGGAAGTTTACCATCTCGGCGCGCAGAGCCATGTCCGAGTGAGCTTTGACATCCCGGAAAACACGGGCGACATCGTGGCGCTCGGAACGATTCGAATTTTGGAAGCGATTCGTGAAGCGAAAGTGAAGGCCCGCTTTTACCAGGCAAGCAGTAGCGAAATGTTTGGAAAAGTGCAGGCCGTCCCGCAGACGGAGACCACGCCCTTCTGGCCGCGCAGCCCTTATGCCGTTGCAAAAGTTTACGGCTACTGGGCAACGGTGAACTACCGCGAGAGCTACGGCATGCATGCGAGCAATGGCATCCTATTTAACCATGAGAGCCCGCGCCGTGGAGAGACGTTTGTAACGCGTAAAATCACGCGCGCCGTAGCCCGTATCAAGCTCGGCTTGCAGAAGGACCTCTACCTCGGAAACCTGGATGCCAAGCGCGACTGGGGCTATGCGAAAGAATACGTCGAGGGCATGTGGCGCATGCTCCAGCAGCCCGAAGGCGACGATTATGTGCTCGCGACCAACGAGACGCACAGCGTCCGCGAGTTTTGCGAAGTGGCGTTTGAGCACGTCGGTCTCAACTGGCAGGATTTCGTAAAATACGACGCCCGCTATGAGCGGCCGGCGGAAGTCGAACTCCTCATAGGCGATTACTCAAAGGCGAAGGCCAGACTTGGATGGGAGCCACAAACGACATTCGTCGCGCTCACGAAGCTCATGGTGGATGCCGATCTTGAGAACGTGAAGCGCGAGGTCCGGTAGCCCGGAACGAACGCCCTCCCAAAGGTTCACGCGCGGCTGCGGTTGTCACCGCGATCTATGCGCGTTTTTGGATTGGTATTCGTCTTATTCTCGGTGGCGGTTGCAGCGGCGGCACCGCAGCCATTTGAAAAAGCAGGCGTCTCTTTTATGGAGAAGCACTGCGTCGCCTGCCATGGGCGCGAGAAGCACAAGGGGGATCTCACACTTCATGAATTCCGCGATGCTGCGTCGCTGCTCAAGGCGCGGAAGAAATGGAAGGGGATTCTGAATGCCGTGGAGCAGCAGGAAATGCCACCCGACGACGAGCCGCAGCCCACGGATGATGAGCGCCGCGTATTCATAGAGAGCGCACGCGCTGTCTTTGCAGAGTTCGACAAGACCGCCAAGCCCGACCCCGGTCGCGTCACGCTTCGGCGACTGAACCGAACGGAATACAACAACACCATCCGCGACTTGATGGGCGTGGACTTTAAGCCCGCAGCCGATTTTCCGAGCGATGATGTAGGCCATGGATTCGACAATATCGGCGATGTTCTGTCCGTGTCGCCGGTCCTTATGGAGCGCTACCTCGACGCAGCGGTCGCGGTCGCGAATCTCGCAATCCCCTCCGAGCTTCCGCAGCCCAACAAGCGTCACATGCCGGCGCGCTTCACCGAGCCCGGTTCTGTATCCGTGCCGATGCGCGGAGAGTGGCGCGCGATGACGCCGGGCAAGGATCATGTCGGCACAGGACCAATCAATACGCCTTTTACCCCTGCCGCCGGCAAGGAATACACCTTCCGCACGCGGGTCTATGCGGAGTCGCCATCCGGACGTCCCGTTCGGATCGCGATGATTGTTGCGGGAGATGGAATCGAAAATCCCGAGAAGGACAAGGCCGGGTCGCTGGAAATCGAAAAGGTCAACCAGCTCGCGAAGTTCCGGGTGCTTCGCGAAGTCGAAGTCACTGCGCGCTCTGAAAAGGAGGCGCAAACTTTTGAAGTGAAGATGCCTTTCATGAAAGGTATCGACCGGGTTGCCGTGGCGATGGTCAAGGACGCGGAAGCCAATCCGCCGCAGACTGTGGTGCTGAGCTTTTTGCAGGTCGAGGGTCCGCTCGATCGCTCCACGCCGTTTATGCAACGTCGGATGAGCGGCATCGCGGGCAAGACTCCGCGCGAGCAAGTCCGGGAGGTTCTCGCTTCTTTCATGTCTCGTGCGTGGAGGCGACCTGTTCAGGCGGACGAGATCGAACGCGCGGCTGGAATCTCAGACGCCGCACTCGCCCGCGGCGCAAACATGAATGTTGCCATTCGGGAGGCAGCCATCGCTGTTCTCTCATCGCCGAAGTTCATTTTCCGAATGGAGCCCGATGATGCCCCGGACAATTCCGAGCCGCATCCACTCAATGATTTTCAGCTTGCGACGCGCCTCAGTTACTTCATCTGGTCCACCATGCCCGACGAGGAGTTGATGAAGCTCGCCGCCGAACGCAAGCTTGCTGTGAATCTCGACGCGCAAGTCCGTCGAATGCTCAAAGACCCGCGTGCAGAGACGCTCGTCGAGAACTTCGGGATGCAGTGGTTGCAACTCCGGCGGCTTGCCAATCACGATGCGGACGAGTCGGTTTTCAGGCGCTGGCGTCCCGGTCTGAAGAAATCCATGCTCGAAGAGACTCGCCTTTTCCTCGCGGAGATCGTCCGGGAAGATCGCAGCATTCTCGACATGCTCGATGGCGATTTCACCTACCTCGATCGGAGGCTGAGCGAAGTCTATGAGATCTATCCGCCCGGCGGATTTCGGGGAGAAGATTTCCGCCGCGTTTCTCTTGCCGGCACTCAGCGGGGGGGACTTCTCACGCAAGGGAGCGTTCTGACTGTGACTTCAAATCCGACACGCACGTCGCCGGTGAAGCGCGGCAAATGGATCCTTGAGCAAATCCTCGGTGAACCGCCGCCGCCGCCTCCACCGAACGTCCCCAGCATCGAGGATAAATCACGCAAGGAACTCTCCGGAACTTTTCGCGAGAAAATGATGCAGCATCGCGCCGACCCGAAGTGCGGCAACTGCCATGCGAAGATGGACACCATGGGCTTCGCGCTTGAAAACTTTGACGGCATCGGTCGCTGGCGTGAGAAGGATGAGCAGGGCCGTGCGCTGGAAATCGGAGACAAGGTCCCTGGCCTCGAAGTCCGCAGTTTGGGCGCGCTTAAGACGATGCTGAAGGATCGCCGCGAGAAGTTCGGTCGCTGTGTGTCGGAGAAAATGCTCATCTTCGCGGTCGGGCGCGGGCTCGAGTATTACGACGAGCGCGCGATCGACAACATCGTGGACTCGCTCGCGAAAGAAAATTGGAAGTTCTCGGCGCTGGTCGCTGCGATTGCAAAGAGCGAGCCGTTCCGACTGCGCCGCGGGAAGAGCCAGCAATAACTACAGCGGCAGGTAGCAGCCGATGGCCTTCGTGAAACGCGGTTCCGGTTTTTTTCCGGTGAGAGTGGCTTCGAGCGCTGCCCGCAGGTCGTGTCGGGACGCAGTGGGTTTCATTCTTCCGGGCTGCGTCGCACGGTCGTCGATGCGTCCTCGGTAAATCAATTCGCCGCCTGCCGAAAAGACAGCGACCTCGGGCACACGCGTCGCTCCGGCGTGGCGGGCTAGCAGGCACTTTGCGTCGAGCAGGCCGGGGAAGGGGAGTTTGTATTCCTTGCGATGCGTGGTGATTTCCTGCGCAGTCTCGGTCGCATATACGCCGAAGAATTTCACGCCGCGCGGTGCGAAGTCCGCCGCAATGCGCGTCAGTTCCGGGGCGCTTGCATTTGCCACCGGGCAATCGTGCATCAAGAAGATTAGCACCGTCGCCTTGCGATCGTCTGTCGCTAGCGGCGTTTGCTTTGCGCCTGTCGAGTCGGGGAAGGTGAGCGGCGCAGCGCTGGCAATGTTCACCGCAAATGACGCAAGGACGCAGAAGAGAGCGCGCAGCATCGCCTAGTCGAAGCCGATCTGCCCGAAACCTCTCATCGCGGGCAGCGCCAATTCGATTGCAGGTTTGACTTCTTCATCATCGAGTTTTCCGTCGCGGTTCTTGTCCAGAGTCGCGAGCAAAATCCGTAAATAGCCCAGCCGGTCTGCCTCGGGCACTCCTTTCACGTCCGATGAAATCTGGCTCTTCACCGCGGCCATGCCTGCGACATCGTTTTCAAAGGCCCGGCGGATAAACTGCGCCGTCAGCGATCGCTTTAGCTCGGCATGCAGCTTCGCTTTCTCCTCCGGCGTGTTCATCATCACCGTGAGGGTGATTGTTCCCATCTCGTCCGACGAACGCGGGCCCCAGTTCACGTCTTTCGGCGGGTGATTTGTTTGATGCGGGTTGCTGTCCGAATTGTCCCACGAAATCAGCGAGTCGAGCCGCGTGCCGGCCGGCAGCTTCACCGGTTGCTTGAACGCGTAGTCCTCCTGCCATGCGAAGTGCCAGTCCGACATTTTCAGCAGCACCTGCTTCGTTCCATCCGGCAGCGTCGCCGTCATTTCCATCCGCTTGCCCAGGTAATGTGCGTGTGCGTTCACTGCGATCGCTTCGACGTCCACCGGCAGAACCATACTGCTTTCCCTGATGTATTCCTTCGCTCCCGCAGGAATGTGGATTCCCGACAGGATGCCGAAAAACGGCGGGACGGGTGCGATCGACCACGGCCTGGCGGTCGGCTTTGGTGAAATGTGCAGCCCCATTTTCCCCTTGTCCGATTGCTCCTTGCCGGTCGGGTGGTAGTGGACTTGCAGAACAAGGTCCGCGCCTTTGGGGATCATCCATGCGAGCCCGTACGGCACCGGCGCATTCTGCGTTCCGAGATCCCATCCGCCGAGATACCGGAAGTTACCGTTGCTGCGCCCCATCCCATTATAGCCGGGAGCTGGATCGGCTTCATCGTATTTCCGCGCCTTGCCCTCGGTATCGAGAAAATAAAGGACATGATGCACCGCGCTCGGCGCTCCCGGCCGATACTCGATTGCATTCACCCACGTGTCCTCCGTGCGGTTCAGCGGGATGACGAAATTCCGGTACATATCCTTCCCCTCCGCCGGGACGGTGAACGCCTCCGGCATCTCTGCGACAAAGCTCGGCTCACCCAGTTCCCAGCCTTCGGGGAATTTCGGCAGCGGCGGCGTCTTTGCAGCGTCGCCTTCGGGCGTGCCTGCATCGATCCAGCGGCGGATGAGCGCCACCTCGGCATCGGAAAGCGAACGGTCGTTCGCATAATCCACGGCTCCGCGGTCCGCGTGCCATGGCGGCATCACGCGCTCGCCGGTCACTTCGCCAATCTGCTTCGCGCGCTTTTTCACCTGGGCATAAGTATGCAAGGTGAAAGGCGCGGCCTGTCCGTCGCGATGGCACCCGGCGCATTTTGCGAAGACTACCGGTGCGATGTCCTCGGCAAATGTGGGCACTTTCTCCTCCGGCGCGGCATGGAGTGTTGAGGCGAGCGTGGTTAGCGCGACGGTGATGACAGACTGGAGCTTCATTGGCGCAACTATGTCAGAAGCGTGTGCCCGATGGCAAGGAAGGGTGTCGCTGGATGTCGAGTGCAGGACTTCGGGAGGCGCTTCACCAAGCGGTAGGTTCTTACCCCATTTTACGGGCGCTTCGAGGAGTTTAGCGTCGTCGCATGATGAATAACAATACGTTCGACACACGGTGCGGGCTTGAGCAGGGGCTTCGCACGGATATTGCGCGATTCTGGAAGTTGGGTGCCGACTTGGCTGGAGGGATGCGCGAGGCGTGGGATTTTGGCGATGAGCACGGCGCGCCGGAGCATTGGAAAGTCGCGTGGCTACGGCATTGGGACCATGTCGAAGAAGTGCTGCGCCAGATCCACGAACTGATGGCGTCGATGAACGATAGTCCTGATCACGTGTGCTACACCCGCCGTCTCGAAACCGCGCTCTGCACTTGGAAAAAGCTACAATCAGACGATCACACACTGTTGAACGAACTGACCGCTGCCTGCGGGCATCCGGGCGAACGCGAGACTGGGCGCGCTACTGAACGCACTGGCTCGCGCATCCCGCCGATGCGCACCGGCCCGTCGATCGCTGCCGTGAGATCTGCCGCACGCACGCTAGGGCCGACGTGGAAGACGAGTTTGTTCCTCACGCTTTTCGTTGTTGTAATACGGGCGACATTCGCGCTGCTTTAAAGCCCTGATGCGGCTCAGCAGATTCCAGTTGTTCGCGGGACTGCCTGGTGGGGTGGCGGGATTGGCGGCTAATACCGTGCGCAGGCTGCGGGTTGATGCGGTGTGACTAAATATCCCGCCGCTCTTTTCTTCATCGCGATTTCCGCGCCGGTGCATGCCGCGCCTGTGGACTTCAATCGCGATGTCCGGCCTATTCTCTCGGAAAACTGCTTTTACTGCCACGGGCAGGACCCGAATAAACGCGAGGCCGACCTGCGGCTGGACGTTCGGGACGTGGCGCTGAAACTGAAGGCTTTTGTTCCGGGAAATGCGGACGCGAGTGAGCTCATCACGCGAATCAATACCGACGACCGCGATGACCTCATGCCGCCGCCGAAGTCGAATCGCCGCCTTTCGCCCGCGCAGAAGGAGACTCTGAAGCGGTGGATCAGCGAAGGCGCGAACTATTCGCAACACTGGGCCTACTTGCCGCCCGTCCGCCCGCAAGCACCGGTGGTGAAGAACCCGACATCGGCGCGCAATCCTATCGACGGGCTCGTTTTGGAAAAGCTGGACGCGGCGGGTTTGCAGCCATCGCCGGAAGCGAGCCGCGAGACGCTCATCCGGCGGCTGTCGCTCGACCTCATCGGGCTCCCGCCAAAGCCGGAGGAAGTGGACGCTTTTATCGCCGACACTTCGCCGGATGCTTATGAAAAGGTCGTCGAGCGGCTGCTCGCGTCTCCGCACTACGGCGAACGGATGTCGCTCCCGTGGCTCGACGCGGCGCGCTATGCGGACAGCAATGGCTTTCAGCAGGATGGCGACACGCACCAGTATTTCTGGCGCGATTGGGTGGTGAAGGCGCTCAATGCGGACATGCCGTTCGACCAGTTCAGCATCGA